>JAJPJA010000107.1 GCA_021324455.1 Pseudomonadota bacterium | reverse complement strand
GCTGAGGCCGCCGACGCTGAGGCCGCCGACGCTGACGCCGCCAAAACCCCGGCAGGTGCCGTAGGCGGCAAAGACCGCCGCAACCGCTGTCAGACCGATGTAAGCTCCTCGCGTATGGGCGGGCGTTTTCACGGCGCGACCTCCTGACACGTGAAGGGCATCTGAACTGCGCTCAGCTCAAGCTTAACCTCCGAATCAGGCCAAGCGCCAGAAAATCCTCATTATTCATTTTCAGTCATCAATGGCTATTTTTTACCGATAACCAGGTTCAAAAACGGATCGACCTCGACCGCGTATCCGGGCGGGCAGATGGTAGTCGAGTCGGGCTCCTCCAGGATCGCCGGTCCTTCAATTCTGTCGCCATGCATCAGCGCGGTGCGGTCGTACACGCGCGTATCCACGAACCCCGAGGTCTCGGCGAAGTATGCCTGGCGCATACCCTTGAGCGCGCGCGGGGTGTTGCCGTCGCCGCGCGGCGTCGGCTGGATCTGCGGTTTGCTGGCCACGCCGACCACGCGCACCGCAAAGTTCACGAACTCGACCGGGTCGGCGGGTCTTACCTTGAACAGCTCGAAGTAGAGATCCCGAAAAGACTGTTCGATCGCGGCAGGGGTTGCGTCTGTAATCGGTCCGGGCGGGACGGGAATGTTGATTTCGTGTTTCTGATGCACGAAGCGGGTGTCGATCGACCGCTGCACCACGATGTCTTTCTGTGCCGTTCCCTCGTTGGTCAACTCCCTGCGTCCGGCCTGCTCCAGATTGTCGAAAATCCGGCGCAGGTCGTCCGCCGACGCGCTTTTACATTGCACGATATGAGTAGTCACATTGTCATGCGCCAAATCCGACATCAGCAGCCCGAACGCCGACGCCACGCCGGGCGAGGGCGGCACAATCACGGTGGGAATGTTGAACTGTTCGGCGACCTTGACGATATGGATCGGACCGGCGCCGCCGAACGCCATCACCGCATACTCGCGCGGATCGATGCCGCGCGACACGGTAATCAGTCTTACCGCGCTGCCCATGTGGATATTGGCCAGTTGGTATATGCCGTGCGCCGCCAGCACCGGGTCAAGCTTGAGGCGCTCGCCGAGATTGCGCGCAATCGCGCCGCGGCTTCGTTCCGGATAGATTTTCATCTTCCCGCCGAGGAAATAATCCGGGTTGAGATAGCCCAGCACCACGTTGGCGTCAGTCACGGTCGGCTGCGTGCCGCCCAGCCCGTAGCAGGCCGGGCCGGGAGCGGCGCCGGCGCTGAGCGGCCCCACCTGAAGCAGTCCGCCGGGATCGATCCATGCGATACTGCCGCCGCCCGCGCCCACCTCGGCCAGATCTATGACCGGGATCTTGATCGGCTCGCCGCTGGCGCGCGCCTGCACGCTGACGCTGGTGCCGACGGCGAAGTCATGGGTTACGTTGGGCCTGCCATGCTGGATCAGGCCGACTTTGGCGGTGGTGCCGCCCATGTCGAACGAGATCATGTTGGGACGTCCGATGGCGAGGCCCAGTTGCGCGGTGGCGATAACGCCCGCGGCCGGTCCCGACTCGACGCTGTACACCGCCTTGCGCGCGGCCATCGAAGCCGGCATCACGGCGCCGCTGGACTGCATGATCTGCAGGCCGCATTGGATCCCAAAGCCGCGCAATTCCTGCTCCAGCCGGCCCAGGTAATCGGCCATCATCGGACCGACATAGGCCGAGATCAGCGTGGTCGAAGCGCGTTCATATTCCTGGAACTCCGGCCAGACCTCCGATGACAGCGCCACGTAAACCCCCGGCATCGCGCGCTGCAGCATCTCGCCCACCGCGCGCTCGTGCGCGGGATTGGCGTAGGAATGCAGCAGGCAGACGGCGACCGCGTCGGGCTTGGCGGCGGCCAACCGCCTGACCGCGGACTCGGCCTGCGCCTCATTGAGCGGTTTGAGCACCTCGCCGCGAAAATTCAGCCGCTCGTCGATTTCGATCACCATCTCGCGATCGACCAGCGGTTCGGGCCGTTCGTAATGCGCGTTGAAGCGGTCGATGCCGGACGGATACTGCTTGCTGATGTGGAACATGTCGCCAAAGCCTTTGGTGGTGACAAATCCCAGCCGGGCGCCTTTGCGCTCGAGAATCAGGTTGGTGGCCAGGGTGGTCGCGTGAACCACGCGGCGCACTTCGCCGGGCGCGGCGTCCGCTTGCGCCATCGCTTCGCGCACCGCATTCAACACGCCGTCAACCGGGTCGGCCGGCGTGGTGAGCGTCTTGGCGTTGAAAGGTTTTTGCCGGCCGTCCTCAAACAGCACCAGGTCGGTGAAGGTTCCGCCGATATCCACGCCCATGAAGAAATGCCGCTGTGCCATCTGATGGTGTCGCTCCCGAAGTGCTGTTGCAGACCTGAATTACTATGTCAGTGCAGGCGTGTCTATTTGCCGGTGAAATCGGCACAGCCGCTCGAGACGGTTCAGCTTTACGGGCGCTCGGCCGTATCCGCGGCGCCGCCTGAGCCTCTGGCGCAGCGGCGGGGCACTCGCACGTTGCGCCGATTTGCGCCTCGCCCGGAGCCATTGGCGTCCATAGCGGCCGCGCACGCGGCCGGAGGCCCGGCCTCTCCTTCAAGCATCAACAAAGCCTTGCGCAGCAGATTGGAAAGGGTTTCCAGCTCGGCGCGCCCCAGTCGGGACAGCGCCCAATGTTCCGGCGATCGGTTCCCGCGCAGGCCGTGTGCGCTCTGGGTTTTCTGCAGAACGCGGCGCCCCAGCGGAGTCAGCGCTATCAGTATTCCGCGCCGGTCGTTGGGATCGGCCAGGCGCTTGACCAGGCGGCGGTCCTCAATGCTGTCGATCCAGCGGGTGGCGGTGCCGGACGCAATCAGCAATTCGCGCATCAGGACTCCCGGTTTGAGGCGGTAGGGCGGACCGGATCGGCGCAGCGCGTCGAGCAGCATCAATTCGTTTCCATGCAGGCCGACGCGCTGCGCGAGCCGCTCGCGGGCGTCGTCGAAGATCGCGGTGGCGCGCTTCATGCGTACAACAATCGCGGCCACCGTGGTGTCGAGCCGGGGCTGTTCCCGCTGCCACTGTTCGACCAGATGATCGACGAAATCCCTGGGCTGGGTTCCGGCGCTTTTGCCGTTCGCCTTCATAAAGACCTGGACCATCTCCCGGCGCGCCACAGCAACTCCGCGATTTTATAATCCCGTCCCATAAATACCGCCGCTCCGGCATTCAACCATTGCGCCGGCTGATCAGGAGATTGAGAAAGGGATCGACGGTGATTGAATACTCCGGCGGACAGATTGTGGTCGAATCCGGCTCCTCGACTATAACTGGACCGATTATACTGTCGCCGTTTCTCAGATTCGCCCGATCGTAAACCGGAGTATCCACAAATCCGCCGCCGTCGGGGAAGTAGGCCTTGCGATGCTTCTTCAAGGCCCGGTCCGCATTTCCATCTCCCGCCGGCGCGATCGGAGTCCGCGCCTTCGGCACCATCCCCACCGCCCTGACGCGGAAGTTCACCATCTGGCACGGGTCCGCGGGCCGCACGCCGAACATGTCCGAATACATGCGGCGGAAACCCTGGTCGGCGGCGCCGATCATATCGCCGGTAATCGGCCCGCCGGGAATCGGCACCGCCATCTCGTGGCGCTGATGGACGAAGCGCATGTCGAAGAAGCGCTGCAGCACGACGGATTCGCCCGACAGCCCGGCGGCATGCATCTCGGCGCGCGCCTCGTCCTCCATCGCGGCGATGATTCTGGATATTTCGGCGATATCGGCGTCTGCGCAGTTCATCATCCGCGTGGTGATGTAATCGTAGGCCATATCGGAGACCAGGAGGCCGAAAGCGGATTTCACTCCCGGGGAGATCGGCACGATCACCAGCGGAATCTGGAACTGCTCCACGACTTTAACGATATGCGCGGGTCCGGCGCCGCCGAACGCGACCGCGGCGAATTCGCGCGGATCGACTCCGCGCCGCACCGTGACGACGCGGATTGCCGATCCCATTTTCGCGTTGATCAGATCGTATATTCCCTTGGCTGCCTCGACCACGCCCAGTCCCAGCGGCGCCGCGATGTTGCGCGCGATCGCTTCCTCGCTCCTGTCCGGAAAAATGCGCATCTTGCCGCCCAGAAAGTAGTCGGGATCGAGGTAGCCCAGGACCACGTCGGCGTCGGTGACGGTGGGCTGTTCGCCGCCGAAGCCATAGCAGGCGGGTCCCGGCGCGGCGCCCGCGCTGTGCGGCCCGACGTGCAGAAACCCCGCGCTGTCGACCCATGCGATACTGCCGCCGCCGGCGCCCACTTCGGCCAGATCGAGCACCGGAACCTTGACCGGCTCGCCGCCCTTGCGCGTGCCGCCGCTCATGCTGGTGCCGATGCGGAAGTCGTGAGTAATCGCCGGCTTGCCGCCGGGAATCAGCGCGACCTTGGCGGTAGTGCCGCCCATGTCGAAGGAAAGCACGTTGCGGCGCCCGCAAAGTTCGCCCAGATGCGAGGCGGCAATCACGCCGGCGGCGGGGCCCGACTCGATACTATAGACCGCCTTTCGGGCCGCGGTTGCGGCAGGCATAATCCCCCCGCTGGATTGCATAATCTCAAGTCCGCTCTTTATTCCATTTTGTTTTAGCGAGGAACCGAGGTTGGTTACGTACTGCGAGAACATCGGTCCGACATAGGCCGAGATTACCGTTGTCGCGGCGCGCTCGTATTCGCCGATTTCAGGCCATACTTCGGCGGACTGGGCGATATACACTTGAGGCAGACGGCTGCGTATCATCTCGGCCAGTCTCCGCTCGTGCGCCGGATTGGTATAGGAATGCAGCAGGCATATGGCAACCGACTGCGGCGCCGCCCGCGCGATCTCCTCGATTACGGCGCGGGCGCCAGCTTCGTCCAGCGCAACCGCGATTTGGCCGTCGGCGGCAAGACGCTCCTTCACTTCGAATACCATCTTGCGCGGCACCAGCGCGGGCGGCCGTTCGTACAGCAGGCTGTAGCTGTCCGCGTCCATCCGCGCCTGCTTGCCGATTGCGAACATATCGCCGAAGCCTTCGGTGGTGACGAATGCCAGCGGCGCGCCCTTGCGCTCGATAATCAGATTGGTGGCCAGGGTGGTGGCGTGGACGACGCGCGAGATTTGGTGCGGCGCCGCCTGCGCCAGGCCCAACGCCTCCGCGATCCCGGTCATCACTCCCTGCACCGGATCGGACGGCGTGGTAAGCGTTTTCGCGTTATGGACCCGCTCGCCGCTGGCTTCGCTCAGCACCACGTCGGTAAAGGTCCCGCCGATATCCACTCCGACATAGTATTTTCGTTCCATTACTCAGTTGCGTCCTTCAGCGCCCGCGCAGCCGCCGGGTGGCTTCGAGGTCGACCTCGCCGCCGGTCCGATCTATAACCACGCCATAGTCGCGGGCGGCGGCTTCGATCGAAACGAATCCTTCCTGGACGTCGCGGGCGACCAGTTCCGGCGGCCGTTGGAAGGGGTCGCCGTAGCCGCCGCCGCCGGACACCAGCTGCGTAACCATCGTTCCCGCCGGGACGCGGATATTGGTCTGCTTGGGAGGAGGATTCCATTCGTCGGGCCGGCCGCGATTGATAATCCAGCCGCCGCCTTTTCCCGGCTTTCCGCCGGCCAGTCCCTGGGGAGGAATGCGGCATCGATCGACCGCGCGCACGGTCAGATCGTTTTCGGCCAGAAAGGTAACCTCCTTGAGCAGGCCGCATCCGCCGCGCCATTTGCCCGGACCGCCGGAGTCCCGCCAGACCTGGAAGCGTTCGTAGCGCAGCGGAAATTCCAGTTCGTAATTCTCGATATTGCGGCCGTAGGCGCTCTGACCCGCGAACAGCGGGTCGGGCATACAATCCACGCCGTCCCGGGTCGACCGCGCGCCGCATGGGCCGAAATGCGGATCGAGGAACGCCCACATGTCGCCGGTCCTGGGATGGCGTCCGGCGGCGAGCAGAGAATGCGGCGTGCCGCCCGGCGCCTGTACGCGATCGGGAAAGACCGGCGCGAAAGCCTGGATAATCGAATCGACGATCGCCTGCACTGTTCCGATGCGGATGTTGCATGCGGCCGGATAGCGCGGATTGACGATGCTGCCCAGCGGAAGCTCCACCGAAATCGGGCGGAAAAAGCCCTCATTCATCGGGATTTCGGGGTCGAGAAAGCAGAGCAGTGCGAATATGATTCCCGACAGCGACTGCGAATACGAAGCGTTCACCGCGCCCCGGGCCTGCGGATCGCTGCCGCTGAAATCGAATTTGATATCGCCGCCCTCGATCGTGATGCGCGCCCGCACCCGGTAACTCTTGTCGGGCACGATACCGTCTTCCTCGACTATGTATGACCCCTGGTAGGTGCCGTCGGGGATGCGCTCGATTCCCTGGCGGGTGAGCTTCTCCGAGCGGTCCATCAGTTCGTTTATGATGGCGAGCAGATTTTCGCAGCCGTACTTTTCGATCAACTCGAGCATCCGCACCGCCGCCATATTCCCGCCCGCGACCAGCGCCCGGATGTCGCCCATCACGCGGCGCGGGGTGCGGCTGTTGGCCTCGATCATGGCGACGACGTCGTGATTGGGCTGGCCCGCCTTGTACAGCCTGACGGCGGGAATAATCAGTCCTTCGTGAAAGCATTCGGTGGCGTTGGCCGGAAGTCCCGCCGCCGACAAACCGCCCAAATCCGATACGATCATCATCGCGCCGTAAATAAACGCGACGCGCCCCTGATGGAAAACCGGCCGGAACACCATCACGTCCGTGGGATGAATGCCGCCGCGGAAGTGGTCGTTGAAGACGAACGCGTCGCCGTCTTCCATCGCTTCCAGCGGCCAGTCCTTGAGCAGTTCGCGCTGGCCGATTCGCACCGCGCAGGCGTGCGCGAGACCGCGCTTGGTCTGCGCCACCAAACGGCCCTGGGGGTCGAAGATGGCGGTGGCGATTTCGCCCGACTGATTGACGAATGGCGAGTAGGCGCTGCGCGCCGCGAATACGCCGACCTCGTCGGCGATCGTGTCAAGCGCGTTTTGAACGACTTCTCGCAGAACGGGATCTTTCATTGCCGGACTCCGAATCGAGGCGGCGGAGTCGGCTCCGAGCTGCCGACCCCCCCTGTAATCAGGCCTTCGCCCAATCGCGGCCGGATTGCCGGTTTACTGCATGACCTGGGCGAGCGATGCGGGAAAGGCCAGCGTGCTTTCCTCGGTCCGGGTCGTTTCCGGCGTATATTCGTTGGCCGATACTCCGGGCATCGCGACCTGCGCCAAACTCATATGTTTGTTCTGCAGATCGTAGATGGAGTCGTTGAAGGCGTCGTGCAGATAGGCCTTCTCCCGCGGATTTATGGGAACGATTCCTTCCAAAAAGAAATACGTCTTCCACAGCCTGTTATTGGGGTCGTAGATATCGTGCAGGAAAGGAATGAACGTTTCCTTGTCAACGTATATTATCCGCGTCGGCACGCAGTAGTGTTCCGGCAGCGCCTTGATCTCGACTACATACATGTCGCGCAATTCCCAGTTGCCGTCCACCGGTTTGGGCCATCCGGGCAGCGACGAATCATAGCTGGTGAACGATTCGTCGGGCTTGTTGCGGGCGACCGGATCCTGATGCACCATTGCCAGCAGTTTCTTTTCGCCCAGCACCCTGAACCTGAAGTCGGTCAATTTGAGAAACAGGATGTCGCCCTGGTCGTCCTGGATCCAGTCGGTGCCCAGCAGCGGGGAACAGCGCGCGGCGCCCGACAGCCGCAGCGACCTGCGCAGCGAGGGCAGAAACAGGTAGATGTCCTGAATTTTGGTCGGGTCGTCGTGCAGCAGCGTGACCTCGGTCAGGTATTTTATCTGTTCGGGGGCGGCCTCGAAATTGCGGTTGGAATAGAATATATCGCCGGCGTAGGGCTGATTGAGCGGCATCCCGGTGTCGCTGATGTGGCTCATCCGCCAGGCGTCCTCGATGCCATCGGCGGTCGTCACGCTGTGGTAACCGTCGATGTTTACCGAACGATAGTGGATGTGCATCGCCCACGGGCCGTAGCGCGCGCGGATGTTGTAGGCGATCTTCCAGGCCTGGTTCGGTTCGGCGGCCCTGGGAAACGGCATCCCCGCGACGTACCCGTCCATCATATAGGCGCCGTCGGGCAGCCGCCGCAGGCTCACCTGGTTATGGTACTTCTCGGTATCGTCCAGATATTTGCGCGGCAGCGGCGTGTGAATAGTGGGGCCCACGGTCATGGTGAACTCTGGACCATTGCCGACATGCCAGAAATAAGCTCCGCTGTAGAGTTTCTGCAGGCCCAGCGGCATGAAGCGCCGGTACTGCCTCCAGTTCCGCACGGTGATCTGGGTGCCGGGCGCGATGGTATCGGGTGAGTTGACGTCGGCGAGGTCCTTCACGAACCCCGGATCGTAGAGCGGGAACACCTGGGCCCTGGCGGATGCGGCGGCGCCCGCCAGCAGCAGTATCGCGGCGATCGTGCAGGTAAAGCCGGCCGATGATCTTGTCATGGGCATCCTCCAAGAAGGCCGCCGGATGCCCGGGCGCGCTGAACCGCGGCCGGGCCTGGTCCGGCTCCGAATTAAGATCGCTCGATTGAAAGTAACTTCATATGAAGCTACATCGATCGAAGCAAATCGTCTGTAATCCGGCTTTGACAGGATGTCAAGGTAAACGCCGGATCGCCCGGTCTGGGGCGATTACAGGCTGTACAGTTTCTGCGCGTTGCCGGCGATAATCTTGTGTTTGAGACGTTCGGGAAGCCCGGCGAATTGATCCTCGATGAACCGGCGCGAATTGGGCCAGGTGGTGTCGGTGTGCGGATAGTCGGAGGACCACATCAGGTTGTCCTCGCCGATCATGTCGGCGATCCTGACGCCGACCTTGTCCTCGATGAAGGTCGCGTAGATGGACTGGCGGAAATACTCGCTGGGCGGTTTGGGCAATTCCAGTCCGGTCCAGTGCCGGTGGCGCCGATAAACCATATCGCATTTGCCCAGGAAATAGCCGATCCAGCCGATATTGCCTTCCACCGAGACGAATTTCATCCTGGGATAGCGCTCGAACACTCCGGCGAAGATCAGTTTGGACAGCGTCTCGTAGCAGGCCATCGAATGGTTGGTCATCTCGGCGCATAGCGCGCTGGCCGATCCCAACTGGGCAAACCGCTCGTTTTTGGTGCCGGTGCCGGTGATCAGATGGATATGCATCGGCAGCGCATGGTCCTGCGCCGCCGCCCAGATTCGATCGTAGGCCGGATCCTCCAGGCTGCTTTTCCCCGGATAGGTCGGCACCAGCACACCGCGCAGACCGGGCAGTCGGGCGACGCGTTCGATTTCCTCTACCGCGGCGGAAACGTCGTCAGTGGGCAGCAGCCCGACGCCGATCAGGCTTTGCGGCGCCACCGAACAGAAATCCGACAGAAAGTCATTGTAGGCGCGCAGGCAGGTCAACTGCAGTTCGAAGTCCCTGATGCTGTAAAGGCAGCTGATGGCCAGATTGGGAAACAGCACCTGCGCGTCGATTCCGTCCACCGCCATGTCCTTGAGGCGCTCGGCCGGATCGAAGGTGCCCTTGCGGATGGTGTTGTAAGTGTCGCCCGACGCCTTGTAGTCCTCGTACCTGCGGCCGGCCTGAGCGCCAAGACCCAACGCGCCGTAGCGCCTGCCGTCCACCTCCCATGCGTCGCCCTCGGGCGTGGAGACAATCCTGGGGGCGCGTTGCTTGAGTTTGCCCGGAACCCGGCTCTGCCAGGTGTCGGGCGGTTCCTGAACGTGATCGTCCGCGGAGATGATGTTGTAGGTTTTGGTGGTCATCTTTCGGCGCTCCTTGGGGAAATTCGCTTCAGCGGTGATGCTGCGATTGGATTTACAGGATCACGCCCGGAGGTTTCAAACGCTTTGCCCCACGGCATCCGTCCAGCAGCCGGAACTCAGTATCCCACGCGGTGGAATATTTCCGCCGCCGGTGTTACATGTCGGCCAACTGCGGCGATTGCGGAGCAGAACATTGCCGGCGTTCGCGCCGGCATTTGGAGGACTTTGACCATGGCGGTTGAGAAAACAGCTCCCGGTATCGAGCGGCTGGTCTCGCTCAACGCGGAGATCGAATGGATAGCCGACGGGTTCGGCGGATTCTTCGAAGACGGGGGTATCAAGGGCGTTGCCGAAGGTCCGGTCTGGTTCCATGAAGGCAACTACCTGTTGTTCAGCGACAACGCCAACAGCAAGCGCTACAAATGGAGCGCGCAAAAAGGCGTGGAGCTGTACAAGGACGGCACCAACGACGCCAACGGCCTGACCCGCGATCCGCAGGGCCGCCTGCTTGCCTGCGAGCATGCCAGCCGCAGCGTCACCCGCGAGGAGCCCGACGGCAGCATCACGGTGGTCGCCAACAATTATCGCGGCTGGAAGCTCAACCGTCCCAACGACATCTGCGTCAAATCCGACGGCGGCATCTACTTCACCGATCCGATCACGATGCGAGTGGACACGGAGCTGGATTTCGCCGGCGTCTATCGGGTGTCGCCCGATTTGTCGCGGATCAACCTGGTGGCGCGCGATTTCGTGCTGCCCAACGGTATCGCGCTGTCGCCCGACGAATCGATCCTTTACGTCAATGACACGATGCGGATGCATATCCGGGCCTTCAACTTCGACCTGTTCAACAACACCGGGCTGCTCAATCTCGCCTCCGACCGGGTGTTCTGCCAGATGAGCGGGAAGCTGCCCGGGGCGCCGGACGGAATGAAGGTGGACAGCGAGGGCAACGTATGGTGCACCGGTCCCGGCGGCATCTGGATCATCGATCCGTCGGGGCGCCATCTGGGGACAATCCTGGCGGGCAACAGGCACATCACGAATTTCTGCTTCGGCGGCGATGACCTGACCACCGTATTTGTCACCGGCCTGATGGAGTTCGGGCGCGTGGAGGTAAAAATCCCCGGCCTGCCGACGCCCAGGAACAAGAAATAGCCGGAGTGGAACGCTACGACGTAATTATCGTGGGCGCGGGGTCGGCGGGATGCGTGCTGGCGGCGCGGCTGTCGGAAAATCCCCGCCGCAAGGTATTGCTGGTCGAGGCCGGTCCGCATTTCCACGGCGTGGACCGCTTTCCGCGCGAATTGAAGTACGGCGGCATACTCAGTTCGATGGCGCCCGACCATCCCAACAACTGGGCGTTCAGCGCCACGCTCAGACCCGGGGTGGAGCAGATCGTGCCGCGCGGAAAGGTGGTCGGCGGCTCCAGCGCGCTTAACGGCACCCTGTTCACGCGCGCGCTGCCCGAGGATTTCAACGGATGGGCGGCGGAGGGCAACGATCAATGGTCGTTCGACAAGGTGCTGCCGTTTTTGAGGAAGCTCGAAACCGATCTGGATTTTCACGACGATTTCCACGGCTCCGGCGGACCCATTCCGGTGCGCCGCGCCAGGCGCGAGGAATGGTCGCCGGTGGCCAGCGCCTTTGTCCAGGCCTGCCTGGAAGCGGGCTTTCCCGAAGACCCGGACATGAACGGCCCCAAGTCAATCGGCGCCGGGGCGTTGACCGTCAACAACATCAACGGCGTCCGCATGAACACCGCCGTCACTTATCTGCAGCCCGCGCTGAGCCGGCCCAATCTGACCGTGCGCAGCGGAGTGCTGGTCCAGCGCATTGTGTTCAACGCCAACCGGGCGTGCGGAATCGAAGGCTCGATCGACGGGCGGCAGATGACCGCGCACGGCGGCGAGATTGTGCTGAGCGCCGGCGCGGTCAAGTCGCCGCACTTGTTGATGCTCTCCGGCGTCGGACCGGCGGACGAATTGCGCGGTTTCGGTATCCCGGTGATTCATGATTCGCCGCAGGTGGGCCGCAATTTCAGCGACCATGCGTCGATCTCGCTCCGCCTGCAGGTCAAAAAAGACGTCAAGGTCGATCCGCTGCGCAATTCATGGGCGCAGACCGCGCTGCATTACACCGCGCCCGGCTCCGACGTGTACAGCGACATGATGCTGCTGCCGTCGTCGATCCCGCTCAACCGGGCCGTGCTGTACGGGGTGCCGATGCTTAATCGGGCCCGAATGTTGTTCGACCTCCTGCGCAGCATGTCGCTGCCCAAGGTCGTCGATCAGGTGCTGCACGGCAACGATCACACCATCTCGCTGATCATGATGCAGGCCAGGGCCAGGGGCGAGATGAAGCTGACCTCGGCCGATCCGGCGGACAAGCCGTCGCTGAATTTCCATTATTTGGAAAACGACATCGATTTGGCGCGGGCGCGGGATGGGATGCGGCTGGCGGCGCGTCTGCTGGAAACCAGACCGTATCGCGAAATCGGCGCGCGCCGCTTCTCGCCCACCGACCAGGAGCTCTCCTCTGACGCGGCGCTGGACGACTTTCTGCGCACCCACGTCGGCACCTCAATCCATATGTCGGGCACCTGCCGGATGGGTCCGAAGGCTGAGGATGCCGTGGTGGATCAGTTCTGCCGCGTGTACGGCGTCGAGGGAGTGCGGGTGGTGGATACGTCGATCATGCCGCAGGTGGTGCGGCGATGCCCGGCGAATACCGCGGTGATGCTGGGCGAACGCGCGGCCGAGTTCTTCGATTGATCCGATCAAACGCGCGTATATTGATGATGAGGAACGGTTTTACTAAACCAGATCGGGTACAAGACGCGCAGGGATGCCCCGGGACGGCTCGGTCCAAAGGAGAACTGCAATGAACCGGGTGAGATTCATAGACGCCGACAGTCATATCCTGGAGCCCAACAATATCTGGGAGAGATACCTCGAGCCCGAATATCGCGCCGAGATGCCGCACATCTACACCGGCTATTACAACCAGGACGCCAAGGGCAAAAGCACCGGACTGGCCTTCTTCAATGACGTCAGTGTCGGCGGCGTCGATATGCCGCTGGAGGGGGTCTTCGGCAGCCCGATGATCATGCCCGGCCTGGGCGAGGCTTACGACGAGTATGCGCGGCAGGGTTTTCCGCCGCGATGCTATATCGACGCGATGGAGCGCGTCGGCATCGATTACATGGTCGTATATCCCACCGCCGGTTTGTACTCGTGCGCGGCGCCCACGCTGAGCCCGGCGGGCGCGGCGGCCATCCGGCGCGCCTACAACAACTGGCTGCACGACTTCTGCTCCGAGGCCGGCGAGCGGCTGGTCGGCACCGGCTCGCTTGACCTGCGCGATCCCCAAGCGGCGGCCAAAGAAGCCGTGCGCTGCGTCAAGGAATTGGGCTTCAAGGCGGTGCACATCAACCCGGTGCCGGTCGGAGAGCATCGGCTGTACGAGTCCTGCTACGATCGGCTGTGGGCGACGATTGCCGATCTGGACGTTCCGGTCGGCGTGCATGTCGGCGCGCTCAACGCCTGCGACCTGATGCTCTACCATTACCTGCCCGGACTGGGCACCGCCGAGAGCATCACCGCCTTCAGCATCGGCAACATGCTGGCCAGCGCGGCGTTCATCATGGGCGGCGTGCTGGAGCGGCATCCGAAGCTGCGCGTGGTGCACCTGGAATCGGGCGCCGGCTGGGCCGCGTTCTGGATGTACCGGCTCGCGGCGGGCGTGCAGGGCGGGTTCAAGGGCCTGCCGATTCCCGGGTTGAAGATGGCGCCGGTCGAGTACTTCCAGCGTCAATGCTACATCTCGGCCGACCCCGACGATCCCGGTATCAAGCAGGTGATCGATACAATCGGCGACGACAACGTGGTGGTGGCGACCGACTTCGGCCATCCCGAGGGCCGCCACTACAGCCGCGCGGTCAAGGAGGTGATGGCGCTGGCGGGAGTGTCGGAGGAGAGCAAGCGCAAAATCATGTGGGACAACGCGCTCAAGCTGTATCCGATACGTCCGAACTGAAAACAGGCGCAGCCGCAGCGCGGCTCGGCGACTTCGCAGACTTGCGCCGCCCCCGCCGCGTTGCATCATTGCCCGCGGCGTTGAACAAGCCTTTTGAATGAAGATGGCTGCCGCTGCTGGAGTATCTTTTGGTTTCCGTCGCCCGCATTCTTCAATGATAGAGAGCCGGGCTGAGGGTGCCTGATACCATAACGGCCGAGTTGATCTTCACGTCAGACGGCGAATAGAGCGAGGCTTCGATGAAACTTGCCACCTTCACTGACGCGGCGGGGACCAGGATCGGAATCGTGGCCGGCGATACGATTATCGATCTCGCGGCGCAGGCGCCGGAGCTGCCGCGCGACATGCTGGGCTTTCTGAAAGCCGGCGCCGCCGCGATGGATCGCGCGCGCAAGGCCGCTGACGCGGGCGCCGGCCGCATTGCGCTGGCCGGTGTGAAGCTGGAAGCGCCGATTCCCAATCCGCCGGAGTTCCTCGCTATCGGCCTGAACTACGCCGACCATATCGCGGAGACCAGGGCCAAACCTCCGGAGTTTCCGGTCTTCTTCAATAAACAGGTCACCTGCGTCAACGCACCCTACGACCCGATACACCTGCCGCGCGTATCGAAGGCGTTGGATTACGAGGGCGAGCTGGGGTTTGTGATTGGGCGCCGATGCCGCCGCGTGCCGCGCGGCCGGGCGCATGAAGTCATCGCCGGGTTCCTGATTGTCAACGACGTCAGCGTGCGCGACTGGCAGATGCGCGCGCCGACCCATACTTTGGGCAAGTCGTTCGATACGCATGGTCCAATCGGCCCCTGGCTGGTAACGCCGGATGAGATCGGCGATCCGCATACGCTGGAACTGAAGACCTGCGTCAACGGCGAGCTGCGGCAGCATTCGAACACGCGCCACCTGGTGTTCGACTGCTACGCACAAATCGAAACACTGAGCACCGTCTTTACGCTGCTGCCCGGTATGGTTATTTCCACCGGCACACCGTCGGGAGTGGGCGGCGCGCTGAATCCGCCGCAATTTCTCAAAACGGGCGACGTGGTGCGGGTGGAAATCGAACGCATCGGGCACATCGAAAACCGCATAATCGACGAGCCCGGCCCGGCCTTCTGAAAAAGCTGCGACCCCTCGCCGATTCCTTCAGGGGATGGGGCGGACCCCGGCACGGAGAAATTCAATGAACCTGCGCGAGAATAAACTCAAGCAAATATTGAACAGCGGGCGGGTCGCGCTCGGATGCGGACTGGCGTCGGCGCGCGACCCCGACACCGTTTACAACATCGCGGCGGCCGGCGCCGACTTTGTCTTCATCGATCTCGAGCACGGACCGCTCAGTCTGGAAACCGCGGTTGACCTGCTGCTGCATTGCCACGCCGCGGGCATCACGCCGATGATCCGAATCCCCGACCTGCAGTACGCCTACGTCACGCGTCTGCTCGACAACGGCGCCAACTGCCTGCTGCTGCCGCATACGCGCGAACCGGCCGAAGTCGATCGCTTTATCGAATTGGCGAAATATCATCCGCAGGGGCGGCGCGGATGGGCGATGGGCCAGAACGGCGGCTCCAATTTCCAGAACGTTTCCGACATGGCGGCGGGCGCGGCGTGGGCCAACGATCATCTGCTGCTCGGCCTCAATATCGAAACCAGGGAAGCGGTGGAAAATCTGGGCGCGATGCTGGTACCAGGCGTCGACTTCGTCATTGTCGGGTTCGCCGACCTCTCGCAAAGCTACGGACTGATCGGGCAGTTCAATCATCCGAAGGTGCAGGAAGCAAAGCTGAAGGTTCGCAGGCTATGCGCGGAGCGCGGGATCCACATCATGGACGTTGCGTTCACGCTCGACTCCTTCAAGCCCGCAATCGACGACGGCGCGCGGATGCTCCTGTTCGGCAGCACCATCGGCTTCATCCGCGCCGCAGTAGAGCAGGGCGCAAGGAAACTGCGCGAAGTGGCCGGGTAAGCATCGGGAGAAGCGGATGAACATCGGTATTCTGAATTTTGTCGCGGAGTCGACCGTCGATCCGGCGTCGCTGGCGCGGATGTGCGAGGAGTTGGGTTTCGAATCGCTCTTCCTGGCCGAGCATCCCGTCGTGCCGACGCATTATACCCGCCCCGACGGTACGCGCCGCGTGCCCGACGGCAAAACTCCCGAGGTGCTCTGCCGCATCTCCGACCTGTTCGTGTCGATGTCCTTCGCCGCCGCGGCCACCGCGCGGCTCAGGATCGGCAGCGGCATCTGCCTGGTTCCCGAACGCCCGCCCCTGGTGACCGCGAAGGAAGTGGCGACCCTCGACCTGTACTCCAGGGGCCGCGTGATCTTCGGCGTCGGCGCCGGATGGCTGGCGGAGGAATCGGCGGTGATGGGCGTGGAATTCCGGCGCCGATGGCCGATGACGCGCGAATACCTCCGCGCCATGAAGGAGTTATGGACCAGAGAGGAATCCAGCTTCGATGGGCGGTTCGTCAGATTCCCGCCGGTCTATTGCTATCCCAAGCCGATCCAAAAGCCGCATCCGCCGATTCTGATCGGCGCCGGCGGGATGCAGGGCGGTTTCAGGCCGGAACGCGCGCTGAAAGACACGGTCGCGATCGGCGACGGATGGGGTCCGATCGGACTTAATCCGGATCAACTCGCGCACGGACTGTCGATGCTGAAGAAGATGTGCGGCGAAGCCGGCCGCGATTTCGCCCGGATGGACATCACCTTGTTCTCGCCCGCCGGACTGAAGGAAGGGCGTTATTCGGTCGAAGACTATCGCCGCGCGGGCGCCACGCGGCTGGTGCTCTTCCCGCCGCCGCTTGCGCCCGACCAGGCCGCGGCGGAACTCCAGGCGATTGCGAAAGCATATGTGGGGAAGTGAGCGATGGCGGTCATGAAAGCGGACACAATCGGCGTGGTTTGCCCGGTCGAGAATCTTGGCGCGGCCGACGCCAGCGCGGTGATCAACAAGGCGGAGCGGCTCGGCTACGCGTCATTCTGGATTGGCGAACTGGTGGTGGGGCGCGATCCGTTCGCGATGGCCTCGATGCTGCTGAGCCGCACCGAGCGCATCAAGGTGGGACTCAGCGTCGCGATTATATGGAAACGGCAGCCGGCCACGATGATGAACGCGGCGCGCACGCTGGCCGGCCTGTACGACAACCGCTTCATCCTTGCGCTGGGCGCCAGCCACAAACCGTTCATCAACCGCTACGGGATGCATTACGAAAAGCCGTACCGGTACATGTGCGAGTACGTCGAGAAGATGAAGTCGGCGCCGTTTTTGGGACCCAGGCTTGCCCATGAGCCGCCGGTGGTGCTGGCCGCCCTGATGCCGAAGATGCTGGCATTGGCCGCGCAGACCGACGGCGCGATCGTCACCAACGGCACGCCGGAATTGACCGCACGCGTGCGCCGCGCGTTAGGCCCCGACCGCAAAATTTACGTAATCCAGAAGCTGCTGCTCGAAACCGACCCGGCCAAGGCCCGCGCCGCCGGACGCTCGATGTTCAGCTTCTACATGCGGCTGCCCAACTACGCCAACAGCGTGCGCTCGCTCGGCTTCACCGACGAGGATTTAAGCAACGGCGTCAGCGACCGCCTGGTTGACGCGCTGTTGACCTGGGGCACGGAGGAAAAGCTGCGCGACGCATTGGACGCGCAGCTCAAAGCCGGCGCCGATCATATCTGCATCCTGCCGCTGTCCCCCGGCGCTCCCGCCGCCGGCGTGCCGCTTTTGGACCAGCGCACGTTCGAAGCGTTAGCCCCGGGGGCGGCATGATCGGCTGGCCGCCGCATAATCGGCCGCGGGATCGGAGCTAAAGAAGGGAGGCGCGGTGTTTGCCAACTGCTCGATTGTGGTGGCAGTCTGACTTACACCATGTCTGCGGGAGGTGCGCCGATGATTGTCATTTCGATGGACAGTCATACCGAACTGGTCGCCCAGCTCAAACCGTTTCTGCCCCGCAGGTGGCATGACGATTTCGACCGCGGCGAGGTGCTCGCCGAGCGCTATTTCTCCACTCTGATCGGCGCCTTCGGACCGCTGACGCAGGACAAGGTCAACCTCGGCGAAGTGGGCTTCACGCCGATCCCGGACAGCGGACGGCGCGGCGGTTTTGAGGAATACATCCGTCCGCTGCCGATGAAGGAACGCCTCGCCATGATCGACGCCGACGGCGTGGCGGCGGAATTTATCACTCCATTTATCGGCGCGTTCAGCGACAACCCGGATTTCCTGCATGAATGTACGATGGCGTACCATCGATACTTCGCCGACTACGTCTGCGCGGCGCCGTTTCGCTTTACCGGTTCGACCGCCGCCAATCTGATCTGCGGGATGGACACGGTGCTGGAGGAAATCGACGACGCCTACCAGCATGGCCTGCGCGCGATTTCGCTGCCCGGCAAGGTGTCTTTCGTGTCGCGCGATCAGCCCGGCTACAATTCGCGCTACTACGATCCGATGTGGTCGGCGCTGGCGGAGCGCGGGATGGCGGCGATTTTCCACGCCGGATTCGGCCGCGAAAAGCCGCTGCTGCGCTGGGACGGCACCATCTGGCCGTGGTCAACCACCGGCAAACCGGAACCCGGATGGGAACTGCTGGTGCAGCACGACATTCTGGTCGGCGAGCACGAATACCTGATGCATCTGCTGGCCGGCGCGGTGCCCGAACGCTTCCCCGGCCTGAGAATCGGCATCCTTGAAAGCGGCACGCACTGGATCGCGCAGGTGCTCAAGGAGATCGAGATGTGGTGGCGGTCGCAGACCAGGGCGGGTTCGCTGCTCTCTTACCGCGGCGAGATGTCGCCGCTCGAACAGTGGCATCGGCAATGCTTCGTGACCAGCTTCTTTTCCGCGGACGAAGTCGAACTGCGGCGCACGCTGGGCGTGGGCAACATGATGTGGGGCTCGGATTTTCCCCATGTCGAGGGCAGCTATCCGAGCAGCCGCCGTCATCTGGAAAAGCTTTTCGGCGCGGTTCCGCGGCCGGAGGTCGAGGCGATCGTCGGCATGAACGCCGCCGCGATGATGCACTTCGACCTGCAAAAGCTGGCGCAAACGCCGGCCGCGCAAATTCCCTGGCCCCACTGAGGCCGTATTGCGCGTTATCCCCGCCCGGCCCGCATTCGCCGGTTTGCGCATCCATGGTATTGCCGCGCCAACCGCCATGGTTTAGCTTCATTCTATAGTCGGCTGCGGAAACGCTGATTGCTCATCGATCTTTCATCCAGTTCCGATTCTGTTCCTCCGACAGGTTCCACCTGCTCAGGGATCCGGCATCGCGGCGCGCCACGCTCATGAAGGCCGGCGAGTTCGAACTGATCGAGCGCCTGTGCCGCGCTTTGCCTTATGGACGGCGCACGCTGCTGGGCCCCGGCGACGACTGCGCGATCATCGCGCCGTCGCGGCGGCCGCAGCTCATTACGATCGACTCGATGGTTGAAGGCGTCCACTTCAATCTGGACTGGCTCAGCGCGCCGCAGCTGGGCGCGCGGGCGCTCGCCGTCAATTTGAGCGATATTGCCGCGATGGGCGGAATACCGCGCGCATGCGTGATCAACCTCGGCATCCGCGAAGGCCTGGATGCGGCATTTTTCTCCGGCATGTATCGCGGTGTGGGCCGGGCGGCGCGCGGCGCCGGGGTGGACGTGGTCGGCGGCAATATCACGCGCGCCAATCAGCTGACCATCACCATCGCCCTGATCGGCGAGGTGCTCTCCGCGGCGCTGCGGCGCGACACCGCGCGCAAGGATGATGAGATTTTCGTCACCGGCACGCTGGGCGACTGCGCGCTGGGATGGCGCATTATGGCGGGCGAGGTCAAGGCGCAAGGCGCGGCGCGCAGATTTTTGGTCAGCCGCTTCATCGCGCCTCAGCCCCGTCTGGCGGCGGGACAGCAACTGGCGCGGATGCGTCCGGCGCCGGCCGCGATCGATATCAGCGACGGACTGCTGGCCGATTTGGGCCATATTCTGGAGCGCAGCCGGGTCGGGGCGGAGATCGAACTGGCCGCGATTCCGCGCTCGCGGCATTATTTGTCGGTGGCCGGAGATCGAACCGATTTGGCGCTCAGCGGCGGCGAGGACTACGAGCTGCTGTTCTGCCTGCCGCGGGGACATTCGGCGGCGGCGTTGACCCGCCGTCTCGGTGTCGCGGTGCATCGCGTGGGCCGGATCGTGGACCGCCGCGCCGGGATGCGCTTGCGGCGCGCCGACGGCCGGCTCATCGCACCGCCGGACCGGCGCGGATGGGATCAGCTCGAATCCGTCGGCTCGGAGGCGAAGCGATAGATATGTGGGGTCTGCCGGTTGCGGCCGGATTGTTGCTGTTGATCGGGGGCATCCTGGCGGCGTCGGAAACGGCGTTGTTCTCGCTGGTGCGGATGGAACGCACGCGCGAGCAGCTGGCCGGCCGGTTGCGCGGCGCGGTGGATAGACTGCTGCAGCGCCCGCTGGAGTCGCTGGTCATCATCATCGGGCTCAACGAAATCTGCAACGTGTTTGCCGCCTGCCTATTCACCTCATTCCTGCTCTTTGTGATCGAAGGCTGGGGCGCGTGGATCGCGGTGCCGGTCAATTTCGTGCTGATCCTGCTGATCGTGGACATCACGCCCAAGACCTTCGCGCTCGCCTACCCGATCGGCATCCTGAGGTTGACCGCGGGTCCGCTGGCCGCGCTCACCCGTATCCTGCGTCCCGTCGCGAGCCTGTTTACGCCCTTTTCCGAACCGCCGCTGCCCCAACCGGTTTCCGAAACCGAATTCAAAGCGCTGCTGCACGCCGGCGAAAGCCAGGGCCAGGTCGAGGCGGCCGAGCGCGAGCTGATTCATCGGGTGTTCGATTTGGGCGGGCGGCGGGTGATCGAAGTGATGACGCCGCGCGATATGATCTTCTCGCTGCCGCTTGAAACGCCGCCCGAGATGCTGGCGACCGAAGTGGCGCGCGGCCATTTCTCGCGCGTGCCGATTTACCAGGGAAATCCCGATCACATCGTCGGTATCCTGCACGCCAAGGACCTGGTCGCGCGGCGGCTGGACCGGATGCCGACGCGGATCGAGCGCCTGATGCGTCCGCCTTATTTCGTCCCGCCCGGCAAGCCGTTGGGCGACCTGCTGGACGACATGCGCCATAACCATCAGCAGATGGCGATGGTGGTAAACGAATACGGACAACTGCTGGGTCTGGTGACGCTGGAGGACCTGCTCGAAGAGTTGTTCGGCGAGTTGAAGGACGAATTCGATGTCGAGGTTCCGGAGATGACGCCGCTTGCGGGCGGCGCCTGGAGCGTGGCGGGTTCGATCGAGCTGCGCAAGCTGTCCGAGGTGCTGGGGCCGCACAATCTGCCGCTGGGCGACAGCGCCGAACCGACCCTCAACCGCCTGGTGCTGCGCAAGCTGGGGCGGGTGCCGCGCGCCGGCGAACGCTTCGAGCTGGGCAATTTCGACGTGACGGTGGAGAAGGTGCGCGGCGCGACCGTGGAGCTGATGACGTTCAAGAGGGCGGCATGACACTGGCCGTTCTGATTGGCGCGATTGCGGTTTGTGTGGCCGCGCAGATGTTTTTTTCGGCCAGCGAGATAGCCGTGGTCTCGGCCGACGAGCTGAAGGTCAAGGCCGCGGCGCAGCTGGGGGAGAAATCCGCCGCGCTGCTCCAGTGGCTGCTGGAGCGGCGCGACCGGCTGCTGGCGGCGATCCTGACCGGGACCAGTCTGGCGACCGTCAGCGCCGCTGCGGTGTTGACCAGCTTTCTGCATATTAACATGCCGCGGCGCGAGTTTCTCGCTCCGTTCATTCTCTCGCCCTTGAGCCTGCTGATGGGCGAATCCTTGCCCAAGCTGCTGACCCTGAAATCGCCGCTGCGATTCGCGATCTTTGCCGTCTACCCGCTGCGCGCGCTGACCGTGATGCTGGCGCCGCTGCTGACGGTGGAGACCTTGCTGAGCCGCGCGATGCGCCGGCTGGTGGGAATCGCGGTCGACGGCGACCGCGCGCTCATCTCGCGCGAGGATTTGGCTCTGCTGATGCGCCGGCGCGGCAGCGATCCGGGGGCGCTGGCCGACGCCATCCTGCCCGCCGAACGCTTCATGATCAGCCGCATTTTCCGCTTCACCCGTTCCGAGGCGCGCAAGGCGATGGTGCCGCTGGTGCGGGTCGAGGCGGTGCCGTTGACGCTGTCGCAGGCGGAGACGATTGAAGTGGTGCGGCGCGAGGGTTTCAGCCGCCTGCCGGTCTACGACGGTCAGATCCTCAACCTGGTCGGCGTCGTCCATGTATTCGATCTGCTGGAGTCGCCCGACCTTAGTCGGCCGGTGGGCGAGATCATGCGTCCGGTCAGCTACTTCGCCGAATCCACTCCGCTGGACGAAATTCTGCTCGCGCTGCAGCGCACGGGCGAAAACATGGCGGTGATCGTCGACGAATACGGCGGCGCCGCCGGAATCATCACGGTCGAGGATTTGCTCGAGGAAGTGGTCGGCGAGATCGAGGACGAATACGACATCCGCGAGGAGATGGCGCGTATTATCGACGCGCGCACGCTGGCGGTGTCGGCGCGCGCCACCCTGTCCGATCTCAACGAGCGCTTCGGCCTGCGTCTGCCCGAGGGCGAGGAGTATGCTACGATCGGTGGTCTTGTGATCGAGCATCTGGGGCATATTCCCAAGCCTGGAGAACAGCTTTCGGTAGCCGACGTCACTATTCGGGTGACGCGCGCCGACGCGCGCGCGGTGCGCGACGTGCTGCTGATCCTGGACCATCCGCTGCGGCCCGAGCAGCTGCGCCGTCCCTGACCCAATCATGACCGAAACCAACATCCGCGAGATCCTCAACGAGATCGCACAGGGCCGTTTGAGCGTAAGCGAGGGGATGGCGCGTCTGCGCCATCTGCCCTTTGCCGATCTCGGCTTTGCCAAAATCGACCTTCATCGCAAGATTCGCCGCGGCGTGCCGGAAGTCGTTTTCGGCGAACGCAAGACCGCCGATCAGATCGCCGCCATCGGCCGCGGCGTGATCAAGGCCGGGCAGAACCTGATCGTGACGCGCCTTGATCCGGCCAAAGCCCGGGTCCTGGCGCGCAAGCTGAAATCCTTCCAATATCGCGCCGAGGCGCGGATCGGACTGATCCGGACGCATCCGCAGCTCCCGGTCGGGCACGGCACCGTGATGGTGCTGAGCGCGGGCACGTCAGATATTCCGGTCGCGGAAGAGGCCGCGGTATGCGCGGAAATGTTCGGTAACCGCGTCTCCAGGTTGTACGATGTCGGCGTGGCCGGACTGCATCGCCTGACTGACAGCCTCGAGCAGATCGCCGCCGCCAGCGTGCTGATCGTGGCCGCGGGCATGGAAGGCGCGCTGCCCTCGGTGGTCGCCGGACTGATCGACAAACCGGTCATCGCGGTGCCGACCAGCGTCGGCTACGGCGTCGCGATGGGCGGGATTGCGCCGCTGCTGGGGATGCTCAACGCCTGCTCGGGCGGTGTGGTGGTGGTCAACATCGACAACGGTTTTGGCGCGGCGATGGCGGCGACGCTGATCAATCGCGTGGGGCTGGACCGGAGCGCATCCGATGGCGGATGACAAGCGGCTGACCAGCGGCCGCGCGCGGCGCGCGATCAAGATGGGCGGGCTCGCCTCGCAGGTCGGGTCGAGCTACCTGTGGAACTCGCTGCGCAAGCCCTTTCTCAGCCGCGACGCTCAGACCAAAGCGCTGCTCGATACGCATATCAAAAACGCGCGCCTGATTGTCGAGAGTTCCAACGAGCTGCGCGGCGCGTTTCTCAAGCTGATCCAGATGCTCTCCACGCGCGCGGACATCCTGCCCGCCGAGGCTTTGCAGGTGCTGAGCGTGACTCAGGCCGGGGTTCCGGCGATGGACTACGCGACCATCTCCGAGCAGATGCGGCGCGAGTTGGGCCGCAAGCCCGAGCAGCTGTTCGCCGGCTTCGAGCGCGAGGCGTTTGCCGCCGCCTCGCTGGGCCAGGTGCATCGCGCAACCCTGCGCGGCGGTGAGCGGGTCGCGGTCAAAATCCAGTACCCGGGCGTGGAACAGACGGTCGAGCAGGATCTCAAGAATCT
Organism: Pseudomonadota bacterium; assembly: GCA_021324455.1. Classification (GTDB taxonomy): domain Bacteria; phylum Desulfobacterota; class Binatia; order Binatales; family Binataceae; genus JAJPJA01. Next base: position 10,963 of record JAJPJA010000107.1, on the reverse strand, counting down.
CAAGCTGCTGCTGACCACGCTCAAAGCGATCGCGCGCGACCTGATGCGCCAGAAGATCGACGTGCGCACGATTTACACCGAACTGGAACAGCGCCTGCGCGAGGAACTCGATTACCAGCGCGAGGCGGCGAACATGAAAGCCTTCGCCGATCTTCTGGCCGATGATCCGGAGGTGATGATCCCCCGGGTCTTTCCCGAGTTGAGTTCGCGCCGTGTCCTGACCATGACCTATCTGGAGGGTTATTCGCTGACCGACGTCTTTGCGCCGGTGGTCGATCCCGGGCTCAAGAGCTGGGTGGCGCGCAAATACTTCAGCCTGATCTGGCGGCAGATCCTGGAGCTGGGCGTGCTGCATACGGACCCGCATCCCGGCAACTACCTGGTAACCCATCATCCGCGGCTCGGCATCCTGGACTTCGGATCGATCCGGCGCTTTCCCGAACCGATACGCAAGGCCAATTTGAAGCTGGCCCGCGCGCTGCTGGCCGGCGACGATCGCGCGATGGCGCAGGCGCTGGTGGCGTTGGGCTACCTGGACAGGAACCAGCCGGCGGCGCCGATGATCGAGATCGTGCGCATCCTGTTCGAGCCGGTGCTGGTAAACCGCCGCTTCGATCCGAAGAAGTACGAATCGGTGGCCAAGGCGGCTACGGTGGGCGAACTGGCGGTGCAGCATCGCCTGTACAAGTCGCCGGCGCACAGTGTTTTTCTGATCCGCACGTTGATCGGCGCCGAGGGTATCGTGCGCCAGTTGGGCGTGGTGGCCAACTATCACGCGCTGTTCCGCCAGTGCGTTGAAAAGGTCGAAGACTGAGCTGCCGCCTTCAATGTCCCGGGAGTGCGCGCCATCGGATCTCTGCGAACGCCTGGAGCGGCATCGCGATTTTTACTTTCGCCGCACGCGCACGCGCCGAATCAAATCGGAGGAGCAGGCGCTCAATTTTATCGGCGAGGTCGGCTTCTGCACCGCCTTTACCGCCGGTCTCAATCTGCCCTGCCTGCGCGAAGCGATTGCCGGCGAGCGCGAGCCGCCGCTGCCGCATCATATTCAGCACGATTTCGCCATCGGGATGACCTGGCGGCTGAAGGACGTGCTCAGCGCGAAAGCGGCGGTTTACTACGGCAAGGCGATCGCCGGGCGGCCCGCCTTTATCGCGCCGCAGATGCTGCCGGCGTTTCTGCGCCTGCGCATCGAACCGACCTCGTACGCAACCGCGTTCCGGCGCGGCGCGCTCAGCCTGTGCGCCAAGCTGGTGATGGACGCGCTGCGCCGGCGCCGGGCGGCGGCGACCTGGGAATTGAAGCTGGCGAGCGGGTATTCCCGGCCCCAACGGCGGGCGCAATTCGAGCGCGCGATGAAGGAATTGCAGGAGAAGTTTCTTATCCTCAAGGTGGAGGAACGCTACGAGCCGTTCACCTACGTCTGGAGCACGATGGAGCAGCGATGGCCCCAGGCGCTGGCGCAGGCGCGCAGGATGCGGCGCGGCGCGGCCGCCCGTCAACTGGTCCAGCGCTACTTTCTGATCGCCGGCTACGGCCATCCGCGCACAATCGCCCGCACCCTTGCAATCGATCATACGCTGGTGGTGCGCGCCGCCGCGGGCCTGGTGCGCGAGGGCCTGCTGGAGCAATGTCCGCCGGTTGCCGGCCTGCGCGGATGCTATGCGCTGACGCAGCCGCATCTTCATTGCTGAAGCTGAGACAGGTTTGCACGATTGAAGTACTTTGGTGGGCGGATTGTGGGTCATCGCGCTTGATTTTTCGCCTGACTTTCGCCATCATTTTGACGGGATGGACGCGGCGGCGGGGCGCGCCGGCAATCCGGCCTGGCGCATTTAAGACCAACTCGGGGAGCATGCCAGCGATGGCGACGCTGACAAAACGGCAAAAACAGCTTCTTGATTATCTCAACGACTACATAAGACAGTTCGGCTATGCACCGACCCTGCAGGAGATCGGCGCTTACTTCGGTCTGTCCTCGCTGGCCACCATCCACAAGCATCTCAAGAACCTGGAATCCAAAGGATGCATCAAGCGCAAATGGAATCACAGCCGGGCGTTGGAGATGGTCGATGACGGCACGCGGGTAGCCGCGAAAGAACTGCAGATGGCCGGTTACGTCGCCGCCGGACGGCCCATCGAATCGCCCGAGACCAACGAGTCGATTACGGTTCCGGAGGAGTTCATCCGGCGTCAGAACACCTTCTGCCTGCGAGTGCGGGGCGAATCGATGATCGACGAGGGCATCCGCGACGGCGACTATATCATCGTCGAAGGGCGCGACGCCGCCAGCAACGGCGAGACTGTCGTGGCGCTGGTCAACGGTGAGGCGACGGTAAAGAAATACTACCGCGAATCCGACGGCCGTATCCGCCTGCAGCCGGCCAATGCAACCATGCAGCCGATCTATGCCTCCGAGGACGACCTCCACGTGCGAGGGGTGGTGGTCGGCCTGATGCGGCATTATCGCTGAGCGCTGACCGCCGGCGGGTTAATCGGCGGCGTCCCGTAGGTGCTTTGCGCAATTCTTCTTCTGGCTGATAGCGCGCCATATCTTCATGATCGTCCATGGGCATGATGCCGGGACAAGCCCTGTCTGATCACGCAAACAACCCCGAATCCGCTTCATGCACCTGCGACAGGATGAGCAGGTTGAGCGACTATGTAATCGTCACGGCCGGCTATCCCCGCCACTTGCACCGTCCGCCACCGTCCAGCAGATAAGCCAGGTGACGGATTACTGAAGACGAAGAACAAGAAGCTCGGTCGGTTCAAAATCAAGGTGCTGAATAAATAAGACGCACTTCGCCGATTACCACTGGAGGAGGAGCGGATTGAAGACTGGGGCGCCTGCCCGGCACATGCCGGACAGGCGCCGGCCTTCTTACACGCGGACGGATTCGTCGCGCTTGGGCGCGCGCTTTAACGCTTCCCAGTCCACCAGCGGTTCGTACTGGGTGCCGGCCACGAACGGCCGCGACCCCGGCTGGCGCTCGAACGGATCGACGATGCCGAGTTCTTTGGCATATTCGCGCAGCTCCGGCAGGACCTCCTGACCCATCAGACGCATGCTGTTGAGCCGCTGCTCCCGGGTCAGCGGCCCTTGAGCCTGGAACAGTCCCAACACGCCCGGCCGCAGCACTTCCATGATCAGGCGCAACTTGGGCAACACCGATTTGGGCGTGCCGATAATGATCTGGAAGCCGGCCTGCGCCTTGCCGTAGTTGGCCAGAATCTTGGATTTAGCCTCTTCAATACTGATTTCGCCGCGCTGCAGACGGTGGCGCGTATCGCTCTGCCGGCGCTCGGCGCGGCGCCGCGCGCGTTCTTCGGGCGGAACGTCTTCGCGCGAGCGCTGCAGCGTTTCGGAGGTGATGCCCAGAAAGCCGTAATCGCTCTGGGACTGGAACAGACGGCGGTTCGCTTCCTTGGAGTTGTAGCCCGGCGGCAGAGTCCATTCGGGCCGCGAGAAGTTCGCGCCGCCGCCGCCGAACAATGCCGCTTTGCCCTGTTCCTGCGCTTCCTCCTCGGTGTCCGCCAGATGCACCTGCTGGAGGTAGCCGAAATTCTCGCTGCCCGCCTGGTAGCCGTGATCAGCGGCGACCTTGCCGTAAAGATTCCACAGGTCCACGGTCAGATGCAGCGACGTCCCCAGTCCGATGTAGGGATATTTCCGCTCCGCGCACCAGGTTACGGTCTCGCCGCTGATGATACCGGGGATCCAGATCGGCGGGCGCGGTTTCTGATAGGGCAGCGTCCACGGATTGACGAAGCGATAGGTGAAATGCTTGCCCTCCCAGCGGAACGGACCCGGCCGCGTCCAGCACGCCAGCACCAGGTCGTGCGCTTCGTTGAAGTACTCGCGGTTGTATGCCGGATTGGCGTTGTGGAACACCTGTTCGCTGCCTGCGCCGCGCACCCATCCGGGCACCAGCCGCCCGCGCGAGATCAGATCGATGGTCGCCAGTTCCTCGGCCAGACGCACCGGATTCTTCACGATCGGCAGCGGATTGCCCAGCAGCACGATACGGACTTTCCTGGTGATGCGGGCAAGGATGGCGGCCTCGACGTCCATCACGCCGCCCATGCAGAACGGGGTGCCGTGATGTTCGTTGAGCATCACGCCGTCGAATCCCAGTTCCTCGGCGTAGACCGCTTCGTCGAGATACTCGTTGTAGAGCCGTGCGCCGACTTCATGATCGAAGAACTTGTTGGGCGTGCCGAAGAAGCTGCGGCTGCGGATGATCTCTTCTTCGGGAACTTCGCGATACGGGCGCTCGGTGAAATACATTATGAACATGGCGGTCTCCTTTTCGGCGTCAGGCGAGAAACTCGCGCACCGTTTTCAAGAATTGGTCTCGCTGCTCGATTTCCGGGCGATGGCCGCAGTTGTCGAACAGCGCCAGCCGCACCTCGGTGTTGGCCAGCGCCTGCTGGTAGGCCCTGGCCGCGCTGGCCGGTACCACCCGATCCTCGACGCCCCAGATGAGCTGCACCGGAAGCCCTTTGACCCCCTGCAGGAAGTAGGACAGGCTCGGATTATTCAGGATTGGCTCCCACGCGATGCGCGCGGTTTCCGTGCGCGCGTCCTCGAACGCCTCCATGCGCGAGGCCGAGCGCTCGCCGCCGCCGTAAAGGCTGTTGAATTCGGGCGTCGCGTCGCGGTCGTAGACGGTCGCGTTGAGCTGGGCGCCGATGGTTACCGTCAGCACGTCCATGATCTCGCCTTCCGGGGGCCGGATACCCATCGGCGCGACCAGCACCATCCGGCGGAACTGGGCCGGGTTGATGGTAGCCATTTCCGCCGCCGCCCATCCACCCATCGAAAAGCCGATCACATCGATCGGCGCCAGACCCATCTCGCGCAGTACCCATGAATAGAACAGGCCCAGCTGGGTGACGTTTCTGATCGGTTCGACACGGGGCGAATTGCCCATCCCGGGCTGTATCGGAATGATCAGCGTGCGTTCCTGCGCCAGCGCGTCGTGCCAGTTAAGCCATCCGGGATGCCCGAGTTCCTCGTGCAGCACCAGCAACGGCTTGCCGCGCCCGCCTTTGATAATTGCGAGGTCAGTCCCCGCCACGCGGGTGACTTCCTCTTTCCAGTCTGCCATCTGATGAAAGACCTCCGTTTTCGATCGCGGTGCCAGTCAAAGCGGCGCCGCCTGCGGACCATAATAGAACCGACGTCCTCATCTTTATACTTCCCTCCTGCGCTTTCGGCCAGATCATCGCAGGGTTTACTTTGGACCCTTCCGCGCTTGGCATCCGGGGGATTAAGGATTAAGAACTGCCTCGGAGGTAAACCGCGATGGCAAAGAGCGAGCGCGTGGCGATTGTCACCGGAGCGGCGCGTCCGTGGGGACTGGGGCGATGCGCCGCGACGGGTCTGGCGGCCAAGGGCTATGACGTTGCGGTGGTGGACGTGAGGGATGATTGGGGCGAAGAGGCCGCGGCGGCCATTCGCCGCGAAAAAGAAACCCGCGCAACTTATATAAAAACCGATCTGCGCCAGCGCACTGACGTCGAGGCGATGGTCGCGCGCGTCCTCCGTGAGTTCGGCCGCATCGACGTGCTCGCCAACATCGCCGCGATCTGTCCCAGCGAGCGCATCGAGGAGCTCAAGGAAGAGACTTACGAGCAGGTCTTCCGCACCAATTTTCTCGGCACCGCATTTACCTGCCAGGCCGTGCTCAAGCAGATGCGATCGCAAAAGAGCGGGCATATCGTCAACACCGCGTCGGGCGGCGCGATTACTCCGTACGCCGGGCTCGCGCTGTATGGCGCCGCCAAAGCCGCCGTGATCCAGTTCAGCAAGGTGCTCGCGTTTGAAGAGGCGAAAAACGGGATCGTGGTTACGATTGTGGCGCCGGGCCCGATGCATACCGCGATGGGCCGCGAGGCGGGACCCACCGAAGAGGACCTCAGGCAGCTGGGCGGGTCGATGCCGCTGGGACGCCCCTGCTATCCGGAGGAAGTCGCGGAAGTAATCGTGTTCGCCGCCACCAATTCCAGCAACGTGCTGACCGGCCAGACGCTGCACGCCCGCGGCGGCGCCTTGCCCATGGTGTAGCGCCGCCCTCATTCTTTCGTGGGTGAGGGCGCCGGATACTTTTACAGCAGCGATCCCAACTTGCCTGATGCGTCAGTTCCGTGTGTCACAACGGGTCCGGCTGATGGAAAAATCTCCGGTCATTCCATACGCGGTTTCCTCCCCTGGTAGAGGCTTATGCGTCAGAGGTCTTCACCGCTTGATCTCCAGAAACTCAACAAAGGTGCCGTCGGGGTCCTTGATGAATGCGAACCTTGTGACGCCCCATTGCAGGTGTAAAGTCTCAGGCCCATACAGAATCGGGATGCCCCTGGCGGTCACGTCGGCCAATTCCTGATCGATGTCATCGACCAAAAACGAAATCCGCACCAGGCCGGCCTGATTGAATCTGGCCGGATAAGCCGGATCGGCGAGCTTGCCCGCCTTCCAGACGCCCACCTCCAGGTGGTAGTCGTCGTCGGGATGTTTCAGCATGATGAACTCGCCGGCGTCGTTGAGCGCGTCCGCGCCCATTTTTTCGCTGAAGCCGGCGACCGGGTTTACCGGCGCGCCCGGCTTCTGATTGAATCCCGGATCCTCCACGAAGCCGAGCTTCTTGTAGAACTCGACGCATGCCTTGGGGTCTTTGGTGTTGAGCTGATTGAGGAACATCCTTTTCGCCATTGCGTGCGGCTCCTTTCGCAAACTGGAGACGGTTCTCCGGCCCTGCCCATCTACCCCGCAGCCGCGGCCGAATTGTGACACAACACTTAAGCCGCCGCGGCGCGGTCGGATGCGGATGGCGGAAGAAATCGCGATGCTCGACCGGTTCGCGCGCGGCCGCGAAGAGGCGGTAACTTGACCGCGTCGCCGGCAGGCAGCACGGCCGCCCCGCACCAACTGGGGTTTTCAGAGCGCAGGAAGAGTCCAGGTCCGGGCGGCGGCGCGCTTGTCAGGTGCCGGGCTTGGCGCCCGCATCGCTGGTCTTGCCCGCAGCGGCGCCCTTGTGACATTCGCAGGAGCATTCGTGGCGCAGTACGCCGCGCGGATTGTCGGCAGTGCGGGGCCGTGAGCCCGGCACTTCGAAGACGCCCTCGCAGGTCGAATGCTCACCTCCCTTGCACATTTCGAACAGCCGGCTTTTGATTTCCATACGTCCTCCTGCGCGGACCCAGGCGACGCAGTAAAAGAGCAAGGGCAATCCAGGCCCGCTGCGCGTTCCGGTTTCAAGCTCTATCACGCCCCGCCGTGGAGCGGGAAGGGCGCGTGAGCCGGCAGGATCATTTCAAGTAGTCGCGGATTACCTTGCCGCCCCATTCGTTGCCGCCGACCGGGCGCCGGTAGCGGTATTTCAGGTACCAGCGGTCGCCGCGTTTCTCGAAGTCCCAGTGATTGAAGCCGCAGGTAAACGGCTCGTAGGTATCGCCCTTTTGCAGGTACACGACGGAGTAGCCCTCGGCCCATGCGGTGTTGCCGTTGACGCGGATGAAATAGTTCATCGACGTATGCTGGCAGCGGCCTTCGATCGCCTTGTGCCCGCCCTTGGGATTGGCGATGAAATCCATCAGTTGCTCCCGGCCCGACCATTTCATGTCGGGGCTCAAGTCGATGGTTCCGTCAGGGGTGTAGTTGTTGACGTATTCCTCGGAGCGGCCCAGGTCGGCGTTGAAGGAATAACGCGACAGGCATTCGCGGATCTTTTCCTGGTCCTCCAGCACCTGCAATCGGGCTTCGAGCTCCTTGATGCGCGCTTCAAGGTCCATGGCTGACCTCCTGATGCTTGATTGGGACAGCTCTATCCAACCAGTGCCGCTGGCTGCAAGGCTTAACCGGTATGGGGCCGCTTTCTGCTTTCGGCCCCAGCCGGCGCATTATCATAATTCTGGAGGAAACGCCGATGACTCCCGAAGAGCAACTGATTGAGCGATACTTCGACGCTTTCAACCGCCATGACATCGAGGCGGTGATGGCGTGTTTTCATCAACATCCGGCAATCGTCGGCGCCGACGGACGCCGGCGCGAGGGGCGCGAGCAGGTGCGGCGCCAGTACGAGGCCGAGTTCGCCGCGATACCCGACGGGCGCTGCGATCTGCTGATGTGCGCCGGCAACTCGGGACGCGGCGTGGCCGAATCGAAGTTCCACGGTATCCGCGCGAGCGACGGCCAGCCGATCGAGGCAATCGGAGCCGAGCTGATGGAAATCGTCGACGGCCGGATCAAGGAGATCCGCGATTATCATCGGCCGGCGGCCACCGCCGCCTGAACCGTCAGACCTCAGGCTCAGCGGCGACTGTCCGCCGCCCTCGATCTTTACTGAAGGGCAAGCCGCCTGTTGCCGGTTCGGGTTCGATCACGCGGGCAGCGCCTTGTTTACTCCGCGCAGACGCATGCCCAGAGCGAGCAGCGAGACTCCGAACAGCAGCGCATAGATCCCGATTATCCAGATCAAAGCGAGGGCGCCGGCGCCCGGATGCACCAGCAGGATGACCGCGAACACGAGCGAGCATAGACCCCCCAGCAGCAGCCAGAACTCGCCCTGGATCTGTTTGCGCAGGCGCAGCGCCGCGGCTATTTCGAGCACACCGGTCGCAAGATTCCAGGCGGCAATATAAAACAGCAGGGCGATTGCGGTCAGTCCGGGCTCGAAGAAGGTTATCAGTCCGACGCCGATTCCCAGCAGGCCTTCGAGCAGCAGCAGCCACACCGATTCGGATTCGCCGCCGCCGCCGAGCGCATGTGCGAGGGCGAAAATGCCGTCGGCGAAGGCATAAGCGCCGAACAGGATTATCAATGTCGCCAGGGTGATTCCGGGCAGGGTGATGGCGAGCAAGCCGAACACCACCGCGGCCACCCCCCGCAGCATCACCAGCCACCATCTGCGCGCCAGAAGATGAACCATCGCTCAACCCCTCCTGTAAGGTGAATTCCCCGGCCTGACCGAGGTTAGCGGCCCTTGTGCATCCGCACCATCATCCGCCGGCCGCCGTCTGACGCGGCCGCGTGGGGTCCTTGTCCTGCGCGAGCGAGGGAGTGCGGCGGACCTGCTGCGCGAGCGTCTGGGCGAGTTGCTGCACCAGGCGGCTGAGAGCGGCGGCGCGTTCCAGGCCGGTTGACGGCGCGGCGTTTTGCGCGGCGACAAACTGGCCGCGCGACTGGATAGCGCCGGTGCGGGCATTCACGATCGACCAGTTGGCTCTAATCTGCGCCGAGTTGACCGCCGTGTTGAACTCGAACGCAATTACCTCGACGATGACCTGGCATTCCACCGCCGTGGTTCTGTACCACGGATAGTCGATAATCTGGTCCTCGCCCAGCTCCAGCGCAAGGTCCTGCTTGAGAACGTCCTTGAAGCTGTTGCGCAGCGGTTCGCCCCACTGATCCTGCGCCGACACGTAGAGCTGGCTGCCCTCGCCCCGCGTGACCATCCAGGGTTGATCGAGATAGTCGGGCAAGGTTATCGGGCCAAGCCCGATGGTGGTTGACGATTTGGCGCTGACCACCATCGATTGCGGCGCACCGCTCATCGACGTGAGCACATAGAAACGGGTGGGGTCGGGCTGCGGCTCCAGTACGTGGCATCCGCACAGGCACAGGATAAGCGCCGCCGCGGCCGCCAGAGGCCGATGATGTTTCACTTGCGATCCTCGGCGGGAATATAGCGGCCGCGGATCAGCACGCTGGGATTGCGGTTGAGCATCCGGCTGAGATCGGCGAGGTTGGCCGCCGCCTCGCGCACCTCGGCCAGCGTGCGATTGAGCTCCACCACCGGCGGCGCGGTCGGATTAATCACCGCGCCGAAACCCTCCAGGGTCGTATTGGCGGTGCTCAGGGTCTGGTCGACGTGATCGAGCGTGTGGTTGACTTTGCTTTCCATCGGACCGAAGTCGGTCTCGACGCGAGAGAGCAAACGGCGCGTGTCGCCGATTGCGGCTTTAGCGTCGCCGATCGCGCTGCGCGCCTGCGCCAGCGTGGTCTGGGTCTGAGTCAGCGTGCTATCGACCGCGGCAATCGCTCTGGGCAGGTCGGGATTGGAGGCCAGAGTCGATACCGAATTCATCGCGCGGGTGGCGGAATCGACCAGCGCCGCGATGTCGATTTTTTGAATCTGCTCCACCGTGCGCATCAGTTTTTTCTGAAACAACTCAAAGTCGGTGGGCCGGGTCGGGATCTCGGGGATTGCCGAGTCCTGCGGTTCGTACAGGGTATAGGGAGTGCCCGGGTAGAAATCGAGGTCGACGTACAGCAGCCCGGTGAGCAGGCTTTCCATCGACAACTGCGCCCGCAGTCCTTCCTTGATCGCCGCGCGCAGATTCCTGCGTTCGCCGAAATCCACCGATCCGCCCTTGCGCAGCAGTTGGCGCTGCTCGAGCTCGATCACCACCGGCAGCGCGATGTTGTTGGGATTGATGCGCCAGGGCGGCACGCGCTGCTCGCCCGGCTGCGCCAGCGACAGGCGCACCGCGACCACGCGGCCCAGCTCCACGCACTTGAATTTCACCGACGCGCCGACCTTAAGTCCGTTGACGCTGCCGGTGAAGTAGCAGACGTAGCGGGTGGAATGGGAGAACAGGCGGCCCGAGGCCACGTAGCCGAGGGCCGCAATCGTGATCAGCAGGCCGCCAAAGACGAAAATGCCGATTGCGGTAGGACTGAATCTACGCATGGCCGTTGCGCCGCTCCTGTCCGCGATTGAGAAATTCGATCACCTTGGGATCCTTTGACGTCGCCGCCAGCACCTTCGGATCGCCCTGCGCGATCATGGTGCGGCTGTCGGCGTCGAGCATGATGCCGTTGTTGGCGATAGTGAAAATGCTGGGCAGTTCGTGGGTTACGATCATCACGGTGGCCTGCAGGCTGTCGCGCAATTCCATGATCAGCCGGTCCAGGCGGTAAGAGCTGATCGGGTCGAGCCCGGCGGAAGGTTCGTCGAAG
>JAJPJA010000060.1 GCA_021324455.1 Pseudomonadota bacterium | reverse complement strand
GCCCGCCAGGTCGGCGTCCCCGCCATCGTGGTGTTCATGAACAAGGTCGATATGGTCGATGACCCCGAACTGCTCGACCTGGTGGAGCTGGAAGTCCGCGACCTGCTAAAGAAGTACGATTTCCCCGGCGACGACACGCCCATCATCCGCGGCAGCGCGCTCAAGGCTTTGGAATGCGGCTGCGGCAAGGACGATTGCCCCAACTGCAAGCCCATCCTCGAGCTGATGGCGGCGGTGGACAGCTATATCCCGCAGCCCGAGCGCCAGGTCGATCTGCCCTTCCTGATGCCGGTGGAGGACGTGTTTTCGATCTCCGGCCGCGGCACCGTGGTCACCGGACGCGTGGAGCGCGGGCGGGTCAAGGTCGGCGAGGAAGTCGAGATTGTCGGCTTTCGCGAGACCAGCAAGACGGTGGTGACCGGGGTCGAGATGTTCCGCAAAATCCTCGACGAAGGTCAGGCCGGCGACAACATCGGCGTGCTGCTGCGCGGTATCAAGCGCGAAGAGGTGGAGCGCGGGCAGGTGCTGGCCAAGCCCGGTTCGATCACGCCGCACACCAACTTCGAGGCCGAGGTGTACATCCTGACCAAGGAGGAAGGTGGACGGCATACGCCGTTCTTCAACGGCTACCGGCCGCAGTTCTACTTCCGCACCACCGACGTCACCGGCGTGCTGCATCTGCCCGAAGGCACCGAGATGGTGATGCCGGGGGATAACGTGAAGATCACCGGCGAGCTGATCACGCCGGTCGCGATGGACGAGGGGCTGCGTTTTGCCATCCGCGAGGGCGGCCGCACGGTCGGCGCCGGCGTGGTTTCCAAGATCGTAAAGTGATAGCGGGATCGTAAAGCAATACTGAAGTGAGCAAGAGAGCGGCGGCGCAAGGAGCCTTAAGACGTGGCTGACAGGATGAACGACAAGATAAGGATCCGTCTCAAGGCGTACGACTACCGCCTGCTCGATCAGTCGGTGCGCGAGATCGTCGACACGATCCGGCGCACCGGCGGGCGCGTGGCGGGGCCGATTCCGCTGCCGACGCGGATCGAGCGTTTTACCGTCAACCGCTCTCCGCACGTTGACAAAAAGTCGCGCGAGCAGTTCGAAATCCGCACCCACAAGCGGCTGCTGGACGTGCTCGAACCGACGCAGCAGACGATCGACGCGCTGGGCAAGCTGGACTTGGCCGCGGGCGTCGACGTCGAAATCAAACTCGAGTAGTGCAGTGCTGAGCGGCTTAATCGGAACCAAGCTCGGGATGACCGAATATACCGACGAAGGCGGCATCGTGCTGGCCGCCACCGTGGTCAGTCTGGGTCCCTGTCATGTGACCCAGGTCAAGACCGCGGCCACCGACGGTTACGAGGCGATCCAGGTCACCTTTGGGCGCCGGAAACATTCACGGGTGCGCGCCCCGCAGCGCGGGCATTTCGCCAAAAGCGAGGTCGCGCCGGGAATCGCCACGCGCGAGTTTCGCGCAATTGGCGGCGCCGAGATCAAACTGGGCCAGGCGGTCAGCGCCGCCGACGTGTTCAAACCCGGCGATATGGTCGACGTGGCCGGCGTGTCCAAGGGACGCGGCTACGCCGGCGTCATCAAACGGCATCATTTCGGCGGCTTTCCCGGATCGCACGGAACCCACGAATATTTCCGCCACGGCGGATCGATCGGCAACCGTTCATACCCGGGCCGCGTGTTCAAAGGTCTGCGGATGGCGGGGCAGATGGGCAACGAAGCGGTAACCGTACCCAACCTGCGGGTGCTGCGCGTGCTGCCCGAAGACAACGCGGTCGTCATCTCGGGCGCGCTCCCGGGAGCCAGGGGCGGGATAGTAATCGTAAGGCACGCCGCGAAGCATCGGCGGACCGAAGAGGAGCGCGGAGCGGCCAATGCCTGAAGCGAATACCACTCCAGTCAAGCTGCCGCTGTTCTCGGCCGCGCACGAACGCAACGGCGAGATTGAATTGGCGGGGCGGATTTTCAATTGCGACGGCGACCGCAGCCTGCTGCATGAGACGGTCAGGATGCAGCTGGCGAACCGGCGCGCCGGCACCGCGGCGACCAAGACCCGCGGCCTGATTTCCGGCGGCGGCATCAAGCCCTGGCGCCAGAAACATACCGGACGCGCCCGCGCCGGCTCGACCCGCTCGCCCTTGTGGCGGCATGGCGGCACCACCTTCGGACCGCAGCCGCGCGATTACTCCTATCGGATGCCGAAGAAGGCGCTGGCCAAGGCCCTTTGTCTGGCGCTCTCGGAGCGGGCGCGCGCCGGCAAGGTAATGATCGTCGAGGCGCTGGAGTTGCCGGAACTCAAAACCAGGGCGGCCAAGGCGGCGCTGGATCGGATGGGTCTGAAGCATGCGCTGATTGTGCTGGGAGAGGGCGAAGAGGGCGTGGTGCGCGCAATGCGCAATCTGGCCGCCCACAAGGTGCTGCGCGTGGCCGGACTCAACGTGTACGACATCCTTAATTACGACGAAGTGCTGATGACGGCGAAGGCGGCGCGCGCGCTGGAGGCGCGGCTGGCCGCGTCCGGACGGTCGGGCGGAGAACAGTTGGGGAGTGAGCAATAGATGGCCGATTATGGATTGATCACTTCGCCGCTGATTACGGAAAAAGGCACGCTGGTCAGCGAGAAGTCCAATCAGGTGGTCTTCAAGGTACGCCCTGACGCCACCAAGGGCGCGATTCGCGACGCGGTTGAGGAGTTGTTCAAGGTTAGCGTGGTCAAGGTCAGGACCATCAACCTGATGGGCAAGAGCCGGCGGGTGGGCAAAACCGCGGGCAAGCGGCCGGACTGGAAAAAAGCTTATGTCACCCTTAAAGAGGGCGACCGCATCGAGATTTTCGAAGGGGTCTGAGCGATGGCGGTGATTCAACTCAAACCGCGCACTCCGGGCCAGCGCTTCATGCAAATGGCGGATTTCGCGGAGCTGGACCGCAAGCCGCCCGAGAAGCGGCTGCTGGCGCCGCTGAAAAAATCGGGCGGACGCAACAATTTAGGCCGCATGACGATGCGCCATCGCGGGGGCGGCCACAAACGCCGCCTGCGCCTGATCGACTTCAAACGCGACAAGGACGGCGTGCCGGCAGTGGTGGCCTCGCTCGAATACGACCCGAATCGTTCGGCGAATATCGCCCTGCTGCATTATCGCGACGGCGACAAGCGCTACATCCTGGCGCCGGTGGGACTGCGCGTGGGCGATCGCGTCGAATCGGGGCCGCAGGCCGATATCAAACCGGCTAACGCGCTGCCGCTGCGCTCGATCCCGACCGGAACCTTCGTGCATGCGGTCGAGCTCAAGCCGGGCAAGGGGGCGCAGCTGTCGCGCGGCGCCGGTACACAATGCCAGTTGATGGCGAAGGAAGGCAAGTTCGCGCTGCTCAAGCTGCCTTCGGGCGAGCAGCGCATGGTGCAGGCAGAATGCCGCGCCACGGTCGGACAGGTGGGCAACCTGGAGAGCGAGAATATCTCAATCGGCAAGGCCGGCCGCAACCGGCATCTCGGATGGCGTCCGCACGTGCGCGGTATCGCGATGAACCCGGTGGACCATCCGCACGGCGGCGGCGAAGGGCGCTCCAAGGGCAACCATCCGCAGTCGCCGTGGGGGATGCCGACCAAGGGCTACAAGACGCGCGGCAAAAAGCCCTCGGACCGCTACATCGTCAGCCGCAGGCCGCGCGGCAAGCGCGGATAGCGTCAGGTAAAGTTGATGGCAAGGTCGCTGAAAAAAGGTCCTTTCGTGGACGGGCATCTGCAGAAAAAGGTGGACGCGGCGCGCGCCACCGGCGAAAAGCAGATTATCCGAACATGGTCGCGCCGCTCGACGATTACGCCCGACATGGTCGCGCTGACCTTCGCGGTGCATAACGGCCATAAGTTCATCCCGGTGTATTGCACTGAAAACATGGTGGGGCATCGGCTGGGCGAATTCGCCCCCACCCGCACCTTCCATGGCCACGCCGGCGAGCGCAAGGGCGAGGTCCGCGGCGGAGGCGGCAGGTAAGCAGCGATGGAAGCCAGAGCCAGAACCCGGTTCGTGCGTATCTCACCGCGCAAGTTGCGTCTGGTCTGCGACCTGATTAAAGGCAAGGGGTTGGAGCAGGCGGTGTCGATCCTGGAGTTCACACCCAAGCGGGGCGCCAAAATTGTCGCCAAGACGCTAATGTCGGCGGTGGCCAACGCGCGCAACCTGCAGAACGTGGACGAAGACCGGCTGTTTGTCAAACTGGCGGTAGCTGACGACGGTCCGACCTGGAAACGTTCGCTGCCGCGCGCGCATATGCGTGCGACGCCGATTCTCAAACGCACCAGCCACCTGACCGTGGTGGTGGACGAACGGCCCGAATAGGTCAGAGAAGTTTTTATGGGTCAGAAGACGCATCCGAAGGGGTTTCGGCTGGGAGTAATCGAGAGCTGGGATTCGAAATGGTTCGCCGGCCATCCGTACACCAACCTGCTGCATGAAGATCTGAAGCTGCGCGAGTTCATCAAGAAGCGGCTTTACCACGCCGGAATCTCGCGTATCGAGATCGAGCGGATGGCGAACAAGGCCAAGATCAATATTCATACGGCGCGCCCCGGAATCGTGATCGGCAAGAAAGGCGCCGAGATCGAAAAGCTCAAGGTCGACATTCAGAAACTGATGAAGGGCAAGGAAGCCTACATCAACATTCATGAGGTGCGTCGGCCCGATCTCGATCCGCAGCTGGTGGCCGAGAACGTGGCGCTGCAACTGGAGCGGCGCGTGGCCTTTCGCCGCGCGATGAAGGAGGCGGTGACGCGCGCGATGCGGATGGGCGCGCAGGGAGTCAAGATTCACGTTTCGGGACGGCTGGCGGGAGCCGAGATCGCGCGCCGCGAGTGGTACCGCGAGGGACGGGTGCCGCTGCAGACGCTGCGCGCCAACGTGTCCTACGGTTTCGCCGAGGCCAAGACCACGTACGGAGTAATCGGGATTAAATCATGGATCTTCCGCGGCGAGATCATCACGCGCCAGGAAGAGGACGAAAAACGGACCGCGGGCGCCGCTTAAGCCAATGCTTCAGCCTAAGAGAACCAAATACCGCAAGATGCAAAAGGGCCGCCGGCGCGGCACCGAATCGCGCGCCGTCGAACTCGCTTTCGGCGATTTCGGGCTTAAAACTCTGGACCGCGCATGGCTTTCCGCGCGCGCTCTGGAAGCCGCCCGTATCGCGCTGACGCGCCACATCAAACGCGGCGGACGCGTGTGGATTCGCGTCTTCCCGGACAAGCCGATCAGCAAAAAGCCGGCTGAAACCCGGATGGGCAAGGGCAAGGGATCGCCCGAAGCCTGGGTGGCGGTGATTCGTCCCGGGCGTATCCTGTTCGAGATGGAAGGCGTCGATCACGCCACCGCGCGCGAGGCGCTGCGGCTGGCCGCGCATAAGCTGCCGGTCAGAACCGTGATGGTTGAACGGGAGGTACGGGCAGTTGGAGCTTGACGAGTTGAAACAGATGAGTCCGGCCGACCTTCAGGTCAAGGAACGGGAAGTGCGCGAGGAGATGTTCCGGCTGCGGGTGAAGCTGCGCACCAATCAGCTCCAGAATCCGTCCGGCTACAAAAGGGCGCGCCGCGAGCTGGCCTGGATCAAGACCCTGATTACCCAGAAGACGACGGAGGCAGCCAAGAGCGCCGGCAATGCGTGAGCGAGTCAAACAACGCGAAGGAGTGGTGGTTTCGGCCCGCATGGTCAAGACGGTGGTGGTGCGCGTGGAGCGCCTGGTGCCCCATCCGCTGTACGGCAAGCGCATCCGGGTGCATCAGCGCTACAAGGCGCATGACGAAAAGGGCGAATGCCGCGAGGGCGATCGCGTGCTGCTGATCGAATCGCGTCCGTTGTCCAAAGACAAACGATGGCGCGTCAGCCGTATCCTGAAACGGGCGGCGGGCTGACGCAGCGGGAAGCGATTCAGAAAAAGTCATGATTCAGACCCAAACAGTGCTCGACGTGGCGGATAATTCGGGCGCCCGCAAAGTGATGTGCATCAAGGTGCTGGGCGGATCCAAACGCAAGTACGCCACTATCGGCGATATTATCGTGGTCGCGGTCAAGGAGGCGATTCCCAACGCCAAGGTGAAAAAGGGCGACGTGGCCAAGGCCGTGATCGTGCGCACCGCCAAGGAAATCGGCCGCCCTGACGGCAGCTATATCCGTTTCGACAACAATTCGGCCGTGCTGGTCGACAATCAGCATGAACCGATCGGCACCCGCATCTTCGGCCCGGTGGCCCGCGAACTGCGCGCCAAGCGGTTTTTGAAGATCATCTCCCTGGCGCCCGAGGTGTTGTGATGGCCCAATGGCGGATCAAGCGCAATGACATGGTGATGGTCATCGCCGGGCGCGAGCGCGGCAAGACCGGCAAGGTCTTGCGCGTTATCCCCGAGACCGGCAAGGCCACGGTGGAGCGGCTCAACGTCGTCAAGCGGCATTCCAAACCCCGCGGCGCGCAGAGTCCGGGCGGAATCGTGGAGAAGGAAGCGCCGCTGGACATCTCCAACCTGATGTTCTTCTGCGAGCGCTGCAACGCTCCGGTCCGGGTCGGTTACCGAATCGCGGCCGACGGCGGCAAAACCCGCATCTGCCGCAGTTGCAAGGAACCTTTGGGTAATGAGTGATGGCTGACAAAGGACAAAAGGGCGGACCGCAAAAAGCCGGACAGCCCGACAGGCAAAAGGGCCCCAAGGCCAGAAAGGGCGCGGCGCCGCAGGCCGCGGCCGAGCCCGAAGCCGCGCTGGAGCCCGAGGAGAAGCTCCCCGCCCGGCTGCGGCTGCGCTACGAAAACGAAATCATGCCCGAGCTGATGCGCGAGCTGAAGATCGAAAACCGGATGCGCGCGCCGCGGCTGTGCAAGATCGTGATCAATATGGCGCTGGGCGAGGCGCGCGAGAACGTCAAGATCCTCGACGCGGCGGCCGAAGAGCTGCGTCTGATCGCCGGTCAGAAGCCGGTGATTACGCGGGCGCGCCGTGCGATTTCCAATTTCAAGCTGCGCGAGGGGATGCCGATCGGCACCATGGTCACGCTGCGGCGCGAGCGGATGTACGAGTTCTTCGACCGTCTGGTGAATATTGCGCTGCCGCGCGTGCGCGACTTCCGCGGGGTAAGCGACAAGGCGTTCGACGGCCGCGGCAATTACTCCCTGGGCATCCGCGAACATACGATTTTTCCCGAGCTCAACCTGGACAAGGTCGAGCGGGTTAAGGGACTTACGATTTCGATCATCACCAGCGCGCACTCCGACCATGAGGCGCTGATGCTGCTGCGCGCGCTGGGGATGCCGTTTCGGGGCGCCGGCGGCGAGGCCGCGGTGCGGCCGGCGGCCTAGAGGAAAGCAGGATTTCGATGGCGAAGACTTCGCTGAGGGTCAAGGCTGTACGCACGCCCAGGTTCAAGGTGCGCCAGCATAACCGCTGCCCGTTGTGCGGACGCAGCCGCGCCTACTATCGCCGTTTCAAGATGTGTCGAATCTGCCTGCGCAAGCTGGCTTTGAACGGCCAACTTCCAGGCGTGATTAAAGCCAGTTGGTAGGCCCCGAGCCGCGGGCAGATATACGAGAAGATATAGATGTCGCAGACCGATCCGATTGCCGAAATGCTGACCAGGATTCGCAACGCCGCGCATGCGCGCCACGCCGATCTCGAGCTGCCCCATTCGCGGCTGCGTGAAGCGGTGGCGCGCGTGCTCGCGGCCGAGGGATTCCTGCAATCCGTCTCCGCCAGCGGCGAGGGCCATAAGCGCAAGCTGGTAATCGCACTGCGCTACACCGACGATCGTCAACCTGTGATTCGCGGGCTGCAGCGGGTCAGCCGCCCGGGGCTCAGACGCTACGCGGGATTCGCCGCGATGCCCAAGATACGCGCCGGACTCGGAATCAATATCGTGTCCACGCCGCTCGGGGTGATGACGGACCGGGAGGCCCGGCGCAAAAAAGTCGGCGGCGAAGTGCTGCTTGCCGTATGGTAGGGCATCCCGTTTCAGGATTAACCGTTTCAGGATCAACCCGTTTCAGGATTAACCAATGTCACGGATAGGAAAACTGCCGGTCCAACTGGACAAGGGCGTCAAGGCCACGGTCAACGGACGCCTGGTGCGGTTCGAGGGTCCCAGGGGGAAACTTGAAATGGAAGTGCCGGCGGGATTCGATATCGAATTGCAGGACTCGGTGCTGAGCGTAAAGCGGCCGGGCGACGGCAGTCAGGACCGCGCGCTGCACGGCCTTACGCGCAAGCTGCTGGCCAATATGGCGCAAGGTGTGGGCAAGGGATTCTCGCGGACGCTGGAGATCAACGGCGTCGGCTACCGCGCCGAGGTCCGGGGCGGCAACACCATTTACCTGACGCTGGGCTATTCGCATCCGATCGTCTATCAGTTGCCGCCGGGCGTGACCGCCCGGGTCGAGCGGCAGGTGCTGGTCACGCTGGAAGGCGCGGACCGGCAGTTGCTCGGAATGGTTGCGGCGCAGCTGCGCGAGCTGCGTCCGCCCGAACCGTACAAGGGCAAGGGCATCAAGTACGCCGAAGAAAAGATTCGGCGCAAGGCCGGCAAGGCCGCGGCCGGCTCCAGCGGAGGTTAAGGCGCATAGTTATGGCTTCAGAGCGGGTGGAAAAACGCGCGGCGCGTCAGACCAGGGTGCGGCGCAAGGTGCGCGGCAGCGACCAGGTACCTCGGCTTTCGATCTACCGCTCGCTGCATCATATTTACGCACAGGTAATTTCGGACGATTCGGGCCGTACGCTGGCGGCGGCGTCCACGCTGACGGCGGACGTGCGCGGCGGACTTAAAACCGCGCGCGACCTCAACGCGGCCAGGGCGGTCGGCAAGAGCATCGCCGCCCGATGCCTGGACAAGGGTATCGGGCAGGTGGTCTTCGATCGCAACGGCTTTCTTTATCACGGCCGGGTCAAGGCGCTGGCCGAGGCGGCGCGCGAAGCGGGTCTCAAGTTTTAATTGAAGTCTGTTCAGGAGCCAGCACATGGCCGAACGCATCGACCCTCAGGGTCTCGAACTTAAGGAAAAGGTGGTGCATATCAACCGGGTCGCCAAGGTGGTCAAGGGCGGCCGGCGCTTCAGCTTCAGCGCGCTGGTCGTCGCCGGCGATGGCGGCGGTCTGGTCGGATTCGGACTGGGTAAGGCCAACGAAGTGCCCGAGGCGATTCGCAAAGGCGTCGAGCGGGCCAAAAAAAGCCTGATCCGCGTGC
>JAJPJA010000088.1 GCA_021324455.1 Pseudomonadota bacterium | reverse complement strand
TTACGACACCCGCGCCATCCGCCGCGCGCCGCGGGTCTGGCTCCTGTCGGCGCTGTTCATGGTGATGATCGATCTGGTAATCGATCCGATCTCGGTGCTGGGCGAGCGCTGGTTTTTGGGCAGGATCTTCTGGTATGACCCGCCGGGGCCGCATTTCGGGGTGCCGATCAGCAACTACCTGGGATGGTTCTTCGTGGCCGCCATTGCGGTGGCGCTGTTCCAGTTTCTCGACGCGCGCCTGGCGCATGGCGAGCGCAAGCCGGCGGGCGTGATGCCGCATCTGCCGCTGCGCTGGCTGCTGGGTCCGGGGCTTTACCTGGGAATCGTCTGTTTCGGTATCACGGTCGCGTTTTGGATCGGCGCGCCGACCATAGCGTGGTCGGCGATCTTCATCTACGTTCCGTTCGCGGCGATGGCGCTGAACACTCTGACACTCCCCGGCAGCCAGGCCACCGCCGCCGATATCGCGCGGCATCTGCAGGATTTCTCCTACGATACCGAACCCGCTGCCGAACCCGCTCCCGCAGCGGCCGCGCAGCGCGGATCGTCGGCGCACCTGCCTTAGAAATCGCCGGCGTCAGCGGCCTGGCCGCCGCCGCTAATTCATCGCGTAAAACCGTTTGGCGCCTTCGGACAGGATCTGCGCTTCGATATCCGGCCGCAGCCCCATCTTTTTGATCATTCTGGCGGCGCCCCAGAAACCGTCGTGATGCGGATAGTCGCTCGCCCACAGGATATTGGCGGGTCCGATGGCCTCCGCCACCACCTTCAGTCCCTTTTCCGTGGGCTCGAAAGAGATAAAGCACTGGCGCCTGAAAAGTTCGCTGGGACGGCACGAAAGGCCGGTGTCGTTCATGCCCTTGTCGTCGAAATGGCGGTCCATCCGATCCAGCCATCCGAGCATCCAGCCGCCGCCCGCCTCCATGAAGCCGACCCGAAGATTCGGAAAGCGGTCGCAGATCCCGCACATCAGGAAGCTGGCCGCCGCCGCCATCATCTCGAACGTATGCACCACGCAATGCTCGACCGCGAATCCCTCCCTGCTGGGAAAGCGGTCGGCGCCCAGATTGGGCTGAGCGCCGCCGCCGTGAATCGCGATTGCCATACCCATTGCCTGGGCCTGCTGCCATACCGGATAGAAGTCCTTGTGATGCAGCGGGCGGCCGTTGTAGGGATTGGGACGCACGAAGCAGGCCTTGAAACCGAACTCTTTGGCGCAGTAGCGCATTTCGTCGATCGCCGCCTCCACCGATTGCATCGGCAGCGCCGCGGCGCCGAACAGGCGCTGCGGATAAGCGCTGCAATACTCGGCCAGCCAGCGATTGTAGGCGCGGCAATTCGCCGCCGCCTGCGCCGGATCGGTGATGACGTCGAGAAACAGCCCCAGCGTCGGATACAGGAACGCGGCGTCGACGCCTTCCTTGTCCATGTCCGGGATGCGCGCGTGCGGGTCGAAACCGCCCTTGCGGCCTTCGAGGTACTTGATGTCGTTGCTGACTTCGCCCTCGCGCGCGCCCATACTGCCGCATCCGCCCAAAGTCCGGCCGCGCGAGCCCAGCGAGAACTCATCGCAGAACCAGAAAATCTCGCCGCCGTCCTCGGTGTAGATCATGCGCGGGGCCTGGTCGCGGAACTTCGGATCGATATAGGTCTGCCAGGCGTCGATTGGTTCGAGTACATGCGCGTCGGCGTCGACGACATCGTAGCGTTGGCTCATGGTCTGTATCCCCGGCAAAGAACTACACTTTTCAAAAAATTCGGTCCGCTACAAGTCCCCTTTTCACTTGACCCAAGGTTATTGCACCGGATCCGTCCGGTCGAGAGGGCAAAACCAAGCACGCCAGGAAATCTGAAGAAGTTGCCAAGTTCCTTCCCATTGAGAAAGGGCGCGAGGGTGTTCAGGGATCGGTCAGGTATGATAAGCCGCTGTTGTCTGGAGGAGAGCGGAAATGAAACGCAGCACCGAGCGGATTCTTACCACCCACACCGGCAGTCTGACGCGGCCCAAAAAGCTGCTGGAAATGATCGAGGCCGGCGGCATGCGCCAGCGCAAGGATGACCCTGCCTTTCAGGCCGAAGTCCGTTCGGCGGTGGCGGATGTCGTGCGGCGCCAGGCGCACACCGGTATCGACGTCGTCAACGACGGCGAGCAGGGCAGGGTGAGTTACGCCACTTACGTCACGCAGCGGCTGAGCGGCTTTGGCGGCGTCGGCCAGCCGATGACGATTTCCGACCTCGACGACGTTCCCGAATACCGCGACCGCGTGATGGGCGGCGTGGGCCGGGTGGCGATGGGCGGATGCAACGGTCCTGTGTCATACACCGGAATTGCCGAACTGGATCGCGACATCGACAACCTCAAGCAGGCGCTCGCCGGCCAGCCGCATCAGGAGGCGTTCATGAGCGCGGCGTCGCCCGGCGTGATCGCGCATTTCCTGGACAACGAATACTATCCGAGCGACGAAGCCTATCTGACCGCGCTGGCCGACGCGATGAAGGTCGAATACGAGCGCCTGCATCAGGCCGGGCTGCTGCTGCAGGTGGATTGCCCGGACCTGGCGATGGCGCGCGGACAGAAGAAATTCGCGCGGCTCAGCCTCAGGCAGTTCTGCGAGGCGGCGGAGTTGCGGATGGAGGCGCTCAATCGCGCCGTCGCCGGTATTCCGCCCGAGGCGATGCGGATGCATCTGTGCTGGGGCAACTACGAAGGACCGCATCATCACGATATCGAGCTCAAGGAGATCATCAACATCGTGCTCAAGGCGCGGCCCGCCGGGATTGTGCTGGAGGCGTGCAACCCGCGCCATGAACATGAATGGCAGTTGTTCGAGTCGATCAGGCTGCCGCCCGGCAAGGTGATGATTGCGGGCGTGATCGACACCGTGACCAATTTCGTCGAGCATCCCGAACTGGTGGCGCAGCGGATCGAGCGCTGGGCCAGAGTGGTGGGGCGCGACAATGTCATTGCGGGCAACGATTGCGGATTCGCCAGCGGCGCCAGCTTCATGGCGGTGCATCCCGATATCGTCTGGATGAAACTCAAATCGCTGGTCGACGGCGCTCGCCTGGCCAGCAGCCGCCTGTGGTGATCCGCCCTGCGCGGCAAGGAGAAAAGCTATGCGAGTGGGATTTATCGGACTGGGCAATATCGGCGGACCGATGGCGCTGCGGGTGGTAAAGGCATTTCAGACCACCGTGTTCGACGTCAGACGCCAGGCCGCCGCGCCGCATCTCAAAGCCGGCGCGCAATGGGCCGACAGCGCGGCGGCATTGGCGGAACAATCCGACATCATCCTGGTTTCGGTGCCGGGTCCGGCCGAAATCGACGAAGTGGTGTTCGGCGACAAGGGCATCCTGAGGACCATCCGCCCCGGCTCGACCTACGTCGAATTGAGCACCACGCTGCCCTCCAACATGCGCCGCATCCATCAGGCGCTCAAAGCCAAAGGCGCCGACGCGGTCGATGCGCCGGTCAGCGGCGGCGCCGCACGCGCGGCGTCGGGTGAATTGGCGGTGTGGATCGGCGGCGACGGCCCGGCTTACGAACGCGTCAAGCCGGTGCTGTCGGCGTTGGGCAACAAGCTGACGCATATGGGCGCAGTCGGGATGGGACTGACGGCGAAGCTGGTGCACAACCAGATGCTGTATTCGACCCTGCAGGTCATTTCGGAGAGCTTCGCGATGGGCGTCAAGGCGGGACTGTCGCCGGAAATCCTGCTCAAGGTGGCGCGCGACGGCGCCTACAGCAATCTGCTCAACATGCTGCCCAAAGCGGTTACGGGCGGCGACTTCAAGTGGGCCGACTTCGGGATGGGCCATATCACGCGCAAGGACCAGATGGTCGCCAACCAGTACGGACGCGAACTCGATGTGCCGCAGCCGCTGGCCAACCTGGTCGAGCAGAAAATGATCGAGACCATCCACTTCGCCAAAAAATAAACCGGGTCAATCAATCGGAGGTCAACCCGATGGGCGGACGGCTGCAGGACAAAAGGGCGTTCATTACCGGTGCCGCCAGCGGTCTGGGGCGCGCCACCGCAATCCGTTTCGCTCAGGAAGGCGCCGACGTCTTCATCGCCGACCTCGCCGCCCAGGCGGCCGAACGCGTCGCCGGCGAAGTGCGCGCGCTGGGCCGCAGGGCCATCTGGCAGGCGGTCGACACCAGCGACGAGCGTCAGGTTGACGCGGCAATGGCGCGCACGGTGTCGGAATTGGGCGGGGTCGATATCGCCGTGGCGGGCGCCGGCCTGTCTCATCCCAATTACCGCCTCGGTGAGCCGCCGGGCTCGCTGCATCTGCGTCCGGTGACGGAGATTACGCTGGCCGAATGGCGCAAGCTGATGAGCGTCAACCTGGACGGCGTGTTTCTCACGGTGCGCGCGGCGGCGCGCGAGATGGTCAAAGCGGGGCGCGGCGGACGAATCATCACCATTGCCTCGGCCGCGGCCAGAATCGCGACGCCCGGGATGGCCGACTACACCGCCAGCAAAGCCGGCGTCTGGGGTCTTACCAACACCGTCGCGAAGGAACTGGCGCAGTACGGGATCACCGCCAACACCATCGGGCCGGGCCTGATGGACACTCCAATGGCGCAGGATTACATCAACATGGTCAAAGGCTCGCAGCAGCCCGGAGTGCTTGCGCTTTATGGCGAGCCCAATGACGTCGCCAATACGGCGCTGTTTTTGGCCAGCGCCGAAGGCAAATTCTATACCGGCTCGATTTTCTTTCCCGACGGCGGCGCGACCATGCATTGAGCCGCCGCGGTACGGAGCGACGCAAGCCGTTACCGCCGCGGCTGCCGCGCATTTGGAAATCCGCTCTGAAGCGGTGTAATTAGGTCCTCGGAAAATCGTCATTTCTGAAAACGGCGAGGGACTTATGGCAGGCAACGGCGAAGCTCTGGTGGTCGACGGCGACGGCCACGTGATGGAACCTCCGACGCTGTGGTCGGAGCGGATGGACCATAAGAAATGGGGCGACCTGATACCGCATTTCGTGTCCGAGGATGAGGGAGTCTTTGTCGGCAACGTATGCCGGGGCGGCGGGCTCAAGATGGCCCAAAAACTGGCCGCTGAACGCGGTATGACAGTCGAGGAAATCCTGGCCCCGACGGCCAGAATGGTGGCCGAGCCCGGCGGCTTCGATCCGTACGAACGGATCAAGGTGATGGATCGCGACGGCATGGACGCCGCCATCATTTACCCCTCCACCGCCTTGTTCTTCGGACCGCTGGACCCGATCGAGGCCTTTCACAACCACGAATTCGTGCTGGACTGCCAGCGCGCGTATAACGAATGGCTCAGCGACTTCTGCAGCGCCGCGCCCCAACGCCTGTTCGGGCTGGCCGCGGTGCCGCTGCAGAATATCGAGCTGGCGATCAAGGAGGCCGAGCGCGCCGTCAACCGGCTGGGGCTCAAGGGCGTATTCATCCGGCCCTCAGCCTATATCGACGATCTGCCCTTCAGCCACAGCGTTTACGATCGCTTCTGGGCCGCCTGTCAGGATTTGGATATCCCCGTCGCGCTGCATCCCGGGGTCCATATCGATACTCCAGGCGCGTGCCGCTATTTCCGCCTGGTGCGCGACAGCGCGTGCTTCACCGACACCAACAGCAACGTCGATCCGATTTATGGCGGTTCCGGACTGGGTCAGGCGGTCGGCAACGCCGTGGACATGATCGTGTCGATGGGACGCTTGCTGATGGGCGGCGTATGCGAGCGCTTTCCGCGGCTGAATTTCATCTTCCTCGAGTCGGGCGGCGGATGGTGTCCGACGCAGCTCGAGCGGATGGACGAGCAGGTGGAAACGTTCTGGCTGGAGCGGCGATGGCTCAAGCTGCTGCCCAGCGAATACTTCAAGCGTCAATGCTATGTCAGCTTCGATCCGGGCGAATGGAACCTGGTCGCGTGCGCCGAGTTCCTTGGTTGCGACCGGGTGATTTGGGCCTCCGATTTTCCCCATCCGGAGTACCAGACCACCGTCATCAGCAAGCTCAAGAACAAGATTCGCGTTCTGCCCGAACAGGCGCAGGGTCTGATCCTGGGCCGCAACGCGGCCAGGGCCTATCGGCTCCCGCTGTGATCGTTTGACGAAAAGGGCGCCCGCTCCGCGCGTTCTTCCATTGCTCAATGGAAGCGTGGAAGCGACCTTGTAGAAAAGGAGACGACGATGTTTGCTCCCGAAAAACTGCTCCATATGACCCATGTGGCGAAAGACCAGGCGGCGCGGCGCGAGCTGGAGCGCTTTTACCTCGAAGTATTCGCGGCCCAGACCTATTTTGAGGCGCGCCCGGTGGAGGGCCTGGATCGGGACGAAACTCTGATCCTGATCGGAGAGCTGTGCCTGATCCCGCAATGTTCGACCGATCTGAACTCCGAGCAGGGGCGCCTGCGCGCTTCCTTTGCCGGGCGGTTCGCGCAGATGGCGATCAAGATTCCCGACGTCGAATCCACCGACGCGCATTTCCGCCAGCACGGGCTCAATCCGATCTGTCTGCATCCGGCGTACAAGAAGATCTTCTTCATGACCGATCCGAAAGAAACGCTCAACATACGTTTCGAGCTGTGCGCGGTGGAAATGCCCAATGATATGCGGCTGCGCCCGGAATGGTCCGCCGGCTGGTGGCGCGACAGCCATCCGCTGGGGATCGAGAAGCTGGCCAGTATCGGAACCGCCACCAGCGATCTGGCCCAGGCGTCGCGCTTCTACAAAGAGGTATTCGGACTTCAGCAACTGGGTCAGCGCGAGATTCCGGAAGAAGGCGCGAGCGCGGCGGCGTTCAGGATCGGCAGCAAGTCGCCGTTCGTGATCGAGGCGATGCAGCCGGCGGCCAAGGGTACCGCGCTGGCCGAATACGTCTCGAAATATGGCGGTGGAATCTATTCGGTCAATTTCAAGGTCAAGTCGCTCAGCAAGGCGGCCGATTATCTGAAGTCCAAGGGGCTGCGCCTGATCGGCGATTCAAAACGCCGCGTCACCATAGACCCGCGCGACGCCTTCGGCGTGACCTTTTCGATGGTGGAGCAGGATCCGGCGGCCTGACCCCCGCGCCGCGGCATAGCGCTGGCGCGATGCTCTCTTGCGGCGCTAGCATAATACAGGAGTGCCGCGATGCGGCGCTCCCGCCGCGGGAGGAGGCGCGACCCTGATGCGCAGCGACCTGTCAGCTGTCGTGGACGGAGTGGGCGGCGGCGCGCGAGCGCTTATCGGACCGGCTTTGCGCAGACGAGGTTTTCTGCCCGAGCCGGATCCGCTTGCAGAATTTCCCCCCAATTCTGAATTCGCGCTGTTGGACCGGATCGGCCGCGACCTTCCGAGCCTGCTGCATGACCGCGGCTTCCGCCGTTACGCCCGGTCGTTGAGGATTGCGCTCTGGCCGGCGGATCGGACCGGTGCGGCGGAGCTGGCGCAGCTGCGGCTGTACTACGTCAGGACCGGATTCCTGGCCTCGGCCTATGTTAATCAAGTGGGCGAGGAACCCGCCAATTTGTTGCCGGCAAACCTGGCTGCTCCGCTGTGCCGCGCGGCGAAAATGCTGGAGCGTCCGCCCATCCTGAGCTACGACGGATACGCGCTCTATAACTGGAGGCGATTGCGCAAGGACGGCCCGATCGCGCTGGGCAATATCGATACCATTCAGAACTTCGTCCATCTTTACGACGAGCACTGGTTTATCCTGGTGCATGTGGAAATCGAGGCAATCGCGGCGCGGATTTTGGACTCGATCGCGCGCGCTGATGAGGCGATGGGCGCCGGCGACGCGCACGCGGTAAACCGCGCTTTATGGACTATCGCCGCCGCGATCGAGGATCAAATCAGGGTCTTGCGGCGTATTCCCGAAAAGATGGATTCGAACCTTTACTACAAAACGTTCCGGCCTTATATCCGGTTTTTCGAGAACGTTACCTATGAGGGCGTGGAGGACATTGACGCGGGCGCCGCCGGGGCTCCGATGCGGATGAATTTCCGCGGCGAAACCGGCGCCCAGAGCAGCATCATGCCGACCCTGGTGGCGTTCATGAAAATTCCCCACAAACCCTCGATGCTGACCAACCATCTGGCGGACATGCGCAACTACATGCCGGCCGAGCATCGGCGGGTGATCGAGGCGGTCGAGGCGATGCCCAGCGTGCGGGAGATCGCGGACAAGGACGCGTTCAACGCGATTCTGGATGCGATGGCGGAGTTCCGGTCAATCCATCATGGCTGGGCGCAGGAATACATCAATCGATGGACCACCGACCCGCGCGGCACCGGCGGCACGCCCTATATGCAATGGCTGCAGCAGCTAATCGACGAAACCCGCGCATTCAAGATTCAGTAGATTTCAGGTGAAAAGGCTCTTCTAATCCTTGGGCAGGCCCAGGCTGCGTTCGCCAATGATGTTCTTCTGAATCTCGCTGGTGCCGCCCGCGATGCGGAATTGCAGGCAGCTGATCACCCGGCTTTGCCATCGCGGGGCTTCCGGCACCGCCGGCAGCGCCTCGCCCAACTGCGAGTAGGGGCCCAGCAGTTCGGCGGCGAAATGCGCGATGCGTACTCCCAGCTCCGATCCGAACAGCTTCAGCATCGAGCCCTCCGGGCCCGGGGGCAGTCCGCGCAGTTGGCGCGTCAGCGATCGCAGCTGGGTGTATCTGGCGGCCTGGCATTCGATGGACAACGCGGTCAGACGCTGGCGCACCCACGGAACCTGCCACGCCGTCTGCCCCTGGACCTCGATGCGCCTGGCCAACTCGAGCAGCGCGCGCACCGCTTCGGCCTGTCCCTCGCCGCCCACGAACGCACGTTCGTAAGAGAGCGTGGTCATCGCCACGCGCCATCCCTCGTTCTTGGGACCGACCAGATTTTCGCGCGGCACCTGCACATTCTCGAAGAATACTTCGTTGAAGTGAGCGTGCCCGCTGGCAACCACCAATGGCCGGACCTCCACGCCCTTGCTCTTCATATCGAGCAGCAGATAGCTGATGCCCTTGTGCTTGGGCGCGGCGGGGTCGGTGCGCGCAAGAAGGAACATCATGTCGGCGTACTGCGCGGCTGACGTCCAGATCTTCTGGCCGTTGAGCACGAAGTAATCGCCCTTGTCCTCGGCGCGGGTCTGGATACCGGCGAGGTCGGATCCGGCGTTGGGTTCGGAGTAGCCCTGGCACCAGATGTCCTCGCCGCTCAGGATGCGTTTGACGTAGCGGCGTTTCTGGTCTTCGGTTCCGTATTGAATCAGGGTCGGCCCGCACATGCCGATGCCGAGATAGCCGGGCACGATCGGCGCGCGCGCCCGCGCATACTCCTCGTTGTATATGATCTGTTCGATCAACCCGGCGCCGCGCCCGCCGTATTCGCGGGG
>JAJPJA010000156.1 GCA_021324455.1 Pseudomonadota bacterium | reverse complement strand
CCCCTGCTCGAAGAAAACAACGCGCGGGAGGGCTTTGTCGATCACGGCGTCTTTGTAGCGCTCCGCGAGCATCTGCCGCAGTATCTGAAAGACCCGATCACGTTCCTGTACCTGTCGGGCTGGCGAGTCGGCGAGATGAAGGCGCTTGAGTGGCGCGACGTAGATCTTGCCGGCCGCGTCGTGCGCCTGCGGCCGTCGGTCAGCAAGAACAAGGACGGCCGGGTGTTACCCCTGTCGGGGGAGCTGCTCGAGATTATCGAACGCGCAAATGCAAATCGCCGCCTGGACTGCCCGTACGTATTCCACCTCGATGGTCAGCCGGTCGGAGACTTCAAACGAGCATGGGCGACCGCCTGCAAACGGGCTGGCGTGGGCAAAGTGTTGGTGCATGACCTGCGCCGTACCGCAGTTAGGAACATGGTGCGGGCGGGCATCCCGGACCGCGTGGCGATGGCCTTATCGGGTCATAAGACCCGGAGCGTGTTCGATCGCTATAACATCGTCAGCGAGGCCGACCTCGCCGCAGCTGCCGAGCGTCTGCAGGCTCATCTGGGCGCGCAGCTGGTTCAGCCGAAGGTAACCCCGATCGCGGATCATCGGAAAGGCTGACGCCCAAAAGCCAACGGCCTCTTTGTACGACGCCGTAGATCCGCCGCCTTTTTGACCGGAGCAATAGCAAGCCGCTAGATATTATCGAAATCCGGCCGTTTCCGATAATAACGCGCTGCGGCCATGGCTTTAATTTTCGATGGCGAAAATTACGACACCGGCCGCGAAAGCGGCCAGGGAGGCTCAGCGGCCGTCCAGCGCTCGCGCCGGACGCTACATCCAGCAGCCCGCCGGTTATCGGGCGTTCATCCCGGACTGAAGATACGGACCAAGCAAAACCAAATCCACCAAAAGAAAGCCAATAATTTTGGGCTCTTTCGACCGAGGGCTTTGCCGCAGTTTGTCGCCTTTCGCCTCGTTTTTCGGCCAAGTCTGCCCAAGTTCTGCCCAAGGATTTCGAGGCTGCTTGACCTCAAACTGGACATACTCTACGCCTTCGTAGCAAAGGATACTCAGCTTGGAAAACGCAATTGACGCAGCCCCTCCCCGGCAATTGCGCATATGAGGTTGGGAGAGTGATCAAGATTTTACGGCGTCTATTCGGAGCGTCCGAACGCGGCGAGGTAGACCGCTCGACCGATCAGCCCATCGGGAAGGATGACCCCCTCCAGGAGCTTCGTGAGGCTATCATAAACACGGAGACTCGACCGGCTGTACTTCAAGCGCTCCGTAAGTTGGACAAGAAAGGGCGGCTCGAAGGGGGCTATCGGGAACTCCTCGATCTTCTGGAGGCGGAAGAGGGCGTGGAGAAGGGCCTGAACGCGCTTAGTGAGCTCGCCCTCGGAAAGGGGGCTCTCGCTGAGTCGATCATTGGCCGCTTAGCATCAGATAAGGATCTGGCCCAAGAATTGGGAGGTCGCGCCGCAAATCAGGACGAACGCATGGTGTTGAACCTCTGGGCGGTTACACTGTGCGTCATGCGCGCTGTTTCGAAAGCAAGCGATGAGGAAAAACGCGCTTTTCTCGATCACTATCATGAATTTATCTATTTCATGGGCCGCCCTGAGGGCGAGGACGCACGCTTGGCGTGGGCGGTGGCCACCAGCAGGATTTCCGCGTTGTCCCAGACGCGATACCAAGAATATTTCGACGCCTTCGGCGAAATGATGCGACGCCAGGAGTCCGTTCACCGGGATCCATCGGTGCGTTTGGTTCCGGGGGCACCTCTGATGCACGCGATAACCAAGAATCTGTTCGGTCTGGAAAGCGATAGCTTGCTGCTCGCCTTCGAAGTCCAGAGCCTCATAATGGCCCAGCTCGTCAGCTTTGCGAAAACCTTTGGTACACCGGAGGGCTGGGCGACCATGCGGCATCTCGTCGAAGAAGCGTGTCGCGCGCTTCGAAGTGGCGCGGCGAAGCCGGCACTTTCGAAGCCATGAAAGTTCTTCTTCTCGGCGCCGGAGCATCCAAAGAGGCTTGTTATCCACTGGCCTCTCAGTTGATGGAGGCAGTCAAGGCGGAAGCTGAAGGACCTTCGAGACAGAATGACGCCGTCTCCAAAGACTGGGCGAAATGGCAACTGTTCAAAGATCAGGCTACGGGTGCCACTAAGGAGTTGCTCAGCGCTCAAAATCCCGAAGTGGTGTTATCGTTCCTGGACTTGTGCGGCGAGATGCGCAACGTACACGACGCCGGTGAGGCGAGCGCTGCCCGAGGTGTACGCGATAGCCTCCTTCGCTGTTTGGAGTACTTCTTTCAAGTAAAACATATCGACGATTCGAACAATCGGTGGCGACGTGATTACTTGCGACCGGTGCTCGCCGATCTGCGTTCCGGCGATGCGGTTATCACTTTTAACTGGGACACCACGATTGAAAGGACGCTGTACGAAGATGGCAGCTGGGCTCGGTGGAACCCGGTGGCTGGTTACGGGTTCCGAAAGGAACTCTGCCAAGGCCTCGACAACTCCGGGGTTACACCGCACGGACCGTTGCCCGCCGGACTCGATGTGGCGTCGGAGATCCAAGTGTTGAAGCTTCACGGATCAGTCGGCTGGTATGATGCCGGGGGCGATCGGCTTTACTTTAGCAAGGACTACTTTCTTAACTGGTTTCGCTTTTCCCAAAGCGGCGAGACCATCTCGCTGTTCGATCCGCTTGCTCCGCGCATCGGTCCGGAACATCGCGCGGTCTGGGCTTATCCCTCATTTCTAAAGCGAATCCGTGGCAACGAGATGCGCCAAGTTTGGCGGCTTGCCGACGAGGCGCTGCGCCAAGCGAAAACCGTCGAAGTCTGGGGTTATAGCCTTCCCGAGAGTGACAGCGCAGCTCGGATTTTGCTCAATGTTTTGCCGGATCGCCTCAAACGCGAGGAAGTAACGATCTCTGTCCATATCTACGGGGATCGACCCGAGTCCGGAAAGGCGCGGGACCGATGGAGAAACTAGTTAGGAAAACATGAATGTGTCGACGACCGAGCACTGGGCTGAATGGATTTGTGCGTGGATCTACGAATCGACAACATGGCTTGAGCGGCATGGCCTGTCCGAATCGTCAAGCGTAACGGAAGCTCGAAGTGCCGCAGAGATCGTCCCAAACGATGACATTCAAAGGCGTGTCGTCGTAACCCTTATACGCCCGCCCGCTACTTCCTTTCCGAGATGGGATCGCAGTTGAGGAAGCCATCATGACAGTCACCGTGGCCTATAAATGTGAGCAAACGCCTGACAGTCGCTTCCGGGCGAAGGGCGAAATGATCATTTTTGCAGAAGGCAGCTATGTGATCCACGAATTCCGCGATCCCGATGACTCTCTGACCTTCGATACTAGGGCGGACGCAGAGGGAAGAACTTGGCAGCTCGCAATGAGCTGGCGAAACACAGAAATGCCGTCGGCCGATCTGGTAGACGACAAGGGTCGTTGTTTCCGCGGCACCGCTTAGCGTCGGTTAGGCCGTTGCGAACCAAGAATCCATTCGTCGCGGCGATTCTGTCGCTTATCTTTGGGCCGCTCGGATACTTCTATATAGGTTGGAGATACGGCCTAGCGGGAACTGTTTTCGCTCTTCTCGTGATGCCGATCATGGCCTTGGTTCTTGCCTTCACCGGTTTTCTTCTTCCCGGCGCGTGGGGTTACGCGGAATTGATCCCGATCGCATGGAAAGGCTTTATGATTTGCCAGGCGTACAACGCGAGTCGGCTCTCCAGAGACCTGAATCTTTCTGAATCAATATCCGTCGACAGCTTCACCGCCGCCGCTATAGCCATGAGCGACTTGTTCGTTGGAATCGTGCAGTTTTACTCAGTCGCTATCGGTCTCTACGCGAGCATGAAGGCTTTCACCGGGGGCGACTTCACAACGGGATTTCTTCTTCTCCTGATTGCGACACCCGTGTTTGTCTTCTTCAACGGATTGATCGCAGGTTTACTTGCGACCAGCTTTGATACAGCTGTGCTTTTCCTAGCAAAGAGGACAAGCGTCGCATGATTCTCGTCTCAAAGAAGGTAGACCTTCCAAGGTCATGAGGCGGCGCCTTTCTCGGCCTGATCAATCCCCTCCAGCAGCCACTCCTCGATGACGGCAACGGCCCCGTCGAACCCGAAGAAAATCCGGTTTAGCATGCCAAGAGGAAACGCGGCGCTAACGTCCGATTCCAGGTCGTAGGCGTTTCGTCGAATGCTCCGTCGGCCAATAGCGTTTGAACCGATCTTTGAGGGCGGGATCCGAACTGTTTTGCAAGCGTCGCACGAGTCGATAGCCCCAGCGGGTCTGGGGCAGCCAATCGATGTGGAAAAACTTCATGGCGCCTCGTGCTGAATAAAGAGTGTCACGCGAACGGCTTTAAGCTGAAGGAGCCGCAACGCCAATCAAGGGGACCCAAGTACTGTTTGACCTCGTGGGCATCGTAGGATCTTGGGTCGTCTGCCGGTTTCTTTCCCTTGAACATCTCGATAACGGTTCCATCAGCCGCTCGCAGTGCGAGGCCTACTCGGTGTCCAACTATCGCGAGATCGCTGGTCAGCACCCAGCAGCCTGGATCAAATTCGACCGGATTCTGGAGGCCCGGCCCTCGCCGTGTCGCGCATTTCGAATACGCGGTGCCCAAGTCAACCGACAAGCACACGTCTCCTGCATGGATGGTTCGAGCGGTTCCTCGCTGCTCAGGTTCGTCCACGGACTGATCCCCCCATGGTCGGGATCTTCAAAATTCCTCATCGCCTGATCCGTACGCAGTGCTTTACCGTCATCGACAGGCTCAACAGCAACATCGGCAAGCACACGCGCAATATCGTCTACCGCGCGTTCTTGCAGTTCTTCCGTCCAGGCTTGGAAGCTACCCCGTCGATTGGGAGATCGCAAAGAGGACTAGACCGCTGGGATCTGAAGCGGGCGCCGTCTGTGTTTTCGCGGCGCTCGCCTCTTGACAAATTCGGGCAGTTTTCGGACAATCGGCGGCAGTTCGACGGAGCGGCACCGAGATGCACGGAAAAACGCTTTGAATTTCTTGGATTTTTTGGAGCCACCCGTCGGATTCGAACCGACGACCTGCTGATTACGAATCAGCTGCTCTACCGACTGAGCTAGGGTGGCTCTGGTGTGGGACGCGGCCTTTCGGGGCATCGCTTTGAGGCTTTGTCCTTAACGGAGCATTTTAAACAAGGCTTCGCTCATATCCAAGCGCAACTCGACAGGCCCAGGATTCGAAGCTGGGCTGCCGGTCATCCGCGACGCCATCACGGGACCGGCCCGATGCCTCTTCCGCCAAGTCCAGGCGGATGCACGCGGCGAAGCTAAATCACTCCCTCCTTGCGCAGGCGGTCCTGTTCGGACTTGGACAGCTTCAGCAGTTCGCCATAGACGTAATCGTTGTCCTCGCCGTAGCAGGGCGCGGAGCGGCGGGTAGGGCCGCCCTGGTCGGATTCCAGGTTGGCGAAATGCCACGCGATGTCGCGATGCGGCCACGTCCCGACGTAGCTGTGGGGCAGGTCGATCATCCATTTCAGATGCTTGAGCTGCGGATCCAGCTCCAGGCGGTCCTGCGCGCGCTGACACACGCCCGCCGGAACGCCGGCCTTCTGCAGCCGTTCCTGGATTGCATACGCGTCCTGATCCTTCGTCCATGACTCGATCAGGCGGTCCAGTTCGTCCTGATTGCCGACGCGCGATGCCATCGTCGCATATTTCGGATCCGCGGCCCATCCGGGCTGACCCATCTCCTTTACCAGCGCGCGCCATTCCTCCTCGTCCCTGACCGCGATCGCGATCCATCGGTCGGCGCCCGGCCCGGCGCATCGGTAGGCCCCATGCGGCGCGGCGGGGACATAAGGCGAGCGGTTGCCGGTGCGCTGCCAATGCCGTCCGTTGGCGACATAGTCCAGAATTGCCGTCCCGGTCATGTAAATCGCCGGCTCGATCTGCGAACCGTCGATGTACTGTCCCTTGCCCGTGGCCTGTTTGTAATTGAGCGCCAGCAGCATCCCGATCGCGCAGTAATACGCGCCGCTCCAGTCCATGTAGGAGAAGCCCCATCCGGCGGGAGGATTCGGATCGGGCAGACCCGACTGCTCGGTGAGCCCCGACACCCCCTGCGCGATCGGCCCGTAGGACGCGTACTTGACGTAGGGCCCCTTCTTGCCCCATCCCGGCTGCTGATAATAGATGATGTCTGGCTTTACCGACTTGAGCACTTCGTAGCCCAGCCCCAGCTTGTCCATCGTTTCGGCGGTGAACGATTCCACCACGATATCGCTGACCGCGACCAGTTTCTTGAACAGTTCGCGGCCCTCGGGATGTTTTACGTTGAGGCTGATGCCATACTTGCCGGCGTTGATGGCGTTGAAGTAGCCGGAGCGGTTGGGACTTTGCGGGTCAAGCGGCGCGCGGTCAGGCTGACGGTAGGGGATGGGGGTTTGCGCATGGAAGCGCAGCCAGTCCATGCGCCCGTGCCATTCGACGCGAATCACTTCCGCGCCCAGCGCCGACATCAGTTTGAGACCGCCCGCTCCCGCCATCAGCCAGGTCAAGTCCGCGATTCTGACACCTTCCAAAGGCCGCATAATCCTACTCCACGTTTATCTGTTACGGTTGCCGGATAGGCCGCGCGTCCGAGCATCGCCTCAGATGATGTTGCGATCGCGCAGCCGCTTCAGTTCCTCCGCGCTCTTGCCCAGGATTGCGCCGAACACCGCGTCGTTGTGCTCGCCGATCAGCGGGGCGCGCGGGCCGGTGCGCCAGGGGCATTCCTCCGACAGCATCGGCGAGCGCGGATAGGTGAAGCTGCGGCCCATCTCCGGATGCTCGACTTCGCCGAAGGTCTGCCGCGCGCGCCATTGCGGGTCGTTGAGGTTCTCCTCCGGCTTGCGTACGGGGACCCACGGGATGCCGAGGTCCTGCGCCTCCTGCCACGTATCCTCCACGTTGGACGCCGCGACGCATTTGCCGATCTGCCCGTAAAAATGGTGATGGAATTCGCGGTTTTTGCGGCTTTCCGGATCCTTGTACTTGTCGCTGCCCAGATCGTCGGCGAAACCCTTGCGCGCAAGCAGCTCGACCGCGGCTTCGAATCCGCCCGCAAACGGGTTGACGATGATGCAGTGATAGCGGCCGTCTTTGGTCTTGTATTGCGTCGGCGCGTCGGGTTCCGGACGCGCATGCCTCCCGGTCAGGCGCAGATACGGCTTGCCGGTGAAAAGAAAGCATTCGACGTCATGCTCGGTGCAGCAGCTGATCGCCTGATGAATGGGGATATCGATGTAATCGCCCGCACCCGTTTTGCCGCGCGCGAACAGCGCCCCCAACGCCGCGATGAACGCCTGGTTGCCGGCGATATGGTATGAATGCCACATCTGGGGCGAGATCGGCGGGGTGTCGTAAGTCAAGCCGGGTTTCGGGTCGTAGCCGCAATGCATCATCTCGCCGCCCAATGCCATATGCACCAGGTCGTTGGCCTTGTAATCGCGCCACGGTCCGCTGCGGCCGAAGGGCGTGATCCGGAGGTAGACCGCGCCGGGATTGAGCTTCCGCACCGCCTCCCAGTCAAGACCGAGCTTCTCCATCGTATCGAGCGGCAGGCTGTCGATTACCACCGTGGTCTGCGCGATAAGACCGCGCAGCAACTCCTGGCCTTCGGCCGCATTGAGGTCGAGGGTGACGCCGCGTTTGCCGAAGTTGAAATGCCAGAAGTACAGGCTGCGCTCGGGATTCGGCTCGTCGCGGTAGAAGGGTCCGATAGCGCGGGTGGCGGCGCCGCCCGGCGGTTCGACCTTGATTACGTCGGCGCCGGCGCCGGCGAACAGCTTGCCGCAGAACTCGCCCTTCTCATCGCCGAGTTCGAGGACCTTGATGTGGGAAAGAAATCCGGTCATTGGGCTCTCCCGTGCTGATTGGCGTTACTCAGTTCCTGATTCTCATTCGGTAGCTGGAATATCCGTCAGATAGCACATCAAACCTGTGTGCCACAAAGGCAATCGCTTATAAGATGCGCCAGCGGCGGCGCGCACGCCGCACCAGCCCTCAGACGAGGTCGAGTCTGGCGGCCCTCCAGCCTTCTCTGCCGACCGTCGGAAGTGTAAAGGGTATCCGCACGCGAGGCGATGGCGGCGGCGCGTACCGGGCCGCGCGGTCCATCCGGACACCATCCGAATGGCGCCGTTGCACACGCCATCGGGAGAGCGCGGATTGAGAATACCCCTGGTGCAGGCCGGCGCGGGACACGCGGCCGCCGCGAGATTGCCGATGGCGGATGGAGAGAATCAGTACAGCCTGCGGCGGAACAGCCATCCCGCGATCGCGAGCGTCGCCAGTCCGATGATGAGCATCGGCCAGTATTGAGGAGTGAGCGACCGGGTCGAGGCGCCCTCGAGAAATACGCCGCGGACCACAACCAGGAAATAGCGCATCGGATTGAGGTAGGTGATGTCCTGAATCAAGGGCGGCATGTTGGCGATCGGGGTCGCGAATCCGGACAGGATTATCGACGGCACCATGAACAGAAACGTTCCGAGCAACGCCTGCTGCTGTGTCACCGAGAGCGATGAGATCATCAGTCCGATCCCGATAACTGACCCCAGAAACAGGAAAAGGCCAAGGTAGAGAGGAACGAAACCGCCCCGCAGCGGCACGCCGAACCAGAGCACTCCGGCGGCGATAATGAAGGTCGCCTCGACGCTGCCAATGAGCAGGCCAGGAATGCTCTTGCCCAGCAGGATGTCGATTGGCCGCATGGGCGTCACCAGCAGCTGATCGAAGGTCCCCGCTTCGCGCTCGCGCGCCACGGATAGCGCGGTCACCAGCAGCGTCACGACCTGAGTGAGCAGCGCGACGATGCCAGGGACGATGAACCATTGGGATTGGAGGTTCTGGTTGAAGCGCGATCGAATATCGAGCGTCGCCGGAGGCTTGTCTCCGCCGCTGCGCGCCGCCCACCAGGTATTGAAGTCAGTTACGATGGCGTTTGCGTATCCCATAACCAACAGCGCGGTGTTCGAGTTGCGCCCGTCCATGATCAACTGTACATGGCCGGGAACTCCGCCAAGGAGATCTCGACTGAAGCGCCGGTCGATATGCAGAACCATCAATGCCTTGCGCTTATCGATAAGCGGCGCAACGTCCACGTCGCTGTGAATTACCGCAACCTCTTGAAATGCGGGCGCCTCGGCAAAGCGCGCCACCAGGTCGCGTGACGGCTGGCTGCGGTCCTCGTTATACACCGCGAACGGCACGTGGTTGAGGTCGTAGGTTGCGGCATAGCCGAAGACCACGAGCTGGATGATGGGCGGGCCGATCAGCACCATGCGGCTCTTGACGTCTTTAAGGATCGCAAGCAGCTCTTTAACTACGAGCGCAAAAATCTGGTGCAGCATCGCTGGCCCTCATTCGAGGCTCTTGTGCGAGGCCCGGCGGGCAAGACCAAGAAATATCCCTGCCATAATCACCAGGGCGAGAATGTTCGGAACAATCAGCCGCCACACGTTGCCGGCGAGGAAGAGGGTTTGAAG
Source organism: Pseudomonadota bacterium (assembly GCA_021324455.1). Lineage (GTDB taxonomy): Bacteria > Desulfobacterota > Binatia > Binatales > Binataceae > JAJPJA01. The sequence goes on along the minus strand of JAJPJA010000156.1, from coordinate 9,711 downwards.
GATCGTGACAAAATAGCGCGCGGCGACGATGTGCGTGATCAGTTCAATAGCCGCCGGCATGCTGCGGATGTCGAACACGAAGCCGGAAAGTATGAAGGCGGGGAGGAACGTCACGATAATTGCGATCTGGCCGGCGACGAACTGGTTCTTGCTGACCACCGAAATCAACAGGCCCATCCCCAAGGCACACAGAAGGAACACCGACGACGACGCCAGCAGCAGCCACAATGATCCTCTGAGCGGAACTCCAAACAGCCATACCGCCATTGCGACCGATAGTCCCATTCCACCCATACCGAGCACGAAATACGGAATCAGCTTGCTCAATATGATTTCGTGGATGCTGGCCGGGGTGACCAGCACGGCTTCCATCGTGCCGCGCTCCCATTCGCGCGCCACCACCATGGCGGTCAGCAAGGCGCCGGTCAGGGTCATGATTACCGCGATAAGCCCGGGAACGAGGAAATCGGTGCTCGTCACCGAGGGGTTGAACCACACGCGGGCGTCCACCTGAACCGGGATTCTGAGCGGCAGACCCTGAGCCGCGTCGAACTTCGCCAGCCATACGGCCCACACCTGTTGCAGATAACCCTCGATAATCCGTGCGTTGTTGGCGTCAACCCCGTTGACCAGGAGACCTATAGCCGCATTACCCCCGTTCAACATCCGGCGGCTGAAATCGCTGCGCAGCCATACAATGCCGTCGACCATGCGCGCCCGCATCGCTTCTTCAGCCTCCTGCACGGTTCCGAAGCGCACCGGCACGAAGTAAGGAGATTGAAAAAAGCCGGCGGTGAAGCTTGCGGTGTCACGGTTGGGATTTTCACATACCAGCGCAAGCGGCACACGCCTGGCATCCAAAGATACCCCGTAGCCGAAGATCAGCAGCAGTATCACCGGCATTACAAAGGCGATGGCGATGCTCGAAGGGTCGCGCAAGATCTGCAAGGCCTCTTTGCGGATCAATCCGCGCAGCCTCATGATTAGTTCGGCGTTCATGCGGCGCTTCCCACCTGGTGATTTTCGGCCGCGGCGATTAGTGCGACGAACGCATCTTCCATCGTCGGATTGGGTAGCGCGTTGGAGCGAAAGCGCGTGCGCATCTCTTCGGAGGTTCCCTGCGCGAGAATCCGGCCTTGCGCCATTATCACCAGCCGGTCGCAATACTCGGCTTCTTCCATGAAATGGGTCGTCACCAGGATCGTGATGCCGCGTTCGGCCAGCGCATTGATGCGCCGCCAGAACTCCCGACGCCCGAGCGGATCAACACCTGAGGTAGGCTCGTCCAGAAACAGAATATCCGGCTCATGCATCAGGGCGACCGCCAGGGCGAGGCGTTGCTTGAATCCCAATGGCAGGTCGCGGCTGGTCGCATCGGCGAACGGACCCAGCTCGAATTCAGCCAGTGCCCACTCGACCCGCTCGCGCTGATGCCCTCCCTCGAGTCGATAAGCGCTGCTGAAAAAGCGCAGGTTTTCGCCAACCGACAGATCGCCATACAGCGAAAATTTCTGCGCCATGTAGCCGACACGGGCGCGCGCCCGCGCGGCGGCGCTGCGCAGATCGACTCCGGCAACCCGCAGCGTGCCCTCGGAGGCCGGCAAGAGCCCGCAAAGCATCCGGAAGGTTGTTGACTTGCCCGCACCATTGGCCCCCAGAAGACCGAACACTTCGCCTCGGCCGACCGTGAAACTCACGTCGCGCACCGCGTAGAAATCGCCAAACCGACGGCTTAAATTGCGCACCACGATCACATCTTCGCCGCTCGGCGTGCAGGAGGGAGCGGCGGCCGTGAATGCGGGAGCGGCGCGAGCGGTGGGGGGCACATCTACAGAGCCTTTGAGGAGAGCTACAAAGCTGTCCTCAAAGCGCGCTGCGACCGGCGCTATTTGCATATCGGGCGCGGCGCCGCCAACGATCTGTTCAGCAGTTGGAACAACCGCTTGCTCAGTGACCACTCGTACACGAGAACCCTGGATGGTCGCATCGAGGACCCCCGGCGCCTGACTAATCCGCTCCTGCAGAGCGCGTTTGGACATATGGGGAGCAAACACGTGAAAGCTGCGCCCTGCGAGCTGGCGCGTGAACGCCGCCGGTTCGTCCTGACCCAGAAGTTTGCCCTCATGCAGAAGGATTACTTCGTTACAGCGTTCGGCCTCGTCCAGGTATGCGGTGCTGAGCAGAACTGTCGCGGACCGCTCCTCCACCAGGCGGTGGATGATGGCCCATAACTCGCGCCGCGACACCGGATCAACCCCGACTGTCGGCTCATCCAGCAGCAGGAGCGGCGGTGTGCCGACCAGCGAACAGGCCAGCCCCAGCTTTTGCTTCATCCCGCCGGAGAGCTTGCCCGCAAGCCTGCGCATGAAGGGCGCCAAACCCGTCATACGCATCAGGTCCGAATAGTGGCTCGCGCGATCCGCCTCGGGGACCGCGTGGAGGTCCGAATAGAGATCGAGGTTTTCCTTCACGCTCAGGTCTTCATACAGGCCGAAGCGCTGCGGCATGTAGCCGACCACTGATTGGACGCGCTGCGGTTGCGAAACGGCATCGATGTTGAGTACCGAGATGGTTCCCTGATCCGGAGTGAGCAAGCCGGTGGCCAGCCGCATCAGGGTCGTCTTACCAGCGCCGTCCGGACCGATAAGACCAGTTACGATTCCGTGCTTTACGGCGACGCTTACCGCGTCGAGCGCACGCACGGTGCGCCCCTTGGTGTGGAAGCTTTTAGTGACTGACTTCAGTTCCAGCGCGGCATCAATGGGTTTTCGGGTGTCCGCCGGCATGATCCCGTTCTCCGCATCCAAGGCCCTTAATCTGGTTGGCCGCAGGCACGGCCTGATTGAGCGCCACCGTCACCGTCGCCGGCATCCCCAGCCGCAACTCATTCTGCGGGTTGCAGGCGTAGACGCGGACCTCGTAGACGAGGCGCGTGCGCAGTTCCGGAGCCTCGACGCTTTTGGGTGTGAATTCCGCCGTTGGCGAGATGTAACCGACCCAGCCGCGGAAAACCTTGTGCGGATAGCTGTCGGTGCTTATTAGGGCCGTCATGCCAGGATAGATGCGACCCATATAGGTTTCGGGAACATATGCGCGCACCCAGAGCGGATTGGTTAGCGCCATCGTGAACACCGGCACGCTCGGCGAAGCCATGTCGCCAGGCTCAAGAATGCGATCTTCGATTACCCCGTCGGAATGTGCATAAAGCTTGACGTCAGCCAGTTCCCGTTCAGCGAAAGCTAAGGCTGCCTCCCTGGACTTAAGCGCTGCTTCCGCCAGCGCCAACTCGCTTTGGGCCACCGCCAGATTGGCGGTGGCGACGCGCAGCGCCGACTCGTCAGTCTGCGCCTGTTCCTGCGAGACGGTGCCCTTCCTAAGCAGCCGGGCATCGCGCTCACTTACACGGGCCGCATTCATACGAGTGGCCGTGGCACTCGCGATGTCTGCTTTGGCCTTGGCAACATTGGCGCGCGCCTGAACAACGTCGGCCTGTGCCTGATCGGCATTGGCGATATAGCGGCGCGCATCGAGCACCGCGAGCAGCTCTCCGCGTCTGACAAACTCGCCCTCCTGGACAAACATCTGAGCGATCCGGTCCGAGTCATTGAAGGCGGCCTGGACCTCGCGGATGTCAACGTTGCCGTAAAGCGTCAGCACACTGGGCGGACCGTTACGAGCACGCAAAAACAGAAACCACGCGATTGCCGCCCCGGCCACGATCAGAGCGCCAACGGCCAGCCTTCGTCGTTTGGTTAACGCAGCTGCCATTTACGTCCAGCGTCCGCTTGAAAAATCCCGCGGTCCCATATTTGCTTTATCCGGCAACCGTCATGCCAGCCAAAAACCTCAAGCGGGCCGGTCGGACGAAGACCCCGTTACCCGCCGCTAGCTTGTTTAGCTACAACTGATGCATCCAAAGGACACAGTAGATGCCAAGGCTCCAGTCCCGTGATCGATTAGGTCAAACTTGACGTGGAATTGACCTTGCAGCCGGTCGGCTTAAAACGTGGCACACCGGTTGCGTTGCTTCCGCACAGGTCTCCACCGTCGAGAGAGCGACTGGATGAGAAAAGGGCATGCGCAATCTGGCTGCGTCCGAGGCGCACATCGCTGGCTTAAACTCCCACTGGCGCGGGCGGCCGAAGCGGCATTCGCGCAGGCGCGGCGCGAGCTTTTGGTGGTGCTGGCGTTCGCCACAATGCTCACCGGCTGCGCCGTCGGACCCGATTTTGAACGTCCTGCGCCCCCTCGGGTGACGGCCTATACTCAAAAGACGCCAGCCGCATTGACGCCAGGTGGCAACGAGCCCGTCCAGCATCTGGCGGGCGGCCAGGCTATTCCGGCAGCCTGGTGGTGGGTGTTTCGTTCGGCGTCACTCGACAGCGTAGTCCGGCAAGCAATCGCCGCCAGTCCCACGTTGGACGCGGCAAGAGCGACACTGGCACAGGCCCAACAGACGGTCCTCGAAGCCCGCGCTGCCTATTATCCATGGTTAGACTTCGCTGCCGCGGCCGAGCGCCAGCAAGGGCCGGCCTTCGTCCTTGGAATTCTGCCCAGCGGTAATCTTCCAGTCTTCAACCTCTACACCCTTGGACCGATCGTAAGTTTCTCGCCCGATGTATTCGGCGCCGCGAGACGGCGGGTGGAGCAACAGGCGGCCCTGGCTCAAAATGAGGCCTTCGAACTGGCGGCGGCGCAACTCACGCTCACCGGCAACGTCGTTACCCAAGCGCTGACCATTGCCTCGACGCGGCTGCAAATTCGCGCCGTTCGGGACATCGTTGCTGACGACGAAAAGAATCTGGCGCTGATACAGGACAAGTTGAAGGTGGGCCGCGTTGCTTCGACTGACGTTCTCCTCGCTGAGAGTCAACTGAGCAATGACCGCGCGCTCTTAGGGCCGCTGCGCCAGCAATTGGCCGCTGCGCAAGATGCTCTCGCTGTGCTGGTCGGCAAATTCCCGGCGGACTGGCGACAACCCGATTTCGAACTGGCGGATTTCACCCTACCCGCCGAGTTGCCGGTCAGCGTACCGTCGACCTTGGTTCACCAGCGTCCCGACATCCTTGCGGCGGAGGCTCAACTCCATGCCGCCAGCGCCGGTATCGGGGTCGCGGTTGCACAGATGTATCCAACCATCACTTTATCCGCGTCGGTGGAGACGGCGGCCCTGTTTCCCAGCGACTTGTTTCAGAGTTCGGGCCTGGTCTGGACGCTGCTCGGCGGCGTTACCAGCCCGCTCTTTCACGGCGGCGCTCTCAAGGCTCAGAAACAGGCGGCGATTGACGCTTTTCGCGCGTCATTTGCAACTTACCGCCAGACCGTTCTGCAGGCCTTCGGGCAGGTCGCCGATAATCTGCGCGCGCTCGATCACGATGCGCAGCTGGTTGGGGACACGCGCCATGCGCTCGACGTCGCCGACAAGTCCCTGGAACTCCAACGGTTCAGTTATACCGGCGGCAAGAGCGACATACTTCTCCTCCTCGACGCCGAACGCAGTGACCAGCAGGCCCGTCTGACCTATGCACGGGCTGAAGCACAACGTTACATTGACAGCGCGCAACTGTTCGTGGCCATGGGCGGTGGCTGGCGGGAAGACCGAAATCTCTGCGGCGACTGCCGACAATTGCCTGGCATTTCAGGCGGTTTGACTCAGGCATCCGGCGCGCCGCCCGCGCATGCCGCCGAATGACAAAGCTGGTACTGACGCCTGACCTGAACAGCAATGTCAATGGATGCGTCGCGAACGACAGCGGCGCTCTTTGCGATACAATCGGGCGAATTCCGTCACGCCAACCTGCGGAATTATCGCGCCCTCTGAAATACGCCTTCGCCCTGTCTGAAGGCGTGGATTTTGCGTATCAGGTGGCCGGAGGTTTCAGCCCATGGAAAGAGCGGTTAAGAATCAGCTTCCACAGCCTGCCGATCTGAAAACTCAGGCCGGCACGGTTCTCGGCAAACGCTATTTCTGCGCCAAATGCGGCACCGAGGTGCTGTGCAGCAGGGCGGGAACCGGTACGCTCGAATGCTGCGGTGAACCGATGAAGATTAAAGAGGCCAAACCGCTGCCCTCCTCGGATTGAGTCATCAAGCCAAAGTCCGATCGAGCTTAAGACGCTTTCGGGATGCGCGCCGGGCACAGGTCCAGGATCGGCGCCGAATGACGCCACAGGCGACAGCGATGTTGACGTTCCTCAGAGATGCTCCGCGATTCTTGTTTTTCACCGGCAAAGGCGGCGTGGGTAAGACTTCGCTCGCGTGTGCGGCCGCGCTTGCGCTGGTTGATGAGGGAAAACCGGTGTTGCTCGTAAGCACTGACCCGGCATCAAATCTCGATGAGATGCTGGGCCAACGGCTTTCCAATCAGCCCTCGTCGATTGGCCGGGCTCCGGGTCTTTTCGCCATGAACATAGATCCGACGGCCGCGGCTGAGCGCTACCGGGCGCGGGTCATCGCACAGATGGGTGAGGAAGCCAGCGAGCAGGATCGCGCAACGGTCCGTGAAGAACTCTCGGGTGCCTGCACGACCGAGATCGCGGCGTTCGACGAGTTCGCGGCCCTGCTGGCCGAGGACCTTAAGGAGTACGACCATGTGATCTTCGACACCGCGCCTACCGGACATACGCTGCGTCTGCTGAGTCTGCCAAAAGCCTGGACTGGATTTCTGGAGAGCAACGAGGCCGGCGCCTCCTGCCTGGGACCGCATTCGGGACTCAAAATGCAGGAAAGCCGATTCCGCGCCGCCATGACGGCGCTGGCCGACCCGGACCGGACGCTCTTCGTTCTGGTCGCCCGGCCTGAGAAAAGCGCCATTGCCGAGGCGGATCGCACGTCCTTCGAGCTCAAGGCGCTGGGCCTCGTGAATCAATGGTTAATCGTCAACGGGATTTTGCGCGCAACGACGATCGACCCTGTCGCCCAATCAATCGAGGAGCTTGAGGCGCAAGCGCTGGCCAGGATGCCGCCCTCGCTGAGAGCATTGCCCCGCGACGAAATCCCGCTTCTCCCCTTCGACATGGTCGGAGTCGAAGCACTCCGGGCGCTGATCGCTCCAATTGCGGACAGCCGCCCGCCATCGCGCCTGGAGCGGCAGGATGTCGGTCAATACGAGCCTCGGGACCTGCCCGGGTTGAACCGCCTGATCGATGAGATTGCCGCCGGCCAGCGCGGGCTCGTCATGGTCATGGGAAAGGGCGGAGTGGGCAAAACCACGGTGGCCGCCGCCTGCGCCGTGGGGCTGGTCGCGCGCGGTTATCAGGCGCACCTCAGCACCACCGACCCCGCAGCCCATCTTCTCATGACGCTTGAGGGCAAGCTGCTTGGCCTGCGCGTGGACCGCATCGACCCCAAGGCCGAAACTGCGCGCTACATAGAAAAAATAATGGCGACGCGCGGAGCCAGGCTTGACGAACAAGGGCGTGCGCTGTTGCGCGAAGATCTGCGCTCGCCGTGCACCGAGGAGGTCGCCGTCTTTCACGCCTTTTCGCGGATAGTGTCGGAGGCGCGCAGCGCTTTCGTAATTCTGGACACCGCGCCCACCGGACATACTTTGCTGCTGATGGATGCGACCGGCGCGTATCATCAGCAGGTGATGCGCGATTTTGGCAAACGCCAACTGTCAGGCCGAGTGATAACGCCGCTGATGCGTCTGCAGGACCGGACCTACACCCGCGTGATACTGGTGACCCTGCCGGAAACCACGCCGGTATCGGAAGCCGCGGCGCTGCAGGAGGACCTGCGTCGCGCCGGAATCGAACCGTTCGCCTGGGTCGTCAACCGTAGCCTGCTGGGCAGCGGTACCCAGGAGCCTATGCTCGTGCAGCGCATCGCGTCCGAAAAAGCTCAGGTCAGACGAGTGCGCGAGACCCTCGCCGGCAAGACGTTCATCCTTGCGTGGCAGTCGATTCCGCCGGTGGGCATTGAGGCTTTGAAGCGGCTCAGCTTGCCGAAGAGCGCCATGCTTGCAGGGTAGCTGGCATGGTCAGGTTTGAAATGTCTACTCCGCAATCCGCGGGCGCGTCGGTTCAAATAATTGAGCAGAGCTGCGGCAGGCACGTCCGGAAAGACTTCACTCGGACCGGCTGATATGACGCGTAAATTCTCCATGAAAGCTCTCCTATGGGCTTGCTGCGATCCGGATTCGTGGTCTCATCCCAATCCTGTTGTGCCCGCGAAATACGGAGGAGCGGTTTGGGCGGCGGCGTTTAAGGGACCCGCACCTTCACTCCCGCTATCTCCTGCTGGAAAGCAACCATCGCGGTGGCGCCCCGCGTCCCTCAACCCCGGGCCTAGCGCGCCCGGATGATGTTCAGGCATATCGGGCCGCCTATGTTGCCCAGTCCGATAAATCCACTCGCATGGTCGGCTTCCGAATCGAATTGCGCGTCGCGACCATGAAATGTACAAGAAAGAGCTGCGCGGCTGTTAGCCTGATGCGCCGCCGTTTTTGTCGCGATCCCGTCAAAAAAGTGCGATTGCGCTGATGGGGGCCGCGCCGGATTTGACGACTTCGATGACGCTGCCTAACAGTTGGCTCAAGGCGCGGCGAACCTGAAAGGCCGCGGAAGGCCTGGATTGCGCGGCCAAAGCATGGCGCTGCAACTACAGATCAGGGAGGGTGAACCGTATGACCCGCGATTATAAGGCAATCGACGCGGACGGACACGTGCTGGAACCGCCTGACATGTGGCTCAAGTACATGGAATCCAAATATCACGACCGCGCCCCGCGGATTGTGATCAATCAGCACGGCAAGGAAACCTTTCAGATCAAACCCGGGAAAATCCTGCCGATGCCGGAAGGCTCAAGCGGTATCGGCGCGGCCGGGGCCTACGGCGCGCGCGAGAGCAGGAAGGCCTACCCCAAGCAGTACATTGACGCCCGCCGGGGAGGCTTTGACCCGCACGCGCGGATTCCTGACATGGACGCCGAGGGAATCGACGCGGCTTTCCTCTATCCAACCCTGGGACTGTTCGTCGCCTGCATCGAGGACGAGCCGGAGTTGGCCGCGGCCGATTGCCGCGCTTACAACCGCTGGCTGGCGGACTACTGCAAAGCTTATCCCGACCGGCTGTTCGGCGCCGCGATGCTGCCGATGCTGTCGGTGGAAGCCTCAATCGAGGAGATGCGTTTTGCCGCCACCCAACTCGGGATGCGCTCGGGCTTCATCCGCCCCAATCCCTACGGCAAACGCGCGTTGCACGATCCGTCGCTCTATCCGTTGTGGGAAGCAGCCCAGGAAATGGGATTTGCGATCGCGATCCATGGTGCGGCGGATTCCGGCATGCAGTCGTTGGGCGAGGACCGCTTCCGCGGTTTTGCCACCAGACATTGCGCCGTACACACATTCGAGATGATGGCGGCGGCGATGAGTTTCATCATGTGCGGGATTTGCGATCGCTTCCCGCGCCTGCGCGTGGGATTCCTGGAAGCCGGCGGCGGCTGGATTACGGGCTGGCTGGATCGAATGGACCGCCATTTCGACGACGTCGGCTTCAACGACACCAGGCTGACAACCCGTCCCAGTGAGATTTTTCACCGCCAATGCTTCATCTCCTTCGAGCCGACCGAGACCAGCCTCAAGCTGCTGGCCGAGCATATCGGCCCCGACCGCATTCTGTGGGCCACCGATTATCCTCATCCCGACGGCTTCATCGACGCGCCGGGGATGATCAGAAAGATGGGACTGCGGCCGGAAATCCTCAACGTGAT
>JAJPJA010000141.1 GCA_021324455.1 Pseudomonadota bacterium | reverse complement strand
TGGGGTTCGACTATCTCGACACCGGCGCGATGTACCGCGCGCTGGCATTGGCGGCGCGCCGCAGGGGAATTGAGCCGGGCGGCGCCGATTTGCCCTCGCGTCTGGCGCCGCTGCTGGCTTCGATCCGGATTGAATTTGACGCCGGCCGCGTGATGCTTGACGGTGAGGACGTGAGCCGTGAGATTCGCGATCCGGCGATCGGCGACCTCGCCTCGCGGCTCTCCACTTTGGGTGTGGTGCGCGATCGGATGGTGGAGTTGCAGCGGGCGGCGGCGCGCGCGGGCGGGATCGTGATCGAGGGGCGCGATATCGGCACCGTGGTTTTTCCCGACGCCGAATTCAAGTTCTATCTTGACGCCGACCTCAAGGTGCGCGCGCAGCGCCGCTTCGCCGAACTTGGAGCCAAGGGTGAAGCGGTGAGTCTGGCGGAAGTCGAAGCGGGATTGATTGAGCGCGATCGGCGCGATTCGTCGCGCGAAATTGCGCCGCTGAGATGCGCGCAGGACGCAATCGTGATAGACTCTACTGAACTTGCAGCCGCGCAAGTGGTCGAGCGATTAATAAGCGAAATTCACCAGCGGTTTCGAGCCGGCAGCGGGACTTGAATCGGGCATCGCCCGGTTGTATGGATTCGTGTGAGCCGATCGAATTCCGCGCGGAAGGTCCCAATTAAATGGAGAAAGGTTTGTCTAACACACCACACGGAGGAGACGATGAATTTGAGTCGTTGATGGAGAAAAGCCTCAACGCGCCGCGCCCAGGCGATGTCCTGACCGGCCGCGTCCTGCTCATCACCCGCGATTACGTCATCGTCGACATCAATTATAAATGCGAGGGCCAGGTGCCGCTCGCCGAATTCATTGACCCCGACGGCAACGTTGCGGTCAATGAAGGCGACGAGATCGACGTGTACTTCGACGGCACCGAGACCGAGAACGGCACGGTGATGCTGTCGCGGGCCAAGGCGGAAAAGTTCAAGATCTGGCGCGAGCTGGAACGCGCCTTCCAGACCGATACTCCGGTCGAAGGCGTGGTGCTGGGCAAAGTCAAAGGCGGGCTGAAGGTCGATATCGGAGTGCCGGCGTTCCTGCCCGGTTCACATGTGGACATCCGTCCGGTGCGCAACCTGGACCGCTATATCGGCCAGCGGGGACGGTTTCAGATACTCAAATTCAATCGCGCGCGCGCCAATGTCGTGGTTTCGCGCCGCAGCGTGCTGGAGCGCGAACGCGCCTCGCTCAAGGAGCAAACGCTGCGCGTGCTTGAAGAGGGCGTCATCCTCGAAGGCACGGTCAAGAACATCACCGACTACGGCGCCTTCATCGATCTCGGCGGTATCGACGGGCTGCTGCACATCACCGACATGTCGTGGGGGCGCCTGCAGCATCCCTCCGAAGTCCTGAAGGTGGGCGAAAAGGTGAAGGTGGTCGTGCTCAAGTACGACCCCGAACGCGAGCGCGTCTCTTTGGGCATGAAACAGATCATGACCGACCCCTGGACCGAGGCCGCGGCCAACTATCCGGTGGGCCGGCGCGTCAACGGCAAGGTGGTCAGCGTCACCGATTACGGCGCGTTTGTCGAGCTGGAGAAGGGCGTGGAAGGGCTCATCCATGTCTCGGAGATGAGCTGGACCAAACGCACCGTGCATCCGTCCAAGGTGGTCAACGTCGGCGACATGGTCGAGGTGCAGGTGCTGGGCGTTGATGAAGGCAACCGGCGCATCTCGCTGGGCCTCAAGCAGACCGAGCCCAATCCGTGGCAGGTGCTGGCCGAACGGCATACGCCGGGTTCTCACGTCAAGGGCAAGGTCAAGTCGATCACCGACTTCGGCATCTTTGTCGAAATCGAATCGGGGATCGACGGGCTGGTGCACATCTCGGATCTGTCGTGGACCAAAAAGGTCAAGCATCCCTCGGAGCTTTATCGCAAGGGCGATGAGGTCGAAGCGGTGGTGCTCGGAATCGACGTGGAGAACGAACGGGTCAGCCTCGGGATCAAGCAACTCAGCGACGATCCCTGGAACACCATTTCGCAGCGCTATCCGATCAACACCAAGGTGACGGGCAGGATCACGTCGATTGCCGATTTCGGCGTGTTCGTCGAAATCGAAGACGGCATCGAAGGGTTGATCCACGTCTCGCAGCTCAGCTCCGAGCGGGTGGACAAGCCGTCGTCGCTGTTCAAGGTGGGCGATCAGGTCGAGGCGCTGGTGGTGCAGCTCGATCCCAAGGAGCGGCGGATCGGGCTTTCGATCAGGGCGCTCAAGCAGCACGAGGAACGCGAGGAGATGCAGGCCTACATGCGGCGGGAGGATCGGGGTGCGCGGTTCTCCTTCGAGGATATTCTCAACGAAGAGCTGCGTTTGGACCGCGAGGACAGCGAGGGACGGGGCTCCCGAAGCAAGGCGCGCGACCGTTAATCCGCGGCCGGCGCGGCGGACCATGGCAGGGCGGATTTGGATCGGCCCGCGGGCGGCGGTGTGGCCGCGGTGATGGAAAAGCGCGGCACGGGCGAGGGATGGCGCCAGTTATGGGCGCCGTGGCGGTCGGCCTACATCCGCGGCACGCATCGCGCCTCCACGGGATGCATTTTCTGTTTCGGCGCGTTGAAGCCCGCAGCGTGCCGGCGCCGTCTGGTGTTGTATGCGGGGCCCGAGGCCTCGGTGATGCTTAACCGCTATCCTTACAACAACTGTCATCTGCTGATCGCGCCGCGCCGCCACGTGGCCGAACTTGAGGCGCTGTCGGCCGCCGAGTCCGCCGCCATCAGCGGACTGCTGAGCGCGTCGGTGCGAATCCTGAAGAAGGCGCTGGGGCCGCATGGATTCAATCTGGGCGCCAATCTTGGCCGCGTGGCCGGCGCCGGCGTCGCCGACCATCTGCATTGGCACGTGGTGCCGCGATGGAACGGGGACACCAATTTCATGCCGGTGATGACGCAGACGCGGGTGGCCTCGGAGCATCTGGAGGCCAGCTTCGCTCTGCTCCAACCGCTTTTCAGACGAGTGCAAAGTCCCGTATCCTGAATTACGGGAACAAGGGCCCGCTTATGGACGAAAGCTTGCTTCAGATTCGAACCGTGGGCGAACTCAGACGGGCCGGTTATCAGGTCAAACCGGTGCGGATTGAGATGCGCGACAATCTGCTCGCGATGCTGCGCAACAAGGAACGCCTGATGCCGGGGATACTGGGCTACGACGACTCCGTCATCCCGGAGATCGAAAACGGCGTGCTCGCCGGCCATCACATGGTCTTTCTGGGCGAGCGCGGCCAGGCCAAATCACGCATCATCAGATCGCTGGCGGCGCTGCTGGACGAGTATGTGCCGGCCATCAGAGGATGCGAGATCAACGACAATCCGCTGGCGCCGATCTGCAAGGAATGCCGCCGCAAGGCGCTCGAGGCGGGCGACGATCTGGAGATCGAATGGATCACGCGCGAGCGCCGCTACGCCGAAAAACTGGCCACGCCCGACGTTTCCATCGCCGACCTGATCGGCGAGATCGACCCGATCAAAGTGGCCGAGGGGCGCTATCTGGCCGACGAGGAAACGATCCATTACGGGCTGATTCCGCGCACCAATCGCGGCATCTTTGCCATCAATGAGCTGCCCGACCTGACCGAAAAGGTCCAGGTCGGTTTGTTCAACCTGATGGAAGAGAAAGACGTGCAGATCAAGGGCTACAAGATCCGGCTGCCCGTCGACCTGGTCCTGGTGGCCAGCGCCAACCCCGAGGATTACACCTCGCGCGGACGCATCATCACGCCGCTTAAAGATCGCTTCGACGTGCAGATCCGCACGCATTATCCCAAAACTATCGAAGACGAAATCGCGATCATGGAGCAGGAGGCGACCTATCCGCCGCCCGCGGGAATGGAGGTCAGGGTTCCGCAGTTCATCAAGGACATCATGGCCCAGATCACGTTCGAAGCCCGCGGCAGCAACGAGATCAATCAGACCTCGGGCGTGTCCGTGCGCGTGACCATCAATAATTTCGAATCGTTGATCTCAAACGCCGAAAAACGCGCCGTGCGCAACGGCGAGACCGAAGTGGTGCCGCGCCTGTCCGATCTGCATTCGGTGTACGCCTCGACCGCGGGCAAAATCGAGATGGAATACGCGGGCGAGGAGAAGAAGGAAGAAGAGCTGATCGAACGGCTGATCAATCGCGCCGTGCTCAAGGTGTTCGACAAGCTGGTCAAGGTGGACGATCTTAAGGAGATCGTCGCGTACTTCGATCAGGGCTGGGGCGTTGAAGTATCGGATACCGCTCCGGTGGACGAATATATCGAGGCGGTGCGCTCGATTCCCGGGATGAAGGCCGCGGTGTCCAGGCTGGGTCCGGCCGAAAGCCCGGCCCTGATGGCCTCGACCGTGGAGATGATTCTCGAAGGCCTGCATCTGCATCAGAAGCTCAACAAGGAACGGCGCGGAGGACGCTTCGCCTACCACGCCTGAGGCAGGGAGCCGATGGCTGTCATACGCTACACGCAATGGGACGGCTCGCAGCGCATCCGGCTTGACGCCGACAAGGTGCTGGAGAAGCTGTCGGAGTATCTGTCCTATACCGACGACGTGCGCCAGGCGATGGACTGGCTCACGCGCCAGGGCTTCGATATCGACGGCGCGCGCGTGATGGGCCTGGATGAATTCCTCGAAGAGCTGCGCCAGCAGATCCGCCAGCGCTACCGCGACTTCAACCTCAAGAACTCGCTGTCCGAAATGGAGCAGCGCCTGCGGGATATCCTCGATCGCGAGCGCGGCACCCTGGACGCCAACCGCCAGCAGGGCAAGCCCGGGATGCAGGACAAGATGCAGCAGCTGAGCAGCCTGCCGCAGCGGCTCTCGCAGGCTTTGCGCAAGCTGGAGAACTACGAGTTCGAAGACGGCGAAGCGGGCGAAGAGTTCGAGGAGCTGCTGTCGGAATACGAAAATATCCGCGATCTGGAGAATTTCCGCGACCGCTACGGCCAGATGTTCCACGGCCCCACCAGCCTCAACTACGAGCAGGCGCTGGATCTGATGCGCGAGATGGAGCGGCTCAAGCAGCTCGAACAGGACTTGATGTCGGAGAACTTCGAGTCGATCTCGCTCGAGGAACTGAAGGAACTGCTGGGGCAGCAGGCGATGCAGGATTTCCAGAACCTGCGCCAGGTCATCCTGCTGCTGAAGAACTCCGGCTACGTGATGCAGAAGGGCAACCAGCTCCAGCTCTCGCCCAAGGGCGTGCGCCGAATCGGGGAGCTGGCCCTGCGCGACATCTACCAGGGGCTGCTCAAGGATCGCCACGGCGGACATCTGACCGACTATCGGGGACAGGTCGAGATGAAGCCCGAACAGACGCATACGTGGATGTTCGGCGAACCGCTCAACCTCGACCTGGTCGGTACACTGAAGCGGGCGCTGGCGCGCGGTCCGTCGGTGCCGCTTAAACTCAATCACGATGATTTCCAGGTTTATGACAGCGATTACGGCAGCTCATGCTCCACGGTGCTGTGCCTGGATATGTCGTGGTCGATGAGCTGGGAAGGACGCTTCGCCGCGGCCAAGAAAGTCGCGATGGCGATGGAGACGCTGATCCGGACCAAGTTCCCGCGCGACTTCTTCGCGATCGTCGGCTTCTTCACCCGCGCCGTCGAGCTCAAGCTGAAGGATCTGCCCGAGGCGTCGTGGAACATGGGCGATCCTTTCACCAATCTGCAGGACGGGTTGCGTCTGGCCACGGACCTGCTGTCGCGGCATCCGGCGAAGAATCAGCACATTATCGTGATCACCGATGGTCAGCCGACGGCGTACTTTCTGAAGGACCGGCTGTATTGCGAATGGCCGCTGTCGTTCGGCGGAATCAGCGTGCGCGCCGCGCAGGAAACCTTGAAGCAGGTCGAGCGCGTGAGCCGGATGGGCATCACGATCAACACCTTCATGCTGGACGACTCGCCGAGCCTGCGCGCGTTCGTGGAAAAGATGACGCAGATCAACCGCGGCCGCGCGCTCTACACCCGCCCCGACCGTCTGGGCGAATACATGCTGGTGGACTACCTGTCCAAAAAGCGCAAGCGCATCTGAAGCTGAGCCCCGAGACTCAGAGGCTGTCCGGCCGGGCTCTGCGTCTTTGAAAGTCAGCGTTCCCCCCACGTTGGAATTGGATTTGGTATAGAGGTTGACGTGGCGATACCAATATCCGCCATCGGGCACGCGCGCGTCGACCTTGCAGTCTCCGGTGACCTCCAGATCCTGACCGGCGCCCGGCCCCGTGTGCTGTTGTTCCCATCCGGGCAGATTTTTACAGGTGTTGTGGAGCGGAAATGACTTTATCGGGCAACACGTGCCGGCTCAATTCTGATTGCATTAGTCGCCCTAAGTTGCTAGTTACGCAACAGCATCATTTCAGAGAACACCGCGATCGCACTGCCCGAAAGCGGGGCACAAGGCGGCGGAGTATTGACGCTCAATGCCACGCAAGCAACGTTGGTCCAGAACCTCATCATTCACAACCACGCCGATCAAGGCGGAGGGATAGCCTTGATGGGAAACGCGCCGGGACCGGTTGTGATCAACAGCACAATTGTTGCCAATAGCGTGACGTTGAGACAGGGGTCGGCGGTCTGTGCCGTCGGCGCCGATGCGACCTACGCAACTTTTCAACAATCTCCTGATTGGCACACCCGAACAAAACGCAGCATTTTGTTTCAACGAATTTCCATCTGATCACCCGACATTGACAAACAACGATGTCTTCAGCGAGGGCGCCAATGGCCTGCAGGGAACCTGCGTAAGTCTAGCCGGGACCGGCGGGAACATTTCAGCAGCGCCGGATTTTGTGGACCAGCAATTTGATCAACTTTCGCCTGCTGGCGGGTTCGCCCGGCATTGATGCGGGTTTAAATTCAGCGCCGGACCTGCCCGCAACCGATCTGGATGGCTTGCCGCGAATTGTCGACGGCGACGGCAAGTTCATCGTCGATATGGGCGCCTATGAGTTCCAGCCCGTGACGGTGACGCCGACCAGCGTCGACTTTGGAACGCAAGTCGTAGGCAGCTCTATCAAACGCGATGTCGTTCTGACTAATCATCAGTCAGGCAGCCTGACCGTATCCGGCATCAGCGCAGGAGGCGATTTCTCGGCCGCCGGCTCATGTCCGTCGGATCTCGCTCCAAATGCAAGCTGCACGATTCCGGTCGTCTTCGCGCCGAGCACCATCGGTCTGCGCACAGCAACTTTGGTTGTGAGCGACAGCGACACCAATGGCCCTCGAAAGGTTCCACTCAGCGGCATCGGAGTAATCTCCGGCACTCCCTGTGGACTAACGGGTCGCGCTGCGTGATGCCTTCGCTGGCGCCCGTTCGCGCAGGCGCCGGTC
>JAJPJA010000036.1 GCA_021324455.1 Pseudomonadota bacterium | reverse complement strand
CGCACGGTCGCCTTGGGCTACGAGACGGTGCAGCTTGGCGACGGCAGTCTGCCGCTGCTGGCGCCGATGAGCGAAGTCGCCGGCCGTCTGGCGGTGCAGGCGGGCGCATGGTGCCTGCAGGCG
Organism: Pseudomonadota bacterium; assembly: GCA_021324455.1. Classification (GTDB taxonomy): domain Bacteria; phylum Desulfobacterota; class Binatia; order Binatales; family Binataceae; genus JAJPJA01. The sequence continues at coordinate 4,898 of JAJPJA010000036.1, read as the reverse complement.
CAAAACGGCGGCCGCGGCGTCTTGCTCAGCGGCGCCTCTGGCGTGCGCCCCGGCCGCGTCCTGATCCTCGGCGCCGGCATCTCGGGCGCCAACGCTTGTCAAATCGCGGTCGGCACCGGCGCCGAAGTGACCATCATGGATATCAGCGCGGTGCGGATGCGCTACCTGCATGACATTCTCGGCGGCCACGTCAACACCCTGATGTCCAACCATGCCGCCATCGAAGAGGAGATCGGACAGGCCGACCTGGTGATCGGAGCGGTGCTGCTGCCCGGCGCGCGCACGCCGCGGCTGGTGACGCGCAAGATGGTGGCGCGGATGAAGCCGGGCGCGGCCATCGTCGATCTTTCGATCGATCAGGGCGGCGTGTCGGAAACCTCGCGCCCGACCACGCATGAGAATCCGATCTACGTCGATGGGCATGTGGTGCATTACTGCGTCACCAACATGCCGGCCGCGGTGCCGCATACGTCGACCTACGCGCTGACCAACGCCACGCTCTCTTACGCGCTGGAAATCGCGGACCACGGCGTCGAGAAGGCATGCCGCAACAACAACGCGCTGCGCCACGGCCTCAACATCTTCGATGGCCGCGTGGTTCATCCCGCGGTGGCGCGGGCGCTGGACGAAAAGCCGCAGCAGCCCTGGTAAACCTACGGCATCAGCATCAGCTTGCCGGTGGAGCGGCGCGACTCGATGAAACGATGCGCCCGGGCGGCTTCGGCCAGCGGAAATCTGCCGCCGATCGGCACCGTCAGCTTGCCTTCGCGCGCCAGGCGGAACACGTCCTCCACCGCGCGCCGATGGATTTGGTGAAAAGCGTAGATCATCGTCACCGCGAAGCCGCTGACCTTGATCGATTTGCCCAGCAGATCGAAGGGGCGCATGCGATCGGGCAATCCGCCGGCGCGTCCGAACACCAGCAGATGCCCCATCGGCGCGAGGCATCGCAAACCCTTTTCGAAGGTTGGCTTGCCGACCGCGTCGAGGATCAGATCGACGCCGCGTCCGTTCGTAAACCGCAGCGCCTGATCGGCGAAATCGTCCTTCTCGTAGTTGACCACGTGATCGGCGCCGAATTTGCGCACCAGCTCGATCTTGTCCTCGCTCGACACCGTGCCGATTACGGTCGTGCCCGCCGCCTTGGCGATTTGAACCGCCGCGATACCCACGCCGCCCGCGGCCGAATGCACGATTACCGTCTGTCCGGGCTGCGTATCGTTGCAGGTATGCAGCATATGCCACGCGGTCAGCACCGCGATCGGAAACGCCGCCGCCTGCTCAAAGCTCATGTCGTCGGGCAGCGGCATCACGCGGTTGGCGCGGATGCGCGTGTATTCCGCGTAGGAGCCCATCCCGATGTACATCACGCGCATGCCGGGCTTGAGATCGCGCACGTCGGGAGCGACCGCGTCGATCACGCCGGCCGCTTCCATTCCGGGGATATCGGGGAACACGGGCTTGACCAGGTAGGTGCCGCGGATGAAAAACGTATCGCCGTAATTCACCGCGATCACGTGATTGCGCACCAGCACCGTTCCCGGCCGCAGCTCGGGTTTGGGATGTTCGCGATACTCCATCACCTCGGGTCCGCCGAGCCGGTCGAAAACAATCGCTTTCATCGCAACTCCTTGTGCCGGTTCGCTTCGCCGGCCGCATCGTGCCGCAGCAGCACCGGCTTGCGCCGCCCCGCGCCGGATTGCAGCATCACCTCAAAGCCCGGGCTGCGATCCTTGCGCGCCGCCCACAACTGACCGGGCACGATTATATATCCGCCGGGCGCATGCGCCAGGTCGGACGCGATGAAGGGGGCGTCGCGGTCGAGATAGAACAGCAGCGGCGCGAAATCCTCATCCGCGAACCCGGCCGCATAAAGCGGCTGTGAGTCGCCCACGATGCGGCGGATGTCCGCGGCGGCGCTGCGATAGCTGTAGCGGGCGCATTCGCGCGCCTCCTGATAAGGGATGTAGAACAGGTTGAAAATCGCGGCCGCGGCCAGCGCCGCCGCGCATCCGCCTTCAATCAGACCCGGCCGCAGACGCGCCCCGATCCGCCGAATCCACCAGGCCAGGATGACCGCCGCCGCCGGCCACATCGGCAGCAGATACCATCGGCTCTTGTAAGCCGCGACGCTGAAAAACGCCAGCGTCGTCAGCCAGAAGATCGCCATCAGCCGCACCGCGCCGCGTTCGCGTGCGCTCTGTTGGGCGGCGGCCGCGTCAGCGGGCGTGAACAAAGCCGCGCCCGCGGCAAACGGCGCCAGTAAACTGGCCGGCATCGAACTGAACAACAGAGGCCCCAGATAAAACCATGGCGGAGCGCTGCCCAAAGCGCCAAAGAAGCGGCCGAAATTCTCGCTGCTCAATTGCCGATTAAGCAGCGCCTGCCTGGCGCCCATGTATCCGGCCAAATACCAGCTCGCGCCGACTATGATCGCGAGCGCGATCGCGCCCATTCGCAAATGCCGCAGCACATCGGCCGCGCGCCGCTCGCTAAGCGCGAAGATGCCGATCGCGGCGCACGGGATTATCGCGCCGACGGGGCCCTTGGCCAGCACCGCCAATCCGATTGCCGCCGCGCACAGGTAGAGCATCGCGCCGCCCGCCCGCTGGGCGCCGGCGCCGCGCGGCAGCCGTTCATACCACCACCAGAACGCGAACAGCGCCAGCGTTTCGAAAAAAGTCAGCGTTATGTCAACCCGGCCCATCCGGCCCAGCCGGATATACTGATGCGCCGACAGCAGCGTCAGACCGGCCAGTATCGCGCCGTCGATCGACATCGTTGAGTACGCGAAGGCCATCGTCAGCGCGACACCGGCAACGGTATAGAGTGCGGCCGGCAGGCGGAAATTCAACGGCGTCACCCGGTGGAGGCCCAACGCCCAATCCAGCGCCGCGGCAGTCCAATGGAACAGCGGCGGCTTGTACATCGGCGATCCGCCGTTGATCGACGGGAACAGCATCCTGCCCCGCTCCACCATCTGCTGGACGAATACGGCTTCCACCGCTTCGTTGCCCCTGCAGATACCGCACGCGCCCAGACGGTAAAACGCCAGGCCCGCGGCCGCGGCGACGACCAGCAAAAAGGCGATCCAATGCCGTTGGGGATTCAGCAGGCGCGGCAGTGTGCCCGGCGCCCTGTGGGATTGTCCGATCATCGTCCCGTGAACACCGGCTTGCGCTTCTCCATGAACGCGCGCGGGCCTTCGCGCGCGTCCGCGGAGTTTTCAATCACCGGACGCAGCGAAAGCTCGATCGCGAAGCTCTCCTCCAGCGTGGCGCCGGCGCAGCGCAGGGCGCCCTGTTTGATCACACGCACGGCCAGCGGCCCGTTGTCCGCGATCGACGCCGCAATCTGACGGGCCCTCGTCATCAACTGATCGCGCGCGCCAATATGATTGAGCAGTCCCAGGCGCCAGGCTTCCCGGGCGTCGAAACGATCGCCGGTCAGCAGCACCTCCATCGCCTTGCACCAGGGCATCTGGCGCGGCAAACGGGCGAGCGAGCCGCCCAACGGCGCGAGGCCCCATTTGACCTCCTGCAGGCCGAAGCTGGCCGCATCGACGGCCACCCTGATGTCCGTGGCCAGCATCAGCTCCATTCCGCCGGCGATACAAAAGCCGTTGACGGCGGCGATCAGGGGTTTGAAGAAGTCGATACCTTTGAGCACGGAATGCTCGACCAGTTCCGGATGGCGCATCAGCTCGCGGTCCCATTCGTCCTGCGGCGCGCGCGCTCCGCTGAGCAGCGGGATGAGGCGGCCCAGGTCGGCGCCGGCGCAAAACGCCCGCTCGCCGGCGCCAGTGAGAATCACCGCGCGCACCCGATCGTCGGCTGCCAGTTCGCGCCATGCGCGGACCAGCCGCACCATCAACTCGGGGCTCAGCGCGTTGTGAACTTCGGGGCGATTAAGCGTCAGGCAGGCGACGTTGCCGCTGATTTCGGTGATCAGGACCGGCATTGGATTCTCCTCTAAGCGCCGGACTTGGCCGGGCGCGCGATCCGGAATATTCGATCGCTACCCGAAGGCGCCGGCGCGGGCAATCGCGTCATTTGCGGCGGGATGAGCGCGGCGCTAATTTTTTTGCGCCGCCGCAAGCCGTGCCGTGGCCCACGTCTGTAACCGTTTGCGCGTCGTCTTTGTACGCGCCGGGGGAGAGCAATGAGAAAAGCAGTTCCGATGCTGACGCTGACGATCGCGATGATGCTTGCGGGGCGCGCATGGCCGCAAACCATCAGCCGCTCGACGGAGATTCATCGCCCCTTCGACCAGGTCTATGCCGCGATGGAGAATTACTTCTCGCCCGACAGCATGCACAACTTCCAGATCGTCTCCCGCAGCCGGACCAAATCGAAGGCTGAACTGGTCGCCACGCGGACCGTAACGGACCAGATGAAATGGTCGGATTGGGCCTACTGCAAGGTACCCGCGATGCAGATGTTCGACACGCTGCAGCAGGGCAACATCACGGTGCGGGTCAGGATCGACCGCCAATCGCCCGCCCGCACCTATGTCACGGTAACTCCCGATTTCCAGGCGCAGTACGCATTGGCCGGCAACTCCAGCACCCGCCAATGCACGTCCAAAGGCGTTTTGGAAAAGGACATCCTCAGAGGCGCCGGCGCCGCCGACTCGGATTTGTACTGAGTATCGGCGCCGCCTGCCAGGCCGCGATTGCACCACCTGTTAAGGACGAACCGGAACATTGGTCGTGGCGGCGGATAGCAGCCGGATTGTGAGCGCGAGCGCGCCGAGCACGGTGGAGACAATCACGGCGCTCCACAGATCTCTCTGAGCCACAGCCAGTCGCGATCGCCATAGCGCCAGAAGCGCGCGAAGGCGCGAATGGTGAAGGCGAAGAAGTAGAAACCGGCCAACCTGCGCACAGCCACACGACT
>JAJPJA010000006.1 GCA_021324455.1 Pseudomonadota bacterium | reverse complement strand
GTTCAACATGATTATCGGGATAACCATGGTGATGGAAATCTGTCAAAGGGCGAAAAGCCAGGAATGGCGAAGGGCCAAGTCGAACTATTGTTTCTCAAAACGGGCTTAAAGGCTGCGGCACTTGCGGTCCGGTGCGCGCAGGCAGAGGCGCGCGCCGACCCGCCGCCCGGCGCATTTCCACTCATAGCCCGCTTACGGCTATATTGCGGGCGGCGCGGTTGGCGCGCGGAGGAAAATGAGCGGCTGGAAGCATCCGCATACCGCAATCACGATTGTTATGTTTTCGGTCGCGATCTCGATGCCGGGTTTAGTCGCGGCAGTGGCGGCGGGGCCAAAATCGCCGCCGCTGCAGAAAACCGCCAGCTATGGCGGCTACACCGTCAACACCTACTTCGATCCGGACTCCAACGCCAAAGACGCCTATTACGAAATCCTGAAAGACAGCAAACGCATCTACCGCTACCAGGCCAGCGAGCGCGGCGAGAAGTTTGTAATCGGCACGCTTTACGACGACGATCCCGACGCCAGGCTGGTGGCGATAGGCCGCGACATTACCGGCGACGGCAAACCCGACCTGGTAATTTCGGAATGGACGGGCGGCGCGAATTGCTGCCTGATTTTCCATCTGTTCGAAATCGGACCTAAATTCAGGAAAATCGGCAGCGTTGACGCCGAATACGGCGACCAGGGCCCGCACTTCTTTCATATGACCAAGCGGGCGGGGCTGCAGATCCAGGTCTATGATTTTACCTTTGCCAACTGGCACAGCGACTTTGCCGAGTCGCCCGCGCCGCGCGTGATTTTACGCTACGAGCGCGGACGTTACCGGGTCGCCTCGGATCTGATGTGCACGGCGTCGGTGGACATGGACCATCTGGCGGCCAGGATTCAGAAGATTCGCACGCAAACCAAAGAGCTTCATGGCGGCTCGTGGCCCGATGCGGACATTCCCCCGGCGGTCTGGGCCACCATGCTGGACCTGATTTACAGCTGCCATCGGCTGCAGGCGTGGCTGTTCGTCGACGAGGCGTGGCCGAAGAAAGTCGACGGCGAGGAGAATTTTATTACCGACTTCACCAACCAACTGAAGAAGAGTCCGTACTGGAGTACGGTATCTCAGTTGGGTACCTGACCAAGCCGGCTTGCGGTTCTCTGTTCAGCCGCGATGGCGGAAGCGGAAATTCCTCAATCCAGAGCGTACAGATGCGCCGCGGTGCGCCCCAGGATCCAGTCCTGCTCCTCCTCCGACAATGTCCCGATATTCTTGCGCAGCTCCTTGAGCGGATTCTTGTGCGCGTCGATATGCGGATAGTCGGTCGCCCACATCATACGATTCGCGCCGATGGTGCGCGCAACCGCAGGGATGCTGGCCTCGTCCACGTCGGTGGAGATCCAGCATCGCTCGCGGAAAATCTCGCTCGGCTTGCGCGTCATCCGCGTGGTGAACGCAAACAACTCGAACTTGCCGTCCGCGCGGTCCATCCATCCGGGCACCCATCCGCATCCGGTCTCCAAAATTACGTACCGCAGGTTGGGAAACCGGTCGAGCACATTGCCCTGAAAGACGCAGTTGAGGTCCATGATCGAGTCTTCGGCCAACTGCATGAAATGGAACCATCGGGGGATATCCTCGGCCGTGGGCGGATTGTGTCTGGCGTGATGCAATCCGCTGCCGAGCGAATCGGGGCGCACCTGTACGTGAGTCGCCACCGGCAGGCCGGCGGCTTCACAGGTTCCCCAGAACGGGTCGTAGTAAGAGTCGCCGTGCGGGATACCGTTGCACGGGAATGGCGTGATGAAGATCCCCTTGGCCTTGCCTTTGACCCGATTGACTTCGGCGACGGCCAGATTCACATCGCGCAGATTGACATGGGCCACCGCAATCAGCCGATGAGGATCGACGGAGCAATAGTCCAGCAGCCAGTTGTTATAGGCGCGGCAGTAGGCGGCGGAAAGTTCGGGATCCTCGCAACTGCGTTCCCAGGCAATGCCGATGGTCGGATACAGAATCGCCGCGTCGATACCCTCGGCGTCGAGCTCCTTCAGACGGGCATGGGGATCGACGGCGCCCGGCGTGCGGCGGCATCCCTCTTCGTAGGTGACCTTGCCCGGCGTCATCACCTCGCGCGGATCCTGGTAGGCGCCGCCCGCCGACGCCAGCGTGCCGCCGCGCAAAAACGGGCTCTTGCGCCCGTCGATTTCCACGTACTCGTGCCCTTTGCTGTCGACGCGGATGCGTATCGCCCGGTCCTTGAACTCAGGCTCCAAATACCGTTCCCACATGTCGGCGGGCTCAAGCACGTGCCCGTCGGAATCAACCACCATCGACTTTGCCATCTGTTGCTGCTCCTGATCGGGTTATGCTCCTCAACAGAAATTGCCACAGTGCGGCTTGCGCGGCCAGCCTGTTTGAAGATCATGTTAAGCGCGAAATGGGGTTTCCTTGGCGGCGCCGACCGTTCAAACTTGGATGAGAACCGGCGCCCTCGGCCGGACTGTGCAGATGATATCGGAAGCGGACAAGCTGACCATCGGGCTGGTGCAGATGAGCTGCGCGGCCGATCCGCGGGTCAATCTGGACAAGGCCGTCGCGCGCGTGGAGGAGGCCGCGGCGCGCGGGGCGCAGGTGGTTTGCCTTCAGGAGCTGTTCGGCTCGCTCTACTTCTGCCAGACCGAAGACGCGGCAAAATTCGAGTTGGCGGAGCCGATTCCGGGACCGGCCACCCAAGCGCTGGGCCGGGTCGCCGCCGCGCGCAAGATCGTGATAATCGCGTCGCTGTTCGAACGGCGCGCGGCCGGCGTTTATCACAACACCGCGGCTATCATCGATGCGTCCGGGGAGATCTGCGGGCGCTACCGCAAGATGCATATACCCGATGACCCGCGCTACTACGAAAAGTTCTACTTCACGCCGGGCGACCTCGGCTTCATGGCGCATCCAACGGCATGCGGCCCGCTGGGCGTACTGGTCTGCTGGGACCAATGGTTTCCCGAGGCGGCGCGGCTGACCGCGATGAGCGGGGCGCCGGTGATTTTCTATCCTACCGCAATCGGATGGGATCTGAACGAAGTGCCGGCGGTGCGCAGGCGCCAGCTTGCCGCATGGGAGACCGTGCAGCGCGGACACGCGATCGCCAACGGCGTGTTCGTAGCCGCGGTGAATCGGGTGGGAGTCGAGGATGGGCTGGAGTTCTGGGGCAATTCGTTCGTATGCGATCCGTTCGGCGAAGTAATCGGGCGCGCCGGCCAGGAGGAGGAGACGTTGGTCGTGCGCTGCGATCTGCGCCTGGTAGAGGAGACGCGCCGCAACTGGCCGTTTCTGAGGGACCGGCGGATCGACGCCTATTCCGACCTGACCCGCCGTCTGCGTTCGGAGTGATGGCCGCGCCGGTTGCCCAACATATGCGCCGCCTGGCCGGCTGTCGGATGCCCGCCGAATGGGAGCCGCATGCGGCCACCTACATGACGTGGCCGCATAATCTGGATACATGGCCGGGTAAATTCGATCCGGTGCCGGCGCAATACGCGGCGGTGGCCGCGGGTTTGTCGCGATTCGAAACGGTCCGTCTGCTGGTCAGGAGCGCGTCCGCCGCCGGGGTCGCGGGCGCGATGCTGCGCCAGGCCGGCGCGCGGATGGAAACGATCGAGTTTTTGGAATACGACACCAACGACTCCTGGATTCGCGATTACGGTCCCATCTTTGTCGGCCGCGCGGACGGCGCGCGGCTGGCGCTCGATTTCAAGTTCAATTCATGGGGCGGGAAATACGGCGCGCACGATCTGGATGACGTGATTCCGCGCCGGCTGTCGGATCGATTCGACTTCGAATGCCTTGAGGTGCCGCTGGTGCTCGAAGGCGGTTCGATCGACGTCAACGGCGCGGGAACCCTGCTCACCACCGAATCATGCCTGCTCAATCCCAACCGCAACCCGGGGATGAGCCGCGCGGAGATCGAAGAATGTCTGCGCCTCTGTCTGGGCGTCAGGCATATTTTGTGGCTGGGCGACGGAATCGCCGGCGATGATACCGACGGGCACATCGACGACCTGGCGCGTTTCGTCAGCCGCAACACGATCGTGGCGGTGATCGAGAAGGATCCGGCCGACGAGAACTACCAGGCGCTGGCGGAGAACCTGAATCGTTTGCGCAAGATGCGCGATCAGGACGGCAACTTGTTCCGAATCCAGACGCTGCCGATGCCGCCCGCGCTGTATCATGAAGGCCAGCGCTTGCCGGCGTCATACGCCAATTTCTACATCGCCAACGGCGCCGTGCTGGTGCCGACCTTCGGATGCGCATCGGACGCGGAGGCGCTGTCGATTCTGACCCGCCTCTTCCCCGCCCGCAAAGTGCTGGGTTTCCCCTGTCTGGATCTGGTCTGGGGTCTGGGCACAATTCACTGCCTGACCCAGCAGCATCCGGCGTAGCGATAAGCTCGCGAGCTGGACGATGACGGGTGACGCTAGCCCGCTGAACGAATCGGTGGAATCGAAGGTAATGCGGCCCAAGGAGTGAGGCGTGGCGAAATCCTGTTATTCGGCCGACGCGCTCAGCCGTCTCCGTCGCGCTGCTTCAGCTTGCGCATCAGTTCCTGGTAGCGCTGAGGCATCGTGACCGTGCCGCGCATCGCGACCGGGATCGGGTAGCGGACGCCGCCCTTTTGCGTCCCCTCCAGTCCGGCCAGAATTTCTTCGACCCGATTCCACGGAAACGTGAACACCATCTCGGTATCCTGCGCCATGCCGAAGACGCGGTCGCCGTTGCACGGAATGATTACCTTGGGCTCATCGGCGGTCATGGTCTGGATCACGATATCGGCGCAATCCAGTCGTCCGCTGGTGGTGCTCTCGAGCCGCCCGCCGCGCTTGTACAACGCCGCGTTGACCAGGCGCATCACCTGCGCGCTGTTGGCATAGACGGCGACCAGATGCGGTTTAAAATTGGCGCGGGAAAGCGGCGCGATGCAGACATAGTCATAAGTGCCGGGCTTAAAGCGCCAAGTTCCGGCTTCCAGCCTGGCGGCAGCTTCGGGCGTTTCGCAGTACATCCCGACCGCGGTATATCCCGCCAGCGCTTCGTCATTGGGTTTGCGCAAGCCGAACGCGACGGCTGCCAGCGGGCAGATGACGTCGTTCTTGCCGACCGCGATCGACCATCCGTAGCGGCGCGCCACTCCAATCGACTGGCACACGATCCAATTCTCGCCCAAGCTCTGGCTGGGCACGCGCGCGCCTTCGGGAACCGCTTCGCCCGGTGCCAGCATCCGGATGCCGAGCGGAAAGGTATCGGGCCGGATATAGCGCGCGAGGGCGTCGTCGAGCTGGCGGAGCCGGTCTTTGGTATTGTCTTCCATAAGCGTCACCGGCACGCCTTGAGCGGCGTTACGGAATCTGATTGTCCAACGCTTCCTGGCGGCGTTTGGCGCGAAAGGCGCTCAGCTTTTCCTGCACCGCCGGATACTTCAGCGCCAGGATCGCTGCCGCGAACAGGCCGGCGTTGGCCGCCCCCGGCTTGCCAATCGCCATGGTCGCCACCGGAATTCCGCGCGGCATCTGGACAATGGACAGCAGCGAGTCCATGCCGTTGAGCGAGGTGGAAGGAATCGGAACGCCGATAACCGGCAGCAGTGTGTTGGCGGCCACCACGCCGGGCAGATGGGCCGCGCCGCCGGCGCCCGCGATCAGGATTTCAAGACCGCGTTGATGCGCGCTTGACGCGTACTCCGCAACCGCCGCGGGCGTACGATGCGCCGACAAAATCCGCAACTCGCACCCGATCTCGAATTCGGACAGCACTTCGCTGGCCGCCGACATATTCTCCAAATCGGTCTTGCTGCCCATGATGATGCCGACCAAAGGCTTGGACGCGTTAGTCATCTTTTATGCTCCATCAGCGCAAGGCTGAAGCGCCGTCAGGCGCTTGTCAAGGCGGCCTTGTAAAGCGGCGGGCGGGCGGACAAATTTGAGGGTCAATGGCAACTCCGCTTCCGGTAAATCGATGCGAGATGACGCTGGCCGAGGTAGCGCAGGCAACCGGCGGCGAGCTCCACGGCGACGCGGCGCGGCGGATTCGCGGCGTATGCACCGATTCGCGCGTGATTGAGCCCGGCGCACTGTTCGTCGCGCTAAGGGGCGCGTCCCATGACGGGCACGTCTTTGCGGCGGCGGCGATACAGCGCGGCGCCGCCGCCGCGGTAGTCGGGCGCGGCGCCGGCATTCCGATCGATCGGGTCGAGGTGGACGACACGCTGGAGGCGCTGGGAACAATCGCCAGGTATCACGTCAGCCGTATCCGCCGCCGGCGCGTCATTCCCAGCGTCGCAATCGGCGGAGCGGTGGGAAAGACCACCACCAAGGAATTGACCGCGGCGGCGGCGCGCGCGCTGTTCGGCCGCACTCTGGCGACTGCCGGCAATCTCAACAATCTGATCGGTGTCCCGCTGACACTGCTGGGTCTCGATGAAAATCATCAGGCGATGGTGATCGAATGCGGCACCAACGCGCCCGGGGAAATCGTGCGTCTGGCGCACATGGTTGAGCCTGACGTCGCGATGGTGCTCAACGCCGAGATCGAGCACACGGAAGGGCTGGGCACGCAGGAGGGCGTGGCCGACGAAGAGGCGGCGTTGTTTGGCGGCGCGCAAAGGGCGCTGGTCGTTTGGGCCGAGGATGCGCTGCTGACAGCGCGGCTGCGGCGCAATGGTCGGCGCCTCATACTGTTCGGCACCGGCGAGGTCGCCGACGTGCGGCTGGCGCATCGATCGTTGACCTCCGAGGGCCGCTCGCGGATTCGAATCGAGCTGGGACCGGCCACCACGGCCAACCGGCTGCGCGGCGGGATCGAGATCGAGCTATTGCTGCTCGGCCCCGGCGCGGCTTTGAATGCGGCCGCCGCCGTCGCCGCAATGGCGGCGCTGAAGCCGCTGGAACAGGGGGACCTGCCCCCGCTGAGCGCGGCGCTGGCCGCGGTCGAACCCGCAGCCGGGCGGCTGGTGCTCAAGCAGGTCGGGAAGCTGCGCGTGCTCGATGACACCTACAACGCAAGCCCCAGCTCAGTGCGGGTCGCGCTGGAAACCGCCCGTGAACTCGCCGATCGAAGCGGCGCACGGATTGTCGTTGCGCTCGGCGACATGCTGGAACTGGGCGCGCTGTCGCCTGAGCTGCACATCGAGGCAGTCAACCGCGCGCTGGCGTCGCGCCCGGCCGCGCTGCTTTTGGTGGGTGCGGAAATGACCCGAGCCGCCTCGGCCGTGAAAGACTCCGGCGTCCACCTGATTACCGCCCCGGACAGCCAGGCCGCCGCCCCCCTGATTCGCGGACTGTTGCGAGACGGCGACCTGCTGCTGGTAAAAGGCTCGCGCGGCATCGCCATGGAGCGGCTGATCGAGGGGCTGTAAAGTTCAGAACTGAACGCGCCGCGAACTGAAGACGCAGGCCTGGGAATTCCGCACGGTCCTTTCTTCGCCCCGCGCGAGGAGCGCCGAGAAGCACCGCATGCGGCTTCGGCGGGGTCGGGCCGCGCTTGCGCTTCGCTTTGAGGTATGGGTTCAGTGGCCGGGTCAGAGCGCCCGACCGCACTTTCTTTTAAATCTAGATCGAGCCGCCGCCGTCCACCGGGATTTCCACGCCGGTGATATTGCGCGCCAGATCGGAGCTCAGGAATACCTCCATGTAGGCGATATCCTCGGGCTGAACAAATCGCTTCATCGGAATCGGCGCTTCGAACTGTTTGCGGAATTCCTCGTAGGGTTTGTTCTGCTCGCCCGCCAGCCGTTTCATGTAATTGACCAGCAGCTCCCCGTCCACCGCTCCGGGCGTGACCGTATTTACGGTGATGTTGTACGGCGCCAGCTCCAAAGCCAGGGTGCGGCACAGCCCCACCAGTCCGGTTTTGGCTGCCACGTAATGCGTTTTGCGCACGATCGGATTGTGGATCGCGGTCGAGGACAGGATGATGATGCGGCCGCTGCGGTTGCGCTTCATAATCGGCACCACGAAGTGGCAGCAGTTGAAGGTGCCGAACAGGTCGACCCGGATTGCCTGTTCCCACTGCTCCAGCGGCGCGTCTTCGATGTAAGCGTCTTTGCCCGGAATGGCCGCGTTGTTGACCAGGATGTCGACGGTGCCGTAGCGCTCGAGCGTCGCCTTGACCATCGCCTCGACGCTTTGAGGATTGGCGATGTCGGTGGTGACGGCGATGGCTTCGCCGCCCGTGTGTTTGACTTTGGCGGCCACTTTGTCCAGTTCAGCCGTGGTGCGGGCGGCCAGAGTCAGCCGTGCGCCGGCGCGCGAAAACACTTGAGCGCTGACCTCGCCGATACCGCGCCCCGCGCCCGTAATAATTGCAACTTTGCCCTCGAGCAGACGCCCCAGCCGTTGTTCGGCCTCGCTGATCGCCATGACGCATCCTCCGTTGCGTAATGCGGGAATGATCGGGGAACGTAACAGGGGCGGCGGCAGATCGCCAATGGACGGCAAAACCACGCAGCGGCAGAGCGATGAGGCGCGTGATTATGGCATAGAATTCGCTAAAGAAGAGAACCTGAGCCAGTCAGCCGGTACGGCGCCGCCCCGCAAACCACGTTGATTGAGCCGTTACCCCGGTTAATCCTTGAAATTGAAGCCGGACGCGATCGGACCGGTTGGGGCTCGCCAGGGATTTGGCTATGGATCTTAGTTCAGCAGAAGACTCCAAAATCGTCAGGGTGTCATGCGCCGTCATTGCGGCGATGATTTGTCTTTCGATCTGCTTCCGCTTCGTTCTCAACCATACCTTGACCACGGTAACACGATCAGTGACCGGCGGACTGATCGTGGTCGAGAATGTCGACTCGATCATGGACAACCTCGACCGCCTCAATATCAATCAGCGCGCTTTTCTCTCCACCGGCGACGATCGCTTTTCGGAAGAAGTGGCCGAAAGCGTTATTGGCATCAGCTCCAGTCTCGAGTCGCTCAAACAGATCTCAATCAAGGGCGAACCGCTGCAGCGCCGCGTAACCAAACTCTCCCACCGCATCGATTGGGCGCTGGAATCGGTGGAGAAGACATACGAGCTGCAGCAGAACTTCGGCTCCGCGGTCGCCATCGCATTGCTCGACAACGATGACGCAGTGGACGAAGCCAAGATGGAAGCGCTGTCGCTCAAGAAAGTTGCGACCGACGGCATGTTCGACCGGGTCCGGACCGAGCGCAAGATACGGTCGATTCTGGAGGTGCTGTTCTAAGTCCGGTTCCGTCCTCCGATCGACCTCGCATGCCGGTCTGCCCGTAAATCCCAACGCTGGTCAATTTCGTTTTGCAGTGCCGATCACCTCGGCGAGGCCGCCGCGGATTACGGCGCGTCCGTTCTGGTTCACCGTTTCGAACTCGAATTCTTTGCCCGCGGCCGTCTCGCGCAGGGGCCAGATCCTGGTCGTAATCGTCTGACCGGGAAGCACCGGACGGACGAAGCGCACGCGCAAGCGCCGCAGACGAAGCGGGTCGCCGCCGCATACGGTTTCGATTACCGCCTTGGAGCAGAACGCCATCGTACACAGGCCGTGGACGATGATGCCCGGGAGTCCGGCCATTTTCGCGATGTTGGCGTCCAAATGGATCGGGTTCACGTCGCCCGACGCTTGCGCATAGCGAAAGGTCTGGTCGGCGGCGATTTCCTGCGTCATCGCAGCGGCCGGTTCGCCGCGCTGAGCCTCGCCTTCCCTGCCGTCGGTTTCCGATCGGCCGCCGCCGGCGGTGCGGATGAACGCGGTGAACACGGTATTCTGGACGGATTCGCCCCGTTGATTGCGCGCGCCGACCGCAATCGCCATCGTCTCGCCGGTCGCTCCCGCCGTAATCGATCGAATGGACGCGAGCGAAGTGATTACATCGCTAGGCCGTATCGGGGCGATAAACTCCACTTCGTGCTCGCCGTGTACGAGGCGCAGCAGGTCGGCGCCGACTTCAGGATCGGTCACCACCTTTACGATGGATTGCCAGATCGGCACGACTCCGAACATCGGCGGCGCGACGATCCCGCCGGGCCGCTCAGAATCGAAGAAAAACGGATTGTCGTGGTCATAAGCGCGGGCGTAATTCTGGATCGCTTCGAGCGTTACGGCGGCTTCGACCGGCGGGTACTGCTTGCCGATACAGTGCTTGTTCAGCGGCATAGGTCTTCCTGGTATCCGGGTGAGAGTCGATGCGGGAGAATCTATTCTATTCCAGTTCGCAGCCGGCGATGAACACCGCTTTGAGATTAAGCCGGCCGTCGAGCACCAGCAGATCGGCGCGGTATCCGGCTTCGATTCTGCCGCGGCCGCGCAAGCCGATCAGCGCGGCCGGGTTGCTCGACGCCATCAGCGCCGCCTCGCCCGCGCTCGCGCCCACTTGCTGCACCATCAGACGGACGCCGTCGAGCAGCGGCGCAAGGCTGCCGGCCAGGCGGCCATCTCCATCGCGCGCCGCGGTGCGGCCGTTATTGGGCGGGAGCGCGGCTCTCTCGCCCGCGGCGCCGCCGACCTTGTCCGACGTCAGGATCATGCCCGCCGCTCCGCGCGAACGGTAAACCAGCGCGAGCACCTGCGGATGCACGTGGACGCCGTCGGCGATAACGGCGGCGAATGCGGGCGAGGGCGTCAACGCTGCGGCAATGACGCCGGGGTCGCGATGATGCAGCGGGCGCATCGCATTGAACACGTGCGTGAACATCCGTGCGCCGGCTTCGATTGCGGATTGCGCCTGCGCAAAACCGGCGTCGGTATGTCCGATCGCAACCGCGACCCCGCGCGCGGCCGCGCGCCGGATGGCGGCGGCCGCGCCCGGCAACTCCGGCGCCATCGTCAGCAGCCGCAACTGGGTCAGCGCCAGCACCCGATCCAGGCCCGGTCCAACCGGTTCCAATGTCGTCGGCGGATGCGCCCCCAGATAACGGCGCGAAATGAACGGACCTTCCAGATGGAGTCCGGCGGCGGTCGCGATATCGGACGGGTCCGGATTGAGCCGGCGGAACTCGCCGATATTGCGATCGACGCGGATTAGGCTCTCGAGCGGCGCGGTGATGGCGGTCGGCAGATAGGTGGTTACGCCCTCGCGCGCCAAATAGCGGCTAATGTCGGTCAGGTCGTCGACCGAGGCGGAGGGCACGTCCATCCCGTGCGTGCCGTTGACCTGGAGGTCGATGAGCCCGGGCAGGACGTAGTCGCGGCTGGAAGTACGCGCCGGTTCGACCCGCTCGATCGTTGCGCTAAAGGCGACCGTGCCCTCGATAACGGACCCGTCGGGGCGCGCGATAAATCCGCTGATCTGGCGCATCCGCGCAGCAACCGCCGGCGCTTTTCAATTGGCGCCGAAGCGCTCGGCCAGCAGACGCGAAAAGCGCGGCAGGTAAACCAGGTCGAAGACCTCACCCTTGCCCGGAAACATCGCCAGCGCGGCGCCCTTGAGCGCCTGCACATGCTCCCATCCCTGCTCCAGCGTCAGCGACGGATCCTGCGCGATCAGGGCGGTGGTCAACTCGACCAGTATTCGCAGCCGGCGAATCATTCTGGTTTCATCGGCGATCAGTCTTTCTCGGTCGTCAACAGACATGCTCAGTACCTCTCAGGCTGATGAAAAGCGTTTTTCACAGCCTGCCTCCTCGCCCTGAAGCAGGATGGAGGAGCGCAGCCATTTCCTTTTGCCGGGGTAAGCCCTAAACCCTGCAAGGGGCGGCCAGCCACAACCCCGCTACTATAGCACCGGGCGCGGCGACGCATCAGGATCATGCCTCAACGCCAGCCCAAAAGTCACGGCTCACGGAATCTTTCCGGCCGGACGGGCAATAGGTCCCGTCGAACCTTTACGAAACTGATTTGTCCGCAGGGTAATTCCACGCCCCGGTGATTGGGACGGCTGATTTATAAGCCGCCCAGTGGGTAGGATGTCCGATTCCAGCCGCGCGTGGCCGTCCGATCCGCTTGTTTTACGCCGGTTGGGATGTAAATCTGCGATAGTCGTGGCCGAAACACGCTTAAAGAGTAGTTTCATTTATCTCGCCAACGCGGTGCGCGACCTTACCGCCCATTGGAAGGTCATGGCACTGGTGTTGGCGCCGCCGGTTTTTCTTGCTTCGCTATGTCTGCTGCCCGATGCGCTGAACCTGCAGCATCTGGTCTCCGAGGCTTTCAAGATCGGCACCGGCACTCAAAGCGTGGCGTACCTGCCGGTGCAGTTGCCTTATCCGGCCGCATCCCACGTCGAGCCGCTGGTGCCGCCCTGGCTGACGCGCACGCTGCACCTGCTGTTTCTGGTGCTCACGGCGGTTATCGTCGTGCTGGTGCTGTGCACGCTCAAATGGCTGCGCGACGGCAGCACCGCGGTCAGTCTGGGCGATTCGACGCTGCAAATCTATCGGCGCTCCGTCAGGCGGATGCTTCCATTCGCGTGGCTGTATATTCTTCAGCTGATCGCGGCCCTGCCGATGGTGATCTGGGTCGGATGGGTCAACTCCACCGTTCCGGTATTGCTGGCAATTCCGGTCGTGCTGCTGATTGTTCCCGGCTTTCTCGCGTTTGTCTGGCTATCGGTGGCGCAGTATGCGCTGGTGTTCGACGGCTATCGCACCTGGCTGGCTCTGTTTTACGGACGCGAGTTGCTGCGCGGCCGCTTAATCAAGGCCACTGTCCGCATCATCGTATTTTTGGCGGTATGGTCAGGTTACAACTCATGGTCCTTCGCGACTTTTCTGGCGCTGAGCCTGCTGCTCGGGGTGCTCGGCGCCTTCGCGGGCGTGTTGTGGTTTGGGGTTTACATCGCCGATCTGCTCTCGGTCAGCGTGGTGTTCGCGACCACGGCGTTTTTTTTCGCTGCCGGGCAGCGTCTGTACGACGACCTGAAAGCAAGCGCGCCGCCCTCGGCGGTGGCGATGGTTGAAGGGCCGATGTCGGTCACCGGCCCGCTGCGCAGCGTGGCGTCCTGACACGATTGCCTCTCAGCGCGGTTTCCAGCGCCGATGCATCCAGAACCATTGCTCGGGATGGCGCAGGATGATGCGTTCGAGGGCGGCATTGTAAAGCCGGGTGTTGGCCGCGATTGCGTCATCGGCGCCGCCCTCCTCCAGGGTCGGCAACGCCTCCTCAAAACGCAGCACATGAGAACCGTCGTTTTCGCGCCATAACGCCGCCGGCACTACCGGCGCCCGGCTGCGCAATGCCACCAGGGCCAGGCTGCGAAACGTCCAGGCCGGGGCGCCGAAGAAATCCACCAGCACGCCGTCTCTTCCGCCGGCGTGCTGATCCAGGATGAAAACCACGGCGTCGCGGGCGGCGAGCCGATCCAGGATGGTTTGCAGCGAGCCGCGCTTGGGTATCACGTTGAGCCCGGCGCTGCGCATGCGCCGCGCCACCAGCCCGTCAAGCCATCGCGGCAGCGGACGGCGCAAAATATGGAAGCGCCCCTTCCATTGCGAATAACTTTCCATCAGGGCGGGAAGCGCGACCTCCCAGTTGCCGAAATGGCCTGAGAGCACCAGCACCCCGCATCCGCGATCGTAGGCTCTGAAAATGGCGTCGATATTTTCGACTCGCACGCCGCAGCGGCGGATGGGAACGCCCGCCCGCGCGGCCACGTCGCCGGCCAACTCCCCGATCGATCTCAGCAGATGGCCGTAAAACGCCTGTGCCACAATGCGAATTTGCCGATCGTCGAGCACGGCGCCGAATGCGCGTTTGAGATTTGCAATTACCACTCGGCGCCGGATGGGCAGCAGGTGATACATCAGCCTGCCGGCGGCCGGGGCCGCGATTGGCCGCGGGGTTCCCACGGCAACCGCGGTGGCGTGCGTGGCGTCATGGCTCAGCGATACCGAAATACCTGCCAGCCAATTATGCGCAAGTACATCGGCGGCGCGGGCAGAGCAGTTCACGGCCGGGGCGCCGTAGCTGTCGGAGACGATTTCGAAGTCGCGCGCTTCAAGCCCGCCCAGCGCGGTTTCTCTGGGGAACAATTTAAGGCAGGCTTCCTTGGCGGCGAAGCGCGCCGCCAGACGCGCGCTTTGCGCTCCCTTGCCCGCGTCGTCAAGCTCGCCGGGCGAGAAGATGCGCAACAGATCGACGCGCGGGGTTTGCTCGAGCAGGCGGCGCATCCGGGCGATCTCGACCAGATCGATCGCGTGGCGGGCCGCCGGCTCACTCATCGCAATCCTCCGCAGGCGCCTGGATGACGAGGGCAGTGTTCATGCCGCCAAAGCCGCGGCCCAGCACCAGCGCGATTTTGCCCCGCAGCGGTGTTGCGGCCGCCGACACCGGCAGCGGCAGGCATCGCGGGTCCGGATCGCGCAGGGTGGCGATTCCCGGCGCGAGCGCCGTCCGCACGCATCCAAGCGCGATCACCGCGTCGAGCGCGCCCGCCGCCGCCATCGTATGGCCCAACGCCCATTTAAATGAGGTTACCGGCGGAATCACGGCTCCGAACACCTGCCTTATCGCGGCCGCCTCCGAAAGATCGGAATTGACCGTGCCGTTGCCATGCGCGGCGATCAGCGAAATCGCGCCCGGCTCGACCCCGGCTTCTTCCAGCGCCATCTCGATCGCGCGCGCTTCGCCGTCGCCGTCGGGACGGATAGCGAGTACACCGGCGGCTTCGGTGGCGACGCCGGTGCCGAGAATCGTGCCGAGCACCGCGGCGCCGCGCTGCGCGGCCGCGGACGCGGTCTCCAGCACCATCGCCGCCGCCCCTTCGCCCAACAGGCATCCGCTGCGGGCGGCGTCGAAGGGCCGCACGCTTTCGGAGGTGAGCAGGCCCAGATGGTAGAGGTTAAGGATGGTCTCGGGCTCGATTGGCGCGTCGTGTCCGACCGCGACGGCGCGCGGCGCGTCGCCCCCGCGCAAGCTGTGAAATGCTTCGATTATGGCCGTCGTCCCGCTCACGCTGTGATTGGTGACGCAGAAGTTGGGGCCTTTAAAGCCGTAGGCGATTCCCAAATAGCACAGCACATTGTTGGGCAGCGCCTGCAGCAGCCAGGTGGGATTGACGCTGGCGCCGAGCTGACGGCCGAACACCCCAATGTCGCCGTCCGCGGCCGCCATCGCCGGCAGAAAATCATACTGGTAGTGATACGCCACGCCGCCGCATCCGGTGAATACCGCGGTATTTTCGTTAAAGGCCGCCGCCTGCGCGCCGTCCAGCGCGGCGCGATATTCGATCATTCCGCTGGCCGCGATAGCGCGGCTGGCGGCATAAAGACCCAGCAGGTCGGTGCGCCGCAGACGCTGTACGGATTTGAGCAGCTTGCGATCGCTGAAGATTGCGGCCGCGTCAAGCTGGTCAGCGCAGGCGGCAAGCGGCGCGGGCCAGGTCGAGGAATCCCATTCCCGCAGCGGCGCGAACGCGGTGCGTCCCGCGCGCAGCGCCGCCAAGATCGCGCCGGGGTCCGCGCCCAGCGCACAGATGGCCCCGGCTGCCGTAATGACCACCGCTTCGCTCATTCGCCGGCGTCCTCCCGATGGCGCAGGACCAGGCAGCTGTTGGAGCCGCCGAAGCCGAACGAATTGGACATCGCCACGCGCACGCGGTGCGGCGGTTCCGCTTCGCGCACAAAGTTCAAATCGCATTGCGGGTCGGGATGGTTGAGGTTGGCGTTGACCGGCAGCCGGCCGTGATGAATCACCAGCGCGCCGATCGCGGCTTCCACGGCTCCGGCACCCGCGATCAGGTGTCCCATCAGGCTCTTGGTTGAACTGACCTTCACCCGCGATGCGGCGCCGAACACCGCCCTGATAGCGGCGCATTCGCTGCGGTCGTTCATGATCGTCGAGGTGCCGTGGGCATTGATATAGCCGACCTCTGCCGGATCGGCGCCCGCATCCTCCAGCGCGCGCCGCATTGCCTGGATCGGACCGTCGCCCGACGGATGCGAATCGGTTACGCGGTAGCTGCTGAGCGAATTGCCATCGCCGGCCAGTTCGGCGTAGATGCGCGCGCCGCGCCGCCGCGCCGCCTGCCATTCCTCCAGCACCATGAAGCCGGCGCCTTCGCCCAGCACGAAACCGTTGCGTGTCAGATCGAACGGACGGCTGGCCTGCGCCGGCGCGTCGTTGTCGGTGGACAGCGCGCCGAGCAGGCAGAAGCTCGCTAGCCCGATCGGGTTGATCATCGAATCGAAACCGCCCGCCAGTGCGAAATCCGCGCTGCCGCGGCGGATGAGACGCAGCGCGAGTCCGACCGCCTGTCCGCCCGACGCGCAGGCGGTGTGGATTGCGCCGGCGTAGCCCTTAATCCCGAAGCATTGGACCAGCAGCGCGATGCCGGCGTTGGCCTGATTGCGCCCGTATGCGACCGGGTCGGGAGCGGGCCCGCCGGGCTTGAACATCAACTCGCCGCGAAAGTCGCCGTGGGGCGCTAAGCGGCGTTGAATCTGCGCCAGTTCCTCGAACGCGACGCCCATCATGCCGCTGCCCGCCACGCACGCCCACCGCGAAGCGCTGCGCGGATCGGGTCTGACGCCGGCGTCTTCAATTGCCTGTTGTGCGGCGGCGAGCGCGAACTGGACGTGGCGGCTGGCGAATTTCAGCAGCTTGCGGCGCGAGCCGTCGAGGGCGGGTTGGAAATTCCTGACTTCGGCGGCGATCTGGACCGGATAGCCGGACGGGTCGAAGCTGGTAATCGGGGCGATACCGCTGCGCCCTTCGAGCAGGGCACGCCAGGAGTCGGCGGTGCTGTTGCCCAGCGGCGTGACCAGGCCGATTCCGGTAATCGCGACGCGCCGGCGCATTGGCTCAGGCGCCGGCGGCGCGCATCGCGCGAACTACCATTTTGCACATGGTCTCAACCGTAAACAGCGTCGGCACGTCGGCGATATTCATGCGGGGGCGGAAATTGTCGGCCGGCACTTCGCTCAGATAATCCCGCAGCCGGGCGAGCCCGGCCGCAGTCAGCACGCCGTTGTTTTCAAATTCGGCCTCGGACAGATCGCCGCGCGCGTCCTCGATGATACGGCCGCGCGGGATCTGGATTTTGAATTCGCGCTCCAGCCTGAACACGATATCCAGCAGATCGATTGATTCCGCTTCGAGGTCGGCGAACAGCCGGCTGTTCAGGCTGACTTCGGCGGGATCGCGCGCAAGCGCCTGGGCGACGGCGTTGGCCACGCGCGGGTAAACGGCTTCGACTTCGGCTCTGGTGATCGCAGCGGACATACTCACTCCATCTTGAAGCCGCCGTCCACGTACACGATTTGCCCGGTGATGTAATCGGCAAAGCGCGAGGCCAGGAACACAACGGCATAAGCAACTTCGGCCGGCTGTCCATAGCGGCGCAGCAAAATTCTGCTCAGCGCCCGGTCGCCGGCGCGATCGCGGATCTGTTCGGACATTGAAGTTTCGACCAATCCCGGCGCCACCGCGTTGACGGTGATTTTGCGCGGCGCCAGTTCCACCGCCAGCGCCCTGGTAAAGGCGTTGATGGCGCCCTTGCTGGCGGCGTAATTGGTCTGGCCGCGCCCCGCCATCGCGCCCGCCACCGAACTGATATTGATGATCTTTCCCGCGCGCCGCGTAATCATGTGCGGGACCACCGCGCGGGTTATATTGAACACTCCGGTGACGTTGGTTTCCAGTACCTCGCTGAGCTCGCGCGGCTCCAGCCATGGCAGCAGATTGTCGCGGATGACGGCGCTGTTGTTGACCAGCACGTCGACGCTTCCGTGCCGGGCGACGCATCGCTCGACCACGGCGGCGCAGGCGGCGGGGTCGCGCACGTCGGCCTGTTCGGCCACAACCAGATGGCCGCGCGCGGCGGCCTGTTGGACGACGTCAGCGGCGGCGCCGCGTCCGGCGCGATACAAAAACGTGACCGCGGCGCCTTCGGCGGCGAACAGTTCGACGATAGCGCGGCCGATACCGCGGCTGCCGCCGGTCACAATCACGGTCTTGCCGGCCAAACCGGAATCGCCCAGCATCGCCGCTATCCGCCGATGGAATAGCCGCCGTCAACCACGATGGTCTGTCCGGTGATCATGGCGGCTTCGGGCAGACATAGCAGGAAAACCGCGTCGGCCACATGCTGCGGCGTCAGCGCCGGGCCCAGCGCCGCCCGGCTGGCGAACTCGCGCAGCATGCGCCCGCGCGCCGCAAAGGCCTTCAGCGCGTCGGTATCGACGGCGGCGGCGCTCACCGCGTTGACCCGGATACCGCGGCCGCGCCCCAACTCCAGCGCCAAACTGCGCACCAGCGATTCCAGCGCGGCCTTGGAGGCGCCGATAAAACCATAGTCGGGCAACGCGAAGCGCGCGCCGAGACTGGAGATGGCGATGATACGTCCGCCCTCCGCCATCAGCGGTGCCGCCTGCTGCGCGATCAGGTTGAGCGCCAGGGCGTTGGTCTCCATGCACCAGCGCCAATGTTTAAGCGTCATTTCCATGGCCGGTTTGAGCACGCCGCTGGCGGCGTTGCTGACCACGATATCAAGGCGGCCGAAGCGGCGCGCAAAGTCCGCGAACAGATCGCGCACGCTTTCGGGATTTCCGACGTTGGCCGCGATCGGACAGGCGATGCGTCCGATCGCGGCGATTTCCGCGCATAACGAACGCGCCTGGTCGTGAGCGTTGAAATAGGCCGCTGCGATATCGCATCCGGCGCCGGCCAGCTTCAGCGCGATCGCCCGTCCGATACCGCGCGACGCGCCGGTGATCAATGCCACCCTGCCCGCCAGAGCGCCGTCATCCATCGCAATTGGGATCCGCGCCGCGCCCGGTCCAGCGGCGCATCACGGAGCTCCTGAGCTTGCGGAGAGTATGGGTGCGGACCTGTGGCGGTCGGCGGGCTCCAGCAGTTCCATCACGGCGCGCGCCGCGCGCCGCATCACGCCGGTTGGTCCCAGGACTTCGGGCAGACGCGCCAGCCGGGTCTGGATATGCCGGCGGCGGGTCTCGTTGGTAAGCAGCGACCAGACCTCGTCGGCCAGATGCACGGGATCGACGTCCTTTTGAAAAAATTCGGGCTGCACCGCTTCATCCAGCAGGATGTTGACCATGCCGATGTATTTGACGCACATCAGGCGCCGCCCCACCGAATAGTAAAGCGGGCGGCATCGGTAGGCGATGACGGAGGGGATGCCGAGCAGGCCCACTTCGACGGTGGCGGTGCCCGAACATTGCAGCACGACCGTGGCGCGGCTGAGGACGGCGTAAGAATCGGGATTATAGATGACGGTGTTGCGCAATCCGCTGCGGCGCACGGCGTTTTCCAATCCCGGGCGCAACTCCTCGCTGGCCAGCGGGATGGCGAACTGCAGTTCGCGATTGCGCTCCTGAAGCAGCCTGGCGGCGCCCAGCATGGCCGCGCTCAGGTCGCGGATTTCCTGCGTGCGGCTGCCCGGCATCAGCGCAATCATGGGGCGGGCGGGATCCAGGCCGAGTCGATATTGAGCGGCGGCCGCATCCTCGGCGATCCGGACCGCGTCGCGCAGCGGATGTCCCACCCAGACGCTGTCGGCGCCCGCCCTTCTGTAAATCTCGGCTTC
Source organism: Pseudomonadota bacterium (assembly GCA_021324455.1). Taxonomy (GTDB): domain Bacteria; phylum Desulfobacterota; class Binatia; order Binatales; family Binataceae; genus JAJPJA01. The sequence goes on along the minus strand of JAJPJA010000006.1, from coordinate 7,256 downwards.
CTCGCGGAAGGCGGACAGCACCCGGGTGGCCAGCGGCACCACCATCGGCAGACGCCAGCGTCCCCACAGCCAGACCTGCGGCGGAAAAAAGAACACCACCGGGATGCCGTGCGCGCGCAGCCATCGCGCCAGCATCAGGTTGAGGGTTTCGGCGTCGATCAGCACCGCGGCGTCGGGGTGGACTTCGTTCAGCATGGCGCGCGCGCGGCGCCATACGCGGAACACCGAGCGGGCGGCGCGTACGGAATCGGGCGGTCCGATGGTCGAAACGCCGCAGCTGTTAATCGCGACCTTGACCCCGTTGCGCTCCATCGCGGGGCCGCCGGCCCCCACCAAACGCACACCGGGGTAAAGATCACACAGGGCGCGGGCGAGCCGGCCGCCGTTCTGGTCGCCGGAAACGTCGCCTGAGATCAGGCAGATGGTTGGCGGTTTACCGTTAAGGTCATGCATGGCGCGGCGCGAGGTATGGTGAAAGTTCATCGAGATATCGGCGCGTGATGGCGGCGGTGTCGGGCAAGGTCAGCCGCTGCCGCGACAAAATCTGCCGGCGCCGCGCGTCGTCTTGCAGCCATTCGCGCAGGCGCTGTGCCAATGCTTGCGGCCCGTCAACCACGGCCTGGGGCGTAGCCGCCGCCAGAACGCGCGCCTCGTGTTCAAAGTGATCGCAATGGACGCCGAACAGCACCGGTGCGCCGGCCTGCACCGCTTCCAGCAGGTTATGTCCCCCGTGGCGGGCGAAGCCGCCTCCCACAACCGCAATCGAGGCCAGTGCATAAAAATCGCTGAGTTCACCCATCGTGTCCAGAACCAGAATGCGCCAGTTAACCTCCGGTTGAAGTTTGCTTCTGAGCTGGAAGGGCAGGTTCAGCGCGGCGCTTAGACGCAAAACATCGGCCAGCGAAGAAAGATGACGCGGCGCGACCACAAAGCGGGTATTGTGCGCCGCAACCGCCGCTATAGCCTGGGACACCAGCGGCATCTCCCGCCGATGCATACTGCCGAACACGACCAACTCTTCATCGGCCCCAAGTCCGATCAGGCGGCGCAGGCGCACGCGGTCGGCCGGGCGGCGCTGCTCCAGATGCTTGAGATTGCCGGCGGCGACGACGGTTTCAGCGGCCGCGCCCAAAGCAATGAAGCGATCGCGCTCGGTTTCGTTCTGCGCCAGGATGCGCGCGAGCCGGTGCAGCGTGGGCAGCATAAAATTGCGAATAGCATGATAACGCGGCACGTCTGTCGGATAAATCCGCGCACTCAGCGACAGCACCGGAATATTGCGGCGATGCGCTTCGAAGACCAGCAGCGGCCACAATTCGGTTTCAATCAAAAACAGCGCCGACGGACGCCAGCTATCGAACGCACGGCCGAGCCAGCGGCGCACATCCCAGGGCGCCAGAGCCGCGACCGTGCCGGGCTGCGCGCAGCGCGCGGCATAGGCGACGCCGGCGCGATTGGCGGCGGTGAAGATCGCGGTCGAACACCAGCCCTGCCGGCGCAGCGCCGCGACCAGCCGCACCGCGCCCGCCATTTCGCCGGCCGAAGCTCCATGCAGCCAGATTGATCCAGCGGCGGCGGGGGGCAATCGTCCCATCCGCTCGCGCAGCTCGCCGGCCGAGGCTCCGGTCAGGTAGGCGAAACCCAGCGAGGCGGCGAAAACGCACGGCGATAGGGCGGTGTAAATCCGCTCCAACGGTGACAGCCGCGCGGCATTGTTGTCCAGGGGATGCATCGACAGTCAGGCTCTCTCGCTTGATGCTGAAGACCGAAAATCGAATCAGGGGCAAAACGGATTCAGGGTCCGCCAATCCCGCAGCAACCGATGGCATTTTACGCGATAAGGCGGCGCATCAGAAGCATAAACCTTATCAGAGTCCGCCAGGGGGCATCAGCGCGCCGGCTGGTCGTTGCAGCAGTTTCCCAATGGAGCGCATAAAGTGCTATGCAACCTAACGCAAGGCGGCTGCAGGGCCGGCCGGCGCATTCGCCAACGCATCTTTGCAGGGGAGATTGGACAACATGGCGCAAAGCTCGCAGGAATGGCAGGAAGAAACTCTTCGTGTCGATCAGACCGATTTACTGATCGTCAAGGGAGGGACAGGCAAGCCGCTGCTCGTTCTGCACGATGAGATGGGCCATCCGGGATGGCTCAAATGGCACGCGGCGTTGGCGCGCGAGCGCACCCTTCTAATCCCGCTGCATCCGGGCTACGGCCGCACCGCCGCGCCCGAATGGATTCGCACTATCCGTGACCTCGCCGGACTGTATTGCATCATGCTGCGGCAGCAGAAGCTGGCCCCGATCGACGTGATCGGGTTTTCACTGGGTGGATGGATCGCGGCGGAGATGGCGGCCTGCAACCCGGATCAATTCCGGCGCATCGTGCTGGTCGCTCCCGCCGGCATCAAGCCCAGCGAAGGCGAAATTCGCGACATCTTCCAGATGATGGCGCCCGATCAGCTGCGCAGCAGCGTGCTGGATTACGAAAACACGCCCGAGTTCACCAGCCTGTTCGGCGGTATCGGACCCGAGCAGTTCGAACTGTGGGAGGACGCGCGGGCACAGACGGCGCGGCTGGCGTGGCAGCCTTACATGCACAATCCGAGTCTGGGTCATCTGCTCGAGGTGGTCGATACGCCGACGCTGCTGATTTGGGGCAGGCAGGACGCCATCGTGCCGCTCAACGCTGGTCAGATCTACCAGCGATCGATTCCCGGATCGAAATTGGTCACCTTTGACCAGTGCGGACATCGGCCGGAAATCGAGAAGCTGTCCGACTTTCTGCGCGAAACGCAAAGCTTCCTGGCTTAGCCGCTAACCACGGCCGGAAGGCCCGGCCGCAAATTTTGGGAGGCGAGGGTTATGCATATCAGTTACTTCACCGAACGTCCCTATCGCTACGTGCCCAACGACATGGTCATCCAGAACGGGTTTTTCGGCAACCCCAACAAATACTTCGATCCGGTCAAGGGCGGACAACTGCTCAACGAATACCTCGACGAAAAGCTGCTGGCCGAGGAGGTCGGATTCGACGGCGTGATGCTCAATGAGCATCACGACACTTCCTTTTGCATGGGTTCGGTGATGAACGTCGAGGCGTCGGTGCTGGCGCGCATCACCCGCAAAGTGAAAATCGCGCTGCTCGGAAATCCGCTGCCAATCGTGGGCAATCCGCTGCGGCTGGCCGAAGAGCTGGCCATGATCGACATGATCTCGGGCGGGCGGCTGGTCAGCGGATGGGTGCGCGGAGGCGGCAGCGAGCAATTCGCCAGCAACGCCAATCCGGCGTTCAATCGCGAATACTTCAATGAAGCGCATGAGGTGGTGATCAAGGCCTGGACCGAGCCCGGCCCATTTCGCTACGAGGGCAAACATTTCCATTACCGTTTCATCGACCCCTGGGTGCTCCCCATCCAAAAGCCGCATCCGCAGATCTGGATTCCCGGCTTGCTGAGCCCGGAGACGGTCGAATGGTGCGCGGAGCATCGCTATCCGTACATCGCACTGGCCACCTTCCTGCCGCCCACGGTTGACCTGTGGGACTTCTACCGCGACGCCGCGGCCCGGCAGGGCTACCAGGTCGGCACCGAGAACTTCGGCTATCTGCAGAAAGTGTACGTGGCGGAAACCGAGGAGAAGGCGCACGAGATCGCCAAGTACGACATGTTCGGGGGAGCGGGAATTGGTTACAGCCTGTTCGGCCAGCCGCAGTGGATGTTTCCGCCGGGATACAATTCCAGGCAGGCGACCCGGCGGATCGCGCGTCAGTTCAGCGCGCCCGACTCAACCCAGGGCAGCCCATGGGCCACTGCCGCATCGGGAGGCACCCAGTCGGCGCAGGAAACCCGTCAGAACATCTCCGCCGCCCAGGTGCAGCATCGGTCCGGCATCTGGGGCGAGACGCGCGACAGTGTCGATTCGACGCGCCAGCATATCTTCGGTTCGTTCCCCGAGGTCGAGAAGCAGTTTCAGATTATCTGCGGCACGCCCAAAAGTGTGCTGCCGAAAATCCGCAAGGTCCTGGAATGCCTGCGTCCGGGGATTTTCTTCTTCTGGCAGAATGACGGCCCGATCAAGCGCGAAGACCGGATTAACAACATCAGACTGCTGGGCAACGAGGTGGTGCCGGCGGTGCGCGAAATGGGCAAGGAGCTGGACCTGAAATCGCCGTTCGAAGTCAAGCCCGGGTCGCGGCCCCTGGCGGCTTCGGGCAAGGCCGAGTCGGTCGGCTCGCTGGAACCGTTAGCGGGGATGTTCAACTGAATGCGGAAAAGCCGCTGTAACCAGACTGGATACGGCGGCGTTTTCCTGTATCGAACTTCAGGCCGGGATACGGATGCTGGCGATCGAGGCCGCCTCGCGCGTGTGATCGGCAAAGCCCGACAGAGAGGGGCCTCCCTGGACGGTACGGGCCGGACCGTAAAGCGGGACGCTCCTAACCGGCATTGCGCATCCGGGAGTTGGTACGCGGTTTCGCGGTGGACATTCTCTTCTTACACCAGTTGCGAATCTCGGCGGTCATGAAACGCCAGTCGCTGCCGACTTTGAAGGCGGGCAATTCACCGCGCTTAAGCAGGCGATAGATCGTGGACTGATTACAGTGCAGGTACTCGCTCAAGTCCTTGACGGTCATCACTTCGCCGACCGCATCTTTGTTTTGCATGTCCGGACTCTCCTTTGCCACCCAGATATTCCTTCAGCCAGCCAAAACGCGAAATGGGAGAAAGACCCCACCGCAATCTATAAAGAAGGGTCGGTCTCCGCCCTAAGCATAATATTCAGAACCTAGGAAAAATTCTTGGCATAAGTCAATACTAAAGAGACAAACAACGCAATATAGACGAGCATAACAGCAAGCTAGAAATTGCGGGCGATCTTGATGGAACTACAACAGGCTATGTTTGTCATGTGAGACTCGGACGGCGCTTTTTGCTTCAGCTTTTCCGCCCGTAGCGGCCCCCGTCAGCGTCAGCTGGGCCTGACAAAACGCGCAATTGCCTCGATTATCAAAACCTGCTGCGCTTCGCTCAATTCCGGGTATATCGGCAGCGCCAGGACCTCGCGGCTGGCCTGCTCCGCGTGCGGAAATTGTCCGGCGCGATAGCCCAGAGCGGCGAACGCCGGCTGCAGATGCAGCGGCAAAGGATAGTAGATTTGGGTCGCAATCCCGCGCCCGGCGAGGAACTCGCGCAATTCATCGCGCCGCGCACAGCGAACCACGAACTGGTTATAGACGTGTTCGAGGCCGACCGGTTCGTAGGGGCATAGGATCAGCGACTCCAGTCCGCGCCGGGCCAGCAGCTGGCGATAAAAATCCGCCTTCGTCCGGCGCGCTGCCGTCCAGCCCTCCAGATATTTCAGCTTGACCCTCAGGACCGCGGCCTGAATCTCGTCCAGGCGGCTGTTGTATCCGGCGATTTCATAGTGATAGCGGGTCCGGCTGCCGTGTTCGCGCAGGACGCGCAGGCGCTGCGCCAGTTGCGGGTCGCCGGTGGTAATCAGACCACCGTCGCCCGCTCCACCGAGATTTTTTGAAGGAAAAAAACTGAAGCATCCGGCCGCACCGAGAGCGCCGGCCCGAGGGCCGCGGTAACGGGCACCGATCGCCTGCGCGGCATCCTCAATAATCGGAATCGATCGCGCCTGCTCCCGGATGCGCTCCATGTCGGCCGGCAAACCGAACAGATGCACCGCAACGATTGCGCGCGTCGATTCGGTGATGGCCGCGCCGATCGCGTCCGGATCGATGTTGAAGGTGCGCGGATCGATATCGGCAAACACCACGCGGGCCCCGTTGCGCACGATCGCGCCCGCGGTCGCGATGAAGGTAAACGGGGTCGTGACGACCTCGTCGCCGGGGCCGATTCCCAGCGCGGCCAGCGCGAGCGTCAGGGCGTCGGTCCCCGAGGCGCATCCCACGGCGTACGCGGCGCCGGTGTACTGCGCCATCTGGCGCTCGAACTGTTCCAGTTCGGGGCCGAGGATAAACTGCTGGCGCTCCATGACGGCCGCGATCGCCGCCATCACCTCGGAGCCAATCGCGGCAAATTGCGCGCGCAAATCGACAAACGGGATCAGTGTCGAGGACGGTTTAATCTCGTGTTCGGGCGCCATCGATCCACCGCCATACACAACCTACCGCGCGCTGCAGGGGAAGGGGAGAGGGCGCGCCTTGCCGTGGACCGATGTAACGCCCTGGACTTTATGCTAAGAGCGTGCAGTGCGCGCGGACGCCAATCCGCGTCTACCGGGCGCGCCTGGACATCGGGAGGATTCCAATGAAGGCATCGGTTTTCTATGGCGTGGGCAAGCCGCTCCAGATCGAGGAAATTGACATCGACCAGCCGCATGGACACGAGGTGCTGGTGAAAATCGTCGCCAGCGGCGTATGCCACAGCGACTTGCACGTGGTGGAAGGCAAGATGCCCTTTCCGGCGCCCCTCATCCTGGGCCACGAACCGGCCGGAATTGTCGAGCAGGTGGGCGAGGAGGTAACCGAATTCGCTCCCGGCGATCACGTTATCGCGCGCGTGACCGTGTATTGCGGCCACTGTACGATGTGCCTCTCCGGCGCCCCCAACCAGTGCGTCAACCGCATCTCCACTCAGCGCAAACCCAACGAACGTCCGCGGATGATGCTGGGCGGCAAGAAAATCACCGGCCTTGCCGATGGCGCCGGCTTTGCCGAAAAGATGCTGGTGCACGAGCATGCGCTGGTCACCATCGACAAGGACATCCCGCTGGACAAGGCGTCCCTGATCGGATGCGGTGTGATGACCGGGGCGGGCGCCGTCTTTAACACCGCCAAGGTGCAGCCAGGAACGACGGTCGCGGTATTTGGAGCGGGCGGAATCGGATTGTCCGCGATTCAGGCGTCGCGCATCGCGGGCGCACGCCGGGTGATTGCGGTGGATATCGCGGAGAACAAACTCGTCATCGCGCGGCGGCTGGGCGCCACCCATACTGTGGACGCCTCCGGCACCGACCCGGTTGAGGAGATCCGCAAAATCGCGGGCGGCGGCGGGGTCGATTATTCCTTCGAAGCGGTCGGCACCAAAAAGACCGCCGAAGCCGCGATAGCATGCCTGGCCGTGCGCGGAACCGCCACGCTGATCGGCTTGCTGCCCGCGGGCGAGACGGTCCAATTCCAGCCCGGATTCGTCATCAGCGGCGAACGCAAGGTCCAGGGATGTCTGAGCGGATCCACACGATGGCGTATCGACGCCCCGCGCCTGGTCGAACTCTATCAGCAGGGC
>JAJPJA010000105.1 GCA_021324455.1 Pseudomonadota bacterium | reverse complement strand
TCCTGATGATTGGACACCGCCTTGCCGCCGGCTTGTTTGATTTCCGCGGCGACGTCGTCGGCCGGCGATTTGGTTTCCTTCTCGCCGGCCACGCTGACGCCCAGGTCGTTGACCACGACCGCCGCGCCCTGCGCCGCCATCGCTTTGGCGACCGCACGGCCGATTCCGCGTCCGGCGCCGGTGATCGCGGCAACCTTTCCGTCAAGCTTGCCCATTTCGCTTCTCCTTCACAGGGGCCTCTACGCCATATGCTTTTCCGATGGCCGCAGCCTACCAATTGAGCGGCGCGAATTACCAGAGTCGCGCCGGCTTTTGTGGCGGCCCTTGCTCTGTTATCCGGTTGCGATTCCTCCGCTTCTCCGGCTGACGCTCTCAGCCCGGCTGCCGCTCGGAATGAGACGCGGTGGGCGCGGGCCGAAATGCCCGTGCCTCACGGACTTTCGGCCCGTTGGCCTGGGTTATAACCGGACCTGGGACAGGCCTCGATGCCTGTCGACGCGCGGGATGTTTTCTCGCGCCGCCTTGTTTTTGGCGGCCGGGCGGCGCGCGCTCAAGCGATGCGGCTTTGCTAATCCAGCCGGTAAGCGCGCGCGACGTTGTCGCCCAGGATGCCGCGGGCCATCTCATCGGGCATCCCCTGGACCAGTTCGCGTACTTCCTCCATGTAGTTGGGCGGATGATCGACATGAGGGAAATCGCTGGCCCAGAAGAACTTGTCGATTCCGACGTACGGCATCACATGGCGCAGGCATTTTTCGTCCGGGTCGCCGGAGATGAAGCATTGACGCCTGAAGTAATACGACGGTTTCTCGCTCAGCGGCACGCCGCCGCCGAACAGGGTGCCGTCATAAATCGCGTCGGCGCGATCCAGATACCATCCGATCCATCCCGCGCCCGATTCCAGCACCACGAAACGCAGCTTCGGGAACTTCTCGAAGACGCCGTACGCAAACATGGTCGACAACGCCATCATCGGCCCCTGGTTGACGTGCATGTCGCCATACCACAGCCTGGCCGGGCCTTTTATCGGCTCGAAGCGGGTGTGAATCGTAGTATCGGGGGGTTCGATACTGGGATGCACGGCGACCGGGACGTCGAGGTCCTGAGCGGCGGCGAACAGCGGGTCGTGGTCGGGATGTCCATGCGGTTTGCGGTCGGCGGTGAAGGAAGCGATGAACGCGCCCTTGCATCCGTCCTGTGTGACGGCGCGTTCCAGCTCGCGCGCGGCCTCTTTGGCATCGAGCAGCGATACGTGGGCAATCGGCACCAGGCGGCGGTTGGAATCGCGGCAGAAATCGCCGATCCAGCGGTTGTACGCGCGGCAGTAAGCGGCGGTGATTTCCGCATCCTTGCGCACGTCGCCTTCCCACGCCAGTCCCAGCGTCGGATAGAGCACCGACTTCGCCAGTCCCTCCTGGTCCATCCGCTCCAGCCGCTGGTTGGGAAACATGGTGCCGTGCCCGGCGCTGTTGGCGTAGGTTTCCTCCCGGGTAACCGGGATGAACGGGGTGGGACCGCGCTTGCCGCCCGCGATCCAGGCCTTGCGCCGTTCGCGCATCTCCTGCACGAAGCGGCCCATGCTGCTCAGCCGCGGCAGGTTGTATTTATCGATGCAGGTGGCGGGTTTGCCGTCGATCTCGGCGTAGTCCCATCCTTCAGGGTCCTTTTTGATACGGATGGCGCGGGGCTTGTATCTGGCTTCGAGGTATTTTTCCCAGAGATCGGGCGGTTCCAGGATATGTCCATCCGCGTCGATGATCATGGGCGCTTTGCTTTTGTCGTCCGCCATCGCTAAATCTCACTCACCAGGGGGTGGGGCGACTATACACGATTCAGAGACCGCACGGAACGTCTGTTCAGCATCGCGATACGCCGTTGGCGGGTGGGCGCCGGCGAAACCGGCGCGCGCGGCCGTTTCACAATCCGCCGCAGGCGGGGTTTTGAATCTCCATGAACCGCGATCGACTGCGTCTGCCGCCGCCCTTCGAAGAACTGATGCGGCGCTACGAAGGGGAGATCATGCGGTTTTTGCTGCGCGCCACCGGCAACCCCGACGACGCCGCGGACCTGTTCCAGGACACCTGGCTGCGCGCGTACCGGGCCTATCCGCGGCTGCAGGCCGATGCGGCGCCGCGCCCGTGGTTGTACGCGATCGCGGGCAACCTGTGGCGCAACCGGATGCGCGACGGCGCGCGCCGCGCGCGCGTGATCGCGGCGCAGCCTGAGTCGGCAATTGAGGGAAGTACCGGATTTGAGCGGACGATGCATGAAAACGAAGCGTACGCGTCGATCCAGCTGCGCGAGCAAATCGCGGCGCTGCCGCAAAAACAGCGTCAGGCCTTTTGCCTGCGCTATCTGGCCGGCCTGGATTACGCGGAAATCGCCGCCGCGATGCGATGCTCGGCGCAGGGCGCGCGGGCCAACGTCTCGCAGGCGGCGCGCAAACTCAAGGCCGGCCGGTGAACGCCATGAAGATTGAAGCCGCACTCGAATCGGCGCGCAACGAATTCAGCAACGAACTGATCGAGGAGTTGCTGCGCAACGCGCGCAAGGCGTTCGATCGCGCGCTGCAGCGGATCCGCCGCCCGCAAGCGGCTTTGGGCGTGGTCAAATCCCCGCTGGGCGATCTGCTGGTCGCGGTC
>JAJPJA010000116.1 GCA_021324455.1 Pseudomonadota bacterium | reverse complement strand
GCGCGATGAGCACCTGCTTGAAGAGGTGTTTCGCCTCGCATGCAAGTATGCGGGTCAGTCTCCCTCACAGAGTCTCTACCTCAGCCAGCTGAAACGCTCAATGAATGCCAATATAGGATGGCAGCGGGTGCTTGCGTATCTCAAGTTCCTGGACGGAACCTTACTGCTGCGCCTGATCGAGCCGCTGGAATTGCGGCTAAAGCGCAGGCGCGGCGCCTATAAGTTGTGCCTTTGCGATCACGCAATACGCGCGGCCTGGCTACAGGAGGTGATACCCCTGAGTCCCTCCGCCCTGCACAAGGTGAGCCATCTCGCGGATCTGGCGGGCCATCTGGCGGAGAGTACGGCAGGCTACTTCCTGCGCTCGATCATAAACCTCGATGTCGCACACTTTCCTGAAAGAGGTGCGGAGCCTGAGGTTGATTTCATACTAACCATCGGTGACCAACGCATACCCTTGGAAATAAAGTATCCGCGCCGCATCGAGCATCAGGACACCGCCGGCCTTCGCTCATTCATGGAGAAGGTCCACTACAACGCGCCTTTCGCCGTACTCGTGACCCTCCTGGACGAACCAGCTTCAGATGATCCACGAATAATATCCATTCCCCTGTCCACTCTTCTGCTCTTACGCTGACAGGACGGCAGATGCCTGATTGCGAAGGGCCGCAACCATACTCAACACACCGCTTCCGCAAAATGGCGCAGCGCGGCAACCGACGAAGCTGTAATAGGGACCTCGACTATTATCAGGTCAGCCCGTACAGCTTCGCGGCGGTGTCGTGCACTATTTTGCGCCGATCAATCTCGGACACCTTGCTCAGATGCCTGGCCACGTAGTTCTGCGAATGCGGAAAGCTCGCCTGGGCGTGCGGGTAGTCTGACGACCACATGATGTTGTCCGACGGATACCAGTCGAGCAGATTGACGAATACAGGATCGTCGATGAACGTCGCCCACACCTGACGTTTTATGTACTCGCTCGGCTTGAGCGGCAAAGTATATTTACCCATGCCGCGGGACATGTACTTGTCGATGCGGAACAGAAAGAACGCAATCCAGGCTACATCGTTTTCCGCCGACACGATCTTCAGGCGCGGGTAGCGCTCAAGCACGCCGCCGTAAACCAGAGTTGTCAGCGTGCGCTCGATCGGATGCACCATGGAGATCACGCTGGTCATCTGCTCAACGCCTCGCATGCTGGTATTGAGTACCTTGCCGGCGTGGCCCGCCGTGCCTTTGGCGCCGGTGAGGATATGCAGCGAAAGCGGCATTTCGAGGTCCTGCGCCGCGGCCCAGAACGGCTCATAATCGGGATGGGAATACGGGCGCTCGGCGGGCGCTTCGCCCCAGATCATCGCCCCGGCCATCCCGCGCTCCCTGATCCGTTCGAGCTCCGCAACCGCCGCCGGAATATCTTCCAGCGTGATCAGGCCCAGCGGTACCAGACGTTTCAGATTATATTTGCAATAGTCAGTGGCCCAGTCGTTGAAGGCGCGGAAGCAGGCGGCGCGGAGCTCGGCATCGGCCAGCCCGAACAGCGGCATCCCCATCGACGTATAGATCACCTCGGCGGCCACGCCGTCGCGCTCCTGATCCTTTATACGCTCGGCCGGGTCGTGCACGGCTTTGGGCGCCTGGTCGAAACCGCGCCGCATGAATTCGCGCATCTCGGCGGCCGGAACGCCGGCGGCGAAAAACGCGGCGACCGGCGCCGGCGCGAGGTCCTCGCAGACGAAAAACTCGCCCGGCTTGCCCTCCAGTTTAACCGCGCGCGGCGCCCGATCCCGGAAGCGCTGGTCCAGCCGCTGCGCCCACATTGAGGGCGGCTCCACGAAATGAGAATCGGCTGAAATCAATGGATACTCCCGCATCGGCTCGTCCTCCCTGATGGCGACTGTCTGATTTATCCGAACCCTAAACGCGTCATCCCCTGCGCCGAATGCTCCGCGCCGGCCCAATCAACTGCTGAACACCTTCAGATCGGTGCCCCCGCTGACGCGAAGCGTGGCCCCGGTTATGTAACTGGACGCGTCCGAAGTCAGGAAAACCACCGCCTGGCCGATATCTTCGGGTTGACCGATGCGGCCCAACAGGATGCTGCGGGCGACGGCCTGGCGTTGCTGTTCGCCGGCCGATCGCGTCATCCCGGTCTGCACCGGCCCCGGTGCAATCGCGTTGACGCGGACGCCTTGCGGCCCCACTTCGTGGGCGAGGTCGCGCGTCAGCGCCACTACGCCGGCCTTGGATGCGGCGTAAGCGACGTGCGGAACGGTGGTATGGAACGCGGCAATTGACGCGATGTTGACTATGGCCCCGCGCCCGGCGGCGATCATGTGCGGGAGCACCTCGCGGCAGAACAGGAACACTCCCTTCAAATTCGTGTTCAGGATGCGGTCCCATTCCTCTTCGCTGTGTTCGATCATCGGCTTGATCAGCACCCGTCCCGCGTTGTTTACCAGAATGTCGATTTTGCCGAACCGATCCAGTGTCTGCTGGACCGTGCGTTTGACCTCGGCGGCTTTGGAGACGTCGGTGGGCGCGCCCAGACAGCCGGCGCCCAACGCTTCAATTTCAGCCACCACCGGCGCGATCCGTTCCGCTTCGTATTCGGCAATCACGACATCAGCGCCGGCGCCGGCCAAACATTTGGCGATACCGCGGCCCATCCCCTGTCCGGCGCCGGTCACGATCGCGACCCGATCGAGCAACGGCTTTTCGCGGGTGGTCTGGTTGGATTCCATAGCGGCCTCCGCTGCGGGTTTGAGACGGTTATCCACCTTAGTTCGATCGGCCTGCGGGTGCCAAACCGTTGCGCGCCGCCCAGGCGGAGTTCCGCAACGCGGCGGCGCCCGCAACCTGCGCCACGGCTCAGGTTGTACGCGGGTCTAACGAATTCAAAGCTACGATTTTTTGGCCAAGGCCGGAACTGCTGCGGGACGGGCACCGGCGCCCAAACAGGTGAAACAGCCGCTGGTACGCAATCCGGTGGTGGGTTTGCGTCGCCCGCGTCCGATTTAATACCGTGCGAATCGATCAGGAGGTTTCAAACATGTCGGTCGATTTCGAGCTGCAACAAAGCGGGGTCGCCGTAATCACCTTCAACCGGCCCGAAAAACTCAACTCCGTCACCATGGCCGACCGCGAGCATCTGGCCGCGCTGCTCGAACGGGTGCGCAGCGATCCGGCGATCAAAGTCGCGGTCATCACCGGCGCCGGCGAGCGCGCCTTCACCGCCGGCAACGACCTTGCCGAACCGCTCCCGCAGGGAGATTCGCTGGCGCCGTACCGCGAAGTTCCCGAAGGACTGGCGCGCAAGATGCTCCCATACGGCAAGGGGATCGAGATTGCCAAGCCAATGATCGCCGCGATCAACGGCCACGCGATCGCGCTGGGCGCCTGCCTGATTCTCGCCACCGACATCCGTTACGCATCGCCCAACGCCACGTTTTCGCTCAACGAAGTGCGCTTCGCCAGCCTGGCCGACGGCGGTGCGCTGGCGCGTCTGCCGCGGCAGATCCCTTACGTCCATGCGATGCGCCTGTTGCTGACGGGCGAGCGCATCGACGCCGCCGAGATGCTGCGCATCGGGCTGATCAACGAAATCGTGCCGCCGCATCAATTGATGCCGCGCGCGATGGAGACGGCGGAGCAAATCGCCGGCTTCGACCAGTTCGCCGTCCAGATCACCAAGCAGGGCGTCCACAGCGGACTCGACATGGGACTCAATCAGGCGGTCACGCAGGAAT
>JAJPJA010000139.1 GCA_021324455.1 Pseudomonadota bacterium | reverse complement strand
TGAGAGAATCAACGAGGACCAGGAGAACGCACTTCGGGAAATCTGCGATCTGCTGAAGAACCGTACCGGGCACGACTTCTCCAAGTATAAGCGCAACATGTTGCTGCGGCGCCTGGCCAGACGCATGCAGCTTTGTCACAAGTCAACAATTGTCGATTATCTAATGTATCTTCGGGCGCAGGTCACGGAGATCCAGAAGCTGTTCGACGATCTGTTGATTACGGTCACCAGCTTTTTCCGCGATGCGGAAGCATGGGAGGCGTTGAACCAGCATGTCATTGGCCCGCTGGTCGATCACACCGATCCGAGCGAGCCGATAAGGCTCTGGGTTCCGGGCTGCGCCACGGGCGAGGAAGCGTACAGCCTTGCGATTATGTTTCACGAGGAGTTCGAACGGCGCGGCAGCGAGCGGGACCTCATCATCTTCGCCTCTGACCCGGATGAGGGTTCGCTCCAGATAGCGCGCGGAGGACTGTACCCGGCCGCGATCAGTGCCGACGTTTCGGAATCCCGCCTGGAACGGTATTTTCGGGCTGAAGGCGATCATTACCGGGTGGTCAGCCGGGTTCGCGATCATATCGTCTTCGCAGTCCATAATCTGCTGCGTGATCCGCCGTTTTCGCGCCAGCACCTCATTTCATGCCGCAACCTCCTCATCTATCTGGATCGCGAGCTGCAGGAACAGGCGATGGCAGTGTTCCGGTATGCCTGTCAGGATGGAGCCTTTCTGTTCCTGGGCCTGTCGGAGATGGCGGAAGAGGCGCTCTTCCGCACGCTCGACAAAAAATACCGGATCTTTGCGGCGCGCGAACTGGGTGAAGGCCTTCGGCCTTCGCTGCCCGAACTGCTGGCAACGCGAGATGTTCCAGCGCTCAGACATCGCCGCGAAACACGGCCGGTGCAGCATACGGCGGCCCATGAGCTTCACACGGCGGCGCTCGAAGAGATCGCTCCTCCGAGCCTGCTTATCGATGAGCGGTGGGACGTGCTGCATCTGTCCGCCTCAACCTCGCGTTTCTTTCTGCAGAGCGGGGGAGTGGTGGCGCACAGGGTCACGGATTTGGTCAGGCCCGAGCTTCGCGATGAGCTGCATGCGGTTTTGCATCGGGCGTTTGAGGACCCCGAGCCACAGCTCTCAGCCTTCGTTTCCGTTCCGTTCAACGGCAAGTCCCGCCGCATCGCCGTCCTCGCCCAACGCCGCCCGCACCGCGAGGGGATGGCCCACCAGGTCTTGGTCACATTTCTGGATGGCGGCGAGGCCGCCGGCGACACGCCCGCGGCGGAACAGGAACCGGCCGGCGAGGCCGTGCGATCGCTGCGCGAGAGGCTGCGGCTGGCGGAGGAGCGGTTCGACAGCATCCGCGAAGACTACTACCAGACCAACGAACAACTGCGCGCGGCCAACGAGGAACTGCAGAGCCTGAACGAGGAATACCGCTCGACGACCGAGGAGCTCGAGACCAGCAAGGAAGAACTGCAGAGCATCAATGAAGAACTGCAGACGGTCAATAACGAGCTGAAGGTGAAGCTGGAGGAAGTCTCGCGCGCCAACAGCGACCTGGAGAATCTTATGGCGGCCGCTGATGTGGCCACGCTGTTTCTCGACCTCGACGGCCGTATCGGCCGGTTCACCCCACAGCTGGGCAAGATTTTTAATGTAAAGTCACACGACGCGGGCCGCCCCATCGGCGATCTTACCCACAATCTCGAGTACGACTCGCTCGAGCGCGATGCGCGCAGTGTACTGGCCAACTCGGTTCCGATCGAGCGAGAGGTCCGGGGCCGCGATGGAAACGTGTTCGCGGCGCGCCTGGGTCCTTACCGCACGGCGGGGGATGGAGAGCTTGGCGGGGTGGTCATCACCTTCATCAATGTGACCGCAATCAAGCGAATCGAAGCGGCTTTGCGCGACAGCGAGCGCAGGCTCGAAGCCGAGCTCAACGTCATGCGTCTGCTCCATCGTATGACGATGGCGGTGGCGACGGCGGAGACCATGCAGGACGCCCTGGAAGAGATTCTGGGGAGCGCGATGGCGATACTGGGTGCCCAGTTCGGCAACGTTCAGCTGCTCAATGACGGGTCGCAGGAGCTCAGAATAGTCGCGCAGCGGGGATTCTCAGCCCGCTTTCTCAAAGCTTTCGAACAGGTCGGCCCCGAAGATCAGACCTCCTGCGGCCGCGTCTTGCGTACCCACCAGACCGTCTGCATCGACGACATCACCCGCGACGAAGGATACGATCCCTATGTCAGAGTCGCGGCCGAAGCCGGGTATCGCGCCGTACAATCGGAGCCTCTGATCGGCAAGCGCGGAGAGCTCATCGGCGTGCTGTCGCTGCATTTTCGTGAACCGCGCGTCTTTTCCGAAAGGGACCGGCAGCTGGGAGAACTCGTGGCACGGCAGGCCGCCGATCTGATCGTCAGCCGGACTCAACAAGAGAATGTCGCCCGGCTCAATGACGCGCTCAGCCGGCGCACTACGGAACTGGAAGCCAGCGAAAGGCAGCTTTCCGCCAAGGCCGCCGAACTGCTGGAACAGGATCGAAACAAGGAGGCGTTTCTTGCGGCTCTCGGTCACGAGCTGCGAAATCCGATGGCGGCAATCCAGAGCGGCGTCGAGGTGATCTCGGCGGTCGATGAAAGATCGAAGCGCGCCATCGCCGTCTTAAAACGCCAGACGGGGCACATGGCGCGCCTGGTCAACGACATACTTGATCTCACCCGGATCAACCGCGGCACCCTGCGTATTCAAACCGAGGTGGTCGAGCTCAATCAATCCGTACTGGCGGCCCTCGACCCGGTGCGCCGCCCCGCACAGGCCAAAGGCCTGGCGCTGGAAGTAGACCTGCCGTCCGCCCCCATCCACGTCGAGGCCGATCCGGAGCGGCTGGCGCAGATTCTCGGTAACCTGCTCAGCAACGCGCTGAACTACACCGAGCGCGGCCGCATTATCGTAAGCGTGCGGCGCGCTGCGGGGCATGCGCTGGTCGCGGTTAAAGATACTGGCATCGGTGTGGATCCGGACCGGATCGCGACCCTGTTCAACGCTTTCCATCAGACCGACGAAGGGCGGCGGTCCGGGGGGCTGGGTATGGGTCTGTCGCTGGTCAAACGGCTGGTCGAGATGCAGGGGGGAACGGTCGAGTTTCGCAGTGAAGGCCGCGGCCTCGGCAGCGAGGTTGGCTTCACGCTGCCGCTGGTGCAGCCCGCCGGCGCGTCCCTTTCCGCCACGGATCTGGTCATGCCGGCATCGCGGCGCATCCTGGTAGTCGACGACCAACCCGACGTCGCGGACATGTTCGGCACGCTGCTCGAGAGTATGGGGCAGGACGTGAGAGTCGCCTATCGCGGCGAGCATGCCCTCCAAATCGCCCTTGAGCAGCGTCCCCAGATTGCCTTCGTGGATCTCGCGATGCCAGTTATGAGCGGCGCGGAGGTCGCACGGCATTTGCGCCGCCAGTTCCCGGCGAGCGAACTGACGTTGGTGGCGGTCAGCGGCTACCCGCGTGACAATGTGGCCCTTAAGGACACTGATTTCGAATATCACCTGCTGAAGCCGCCGACGGTGCAGAGCGTCGTCGCGCTGCTGAGTTCGTTGCCGGCCAACTCCCCCGGCAACAGCTGAAACCGCCGCATCGGTCGATCTCGCTGTTTGTCGGCAAACGGGCCTGGCTGCCAAACCGGACCTTCTTGCGGCCGCGAGGCCGACCCGGCGCCCTCGCTTGTTTCTACCAGCGGTTGCGGCCGCGGTTCATACCGGCGCCGCCGCTGCGACCGCCGCGATTGCCGCCGCCGAAGCTCGATTCCCGCGGCTTGGCTTCGTTCACCTTGATGTTGCGGCCCTTCAGTTCAGTGTCATTGAAGCGCTCAATCGCGGTGGCCGCGTCGCCGGCACTGGCCATCTCGACGAAACCAAAGCCTTTGCTCTGGCCGGAGAATTTGTCGGCCACAACGGTGGCGCTTTGCACCTCGCCGGCTTGCGCGAAGAGTTGCTCCAAATCGGCGCTCGTTACCGAATAAGCCAGGTTGCCAACGTATAATTTGCTGGGCATTTATTGCCCTCCGAGAGTTTTGCCCGGCAGCTCCGAGCAAGAAAACCCAGGCTGATTCCCGGGCTTGATGAAGGGAACAATCCGAACCGTCTGACAAGGACAATACAACCTTCGCGCCGCCGATGATACAAGCAGACACGCGTTGGTTCGCGTCATCCTGATCACGCCCGCTTGTCCGCCGCTGGAGCTGAGATTAATTATAAGTAGCCGCTTGAATATACTTTGCCTACACGGTGTATTTCGCGTTGATTTGCCATTATGCGTCAGCGGACGCAGGCCGCGCTGCACGGACCTCCGTGCGTATTGATCCGGCCGCCGCGCCGATAGCAGCCCGGGCGACGCCAGTGGCCGACATCGATGAGCATCCGCGCATCGCCGACGCGATCGGCACCCATCCGGGGCGGCCGCGGTTGCCGAAACCGCTTCCCCGGTTTGTGGTTGAGCATCTCCGGTTTGGTTGCGCAACTGGCGGCGGATATTAGGCGGCGGACTCATCGTGCTGGACTCGCCGCATTGGATGGAGCCCGGGCCTGTGCCGGCACCTTGTGCGCGCGCCGTCAGAGAAGGTGCGGACCCGCTTGAAAATCACGTGCGGAAAGCGGAACGTAAACTGGCCTCCGGTGCAGAGGAAATGTAGTTGCCGGTCTATTGCTCAAACAGGATCGATTCGCCCCCCATTCCCTGTCCTGTGCGGCCCCTTCAAGGCGGACGAGAGTGCGCCGGCCGATACTCGCCCGGCGCGCAAATCGCATGAAACGCAAGCCGGGAGCCGGGGAACTCCAGCCGCTGGTCGACCTGGGAGAGGAACAGGGTTATCTGACCTTTGAGCAGATCAACAATCTCCTGCCATCTGATATCACCTCATCGGGCGACCTCAAAGCGGCGCTGAGGAATTTCGAGGACCTCGATTTCAGGATCCTCAGCGAAGTGCCTGGCCCGGGTGCTTCGCAAAGGGCCGCAACCGAGCCCGAGGAAGACAGCGCCGATCGCCCTGGCGAGCACCCTGACCCGGTCCGCCTTTATCTGAAAGAAATGGCGCAGTTCAAACTCCTTACGCGGGAGGGGGAAATTCAAATTGCCAAACGGATCGAAGCGGGCCAGGCGGACATTGTGCAGGAGCTCGTCAAATCCCCGGTCATGCTCGATTATATCGTCCGCATCGGCCAGCAGGTGGAAGCGGGCGAGGCCGATCTCAGCCTTATCCTCGACACCGACGACAACGAAACCGATGAGGGCACGGGTCCGCCAACCGATCAGATTCGGCGCGAGCGGATGGTGCGAGTCGTCAGGGGGCTCACCGGACTGCGCGCCAGGCTGAAAAAGGCGCGGCGCGCCGCGGACGGCCCGCGGCGCGCCGCGCAAGACGCGCGACTAAAGCAGCGGGTGCGCGATGAGTTCAGAAGGATGCAGCTGTCGCCGCGGGTCGAAGACGCGGTCATCGGTGAAATGAAGAGCCTGCTCGAGCAGCATCGAGCGGCGCAACGGACCATTGCGCATTACGAAACCGCGACCGGGCGCACCACGAACCAATTGTTGAGGGAGGCGGCTCATCTCAATGATCGCCGTCATCTGCTCAAAATCAACGGCACCCGGGAGAATCTGGCGGACATTGCCGAGCGGATCGGTGCGGCGCAAAAGCAAATCAGAGCGATTGAACGCCGCGTCGAAAGCACCGGAGATGAATTGGCCCAATCTCTGCGGATTATCGAGGCCGGCCGCGCTGCAAGCAGCGAGGCCAAAAAGGCCCTGACCCAGGCCAATTTGCGCCTCGTGGTCAGTCTTGGCAGACGTTATAACAACCGCGGCCTGAGCTTCCTGGACCTGATCCAGGAAGGCAGCATCGGCCTGATGCGCGCGGTTGACAAGTTCGATTACAAGCGCGGCTACAAATTCTCGACTTACGCCACCTGGTGGATCAGGCAGTCGATGTCCCGGGCGATCGCCGACCAAAGCCGTACCATCCGGGTTCCTATCCACATGGTGGAATCGACCAACAAGCTGCTGCGCGCCACCCGCTTTCTGGTGCAGCGCCTGGGACGCGAACCGAGTCTGGACGAAATCGCGCATGAGCTGGACATGCCGCCCGAGCAGGTTCAGAAGGTGCTCAGAATCGTCAAGGAACCGATTTCCCTCGAAACTCCCATCGGGGAAGGGGACGAAGGCTCGGTCGGCGACCTGGTCGAAGACGAAACCGCCCTCTCTCCGCTGGAGTCTGCTATCCATACCAATCTGGGCGATCGCACGCGCGCGGTGCTGGCAACGCTGACACCGCGGGAGGAGCAGATCCTGCGGATGCGCTTCGGTATCGACCAGAGAAGCGATTGCACGCTCGAGGAGGTCGGCAAGCTGTTTTCCGTGACCCGCGAGCGGATCCGGCAAATCGAGGCCAAGGCGTTGCGCAAGCTGCGCACCGCCTCGCGCGCGCGGCATTTGCACGAATTCCTCGGACCGCAAACCAGGTCTCCCAAAGACAAGGAACCCGATTTGTAGCCGCCGGCGGGGGATGCCCCCGGATCGGAAACCGTCCTCGGAAGTGGAGGGCGCGAAACTCGAACCGGCTGCGCCCGAAGACTTGCCGGTGATTGTGACGCCGCTGCATCCGAAAGTTCTTCCCGGACCTTCGTCTGACAGCGTCTGGAATAAATTGCCTGATAAAATCCGCCGCCGCATTATTCGTCCCGAAAATCTCTTCAGCGGGGCCGGCTCTGATCCTCGGTCACCGCCGTTTCGGGGCGGATAAAAGAAACATTGCGCGCGTTCTACTTATGACGAAAATACCCATGCAGCGCTCCGATCATATAAGAAAATACCGTTGATAGGTAAATAAGGATTATTCAATTGTAATTGTACCTATCGGCATGGACAGATCCCGGGTGTGCTCAAATTGTCGATAGTATGGATGTGATCGTTCTCCGCACGCAACCGGTTATTGTGGATTCAGGCAAAGGCAGCGCCGCGGTCCAGTATCTTTTTTCTCCAGGGCGGTGTAGTATGAACTGTCTCGCCTTCGGGTTAAACCGATCGTGAAGACTCCGGGCTCCGGCGCGCGGCAAATCTACAGGAGGCTGTGGTGTTGGCAATCTTGCAGGTCCGGCGATCGATCTCGATCCGATGACTCGTTTCGAGCACGCGCAAGAAGTTGCGATGAGGCGGTTGCATCCGGCGCGCTCAAAGAATAACCAATTGAAGGGACAATATCCGACCCGAGTGGAATGCGGCCTGAAGAGCGGTAAAGTGCGAAAGCGGCGGGCCGATAAGCTATGCTCGGCGCCTCTCTCTGATATGATCGGAGCGTCGAAGGTGTTTGATAATCCAGCCCCGGGACGCTTGATTTCAGACTGAATGTTTGGGCGGCTGCGCGGCCGACAACGCCGCGCGTATAAAACGGCAATGGCCATGAAAACCGCCAACTGCGCTTTGAAGTTGGCACTTGCACGGGCGGGCTTTTCGGCTGATCGCATTGGGCCGTCCCGGCCTGCAGGAACCGGCTCTGGAGTCGGACCGTTGCCGCGAACGCCGGTGCGGCCAGGTCCAGGCGAGAAGGAAAGTTTATGACCTCAACAATGCGGGATGCGGTATATCGCATGTACCTGGATTTTCTGGAGACCGCCGAACACAAACGGCATTGGAGCATCTTCAACGATATTCCCTGGGACAAGCTCGATGGGTCCAAAACCACGGAATCGGTCGGGCATTGCGTGGAGCTCTTCTGTACCGAAGAACTCTATGTGCCCGACTACAGTTCCGCGGGGCTCGATTTGTCGCGTTCGGTATTTGGCATGGCCTGGTTTCAGACGCGCTGGGCCTTTGAAGAATCGCGGCACGGGCTGGTTTTTCGCGAATACCTGACGCGCTCGGGTCTTCGTTCGCCGGCCGAGTTGGAGGCGCTGGATGCGGGAACGTTTTCGCGCCGATGGAAACTGCCGTTCCAAACCACCCGTCAAATGGCATGTTACGGCGCGTTGCAGGAGAGCGCCACGTACACGGCCTATAACCGGCAGAGAAATTTAGCCCGCGTCGCCGACGATCAGGTGCTGGAGGCGATATTCTTTCTGGTCGGGCGGGACGAGGCCGCGCACGCGGGCTTTTACAGAGCGATGGTGCAGTTGGACCTCGCGGAAAACCGCGCGGCGACGATTGCCGATCTCGCCTATGTGCTGTCCAATTTCAAAATGCCCGGGGAAGGCTTGATTCCGGACTACACGCAGCGCCTCCACAGTTCGGGAGCCGGCATCAGCCCGCGGCTTTTCCTCGAACGCGTGGTCCGGCCCCTGTTGAACACGCTGGAAATCAGCCGCGAAGAGATCAAGCTCGCATTGAAGCACGCCGCGGCCGACGCCCCGCTTTCCAACCCGGCTGCGGACCCCTGGCAACCAGTTGAAGGGCATCCGTTGCCGGCGGACTCTTCGACGCCGGTGATTGGGCGGCGTTAGATCTGACTGCGCCGCGCGGCTTTTGGGGGTGCGGCGCATCAACCCTTCAGGGCGGGTTCAAAAGGCTTTCCGGCAACCCCCCGGTCTGCAGGGGGCGCTCTTCGCTCAGGAGATATTTTTTATTTCCAGCTCTTCGATCTTGCGATACAGCGAAGACAGGCCCAGGCCCAGCAGGTTGGCGGCTTTGCGCTTGTCGCCGGCGGCGCGGCGCAGGACGTTTTCGATGTGGATCTTTTCGTAGGCCCGGATCGCTTCGCGCAGATTGTCGGCCACGCTGTGCGGGTTTTCGGCGTCGTGCCGGATGGCGGGGGGCAGGTCGGCGGGCGTGATCCACTCCCCGTTGCCCAGAATCATCGCGCGCTCGATTACGTTGTCGAGCTCGCGGATGTTGCCCGGCCATGAATGAGCGATCAGAATGCGCATGGTGGCGTTGTCCGCGCCGCGGTAGCTCTTTTTCAAATCGGCGTTGTGGCGCCGAATCAGGTATTCGACCAGCGCCGGAATCGCCTCGCGCTGCTGGCGCAGCGGCGGTACTTCGATACCCACGACATTGAGGCGGTAAAACAGATCCTCGCGGAACTTCCCTTCCTGGACCGCGTCGTGCAGCCTGCGGTTGGTCGCCGCGATAATCCGCACATCGGTCATCACCGGCGTATTGATGCCCAGCGGCAGGATCTCGCGCCGTTCGATCGCGCGCAGCAGCTTGACCTGAACGCCGGCGGGCAAGTCGCCGATCTCGTCGAGAAAGATGGTGCCGCCGCGCGCGCGCTGGAACAGCCCCTCATGCGCGGCCGCGGCGCCGGTGAAGGCGCCGCGCGCGTGGCCGAACAGCTCGCTTTCCAGCAGATTCTCCGGTATCGCCCCGCAATTGACCGGAAGGAACAACTGGTCGCGCCGGGTGCTGGCGGCGTGCAGGGCGCGCGCCACCACCTCTTTGCCGACTCCGCTTTCGCCGGTGATCAGAACCGTGCTGTTGGTGGGGCCGACCTTCTCGATCATGCCGGAAATCTCGCGCATCGCGGGCGACCGGATGACCATCTGATCCAGTTCATAGCGCGAGGCGATTTCGCGCCGCAGCATCTGCGTCTCCCACGCCAGCCGGCGGTATTCGACCAGCCGATGGATCTTGCTGAGCACGTCCTCCACGATGAGCGGCTTGAGGATGTAGTCGTGGGCGCCGTTGCGCAGCGCTTCAACCGCCGTCTCCACCGAGGCGTAGGCGGTGATCAGCAGCACCAGGGTCTGGGGCGAAAGCTCGCGCACGCGGCGCAGCACTTCGAGCCCGTCAACCCCCGGCATCCGCAGGTCCGTCACCACAATGTCGTAACCGCATTGGGCAATCGCGCCGATCGCCTCGGCCCCGTTGGCCACGCCGGTCACCTCGTAGCCCTCATCGGTCAGCACGTCGACCAGGCCGCCGCGGATCGACGCTTCGTCATCGGCGATGAGAATCCGTCCTGAGGCTTGGCGCGGCGGGTTCATAAGCTTCTCGGCGGGCGCGCGGCCGCGTCGTCCGGGGTGGGACCTTCGATCGGCAGCTCGAAATGGAACACGGCGCCATGGGGGGAAGCGGCTTCGTGATAGATCGAGCCGCCATGCGCCAGCACGATCTGCCGGGCCACCGCCAGACCCAGGCCCGATCCTTCGGCCTTGGTGCTTTCGAACAGCCGGAACACCGCGACGTCCCGGGCGATGCCCGGGCCGGTATCGGCCACCGATATCCGCACCCGGCCGCCGCCGCAGGCGCCCGCGCAGATCGCGATGCGACCGCCGGCGTCGCCGATCGCCTCGACCGCGTTTTTGATCAGGTTGTCGAGCACGCGATGAATCTTTTCCTCGTCCGCGCGCACGCTCAGCGGAGTGTCGGGAGCGTGAAAGATAAGATTGATGCCGCGCGCAAAGGCGACCTGGCTCCACAGCGCGGCAATCTCGGACAGAAACCGGGTCAGATCGATGCGCCCCAGATGCAGACGCTGTTCGCGGGCGAAGTTCATGAATTCCCGGATCAGCGA
The DNA here is from genome assembly GCA_021324455.1 of Pseudomonadota bacterium. GTDB lineage: Bacteria > Desulfobacterota > Binatia > Binatales > Binataceae > JAJPJA01. Next base: position 132,415 of record JAJPJA010000139.1, on the reverse strand, counting down.
TTCCAGCCGATGCAGCTCCATCACCATCTGCTCGGCCGATTTGAGCACCGATCCGACCGGCTGATCGGGGTATTCGCGCGCGCGCCGCCGGATCAACTGGGCCTGCATCGACAGAGCCGCCAGCGGATTGCCGACGTCATGAACAATCTGGGCGGCGATGGCGCCGACGTCGGCCAGCCGTTCGCGCTGCTGGGCGACCTTGTTGAGTTCATAAAGTTCGCGCTCCGCCTGCATCCGCTGCGTAATATCCTTGCCGATCCAGAGCACGCCTGCGGGCGCTGCGCCGCGGTCCGGCAACGCGCAGACGCGCCAGTCGATCGCGCGCGCGGTGCCCGCTCGCGTGAGCATCGCGGCGGTGATGGGGCCGGTGCTCTGCCCGCGCAGACAGCGCTCGAACAGCGCTTTCATGCGGCCGCGTTCATGCTCGGGGAGAAAGCTCGAAAACCAGTCGCGGCCGCGCATCTGGTCCATGCGGAAGCCGGATATTTCCTCGGTGAAGGGATTGAACCTGACAATTCTTCCCAGCCGATCCAGCACCATGATTATAACGTGGGCGGTATCCATCAGGCAGCGGGCGAGATCGACCTTCCCGCCGCCGCGCGCCAACTGGCGCGCAAAGGGAGTAGCTGCTTTCGGCGATATCTTCATCCCTGTTTCCGCCGGGCGGGATTCAGTCTTCGCGGCTGACCGGATAAAAATACCAGATTGCGCCCTCTTGCGGCAGCCTTTCTAACCCGCCCGATGAGCGCCGCCCAGCGCGCCCAGCGCCGGCGCCATCGGCTGTGCCGGCTCGCGGGCTTGTTCATAGCGGCAGATGAATCCCGAGCGCGACCAGGCGATAAACGCCGGCAGCACGAATACGCCCGCGATTCCGTTGAGAAACATCAAAACCGCCAGCAGCACGCTCATGTTGTTATGGAACAGCGCGGGCGAAAACGCCCACGGGATGATGCCGCCGATCATCACGCACATCACCATGAACACCGCGCCGCCGGTGCTCCTGATCGCCAGCGGCACAGCGTCCTCCAGCCGCATCCCGCCCCTTACCTCGTCCCTGATGCGCGAGACGGTGTAGATGCCGTAGTCGACGCCCAAACCGATTCCCAGCGAAATCACGGGAACCGTGTCGATAGTCAGTCCAATCTGACGCGCCTGCAGATAGATGAACGCGCCGAAATTGGCCAGAACGCAGGCGAACACGAACAGGATGCCGCCAACGAAGGAACGAAAGGCAATCAGGCAGAAAAGAAAAACGCATCCCAATACGAAGCTGATGTTGTAGAAATCAAGATTGAACAGAACCTGGTTGGCGGCGGCGTACAATCCCGCGATTCCGCCCAGATACATCACGTGTACTTTCGCCAGCCCCGGATTGCGGACGGCATATGAATTCACAAAGGCGCCCAGCTTGTTCTGCATGTCGTTGAGGGTTTTGTAAGTATGGTCCGACATTAGAATGCGGATGCAGGTGTCGTTGGCGGCGGTACTGGAAATATAATGCTCCATCTCCCCCGGCGCGGTGCCGCCCAAAAACAGATACCAGAGATTCCCCGCGATCTGGGTATTCATCGGAATCGCGTACAGCTTCGGATGTCCGTAATGAAACATCTGGTTGAACGGCCGGATCACCATCGATGCGAAAGTGACCACCTGTTTGACGCGCGAGTCCCGCAGCAGGTAGTCGCGCAGATCGTCCGCCATCCGCAATGTTCGCGGACCCAGCACCGATTGAGCGTCCGGATAAGCCGGGGTACTCAGGATCACCCACCCTTCATCGGTGGGGAAGTATCTGGATATTGCGGCGATATCCTGGTTGACCTTGGCACCGGGCCGGTAAAGCGGGGTGCCGGGGTGGGTGTAACCGACCTGCGCGTGGAGGCCGGAGAAGATTCCGGCGAGCAGAAATATCAGCGATCCGATCAGCAGCCCGCTGCGGACCGGCCCCGGCATTACCGGAATGCGGCACAACCAGTCGGCCGCGGGCCGCAGCCGCCGCGCGATCGGGCCTGCGCCCGCCAGCCGCCCCCTGCGCCGCGGCTGCGGCAGATAACTCATCATGATCGGCTGGAAGATAAACACCATCACCAGGCTCGCCGCCAGCCACACCGTGCCCGCGCGGGCGATATCGTCCAGCACCGTGATTCCCGAAAAGGAGATAAAGATAATCCCCGCGATATCGGCCAAAATTGCGAGCAGACCCGCCGGCAGCATGAAGTTGGTAGTGGCGATACATGCGGCGCGGCGATGATGCGTCTGCTCCAGCATGTAGTAGTAGCGCCGCTGCCATTGAATGCCGTGGCTCATGTCGCGCGCGGTCAGAATGAACGGCACCACCAGCATCAGGGGGTCGAAGTTGTATCCCATAATGCCGACAAAGCCGAGGCCCCATATCGCGGAGCAGCTACCGGTCACGATCGGCGCCCACCACGACGTATAATCGCCCAAATTCCAGTACAGCGTGACAATCATCAGGAAAATCGCGGCGAAGAATATTGCGACGATGACTGGAAAGTAATGATAACCGTAACCCCGCACCACCGGCTCGCCCGCGACGTAGATATCCGTATTCGAATCCTGGAATTTTTTGACGATTCCCTGGATCTGCTCGAAAAGGCTCCTGTAATTGAGTCCTTCTTCGTTGAACGAGGCCGTCACCAGAGTGTTCTTGTAATCCGGGCTGACCAGGTTGGCGAGTTGTTCGCGATGCGCGAAGACGTGAACCTTGAGCGCCTTGATTCCGGCGGCGGTGGTCGGGACCTCCGGATACATGTAGGGCCTGGTGTTGAGTCCGCCCGCCACCGCTTCCGCGTACGCGACGCGGTAAGAGGCCAGCGAGAAGATCTCCTGATGGTTGACGCCGGGCAGGCGGTCGACCGCGGCGTTGATGGCCTGGATCTTCCGCAGCGTTGGGATGTTGAAGATGTCGCCGCGGCGGACGTGAAGCATCAGGGCGAGCGTTTGCGCTCCGCCGTAACGGTGGAAGCGCCGGTAAAGCTTTACGTTGTGCGCGCTTTGCGGAAAGAAATCCACGAAACGAGTGCCGATTGTGACGCGCGAGGCCTCATAGGCCATAAAAGCCGTAGAAAGAACCAGAATCGCCCCGATTAACGCCCGATAGCGCAAAACGATATGTCCGACATCCGGCCTTTTCCTGGTCGTCATCTTTCAACCCACCGCCTTAATGCATGAAGCGCGCAGCGGCCGCAATGATGAACTCAGGTGTGGATTTTGGGTTCAAAGAGAGGCCGGCGCATCTGCGAGGACATTAGCAATTTCGGGACCGGAGGCAGGCATCGCCGGCGGTGAATTTGTCCGAAAAGCGGAGCGAGTTTTCCAGTTCAGCGTCGTGTCAATGGGTTAGGGAATGGATATTCCCAAGAGCGGGAACCGCGCGTCAGTTTTTGTCTCGAAAACGAGAATACTTTTTGATGAAGACGGAGCACCGGCATCGCGTTGCTCAGAAGATGAGCTGGAGTTCCTGGAGAAAAACGCTTTCCGGCTTGCGCGTGCCGCCGTTGGCGGCGCCCTGATGGAAGGTGGTGCGCGAATAGTCAGTCTGCAGTTTCAGCCGGCGCGAGAGCCACCAGTTGAATCCGACGCCCCATTCCAGGGCCCATCCCGCCGAGAGCGACGGATTGGCGAAGCCGTATTTGAAAGCGTCGGGATCGACGACGAGTTGATCCACGCGCGCCACCAGTTCGAGCGCGCCCCAGGAGCCGGCTCGCGGATCGAAGTTATGCCGCGGATTGATCCCGTCGAACGCGGCATCTTCGCCGGTTAGGACATAATTCGCGGTCAGATTCCAGGCGTAGTTGGAAATCTGATGATTGACGGCGCTGCCCGCGGGATTGAACCGGCCGATTTTCTGCGAATTGTAAACGAACTCGCCCAGCAGCCCGAACGGTCCGCCATAGTAATAGAACTGCGGCGAATAACGATAGCGGTCTCCCGCCGCGAACGCGGTCCTGTTGTACTGAAAGAAAACGTTCTGCCCCGCGGTCTTCAAAGTGTCCAGCGCGATACCCTTTTCCGACGTGCCGTAGGTTCCGGCAAGGCCGACTCCGAAACCCTGCAGAGCCTCGCTGGCATAAGTGGCGAATGGCCGCACGAAGATCCGGCCGGACAGGTCTTTGGCGTTGTTGGTATCGATATCCGACGTGGCGACGTTGTCGGTCGATCCGTTGAAGACACCGAAGTGATACTCGATAACGTCGTGCAGCAGCATGCCGTGCAACTGGGCGCCGATCGAGCGGTCCGGCACCAGCTGGGTGGGCAGTCCGCGTTCCACGAACTCGTTCCAGCGGTCGTCCTGCCAGCGCTCCAGACCCATCGGCTCCTTGAACTTGCCGGCGCGCAGCCGCAATTGGGGAAAATAATGGATGTCAGCGAAGGCGTCCTGCAGGGTGAAGGCTCCCTGACCGAAGTCCGGCATCACGCGGAAATCGTAGTAGTTGTCGATCGTACCCTCGAAGTAGGGCCGCACGCGGCGCATCAGGAAGGTGCTCGCCCCGCCCGGCGCTTGAGTGGTGTAGTAGCGGCCGTCAGCCTGGACCCAGCCGCCGACGGTAAAGCGTTCGGCGCCGTCGGTGCTCTTGAGCGTCAGACCGCCCTGATCCCTGTAGTTGAAATCGACTTTGGGCAGGGTGCGGGTGAGTTGGCGCTGCGCCTGCTGCTGGACGTCAACCTTGCGATCGAGGACTTTGACCCGCTGATCGACCGCCTGCAGATTGCGGTCTTTGCGCTGGCTGGCCGCCTGCAGGGCCCTGACCTGCCGCTCCAAATCCGCGATCCGTTTTTCCAACTCGCGCACCGTCGCGTCGGTGGTTTGGGCCAGCGCCGGCGAAACCGCCAGCCAAAGGGCAACGGCCGCTGCCAGGTGGATCCATGACCACCGCTGCTTGAACATCGAAGCTTCTCCCAATGGCAGTGAACGGGGAGACTTCCGGTGGTCCGGTCAGATCCCTCAAACGCCGCATCCGCGCCTCCAGATGACTGGTCGACGATCGGTTGAGCCCGCGACAGCGCCGCTATTCCGGGGGGAGGCGGGATGGAGCGGAGAACCGCACTTTTTCCTTGCGCTCGATTTGAACGATGCGGGAATCGTGGATGGTGATTTCGACCGAGCCGAAGCGGACCGCGCGTAAGGAGCGCAGGATTTCGCTGATCGCGCTGTGCGATATCCGGTCGGATTGGTCGGCCAGCCCGGTTTGGTTGAGGTTGCGGTCCGTTTTCATATTAGCCCTATCATTTTACTTGACTGACGTCGGAAAAAACTTTTCAGATCGCGTAATGCAGCCCTTCCTTGCCCAGCACCACGGCCTCGACCCGCTTGAGCACGTCGGCCAGCGTGGTTGAATCCAGGATGCGGGCGGTGGCGTCGCGCACGTCCTTCATGATCAGGCGGATACCGCAGCTGCGTTCATCGCGGCATTCGCGGCAGCGCATGTAAGAGGTTTTGCTGACACAAGGCAGGGGAGCCAAAGGCCCGTCCATCAGGCGCACAACCTGTCCGACGCTGACCGACTGCGGCGCGCGGGCAAGGAAATACCCTCCGCCCTTGCCCTTTTTGCTCTGCAGGATGCCGTGGTTCTTGAGCTCCAGCAGGATCAATTCGAGGAATTTGGGCGGCATGCTCTCGCGCCGGGCGATCTCCGAAATAAGGACCGGCCCCTGACCGTATTCTTTGGCCAGAACCTGGAGCGCCTTGAGAGCGTACTTGGCCTTGTTTGACAACATAGCCTATCGGCAAGCTTATCTATTGCCAAACGGCGCCGCTGTCAAGAGCCGCAATTGATGGCGCCGGGGATTGACGCCGACGCCTGGCTGGCACCGCGCGGGCCGCGGTGACATTAATAGACCGCGGCTCTTATCCGGCCGCAAGGCGGATAGTTGCGGCCGATCGTGAACCAGGAGTGATTGGATGCGGGAGATCAAGTTTAATTTGGGGCTGCCGATTGCCGGCTTCAGCCGGGCCAAGGCGTGGGCGCAGCGCGCCGATGAGCTGGGCTTTTACTCGGTATCGGTCGCCGATCACATGTTTACCCGCACCAATTTCCTCAATTTCGAACGGACTCCAGCGCAGCCGCAAATCGAATGCTACACCACGCTGGCGGCGGTCGCGGCGATCACCAGACGCGTGCGGCTGGTGCCGTTTATCTCGCCGATGAAGTTCCGCCATCCGCCGCTGCTGGCAAAAATGCTGTCCACCATCGATCGCATAAGCGGCGGCAGGGTGATCGCGGGATTGGGAGCCGGATGGGAGTTGGAAGAATTCGAGAACTACGGCTACGGATTCGGCACCAACGCGGAACGAATCGAGCGGCTGGCCGAGGGAATCAGGATCCTGAAATCGATGTGGACCGATGAGCAGACCAGCTTTAGCGGCCGCCATTATCGAATCGAGAACGCGTATAATTTTCCCAAGCCGCTGCAACAACCGCATCCGCCGATCATGATGGGCGGGTCGGGCAGGAAAATCCTGGAAATCGCCGGCCGCGAAGCCGATATCATGAACCTGATCGCGGCGGTCTATCAGGGCAGCATCGAACCCAGTCAGCAGGCCCGGTTCGACAACACTCAGCTGCGCAAAAAGATAGCGCAGCTGCATCAATTCGCGCGTGCCGCCGGCCGCGACCCTGCCGCGATCGAACTGTCAGGCTTTCCCCTGGTGTTGATGTCGGAGAGCAAGAGCGAGGCGGACGCGATGGCGAAGTCGGCCGGCGACGCGTCGGGCATCACGGATCTGGACGAAGTGCGGCGCCTGCCGATGTCGCTGATTGGCACGCCCGAGGAGATCAGACGCGAGCTGCGCTACCGGATCGAAGAATTCAATATCACTTACTATATGCTCGCGCTGGGCAGTCCCGACGCGGTCGAGCTGTTCGCCGGCAAAGTGATGCCTGAGTTCGCGTCCTGATACACCATGTTATCGATGGTCCGGGCGAAGCTTTGTCGGTCCGTCCCGGTGCCGGACGTTGTGACAGTTGCGCACGGCAGAGCAAGCTAATTGACCGATTTCATCGAATTCAGCATCTCATCCGGACCGATGTAACCGACCATCCGCTTGCGCACGCTGCCGGAGCCGTCCAACAGCAGCATCGTGGGAACGCCCTGGATCCGGTACTCGCTGATAATCGCGTCGTTGCGGCGGTCGAGCCTGGTCAGGTCGGCGTGCAGCGCCACGAAGCGGCGCGCCTCGGCAACCACCGCGGGGTCGGTGAACGTGGTCCGTTCCATCTCGCGGCACGGGATACACCAGTCGGCGCCGAAATCGATCAGCACCGGCTTATGCTGCGCCGCCGCCGCTGTAATGCGCGATTGCGCGTAAGGCTGGAACCTGAGCGAACTGGTTTTCCCGCCCGCGCTGAGCAGGTAGATCAGAGCGGCGGCGCAAAGCGCTCCGACGGCGCCTTTGAAGATCGCGAACGGACGCGGACGGCGTCCATGCGGTGAGAGGAAGCCGAGATAGATGCCGGCGGCGGCGGCGTAGTAGGGCAGTAGCCGCGTGGCCAGACGGTTGGGCAGCAGCGGGTCGATGAAATACAGCGCCAGGCCAATCAGCACGAAACCGAACAGATGCTCGACCCACGCCAGCCACTGGCCGGATCGCGGCAAACTGCGGATACTGCCGGCGGCCAGCGCCAGCACGATGTAGGGCAGGCCCATCCCCAGGGCGAGGACGAAAAACGCGGCGAATCCCAGCGTCGCATTGCCGCTGCGCTCGACCACCAGCAGCAGCCCCAGCACAAACGGCCCGATACAGGGGGCGGCGACCACGCCCATCCCGAGCCCCATCGCGAGCGATCCCACAAAGCCGGGACGGGCCGCGCCCGCCCGCCGCAGCATCCAGCCCGGCGCCTGGAGCGTGAACAATCCGAAGCTGGAGGCCGCCAGCAACAGCATCACGGCGGCAATCGCGGCCAGCACGTACGGACTCTCCAGCGCCGCGCCGAACAATCCGCCCGACAGCGCCGCCGCCGTGCCGATCGCCGAGAACATCAGCGCGATGCCGGCGACGTAGAGCGCGGCCAGGATCAGGACGCGCCGCGTTCCGCCGCCGCCCTGATTGCCGAAGTACGCGATCGTCACGCCAATCAGAGGGTAAACGCAGGGCGTCAGGTTAAGCGCGAGTCCGCCGAGAAATATCAGCAAAAAGCCAAAAGCGTATCCGCGGCTGGAAAACAGATCGCCGCCGGGCTGAGCATTGATGGGCGCGGCCGGATACGCTTGGATCGCAGGCGCGTTCGCGTGCGGGGCCTCCGGCCATCGCAGCGCAATCTGTTTGGCGATGGTCACCGGGCGCAGACATTGCCGCTCGTTGCAGGCCTGGTAATCGAGCGACAGATCGAACGCCGCCTTGCGGCCCGGTTCGAGCTCCGCGGTGCTGGAAACCTCCGCCTTGAAGCTGACCTTGCCGGTAAACACGGAGAGCTTCTCGCCCATGGAAAACTCCGGAGCGATCGTTTCGGCGGGCGGATATTGGATCGCGCCGACTTTCAGCTCCGGCGCGCCCTTGATGGACAGATGGGTGGCGATGTAATCGGGGCTGGAAGGCTGGTCCGAATTGATGTGCCATCCGGGCAGGATGGCGGCGTCGACGCGCAAAACCGCCTTGCCGCGGGCTACGGGAGCGAGCGCGCCGCCGGTGATCGATACGACCTGTTCGGGCCTGGGGAGTGCGGCGTGAGCCGCGGCCGCGGCAACCACAACGGCGAGCAGGCCCGCGCACACCAACAATTTACGCCCGGGGGAAAACAGCGCCACCTCAACTAAAGGCGTGACAACGCCGCGGCAATGTCCGACACCAAATCAGTGCGCATCACTGATGGCCGTTGGTGTTCTGAAACACCAGCGGCGGCGGTTCGTTGATTGAAAGCGGGATGCTGTCGACGATCTCGAGGCCATAGCCGGGCAGGTTGGCCAAACGCGGCACCCGGTCCGACACCACGATAATCTTGCGCACGCCGACGTCGCGCAGGATCTGCGCGCCGATTCCGTATTCGCGAAAATCGCCGCCCAGCGCGTTGGTATGGGTGGTGACGCGCCGCATGTCCTGCAGGGCGCCGTTGAGTTCGGAGGCGATCGCGTTGAAGTTGCGCTTGAGATAGAGAATGACGCCGTTGCCGGCCGCCGCGATATGCGCCATCGACGCGCTCAGCAGGTTGCGCGTGTTGCGCTCCAGGTAGCCGAACACGTCGCCCGGCAGGTATTCGCGATGCGCCCGGACCATGATCGGCACCGTCGGCTCAACCTTACCCATGATCAGCACCAGATGTTCGGTGAGGTCGACCATGTCGCGATAGACGCAGGCGCGGAATTCGCCATACTCGGTCGGCAGTCTGGCTTCGGCCACGCGCTGGACCAGGGTCTCGTTGCGCAGCCGGTACTCGATAATGTCGGCCACGGTGAGGATCTTGAGGTTCTGCTCGCGGGCGAAATCCACCAGGTCGTCGCGCCGCGCCATCGTGCCGTCATTCTTGAGGATCTCGCAAATCACCGCGGCCGGCTTGAGCCCCGCCAGCCTGGCCAAATCCACGCCGCCTTCGGTCTGTCCGGTGCGCACCAGCACGCCGCCTTCACGCGCGCGCAGCGGATAGACATGGCCGGGCGTCACGAACTCGGAGCCGACCGCGTCCTCGCGCACGGCCTGGAGAATCGTGGTGGCGCGGTCATGGGCGGAGACGCCGGATCCGGACACGCGGCGCGCGTTGATCGAAACCGTAAACGCGGTGCCCAGCGGCGCCTGGTTGTCGCCCACCATCATGCCCAGGCCCAGCCGCTCGATGCGATCGGGGGACATCGGCAGACAAATCAACCCGCGGCCGTACCTGGCCATAAAGTTGATGGCCTCGGGGGTGACTTTTTCGGCCGCCATGCACAGGTCGCCCTCGTTTTCCCTCTGTTCGTCATCCATGAGGATGATCATCCGCCCGCGGCGGATCTCTTCGAGGCCCTCCTCGACACTGACAAAGGGAGCTTCAGCCTGCGACTCGCGTAAAATCAGTTCGTTGAACATAGCTGGCCCGGGGTCCCTGCGGCGTGGGTTTGTGGTTTTCTTATCCTATACCGCCATCATTGCACAGTGAATAGGCACAAGCTCGCGCATTGGGCATCCGGGAGCGTCCAAGCGGCCCCGTGCGCCGCATCCGGTTTTGTTTGCCGCAACGGCGGACTTTCCCGGACCGGTATCGGCCGCTCGCCGGTTTACGGGCATTCGGGGTTTGATTGGGGCCGATGCGGCTCTGCGGGGTCCCGCCTTATCCCCCATCTTTCCGTGATCAGGCGCAGAGATAGGTTGCATAAAAACCGGAGACTTGGGTGACATGCGTTGATCGCCTTTGCCTCAGGGTTGGTCAGGGGGAGGGGGTACTCCACGCTCTGGTCCTTTCTCCGCGAGCATCGGCCCGGCCGCCTTTTCCCCAATCTGTTGTCAGGTTCCCTGTGCATGAAAGTTCAGCAGGCCGCATGGCCGGCGCAAATACCGGGTTTCGAAGCGCTTCGCTCGCGCACTGATTTCGTATATGCCTTGATACGCATGAAGGAAAGAAAATCCGGCCCGGTAGCGGCGTTGACGCCCCAGGCGCTTGAGCTGGTCGCCAGCCAGTTCAGGGCGATGAGCGAGCCGTTGCGCCTGCGGATTTTACAGGAGTTGACGATGCGGGGCGAATCCAGCGTTTCCGCGCTCGCCGAACTGGTGCAATCAACCCAGCCCAACGCCAGCAAGCATCTCAAGGTTCTGCAGGACGCGGGGCTTATCCGGCGCCGCCAGCAGGGCAACTGTGTTTTCTACTCCGTAATGGATCCGATGGTCTTTGAACTCTGCGAAATGATCTGTGCTCGATTGCGCCAAAGACTCCAGGCCCAGGTGGTTTCGCTCAACCGGCGCAGACCGGCATAACTGGAATGCGGCGCATCAGGGAAGAGAAAAATCCCGGGGTATCGCGCTCCTCGGCGGTTATCAGCCGGCGAGACCGGCGGACCTGGGTAAAAACCGGCGGCGCTCCCTCGATTTTATTTTTGCTGTGCGCATTGGCCACGCTGCTGCCCTTTGTTTCGCCGGGCCTGGCGCTGATGGCAGGAATCGCAGTGGCTCTAAGCATGGGCAATCCCTATCCTTTGGCGACGGCGCGGCTCACAACGCCGTTGCTGCAGCTTTCGGTCGTCGGTTTGGGCGCGGGAATGAATCTGGTGCAGGTCGGCCGCGCGGGCGTGCATGGTTTCTTCTATACCGTGGCCGGCATCAGTCTGACGATGACGATCGGCCTGATGCTGGGTCGATTGCTTCGCACCGGACGCGATACCTCTCTGCTGGTTACGGTCGGCACCGCGATTTGCGGCGGAAGCGCGATTGCCGCCGTGGCTCCCGTCATTCGCGCCCGCAGTCACGAAGTGTCCGTGGCCCTGGCAACCGTATTTTTCCTCAACGCCATCGCGCTGGTGCTTTTTCCCTGGGCTGGTCATCGATTGGGCCTGAGCCAGGCGCAGTTTGGGGTGTGGAGCGCGCTGGCGATTCACGACACCAGTTCCGTGGTCGGCGCCGCGATGCAGTACGGCCGGCGCGCGCTGGAAATCGCGACCACCATCAAGCTGACCCGGGCGCTGTGGATTGTGCCCGTGACCCTCATCACCGGGATGATGTGGAATCGAGGGCGGGAGGCGGAAAACACGGCCGCGAAGGCTAAACGCCCATGGTTCATTCTGGGATTTATCGCGGCCGCCGCACTGGCGACCTGGATTCCGGCGCTCAAACCGCCGGGGCATGTGGTGTTCCTCGCGGCGCAGCGATGCCTGGTCCTGACGCTGTTCCTGATCGGTTCCGGACTCAGCCGCGGCGCATTGCGGCTGGTCGGCAAGCGCCCGTTGATACAGGGATTTCTTCTGTGGGTCCTGATGGGAACCGGGTCCCTCGCCGCGATCCTGGTCGGCTGGATCGGTTGATCGCGTCGGGCCGCCGCCGCGCGCGGCGCCGCTGCGCGGGCCTGCCGCGCCTAACCCGCCGCCTGTCATTCTTCATCCGGCACCGCCCTTGAGCCGGCCAAACAACCCTCAAGACGGCGGGTCCCGCGCAACCCCTTCTTTGTGCGAAACCTCCGGCCGGGGCTTAACCGGAGCGCAACCAAACTTTCATCGAATCGATCTGAGTCGGGTAAATCAGCCTGACTAAATCCTGCCTGCGAAACTGATGAGCTTGGTTCGGCGCGGTCGAGGCGCGGAACGAAAGCTTTTGGAGGGTTCGGTTCGGAGATCCTCACCAGCTTGCGTCCGCTCTCGAACGAGGGCTGCAAGCGAGTGCGGAAATCAAGGAGGAAACCTGCACATGAAGGGATTGCGCGCGATCAACCAGGTCCTGAGCGGCGCGGCAGCGATCATTGCGGCGCTGAGCACGCTCGCCGGATCGTCCCTGGCCGAGCCGCATCGCGGAGGGCCGCCGTCGCCCGCCACGCCGATCCGGCACGTGGTGGTCATTTTCCAGGAAAATGTTTCGTTCGATCATTATTTCGCGACCTATCCGTTTGCGGCCAACACCGACGGCTCGCTGTTTCATCCTGCCGCGGGCACGCCGACTGTCAATGGGCTGGGCACTCTGGCAGAGGGCGAGCCGTCAGGAGTGTTGCTGACCAGGAATCCCAACCTGGAAAATTCCGCCAACGCTCCGTACAACATCAACCCGTTTCGCCTGAGCCATTCCGAGGCGTCGACCTGCGATCAGGACCACAACTACGGCCATGAACAGCTCGCGTTCGATCAGGGACTGATGGATCTTTTCCCCCGGAGCGTGGGGTCGGGCGGCGGCAGTTTCTGCAACAGCGTCTATTCGTACGCGCAGGGCAACGGGATCGTGATGGGCTACTTTGACGGCAATACGGTTACGGCGCTGTGGAACTATGCCCAGAACTTCGCCATGTCCGACAATTTCTACGGCACGACCTTCGGTCCGTCGACTCCCGGTTTGCTCAATCTGGTGGCAGGCAACACATATCCCGCCACCGGCAGCGCAGCGTCGCCCAAATTCGTGCTCAACTCCAACGGCAAATACACACTGGTTGGCGATCTCGATCCAACCGGCGACGTTTGCTCCGGCGGCGTGACCGTGCAGATGGGCGGCCAGAGCATCGGCGACCTGCTCAACGCCAACGGCATCAGTTGGGGCGCGTTCATGGGCGGGTTCGACCTGACGCTTACCAATCCCAACGGCACCACCGGATGCAACCGCTCCAGCCCGGCAACCGCGGCCAACAGCCTTACGGTTCCTCCGGTCGACAATTTCACTAACGATTACATCCCGCATCACGCGTTCTTTCAGTACTGGGCTTCGACAGCCAACCCCATGCACACCCGTCCGAGCGTGCCTCCCGCGCAGTACGGGACGAGCGCCGACACCGGGGCCAATCACGAATACGACATCCATGACTTTTTCGACGCGCTTGAGGCCGGCAATCTTCCCGCCGTCAGCTTCCTGAAGGCGCCGGCGAACATGGACGGCCACGCCGGCTATTCCGATCCGCTGCTGGAGCAGGAATTTTTGGCCGCTACCATCAATACGATCGAGCGGTCGAAGTTCTGGAAAGACACGGCCATCTTCATCACGTGGGACGACTCCGACGGCTGGTACGACCATCAGATGAACCCGATCGTCAATCCGTCCGCGGAGACCGGCTCGGGCAACTCGGCGGATTCGGACAACCTGAACGGCACCGGCAAGTGCGGCAGCGGAACGCCGCTGACGGACGACGGCGGCAATGAAATCCAGGGGCGCTGCGGGTACGGTCCGCGAATTCCGCTGCTGGTGATCTCACCCTATGCGAGGCGGAATTTCGTCGATCACGGGCTCAGCGATCAAAGCTCGATCCTGCGCTTCATCGAGGACAACTTCGGCACCGGCCGGATCGGAAATGGTTCCTTTGACGCGCTGGCGGGGCCGTTGAACAACCTCTTCGACTTCAGCCATCACCCGTTGGGAGAACGCAAACTCATCCTGGAGCCGTCCACCGGCGAACCGGCGGATTGAGCGAGCATACGGCGCGCGGCTTGCGGCCGCGCGCCGTTGCCGCAAACCGGCCAGTCCAACGATTATATTTCGCCAATCGGTTGGAGCGGGTGCTTTAACGCATTATTCCACGGTGACCGATTTCGCCAGGTTGCGCGGTTGGTCCACATCCGTGCCGCGGTAGACCGCGATGTGGTAGGCGAGCAGCTGCAGCGGGACCGTCAGCAGGACCGGGGCCAGAAGGCGGTTGGTGGCGGGAACGTCGATTATCTCCCACGCCACCTCTTCCAGTTCGGCGTTGCGATGGTCGGTGACCGCGATAATACGGCCGCTGCGCGACTCGACTTCCTTCAGATTCGACAGCGTCTTTTCGAACACGTTGTCGTTGGGAATCAGCACCACCACGGGCATGTTCTCGTCGATCAGCGCAATCGGACCGTGCTTCATCTCGCCCGCGGAATAGCCTTCGGCGTGAATGTATGAAATTTCCTTCAGCTTGAGCGCGCCCTCCAGCGCCACGGGATAGTTGATGCCGCGGCCGAGATAGAGAAAATCGTGCGCCTTGCCGTACTTGCGCGCGATTTTTTCGATCTGACGCTCCCTGCCGATTACCGCTTCGATCTGCGCCGGGATCGCCATCGCGGGGGACAGCAACTCCCGCACCTGGATTGCGGTCAGCCGGCCGAGCCGCTGCGCCATATGAATCGCAAACAGGTAGAACGCCTCGATCTGGGTCAGGAAGCATTTGGTGGTGGTGACGCTGATTTCCGGACCGCAGCGCGTATAGAGCTGCGCGTCGGCCTTGCGCGCGATCGACGAATCGACCGTGTTGGTCAGCGCCAGGATATGCGATCCGCGCCGGCGCGCCTCTTCCATCGCGGCCAGCGTGTCCGCGGTCTCGCCCGACTGCGATACCGCGATTATCATCGTGCGATCGTCGATGGCCGGGCTGCGATAGCGGAACTCGGCCGAGTAATCCACTTCGGCCGCAACGCCGCACAGTTCCTCGATCATGAATTTGCCGATGAGCGAGGAGATCCACGACGCGCCCGCGCTGACCATCACCAGGCGGTTGACGGCGCGCGGATCGCCGCCGGGGAAAAGCTCCTGCTCGAATTCGACGGTTTGCGAGTCGGCCTTGACGCGGCCGCTCAGCGTATCGATCCAGGCCTGCGGCTGCTCGGCGATTTCCTTGCGCAGGTAATGGCGGAAGCCGCCCTTGGTCGCGGCCACCGCGTCCCATTCGATATGGCGCGGCTTGCGCTGCACGGGGGTGCCGGCGAACGTCATCAGCCGCACTTCGCCGGCGCTGATTTCGGCCAGCTCGCCGTCTTCGAGCACGATGGTCTCGCGCGTATGTTCGAGCAGGGCGGGGATGTCGGAGGCGACGAAGTTCTCGCCCCTGGCCAATCCGATCACCAGCGGCGTGGCGGTTTTGGCCGCGACCAGCTTGCCCGGCGCGGTCTCAGACAGCACCACGATGGAAAACGATCCGCGCAGTTCGCGCACGGTTTCCAGCACCGCCGCGGTCAGCTCTCTTCCCGCTTTGACTTTTTCCTCGATCAGATGCGCGATGACTTCGGTGTCGGTCTGCGACGCCATCCGATGGCCGCGGGCAATCAGCGCGTCGCGCAGTTCGATGTAGTTCTCCACGATGCCGTTGTGGATCACGGCAACGGGGCCGGCTTTATGCGGATGCGCGTTTTCTTCGGAGGGGCGTCCGTGCGTGGCCCAGCGGGTGTGGCCGATGCCGGTGTTGCCGGAGAGGGGCCGGCTCTCCAGCAGTTTCTCCAGGTTGACGAGTTTATCCACCGCGCGGCGGAGATCGAGTTTGCCGTCCGCGCCCAGCGTCGCCACGCCGGCGGAGTCGTAGCCGCGATATTCAAGCCGCTTGAGGCCGCCAATCAGGACCGCAACCGCGTCTCGATTGCCGACGTAACCGACGATTCCACACATTATTGGCTCCCTAAATTTCAGGATTCCGCCGCGCCGCCGCCCTTCTGATGGCGCTTGTGCCAGTTCGCGGTCCATCCGGCTTTCTCGCGCTGCGGATGATGCGACATCGCGAGCGCGCCGTCGGGAATTTCGCGCAGCACCGTGGTGCCCGACGCGATATAGACGTCGTTGCCGACCTTGACCGGCGCGATCAGCTGCGTATCGCATCCGACCATGCATCGATCGCCGATTTCCGTGCGATGTTTTTCGTAGCCGTCGTAGTTGACCGTGATTACGCCGCAGCCGACGTTGGTTTCGCGTCCAATTTTGGCGTCGCCCAGGTAGCTGAGATGGCTGGCCTTGGTGCCGCGCCCGATGCGGGCCTTCTTGGTTTCGACGAAATTGCCGATACGGTTGCGGCCCTCCAGATCCGTACCCTCGCGCAGATGGGCGAACGGCCCCAGCTCGCAATCCTCGCCGACGCGGCATTGCTCGGCCCGGATGCCGATCTTCAGATGGCTGCGGTCGCCGATGGTGACGTCGCGCAGCCAGGCGGTGCCGTCGATCCGCACCCCCGCGCCGATTTTGCTGCGTCCGTATATCTGCACGTTGGGGCCGATGATCGTGTCCGCGCCGATTTCGACCTGCTCGCCGATGTAGGCCGTGGCCGGATCGATCAGCGTCACCCCCGAAGCCATCAGCCTGCGATTGATCGCCATCCGCATTTCCGCGTTCACTTCTGCCAGCTCCTCCCGGGAATTGATCCCGGCGAATTCGGAGATTTGCTCCGCCTTGAAAGCTTCAACCGCGAGCCCGCGCCCGCGTGCAATCGCAACCAGGTCGGTGAGGTAATACTCGCCCTGCGCGTTTTCGGACCTGATCGCGCCCAGCGCGCCGCGCAAAAACGCCGCCGGCGCCGCGTATACACCGGTATTGATTTCGCGGATGTTGCGCTGACTCGGCGACGCGTCTTTGGCTTCGACGATTGCCGCCACCTTTCCGTCCGCATCGCGCACCACCCGCCCGTAGGCGCCGGCTTCGCGCAGTTCCACCGAGATGAAGGACAGCGCGGCGCCGCTTTGCCGATGCGCCCGCACGAAACTCGCGACCGTTTGCGCCCGCAGCCGCGGCATGTCGCCGTAGGTGATAAGAACGTCGCCGCTGAAATCTTCCGGCAAGAGGGCCATCCCGCACAGGGCGGCGTGTCCGGTGCCGCGCTGGCTGGATTGCAGCGCAAATCTCAGACTGACGCCGCCCAAAGCGCCGCGCACCGCGGCTTGGACCTGATCCGCCTGATGCCCCACGACCACGATAAGAGGATCGGCGCCCAGACCTACCAGCGGACGCAGCGAGGCGGCGATCATCGGCTCGCCGGCCAATTCATGCAGCACCTTGGCGCGCGCCGATCGCATCCGGGTGCCCAACCCCGCGGCCAGTGTAATGGCGGCGAGCGGCGCCGATTCGTGCGCCGCATCGGTGCGCTCAGTCGTATTCACTGAAATTCGACACCTTCCAGATATCGCCTTCCTTGCGCGCCGTTATCATCCATTTCTTGTCGAACGAGCCGCCGTCGGGCACGTCGATGGTGGCGACAAACAGATACATGACCCGATCGGTACCGTCGCGCTGCTGCTTTAGCCGGTAATGGATTGTCGGTTTGCGGGTTTCATCGTCGATCGCCTGTCCTGCGGTCAGCGCCTCTTCATGATGAAGCTTGTCCAAAGCAAGACCCGTGCACCAGCGCTCGCTGCTCTTGAGATCGATGGCGAGGTAGTGGGCCTCGATGAAGCGATCGACGACGGCGCGCGGAGTGTTGGCCGGTTTGCATGCGCTGAGCAGAGAAATACCAAGCAAAACCAGGACTTTCGCCGGGATAGTACGGATAGTTGCGCGCGCTGGCGGGGCTTGATTCAAGTTAGGCCTGCCCTCCCTTGGCTCCCGGCGGTTTTTTAAACAGCGCGTCAAGCTGCGCCCGCGCCTGCGAACCGATCCGTTTGGCCTGTGCAATCCCGCCGCCAGGAGCGAAAAATTCGCAGAAATTGGCGCGTTCCTTGTCCACCACGCGTTCCGCCGCCGTCTCACGGCATTGATTATAATAGGCGGGGTCGTAATGCCTGCAGTTTTTGCATACGTGCACAGCCCGGTCGCATGACGGACAGGCGGCGCGAAATTCAACCCGCTCGCGCGTGTCGATCTCAGTTGCGCAGTTCCAGCACTTCATAATCGGCCCGGCTTTTGCCGCTTTCAGTCCCTTGATAGCATAACTCCCGGAGGCGGCGAGGGCGAGTATGTTGGAGGAAATTGCAGCCTTTGTGGCAAGTTTGAGCAAAGTTTTGCGCGCTTCGGCGAACACCGTGAAATCCTACCGCAGGGATCTGATGAGCTTTCGCGCCTTTCTGATCGAGCGCGGAGCCGCCGGCGGCGAAGTTTCGGTGCAGGCTGTCCACGCCGACCATATCCGCGCCTACCTCGGCGAGCTGATGAAACGCGCCACCCGCGCCACCGCGCAGCGCCATCTGGCCGCGATCAAGGCGTTTTTCCGCTATCGCGAAGTCAGCTGCGGCGCCTCCAATCCGGCGCGCGGACTGCGATCGCCCCGGCGCGAAAAGCATCTGCCGTCCGTGCTGCGGGAAAAGGAAGTCTCCGCCCTGATCGGCGGCGCGGCGGCCGACGACCGCGCCGGCATACGCGACCGCGCCATGGTCGAGACGCTGTATTCCTCGGGCCTGCGCATCAGCGAGCTGGTCGCGCTTAACTGGGCCGATCTCGACTACGAAATGAGTCTGCTGCGCGTACGGCATGGCAAAGGCAACAAGCAGCGGATTGTTCCCATTGGAGAGCCGGCGCTGCGGGCGATCGAGGCGTGGCGCCGCGTGACGCCGGGCGTTTTGACCGATGGCCCAATCTTCACCAATCTGCGCGGCGGCCGTATCACCACCCGCGGCGTGGAGCTGATCGTGGCGCGGATGCAGGCTCGATCGGGTATCGCCAACCGCACCACGCCGCATGGGTTGCGGCATTCGTTCGCCACGCATCTGCTCGACCGCGGCGCCGACCTGCGCTCGATCCAGGAGATGCTCGGCCATGCCAGCCTGGCCACCACGCAGCGCTATACCCACGTCAGTGTGAACCGGCTCAAAGAGGTTTATGCCCGTGCCCACCCGCGCGCCTGAAGAACAAGCCACGTTCCGACACACCACCATACTTACCGTCCGGCATAAGGACGGCGTCGTGATGGCGGGGGACGGTCAGGTCAGCCTGGGCCAGACGGTAATGAAACGCGGCGCGCGCAAGGTGCGCCGCTTATATAATGATCGCGTGCTGTCGGGATTTGCCGGATCGACCGCCGACGCCTTGACCCTGTTCGACAAATTCGAGGCCAAGCTGCAGGAATTCAACGGCAGCCTGCGCCGGGCCGCGGTCGAGTTGGCCAAGGACTGGCGCACGGACCGGATGCTGCGCCGGCTGGAGGCGATGCTGGTGGTGGCGGACAAGGAAAGCTCGCTGCTGATCTCCGGCTCGGGCGACGTTATCGAGCCCGACGACGGCGTGCTGGCCATCGGGTCGGGGGGCAATTACGCTCTGGCGGCGGCGCGCGCTTTGGTGCGCAACGCGCCCAATCTGACCGCGCGCCAGATTGCGGAGGCGGCGATGCTCGCGGCGGCGGAAATTTGTGTTTACACCAACGATCAATTTGTTTTCGAAGAGCTGTAAGCCGGGAGTTGAGCCATGGCATCCGCGCAGGTAATGACTCCGCGTGAAATCGTCTCCGAGCTCGATCGCTACATCGTGGGGCAGAACGACGCCAAGCGCGCGGTGGCGATCGCGCTGCGCAACCGATGGCGCCGGCAGAACGTGCCTCCCGACCTGCGCGAGGAAATCGCGCCCAAGAACATTCTGATGATCGGTCCCACCGGAGTGGGCAAGACCGAGATCTCAAGGCGTCTGGCGCGTTTGGCTCAGGCGCCTTTTTTAAAGGTCGAAGCCTCGAAATACACCGAAGTCGGTTACGTCGGACGCGACGTCGAATCGATCATCCGCGATTTGGTCGAAGTGACGGTCAAGATGGTGCGCGAGGAGGAGCGCCAGCGCGTCGCGCTCAAGGCGCACGAGGCGGCCGAGGAGCGCCTGCTCGACATCCTGTTTCCCCCGCCCACCAAAAGCCGCCGCCCGGTCGGTATCACCCCCGAGGGCAACCTGCAGGTTTCCTCCGCCGACGATTCCCATCGCGATACCCGCGAAAAGCTGCGCAAGCTGCTGCGCGGCGGCCATCTCGACGACCGCGACGTGGAGCTTGAAGTCACCGCCCAGGCCACCCCGATGGTCGAGGTCTTTACTCCCCAGGGGATGGAGGAGATGGGGGTCAACATGAAGGACCTGTTCAGCCAGATCATGCCCCGCAAGACCAAGCGCCGCACCGTCAAAATCCCCGAGGCGATGGAAATTCTGACCCAGGAAGAGGCCGCCCGGCTGGTCGATATGGACCAGGTCGCGCACGAGGCGATCCATCGCGCGGAGCAGTCGGGGATCGTGTTCATCGACGAGATCGACAAAATTGCGGGGCGCGAAGCCGGCCGCGGCCCCGACGTATCGCGCGAAGGCGTGCAGCGCGACCTGCTGCCGATAGTCGAGGGCACTACCGTCAACACCAAGTACGGCTCGGTGCGCACCGACCATATTTTGTTCATCGCGTCGGGTGCGTTTCACATTTCCAAACCCTCCGACCTGATTCCCGAATTCCAGGGGCGCTTTCCGATTCGGGTCGAACTCAAGGCGCTGACGCGCGAGGACTTCGTGCGCATCCTGACCGAGCCGGAAAACGCGCTCATCAAGCAGTACGTGGCGCTGCTCAAGACCGAGCAGGTTGACCTGCACTTCACCGATGACGCGATCGTGGCGTTGGCGGAAATCGCCGCGACGGTCAATGCGAGGTCGGAAAATATCGGCGCGCGCCGCCTGCACACCGTGCTGGAGCGGGTGCTCGACGATCTTTCGTTCTCGGCTCCGGAGCTCAACGAGCGCGAGGTCCGGATCGATTCCGCCTACGTCCATCAGCGGCTGGATTCGATCGTGAAGGACGAAGACTTGTCGCGTTATATCCTGTAAAATCGCCCGCTTGCGGTGCGGGCCTCAAAATAGAACCGGGAGCCGGCGGTATAACCAGGTGGAACAACTCATTCAAAGGGCGCAGATCCTCGTTGAGGCGCTGCCCTTTATCCAGCGCTTTCGCGGCAAGACCTTCGTCATCAAGTATGGCGGCCACGCGATGCTCTCCGAGGAGCTCAAGCAGAGCTTCGCCCAGGATATCGTGCTGATGGATTTGGTCGGCATCAACCCGGTCGTGGTGCATGGCGGCGGCCCGCAAATCTCCGAACTGATCGAGCGCGTGGGGCTCAAGTCCACCTTTGTGCGCGGGATGCGGGTGACCGACGAAGCCACGATGGAACTGGTCGAGATGGCGCTGCAGCGGATCAACAAGGAAATCGTGATGCTGATCGCGCGCCATGGCGGCCGCGCCGTCGGGCTGTCGGGCAAGGACGGCGGGCTGATGCTGTCGCGGCGGATGCGGATGGTCGTGCCGGACAGCGAGGGGCGGCCCAGCGAAGTGGATATCGGGCTGGTCGGCGAGGTGGTGGAAATCAATCCGGGCCTGCTGCGGGCGCTGGATGAGGCGAACTATATCCCGGTGATCGCGCCGGTGGGCTACGACCATGAGGGCCTGACCTACAACATCAACGCCGATCTGGCGGCGGGGAAAATCGCCGCGGCGATCAAGGCCGAAAAGCTGATCCTGATGACCGACGTTTCCGGTATCCGCGACCAGTCCGGCAAGCTGGTCTCCACGCTGGACGTTGCGCGCGCACGGCGCATGATCGCGCGCGGGACCATTTCCGAAGGGATGATCCCGAAGGCGGAATGCTGCATCGACGCACTCAACGAAGGGGTCGCCAAGACGCATATTATCGACGGCCGCGTGATGCATTCGCTGCTGCTGGAGACGTTCACCCGGTCCGGAATCGGCACTGAAGTGGTGGAGGGGCCGGGCAGCGTGCGGGAGCTCAAGCGTCCGGCGCGCAAAGGCCGCACCGGCGGCAACAAATAGAAACGTAAAGGACGGAGCCGCGGTTTGCCTGCAGGCTGGAGTCCGCGCCGCGGGCAATCCCGCCCGGAGCGGACAGGACGATGTTTCCGGACTGAGGAGCACTATCCGCCGCAAAACAAATCCGCTAGTTGAATCGGGGGCGAAGCTGACCCTGCACGGGAGAAAAGATGACCAACGCTGAAATCGTCGAGCTGACGCATAAACACCTGGTCAACATTTACGGCTGTCTGCCGCTGGCTTTTGTCGAAGGTCGCGGCCCTTATCTGATCGACGCCGACGGCAACCGCTATTTGGATTTCTTCTGCGGCCTCGCCGTCACCAGCCTGGGTCATTGCCATCCGGCCGTGGTAAACGCGATCAAGTCGCAAGCCGAAAAGCTGATTCACGTCTCCAACGTGTTCCATACCGAGCCGGGCGCGCGGCTGGTCGAGCGTTTGTCGGGCCTGTTCAATGGCGCCAAGGTGTTTCTCGCCAACTCGGGCGCGGAAGTGAACGAAGCGGCGATCAAGCTGGCGCGCCATTGGGGAGCGGACCACGGCGGACGGTTTGAGATCATCGCGATGCACAATTCCTTTCACGGCCGCACCATGGCGACGCTCAGCGCCACCGGCCAGGAAAAATACCATCACGGGTTCGAGCCGATGCTCCCCGGTGTCGCGCTGGTCAACTTCGACGATATCGAAGCCGTGGAAGCGGCCGTGAACCAGCGCACCGCGGCGGTGCTGGTCGAGCCGATCCAGGGCGAGGGCGGCGTGGTGATTGCGAAAACCGCGGACTACCTGGGACGGCTGCGCCAGCTCTGCGATCGCAACAACCTGTTGCTGATGTTCGACGAAGTGCAGGTCGGCGTCGGCCGCACCGGCAAGCTGTTCGCGCACGAGCATTTCGGCGTCCGCCCCGACGTGATGACGCTGGCCAAGGCGCTGGGCGGCGGTCTTCCCATCGGTGCGATGCTGGCGCGGCCCGAGGTTGCCGCCACGCTGACGCCGGGTACTCATGGCACCACGTTCGGCGGCAATCCGGTCGCCTGCGCGGCGGCGCTCGCGGTGCTGGACACGATCGAAAAGGAGCGGGTGCTGGAAAACGCCGCCGCGATCGGCAACTACCTGATGGAGGAACTGCGCACGATTGCGAAGAGCTCCTCACGGATCGTCGAAGTCAGAGGGCAGGGCATGATCATCGGCGTGGTGCTTAAAGATGAAGCGCGCCCGGTGGTGGACGCCTGCCTCAAACAGCATCTGATTTTAAACGCAACCGCCGGCAACGTGCTGCGTCTGCTGCCGCCGCTGAACCTGACCCTGGAGCAGGCGCAGGAAGGAATGGCAATAATACGGCGCGCTCTCGCCGCCTGACCCCTGCGCCCTCAGCCCCCTGGGAGAGGGCGCCTGAAACCAAACTCAACCCAATGAAACGCGACTTCATAGATCTCTCCTCGCTCTCCGCCGCCGAAGGCCACGCCCTGCTGAGCCTCGCCAGTTGGCTGAAGAGCGACGTAAAAAACCGCCTCGAGCATCCCTACCTGCGCGGCAAGACGCTCGCGATGCTTTTTCAGAAGCCCTCCCTGCGTACGCGGCTCACGTTTGAAGCCGGGATGGCGCAGTTGGGCGGGCACGCCATCTATCTGGGCCCCAATGAAATCGGAATCGGCGAGCGCGAGTCGGTCAAGGACGTCGCGCGCAACCTCTCCCGATGGGTCGACCTGATCATGATCCGCACCTTCGCGCACGACACCTGTGTTGAATTGGCGCGCGAGGCCAGCGTGCCGGTGATCAACGGCCTGACCGACCTGCTCCATCCCTGCCAGCTGCTGGCCGACCTGCTGACTCTCAAGGAGCATCATGGCGACTTCACCCGCCTGCGCATCGCGTTCGTGGGCGACGGCTTCAATCTGGCCAACAGCTGGATCGAGGCGGCGGAGCTGTTTGGACTGGATCTGCGCGTGGGGTCGCCGTCGGGTTACGAGCCGGATAGAAGCTTCGTGCAGCGCTTCAAGCGGTCGAAAATCCTGATCAGCAACGATCCCAAAGAAGCCGTCAGCGGTGCCGACGCGGTTTACACCGATACGTGGACTTCGATGGGCCAGGAGCGCGAGGCGGCAAAGCGGCGGCGGGAGTTCAGGGGCTTCCAGGTCAATCGCGAGCTGATGAAGCATGCCAAACCGGGCGCCCTGGTGATGCATTGCCTGCCGGCGCATCGCGGCGAGGAAATCACTGACGAGATGCTCGACGGTCCCAGTTCCGTGGTGCTGGACCAGGCCGAAAACCGTCTCCACGTGCAGAAGGCAATCATGCTCTGGCTGCTCAAACCCGAGGTGCTGGAGCGCTGGCCGGACGGCGCGGCGGCGCGGAGATGAATCGTGCCGCCGTCGGCGCCCGTCAAGTGCGATGGTCATACATCAACGCCGCGGCGCGGTGCCGGAGTCGTTTGGCGGCCGGTATCAACGGGGTTATGCTGGACCCGTGAAAACCGCCGTCTCCCTTCCCGATCCGCTGTTCCGCGCGGCCGAGCGCCTGGCGAAGAGATTAGGCGTAACGCGCAGCCGGCTGTATTCCCGCGCGCTTGAACGCTACGTAGGGGAGGCGGAGGAGTCTGACGCAACCGCGCGCTTGAACAGGATTTACGCGCACGAATCGGCCAGGCTGGCCCCCATGCTTGAGGCGCTGCAGGAATTATCGATCCCGCACGAAGATTGGTGATAGTACGGGGTGAGATCTGGTGGGCGTCCTTGCCCGAACCGCGGGGCTCGGAACCTGCTTATCGCCGCCCCGTCCTCGTTGTGCAAACCGACAGCTTCAACCGCAGCGCCATCCAGACGGTTATTGCCGCGGCGATCACTTCAAATCCGCGTTTGGCGCAAGCGCCCGGCAATGTTGCCCTGCCCAGGCGCGAAAGCCGCCTGTCGAAGGATTGCGTCGTCAACGTCTCTCAGCTTTCAACCCTGAGCAGAGACTGCCTCGTCAGCCGGATGGGGGAAATTTCTCCCCAGCGCGTTGGCGAAGTCGAAGACGGCCTGCGCCCGGTGTTATGGTTGTAACGCCGGGTTATCAGAGGGAAATTCTTTCCCGGATATTTGTTCAATGGCAGAAAAAAACGACATCAAAAAAATAGTGCTGGCATATTCCGGCGGACTCGATACTTCCGTCATTCTGCGCTGGCTCAAGGATTACTACGAGTGTGAAGTGATCGCATATTGCGCCGATGTGGGACAGGCCGAGGAGATCTCGGGGCTTGAAGAACGCGCCTTGGGCAGCGGCGCCAGCAAGCTTTGCGTTGCCGACCTGCGCGAGGAGTTCGCCCGCGACTTCGTCTTTCCCATCCTGCGCGCCAATGCCGTGTACGAAGGGTATTACCTGCTCGGCACTTCCATCGCGCGTCCGGTCATCGCCAAACGCCAGGTCGAAATCGCGCGCGAACAGGGCGCCGACGCCGTCGCTCACGGCGCCACCGGCAAAGGCAACGACCAGGTGCGGTTTGAACTGACCTTCGCCCGCCTCGCCCCCGATCTCAAGGTGGTCGCCCCCTGGCGGCATCCGGATTGGAACTTCAACGGGCGTGCCGAAATGGTCGCCTATGCCCAGGCGCATCGGATTCCGGTTCCGGTCACCGCCGAGAAGCCCTATTCGATGGACCGCAACCTGGTACATATCAGCTACGAGGGCGGCATCCTGGAGGATCCCTGGAGAGAGCCATACGACGACATGTTCCGGCTGACCGTGGCGCCGCAAAAAGGTCCCGACGAGCCCGAATACGTGGAAATCGAATATCTGCGCGGCGACCCGGCCGGTATCAACGGCGAACGGCTGTCGCCGGCCTCGCTGATCGATCTGGCCAACGCGATCGGCGGACGGCACGGGATTGGCCGCGTCGATCTGGTCGAGAATCGCTTCGTCGGTATCAAGTCGCGCGGCGTGTACGAAAGCCCGGGAGTTACGATGCTGATGCATGCGCATCGCGCGGTGGAACAACTGACGCTCGACCGCGAACTGATGCATCTGCGCGACGCGCTGATCCCGCGCTACGCCGAGATGGTGTACAACGGGTTCTGGTTCGCGCCCGAACGCGAGGCGCTGCAGGCGCTGATCGATCGGTCGCAGGAAAACGTCAGCGGAGTGGCGCGATTAAAGCTGTACAAGGGCGGCGTATGGATCGCTGGCCGCCGCTCGGAGCATTCGCTGTACGACGCGAATCTGGCCAGTTTCGAACAAGCCGGCGGCTATGAGCAATCCGACGCAACCGGCTTCATCCGGCTGGCCGGATTGAGATTAAAGGCCCTGTCGCGGGCCCGATCGGCAAAGTAGAAAACTCGCCCTCCCGCTGTCACCGGAACGCCAGCGACGCTGAGAGGCGGGCTTGCGGGATGCATGCGCCCTCGGGGCGGCGTTGGCCGCGCTGCGGGGCTCGTTGTCAAACACCGGGCCGGTAATCGCGGCCAACCGCGGGCCTCGAAATTTGTAAGCAGTGCTTGAATCGCTGCGGCCCATCATTTACGCCTCTTCGTCATAATGCATTTCCTCAAGTTTCCCGGACCGGAGGGGTTGGAGCTCAGTTGTATCGATTATGGCGGTGAAGGCGGGGCGCCGGTGCTGCTGATGCATGGGGCGGCGGCGCATTCGCGATGGTGGGATTTCACCGCGCCCGCGCTCACCGACCGTTATCATGTTGTCGCGCTGGACCGGCGCGGGCACGGCGACAGCCAATGGGCGCAATCCGGACGTTACGAAATCGAGGATTACATGGCCGACATGCACGCCGTAATTGCCAAGCGGGGATTGGGCGCTGCGTTTTTGGTCGCGCATTCCGGCGGCGGACTGCCGTGCATCATGTACGCGGCGCATTATCCGCACAACGTTCGCGGTATGGTGCTGCTGGAGACCAGACCGGTTTATGACCTTGAGATGGTCGAGCGGATGCGCAATCGGGCGCCGCGGCCGCCGCGAACCTTTTCCTCTCTGGAAGAGGCTCGCAAGTCATTTCGCTTGACGCCGCCCACCGCCGGCGCGCCGCCCGCCATGGTCGATCATCTGTCGCGGCATTCATTCCGCCAACTGCCGGGCGGCGAATGGATCAATAAACTTGATCGGAATACCGGGCGCCGCCTGCACGCATTCGACGGCATCCAATGGATGCGCCGGGTTTCGTGTCCCGTGCTGGTAGTCAGGGCAGGACAGAGCACGATGAACCGGCGCGAAGAGTTGGAGCAGCTCGCGGCGGCATCAGCGCGCGGCGCGTTCGTCGAAATATCCGGCGCGGACCATCAGATCATTCTGGACAGCACCGATGCAGTGATACGAATCGTGCGCGGGTTTTTGGAGCGCAACTGGTAGCCTCAGCTCTTCACCATCTCGACGCCGCCGCTGACAAAGGCCAGAAACGTGCCGCCGGTTTTGGTCCACACCGTATGGGTGCAGCCGTTGGGCCGGTAGTTGGCGTCGCCCACCGCGACTTCGCCTGATTCGTCGATACTGCTGCCTTCGATCACGAAAATCAGCTCGTCGCCCAGATGCCGATGGAGCGGGATGGTTGCTCCCGCCTCGAACCGCCCCAGCATCACGAGCCGATTGGTGGCCTGATCGCGCCAGATCGGTTTGTGGCGCATCCCGGGCATCGCTTCGACCCATGCGATGTCGCTGAGGATGAAATTCTGCGAGCGCGGTGCGTTGCCGATCTCCGCCGCCGGTTCGCTGCTTCCGCTGACCATGGCCAGGATCGTCGCGCCGTTGCGGCAGGTTACCGTATGAACGCATCCGTTGGGCCGGTAGCTGACGTTGCCGGCCGTGGTCGTGCCGAAGTCGTCCGAGATCGCGCCTTCGATTACATAGAGCAGTTCGTCGCCGACATGGCGATGCATCGGGAGGGTCGCACCGGGTTCGAAGCGGGTTATCTGGACGCGCCGTTTGGCGGCGGAGTCGGACCACAGCTTCTTCATTTTCACCGTGGGCGAGATCGTTTCCCATTCGCGCTGAGCCGCCGGGATAATTTGCGAGGGTACGTTGGCTGGATCGGCCATGACTTTCCTCCTGCGCGAGCATCCCCCGCTTGCTAATCCGGTTTGATGCCGCCTGTCAACGACCGCGGGTCCGGTTTGCGGCTGAAAGCGCCTGCACGCGATTTGTGGCATGATGGAATCATGGCGGACGTCAGGAAAAGTGTCCCTGAGAACGCCGCGGGCGAGTTCTTCGTCGATTCGACCTGTATCGACTGCGACACCTGCCGGCAGTTGGCGCCCGCGGTGTTTGCCCAAGCCGCGCAATACTCCTACGTGCGCGCGCAGCCGCAAAGCGGCGCGGATGTCCGTGCCGCGGCGCGCGCGCTGCTGGCCTGCCCGGTCGGATCGATCGGCACGCGCAATCGCGCCGATGTGAAATCGGTGATGGCCGACTTCCCGATCCAAATCGAGGGGCCGGTGTATTACTGCGGTTTCGCTGCGCCCGGCAGCTACGGCGCGAGCAGCTACTTCATCCGGCATCCGGCCGGCAATTGGCTGGTCGATTCGCCCCGGACGGTGAGTCATCTGCTGCGGCATTTCGAGCAGATGGGCGCAATCAGATACATCTTCCTGACCCATCGCGACGACGTGGCGCAGGCGGCCGAGTTCGCGCATCGGTTCGGCGCCCGCCGCATCATCCATCGGCGCGATTTGGACGCGCAGCCCGGGGCCGAGATCGTGATCGACGGCGACGCGCCGGTGCGGATCGCGCCCGAATTCAAGGTAATCCCGACTCCGGGCCATTCGCCCGGGCATTGCGTGCTGCTGTTCCGGGATCGCTACCTGTTCACCGGCGACCACGTCTGGTGGCGCGCCGATGAGCGCAGGCTGGGCGCCTCGCGATGGGCCTGTTGGGATTCGTGGGAAGATCAGATCGCGTCGATGCGGCGGCTGGTCGAGGAGCGCTTCGAGTGGGTGCTGCCCGGCCACGGCGGAAGGATTTGGCTGGCGGAAAGCGAGATGCGGCGCGAAGTCGCGTCACTGGCGCGGCGAATGCGCGCGTGAGACTTCCTCGCCCTGGATGGACGACAGTCGCTATACCGGGAAGCGGCGATCGACTCCGATTTTGCGCCGGCGCAACTGTTCCCGGCGCTGCTCGGGTGTTACGCGGCGCGCGTTTGAGGGCAGCAATCCCGGCAGATCCGCGACCTTGACCAGTTTGGCCGTCGGCACCGGATGGTCTTCCGCCTCGACCCAGCGCTGATTGACCATGCCCACGCAATGCCCGCCCACGTCGAGCCAGTTCGGAATGCCGGGGTCGACGTGCGATACCGCGATTCGCACCCAGCCGTCGTCTTCGTAAACCGCCTGCTTTCCATTCAGGGACGAGAACCGGTATCTGTAGTCAGTCGAATTGAACCATCGATTAGCCAGTTCGAAATTCCAGTAAGCGCATCGCGGCGGCTTGACTTCGAAGATCAGCGCTTCATCGGGTTGAATCTTCCAGTAGCAGAACTGCAGCTGCCGCCCCAGCGATTGGCTCTGTCCGTCGCCCGCCCACGCCGGCATTCCCGACACCCACTGATTGGGTTTGTCGGCGTAGAACTCCACCCAGTCAACCCACCGCTTTGAATCCGAGATGAACCAGTCGCCCGCGTCGCGCAGCCCTTTTATCAGGCGCTCGGGCGTAAGCGGGGGCGGCGGTTCGGCCGCGCCGACGCGCTCGACCCGGATCCACATCGGCTCTTCGGTATCCCATTCGCCGAAGAACTGCCGGATGAACAGGAAGTTGGGGCCGGGGCCCAGTTTGAGCCAGTTTCCCGGATGCCGCTGCGCGCTGACATTGATCTGAAAGCTTCCGTCCCATTCCGTTATGAGCTGACTGTTGCTGATGGCGGAGTTGGTGACAGTGAACTCGGCGCCGTTGACCAGGAAGGACACCCACGATACGGTGCCGCGGTTGCCGACGATGCGGTAATCGTGCGCGCCGTCCAGCCAGGTCACCAGGTAAGTGCAGTCGGGATTGTCGCCGAAGGATTTGTTGGTCGGCGTCTGCAACTGCCACAACTGCGGATAGAGCGGATCGTTGAACTCGAACTTCTCATTCAGCGCCTTGGAGATGTAGCGCGACAGGTACTGGAAACCGGTGGCGCGATCCAGCGGCGTCGCACCCAGGGTGTCGTTGAAGATCAGGCTCTGCGCGCTCTTGAGCTTGTCGCAGAACTCTTCCCATGCCCGTTTGAGCCGCTCATCGTAGGGCGTGTCGCCGTAAGCCATGATGATTCTCCCTTATCGCGCGATGCCGGAGAGGGAAGGTTGGCGCAAAAATGGCGCGATCACAAGCCGCGCGGACGCGCGCCTTCAGCCATACGGCAGGATGACCGGCTTGATGACGCTGAAGGTGCGCATCGCCTCGTATGCTTCATTCACTTTGGACAGCGGATAGCGCGAACCGACCATCGCGTCGAAGTCGAAGCGGTCGCGATTGTTGCGCAGAAATTCCATCGCCTTGTAGTAATCCGTGGTTTCCGCCGACAGCGATCCGAACACGGTCATCTCGCGGCCGACGATTGCGCTGGGCGCGATCGAGACCTCGTCCATGTTGGTCTGGCCGATTACCAGGTAGCGTCCGCCGCGGCGCACCATGTCGATTCCCTCGCGGAAAGCGGTTTTGGCGCCCGACGCTTCGATCACGATATCGGCGCCGCGCCCGCCGGTCAGCGTCATCACCTGATCCTGCCGCTGTCTGGCGTCGGCCTTGTCCACCGAAATAACGTGATTGGCGCCCCATCGCCGCGCAATCTCCAGCCTGACCTGCGGCGCTCCGATATTGATGATGCGGCTGGCGCCGGCCTTCGACGCCATCGCGACCGCGAACAAACCCACCGGTCCCGCGCCCTGCACCACGACGGTGTCGCAATCGTGCACCGCGCCGAGCTTTTCGAACGCATGCACCACGGTGCGCAGCGCGCATGACGCCGCCGAGGCCCATTCGCTCTTGACTTCGTCGGGAATCCTGATTTTGCCCGAAGTCGGATAAACGTAGCAGTACTGCGACAGACCGCCGAGCAGGTAAGGATAATTGCGGCAGGAGGCGAAGTTATAGTTGCGCCGGTTGGGGCACAGCGACTCCTGTTTCGTGACGCGGCACCAGAAGCATTGACCGCACGTGGCCGGACTCCACACGATGCGGTCGCCCTCGCGCAGCGGCTGGCCCACCGCGTCGCAGCTGACCGTGCCCGGATCGACAATCGTACCCATCATCTCATGGCCCGGAATGATCGGCAGAAAGGGTTCGATCGGGAGCATGATGGTGCCGTCCCACATGTGGATATCGGAGCCGCACAGCGACGCCACGTCGGTCCGCACCAGCATCGCTCCGGGTTCCAGTTCCTGCGGCACCTTGACCTCTTCGATACTGATCGGTTGCTTAAGGCGGTTGAGCACGGCGGCTTTGCAGGTTTTGGGAATTTCGGCCATGGTGGATTCTCTCCGTTCGGCGGCTTACGCTTTTTCGGGCAGCCTACGATCGCAGGCGGCGCATCACAAGCTGAGCGGAAGACGGGAGCGGCAACTCTATGAGCTACATGGTCGGAGTGGATATCGGCGGCACGTTTACCGATTGCGCGGTGTTCGACGGTCGGGCCGGCCGCTTCATCACCGGCAAGGCGCCGACTACTCCGCAAAATCCCGCTCAGGGTTTCTTCAAGGCGCTCGAAGCGGCGGCATCCGCGGCCGGGCTGGACGTGGGCCGGCTGCTGGCTGACACCGTGACCCTGGTCAACGGCACCACGGTGGGGACCAACGCAATCGTGACCAGGCGCGGCGCCCGGGTCGGATTGCTGACCACCGTGGGCCACGGCGAGGCGCTTTCCATCATGCGCGGCGGCGGACGTACCAAGGGGCTTTCGATCGACGAACTGCTCTATATACCCGGCGCGCATAAGCCCGAGCCGCTGGTCGCGCCTGATTGTATCGAGGAAGTAATTGAGCGCGTGGACTGCAAGGGCAACACCGTGGTCGCGCTGGATGAGGCTCGCGCCGAGGCGGCCCTGCGGCGCCTGTTATCCAAAGGAATCGAAGCTTTGGCCATCTGCCTGTTGTGGTCGCCGATGAATCCCGCGCACGAAAAAGCGCTGGCCGCGATCGCCCGCCGAGCCGCGCCGGACCTCTTTGTCAGTTGCTCGCACGAAGTCTCCCCGATGGTCGGGGAATATCCGCGCGCG
The DNA here is from genome assembly GCA_021324455.1 of Pseudomonadota bacterium. Lineage (GTDB taxonomy): Bacteria > Desulfobacterota > Binatia > Binatales > Binataceae > JAJPJA01. Next base: position 100,238 of record JAJPJA010000139.1, on the reverse strand, counting down.
GTCGCCGCCGTGTTCAACGCCTGTATCGGTCCGTTGATGAAGCGCTACGTCTCCGGGCTGGAGCGGCAGGCGGCGGAGGCCGGTTACAAGGGCCGCTTCCTGTTCGCCCAATGCGTCGGCGGATGCGTGCCGGGCGAGCAGGCGGAAGCGGTGCCGCTCTATACGATCGACTCGGGTCCGGTCAGCGGCGTCGGCGCGTCCAGCATCCTTGGTCCGCGCATGGGCTATCCGAACATCATCACCACCGACATGGGCGGGACGACGTTCGACGTGGGCATCGTTCATCAGGGCGCGCCGCTTACCCGCAGCGCGACGGTGCTGGGCCGCTATGAAATGGCGGTCTCGATGGTCGACGTGGTGTCGATCGGAGCGGGCGGCGGCAGTATCGCGTACATCGATCCGGCCTCGGGTGCGATGCGCGTGGGGCCGCGCAGCGCCGGTGCCGAGCCCGGACCGATGTGCTATGGGCAGGGCGGCGCCGAGCCCACCGTCACCGACGCCAACCTGGTGCTGGGAATCCTCGACCCGGACTACTTTTTGGGCGGCAAGCGCAAGCTGCGCGCCGACCTTGCGCGCCAGGGCATCGGGCGTCTGGCCGCAAGCCTGGGATTGGGACTGGAGGAAACGGCGGCCGGCATCTGTCAGATCGTGGACAACATGATGGCCGGGGAAATCCGCCGCATGACCCTGTTTCGCGGCTATGACCCGCGCGAGTTCGTGGTGTTTGCTTTCGGCGGCGGCGGTCCGACGCATGCCGGTGCATACGCGCGCGAACTGGGCGTCGGGCAGGTGGTGGTGCCGCTGGGCAATTGCGCCGCCGTGTGGTCGGCGCTCGGTACCTATCTGGGCGGCGTGGTGCATGTGTATGACCGCAACGAATTCATGCGCGAGCCGCTGGACGCGCGCGCGCTCAATGCCATCTTCAATGAGATGGAAGAGCGCGCGGCGCTTCAGCTTGCGGGCGAAGGCTTTGCGCGATCCAGTATGCATTTCGAGCGCTTCGTCAGCCTCAAATACGGAGCGCAGATCTCTTCGCTCGAGATTCCTTATCCGGCGGCGGGCTTCGCGCCCGATGAAGTCGATGCGCTGGTCGATACCTTCGAATCCACCTACGCCCGGCGCTACGGCCAGGGCGCGGGCTTTCGCGAAGCCGGAGTCGAGCTGATGAAGCTGCGGTTGCGCGCGGTGGGCCGCCTGCCTGAAGTCAACCCGGTCAAGCTGCCCGCCAATTCAGACAACGGCCGCGGCGCCGCACCGATCGTCAGGCGCCGGCGCGTGTACTGGTGGGAGGCCGAGGGCTTTGTCGATACGCCGGTGCTTGACGGCGGGCGGCTGGGCCCCGGCGCCGAAGTTACGGGACCCGCGATCATCGAGTTGCCGCACACGACGATGCCGGTGCGTCCGGGCCAGACCAGCCACGTGGACGATTACGGCAATATCGTCTTGAACGTGGGCGCCTGAAGGCGTTTATAATCCAAATCAACATCCGAGCGCGCAGGGAGCAGCCATGAGCACAACCGAACAGCACGAATTCAAAGTCATCGGAACCCGGCCCGTGCGCCATGACGGCGTCGACAAGGTGACCGGGCGGGCCAAGTACGGCGCCGATTACAGTTGGCCGGACATGCTGCACGGCAAGGTGCTGCGCAGTCCTTATCCGCACGCGCGAATCAAATCGATCAACGTCGAGAAGGCGCTGCGCCTGCCCGGGGTCAAGGCGGTCGTGACCGGCAAGGACCTCGTCGATCTGCCCGGACGGCGCCAGTCGATGGGCGAGATGATGATGAATCCGCACGACATCTCGCACAACATCCTGGCGCGCGACAAGGTCATGTACGACGGACACGCGGTCGCCGCCGTCGCCGCCACCTCGCCGCACATCGCGGAAGAGGCGCTCGGGCTGATCGAAGTCGAATACGAGCCGCTGCCGTTTGTGCTGACGGTCAAGGAAGCGATGGCGCCGGACGCGCCGATCGTGCTGGAAGACCTGCGCAATCAGGAATTCGGCCAGCTGTCGTTCGACAGCCCGATGGAGCTGTTCATCGCGCCGTCCAAGGGCGCGGGCGACAAGCCGACCAACGTCGCCGCTCATTTCCAGTTCCAGCGCGGCGACCTCGACGCCGGCTTCAAGGCGGCGGACTTTATCGTCGAGCGCGAATTCAACACCCAGATGGTGCATCAGGGGTACATCGAACCGCACAATGCTTTGGGCATATTCAACGCCGACGGCCACGCGACGCTGTATTGCTCGACCCAGGGACCGTTCGAGGTGCGGATGCTCTGTTCGATGCTGCTGGGAATTCCGCAGGGCAACATCCGCGTGGTTCCGGCCGAGATCGGGGGCGGCTTCGGCGGCAAGACCACGATCTATCTGGAACCTGTGGCGCTGCTGCTGTCGCAGAAGACCGGGCATCCGGTGAAGATGGTGATGACGCGGGCGGAAGTGCTGCGCGCCACCGGACCGACGTCGGGGTCGTGGATCAAGGTGAAGATGGGCGCGACCAAAGACGGCCGCATCACCGCGGCCCGGATTTGGCTCGCCTTCGAGGCCGGAGCGTTTCCGGGGTCGCCGGTGGGCGCCGGCGCGATGTGCGTGATCGCGCCCTATGACATCCCCAACTTTCTGATCGACGGCTTCGACGTGGTGGTCAACCGGCCCAAAACGGCGGCCTATCGCGCGCCCGGCGCCACCAACGCCGCGTTCGGCTCGGAATGCGTGATCGACGAGTTGGCCGAAAAGTGCGGGATGGATCCGATCGACTTCCGCATCAAGAACGGCGCGCAGGAAGGCACGCGTCAGGTTATCGGACCCAGGTACGGCAAGATCGGCTTTATCGAAGTCTGCCAGGCGCTCAAGAATTCCGACCACTACAAATCCAAACTGACCGGACCCAATCGCGGGCGCGGCGCCGCGTTTGGATTCTGGTTCAACGCCGGCCATCAGTCCTCCGCCACGGTCAATATCCATGGCGACGGCAGCGTCAGCGTGGTTACCGGATCGGTGGATATCGGCGGCTCGCGCGCGTCGATGGCGATGATTGCGGCGGAAGTGCTGGGCGTCGGCATCGACAGCGTCCGCCCGCTGGTCGCCGACACCGATTCAATCGGCCAGACTGACGTGACCGGCGGCAGCCGCGTGACCTTCGCCACCGGGATGGCGGTGTACGAGGCCGCGCAGGACGCCGTGCGCCAACTCAAGCAGCGCGCCGCCGTGATGTGGCAGCTCAAGCCCGAAGACGTGGACTGGGTGGACGGCAAGGCGATCGCGCGCAACAACGGCAAGCGCCCCGCCGCGCTGCGCGATATCGCGATGCGGTTGCCGATGCTGGGCGGCCCGATTATCGGCCGCGCCACGGTCAATCCGCATAGCGTGGGCCCCGCCTTTGCCGGCTTGCTGGTCGACGTCGAAGTCGATCCCGAGACCGGCAAGGTGCAGGTGCTGCGCTGCACGGTGGCGCAGGACGCCGGCCGCGCGATTCATCCCAGCTACGTCGAAGGGCAGATGCAGGGCGGCACGTCGCAGGGTTTGGGCTGGGCGCTGAACGAGGAATACGTGTACGACGCCAGAGGGATCATGCGCAACGCCGGTTTCCTGGACTATCGCATGCCGACCTGTCTGGACCTGCCGGCGATCGAGCCGCGCATCGTCGAGGTCCCGCATCCGGGGCATCCGCTGGGAATCCGCGGCGTCGGCGAAGTGTCGATCGTGGCGCCGCCCGCCGCGGTCGCCAACGCGATCTATCGCGCAATCGGCGTGCGCATGACCGAATGCCCGATGTCGCCCCCGCGCATCGTCAAGGCGCTGAAGAACGCCAAAGAGCGTTAGCCGAGGGGAAGATTCATCCGGGCCGGACGGCAGACTGAACAGCGCTCTTTTTCACCCGCGGTAAATGACCCACCGACGGACCGCGGATGACGCCGTTACCATTGCGGACCGACGCCGAACAGGCTTGGCATCCCCGTATGTGCGGTCAGTCCGCCGTCCGCGACAAAATATGCGCCGGTGATGTACGACGCCTCATCCGAGGCCAGGAACAGGACCAGGTTGGCGATCTCCTGCGGATCGCCCAAACGGCCCATCGGAATCGCCTGGCAGATCTGATCGGAGATCTGTTTGGGTTGGGCGTTGAGCGCGCCCATCAGGGCCGGCGTTGCAATCGGTCCGGGACAGACGGCGTTGCAGCGGATGCCCTTGCGCGCATATTCGATCGCCGTGGTGCGCGTCAGGTTGATGACGCCGGCCTTGATGGTGTTGTAGGCGCCCATCATGTAATCGCCGCCCAGCCCCGATATTGAAGCGGTGTTGACTATCGCGCCGCGCTTGTTGGGCATCATTTCCGCGATCGCGCACTTGGTGGCGTACCAATAAGCGGTCAGTCCCACGTCGATCGTTTTCTGCCACCCCGCCAGCGAAATGTCGCCGATGTGGCCGGCGCTCGCCGTGATCGCGTTGTTATGCAAAATATCCAGCCGGCCGAATCGATCGACCGCGAACTTGATCATCGCTTCGACCTCTTTGGGCTGCGCGATATCCGCATGGACGAAATCCGCCCTACCGCCGCCGTCGCGAATCCGTTCGACCATCCGATGCCCGCCCTCGTCATTGATATCGGCCACGACGACGGCGGCTCCTTCCCGCGCGAAGGTTGCGGCGGTTGCCGCCCCGATTCCCGAAGCCGCGCCGGTAATGAGGGAAATTTTGTCTTTAAGCCGCATCGCGGTTGTGCTCCATCGTGAGAATATGCAGCCACCTTAGACGAAATTTTTTTCGCGGCAAATTGCGACGTCCTCCCGTGCATCGGATTCTCGCTGAGCCTGTTGGCCTGCGCACGCCCCACAGTGTCATTCCTCCGCTTCCTTCGCTGGACCTCGGTCGGTCGCAATGACATGGTGGCGCGGGCTGTTGCGGCAATTGGCGAATGCCGCGCGGCTCACCCGCACACACCGCTTCGAGGCAATTATGGCGAGATACAAGATAAACTTCACCGCGCAGACCATCGCCGCCGCGGCGGGGCTGATGAAGGATTGGACCACCGCTCTCATCCAGCTTCAGACCGCGGCGCTGGGGGTTATCGGGGCTTTGGCGGGATATACGGATTTCGCGAAAATGGCCCTTGCGCCCGGGCAGATACTCATCCTCGCATTGACCGCGATCGCGTTGAGCGTCTCGCTGTTTTGCGGCGTGCTGTTGCTGAATTTATTGCCGGGCTGCGTTCAAAGAGTGCCGGCCGATCCGCCGAGCAGGGAATTGGATATCTATTCCATGTACACCAGCGGAAAGACCGTGGGGTTCTGGTCAAACGGGCTGCGCAGATGGTTTGTCGCCGGCATCTTTCTGCTCGCCTTCTTCATTGTCCTCAGATTCGCGTCGTACGCTTGCCCGGCGCTGCATCGAAACGCCGCGTGGCTGTTTTGATTTCCGCAGCGGTCGAGAGCGGGCCGCCGCCAAAGCCTGCAACGATTGGTCTTAAGGGCGGCGTTGGGCGCTCATCGGCATGGCGGGACTCATTTGATTGCGGCGGCGTTGGGCGGGGAGCCGACGCCGCCGGGCAGTTTCAGCGGCACCGAGCACAGGAAAAAGCTGTAACGGCCGTCCTGCGCGCAGGCGGCGGCCAATTCCTCCATGTCCCACAACTCGCCGATCGGCATCCCGAGATACACCAGCAGATGCGCGTGGAGGGTTTCGCGCTCGCGCTCCGCACCGCGCTTGGGCGCCGCTTCCAGCGCCGGCGTGTCAGTGGCGACCGCGGCTACGTGCGCGTTCCACAGCCATCGCACCACCTCGACGCTGGTTTCGATTCCCGGCAGCCGCGCCCTGACGCCGTAAGCGCGGCGCGTCGCGGCGTCGGCGGACAGATAATAGTTGAGCCATCCGAGCCGGATCAGCAGGATATCGCCGATCTTCAGTTCGGTGTGCTGTTGGGCCAGCGCCGCTTTCAGATCGGTCAGCGGCACCACCGACGCCGTCGAATAATCGAACGCCACTTGATGGCGTTCATAATAGCGTCCGACGTCGAGCAGCACGCCGCGTCCGGCCACGACTTTGCGCGCGATCCGATCGATGCCCAGTTTGCGGCCGCCGCGTCCCGCCGCTTGTGTGTCGGGGACTGCGTTGTACAGGCCGAAGGACGGATGGCGGAAATGCGCCAGCGCGTCCCACTGCGAGGACGACTGCGTGTTCAGGTTGTCGATGGTGTCGTCGAGCAGGTCGCCGTAACCCGGCATCCCGCTTACCCGATGACGATAGGGCGTGCGCGGCACGATTGGCGGGTCGGGCAGATTGAGCGGCAGGTCCAGGGAGAAGCAGCGGCCGGTGCGCACTTCGCACAGGGCGTCGCGAACGCGGTCGGGCGTCAGCAGGTTGAGCGTGCCGAGTTCGTCGTCGTCGCCGAACACGCCCCAGGCCGAACCGGGCGGCGCATCGGGTCGAATCGGCAGTTGATCATAATCGGGCAGTTTCATCTCGCGATATCTCTTGGTTGTACGGTGGCGGCGCTTTGGGATATTGGGTTGAAGATGGCCGCGGCGCGACTCCGTTTCGGGCGCGAAGACCGCGGCCGTCCAGAATCTGAAAGGTTTCATCGACGATGTCAAATGACGCGCAGGCGCTGGCCGGAGTCCGGGTGCTGGAGGCTACCAATTATATCGCGGGTCCGGTCGCAGGCCGCATCCTGTCCGATCTCGGCGCTGAAGTGGTGAAGCTGGAGCTTCCGCCCAACGGCGATTACTGCCGCGGTCCGATGCCCAAACCGAGCTCCAGGATGCGTTTTTCGCCGATGCATGCCTACTACAATCGCGGCAAGGGCAGCGTCTGCATCGATTTCAAACGGCCCGACGGCGCGGCCCTGGTGCGCCAGCTAATCAAACATTTCGACGTCTTCCTGGAAAACCTGACGCCGGGCCTGCTGGGCAAGTACGGGCTGGGCTACGAGGACCTCAAGCCCATCAATCCGCGCCTCATCATGTGCTCGGTGTCGGGATTCGGGCAGACCGGTCCGATGGCCAGGCTGCCGGCCACCGACGCTATCGCGCAGTCGATCTCAGGCGTCACCTCGCTGACCGGCAATCCGGACGGGATGCCGGTATTCAGCGGCATCTACATGGCCGACGGCAACGCCGGCGTCAACGCGTTCGGGGCGATCAGCGCGGCGCTGTATTACCGCGAGAAGTCGGGCCGCGGCCAGTACATCGACCTGTGCCTGGCCGAATGCATCTTCAACCTGCACGACAACACGCTGTGCGAATACCTGGCCGGCGACAAGGCGGGCGACGCGCCCAAGCCGTTCGGCAGCCATCGCAACGGCCCCACGCCGCACGGCTATTACAAGACCGAAGACGGCTACTTCATCATGGTCGTGCTCGACCATTACTGGGACCTGTTCGTCAAAGTGTCCGGGATGACCGAGCTTAAGGACGACCCGCGCTTCGCCAATTTGCGGTTGCGCTCCGAGAATCGCTACGTCCTGGCCGAGAAGGTCCAGGCGTGGGTGACCAAGAACTTCAGGCGGCGCGACGACGCGATCAAATTCATCCGCGACGCGGGCCTGATCGCGGCACCGGTGCTGACCGTGCCCGAGGCGGTGAATCATCCGCAAATCAACAGCCGCAACGTGCTGCAGCCGGTCGAAGTTCCCGGCGCGGGCCTGATGATGCTGGCGCGCACGCCCTACCATATGACCGAGACGCCGACCCGAATCGGCCAGCGCGTCGCGATGCTGGGCGAGGACAACCGCGCCGTCCTTTCCCGGGACCTCGGCTTCAGCGAGGCGGATATCCGGGAGTTGGCGGCCAAAGGTATCGTGTCGGAGGATCCGGCGCTGGCGGACCGGATTTGATTGGGAGCGCGCCAATCCTGATTGACGGCCGCTTCAGACCGCCCCGCCTTGCGGGAGCGCGGGCCGAAAGGTGGCGGAGAGGGAGGGATTTGAACCCTCGGTGCCACAAGGGCACACGTGATTTCGAGTCACGCCGGTTAAGCCGGACTCCCGAACCTCTCCGTGACTGGCAGCATCGACGTTTGCCCAATGACAGTCAAGCGGGGGCCGGCTTGGGTCAAGCGGTAGGGGCCGCCCGCGGTGGCCGCGTGGTGGCATCAAGTCGGACAAAATCCTCAGCGCCGCCTTCTTCTCAAGCCCGGTTGTGGCAGCAGAACCCAAGCCACAGCGATAATCGCGAACCACAGCCACGGGTTGGATAAGAGAACCATTTTTTTCCTCCTGATTGCCTGCCGCTGCGCCCGTCGTACCTACTCCGTGTAAGAAAAACTAATCTCCTGGATGTAAGCTGCGCTACTTAACCGGATGTTCAAATCGGGTGAACATACTGAATGGAAAAGTTGCTCTACTACGTGTTTTAGCTCGGTATTGCATTGATTAGCACAAACATAGAGATGAAGACGCTCGTAGTCAATATCCGGCGAACGCCGAATCCGATTAGGTCTGCTAATAATTAACAGCTCGGCGCAAGCCAATCCGATGGCCGTTCGCCCTCAGCCATCTTGCCGCCGCGGTCCGGCGCTGCGCTTCAAAGACCTGATAAACAGAAGCTTTTGCGGGCTCTTAAAGATGGCCGCGATTTGCTATTAATCGGTCACACAGGACGCGTCTGCCTTTATGATTGAACTGTTGCATGATGGGCCGCGCTCATCGCGGCTGACCCTGGTGCTGGCGCATGGCGCTGGAGCGCCGATGGACTCGCCCTTCATGAACCGCATTGCCGCGGAGGCCGGGACCGCCGCAATGGCTGTAGTTCGGTTCGAATTTCCCTACATGGCGGCGCGGCGGCGCACTGGTAAACGGACCGCACCCGATCGCGAACCGAGCCTGCGCGCGGCCTGGATGGAGGTTATCGAGCAGTTGGGCGGCGCCGCGCGGCTGATAATTGGCGGCAAGTCGATGGGCGGGCGCGTCGCGAGCATGATGGCTGACGAGGTCGGCGCGGCCGGCCTGGTCTGTTTGGGCTACCCCTTCCATCCCCCCGGCCGCCCGCAGCACCCCCGTATCGAGCATCTGCGCACCCTGCGCACGCCCGCCCTGATAATCCAGGGCACGCGCGACTCCCTGGGCAACCGCGATGAGGTCGCGGGCTACCAGTTGTCGCGGAAAATCAAGATCGCCTGGATCGATGACGGCGACCATTCCTTCAAACCCACCAGGCGTTCGGGCCGCACATTGGAGCAGAACCTGGCCGAGGCCGCCGATCTCGTGATCGAGTTCGTCTCCCGATTAAGCCGTGATTTGGAAGTGCCCGGCGCCATCCGCTGACCGCGGCTGAGGGGCCGGCGGCGGCTTGAGCATGCGGGAGCGGCAGCCTGGGGCCGCTTCCAGCCGCAGCGGCAACGAAAGTCCGGCCTTCAGAGGCGGAGCGGAGCCGAAGGGAAAAAAACAGATGCGCGCGGCAATCCAGCGGCCATAAATCCTCAGGCGCGCTGTGGTCGGCGTGTTTAACGAAGAATTTGGAAAAGATTGCTGTAGTCGTCGGTCCACATGCGCACCGGTTTTGCCCCACTGAGCGGCGTTAGCCTTTGCGATATCCCGCTTTGGCCGAGGACCAGGTCATTGCGCGCCAACAGCACCCAGTCGCTGGTTTCGCTCAATCTGTCCGAGGGCTCGTCATGTACCCATCCGCCGCGCAGGCCGAAGTGCCGTGCGGACTGCAGCAGGACCGGTTTCAAGTCCACGTAGCGATTGCTGATGTGAAAGGCGAGGACTCCGTCGGGCGCCAGCAGGCGCAGATAGATGGCAAAGGCTTCGCTGGTCAGCAGATGCACGGGAATGGAATCGCCGCTGAAAGCGTCGATGGCCAGAACGTCGAAGTGTTGGCCGCGCTTGTGGGCAATTTCGCGTTCCATGGAAAGACGGGCATCGCCGGGAACTATCTCGACCCGCGCCTGTGAGTCTCGCACGTAGGTGAAATAACTGCTGGTGGCGGTGGCGAGTTTGATAATCGCCGGATCGATCTCGTAAAAGCGGATGTAGTCGCCCGGCCTTCCATAGGCCGCCACAGTGCCGGCGCCGAGTCCGACTATTCCTATGTGCAGAGGATGGAGCGCGCGAACGCGATCGTGGAGCAGCAACAGACCAATGCCGCTGGTGGGGCCGTAGTAACTCGTGGGGCGATAACGCTTATCCGGTTGCGGGAACTGCATCCCATGCCTGATCCGTCCATGGCGCAGCGTGTAGGAGCGCCAGGCCGGGTCGCCGGCGTTGCTCAGCACCACGGCGTAGGAGCCGTAAAAGTTCCGGCCCGCGACCAGGCTGACGGCCAGCCGCGCCCTGACGTTGTACAACAGGATGGCGCCGATGAGCAGCAGACCTGAGCCCGCCGTCACTGCCAAAAGGCCGTGACCCCGGCTCGAAGATCCATTTCCCCGCATCGCGGCTGACGCGGCCGCGATCAGAGTGGCGCCCACCGCCAGGTTGTAATACAGCAGCGATCCGCCCGCGGCCCCGGGAAGAATCAGTTCGGGCGACAACACGACTCCCGCCAGCAGTGCCAGCGCCAGCAATGGTCCGCGTTGCTTCATCCAGGATCGACCGTCATACAGCAGCGCCCCGTAAAGTGCGGCCGCACAGCCGAAGATTGAAAGCTGCAGCTCCCAGAATCCGCGGAAGATCCAGGGTGCGAGGACGGCGCCGAATAATCCGCCCAGTGCCCCTCCGGCCGAGACCGTCAAATAGAAGCTGGTCAGCCGCGTAAGTCCCGGTTTGAGTCGCACCAGCTCGCCATGGCAGACCATGCACGCGCAAATCAGCAGCGCCAGGTAGACGACTATCTGCCAGGACATCGCAATCGCGGGCCGGTACAGCACCGCGCAGACCAGCACGGTTGTAAGCGCGAAAGCGAGATTGAAAAGACCCCGTGGATAGCATCGCTCGCTGCCGAAACACAGGCTCAGGGATAAGAGATAGATGGCCAGCGGCACGACCCACAAAAAGGGTACGGCTGCGACATCCTGACAAAGCTCGTTGGTCACCGCGAGGAACAGCAGCGAAGGAAAGGCGCTCAACCCCAGCCACAGAAGATAAGCCGCCGGCGCAGGCCCCGACTCCTCATAATCGTGCGGGTCTGCATAAGGCGGCTGGTGCGCCGCGCTTACTGGAAGGGTGCGGGCGCACCATACAATCCCGCTCGCGAATGCGATGTACATGAGCAACCACAGGCGCGCCTGCGTGCTCAGTCTGAACGCCGGCTCCACCACAAATGGGTAAAGCAGCAGACCCAGCATCGCTCCCAGATTGGAGAATGCATAGAGACGATAGGGAGATGACCCCGGGCAGCTTTGCGCGAACCACGCCTGGAGCAGAGGTGCGGTGGTGGACAGCACGAAATAAGGCAATCCGACGCTGGCCAACAGGAGCTTCACAATCCGCAGGACCGGCAGTGCGGGATCCGGCGGTTTCCAGGCGGCGGGCGGCATGATGGGCGACTGCCATATCAAGGCAAGCGCGCCCATGCTCATCAAGCATAGCGCCACCAGCGCAAGGTGGACGAGGGCCTGGCGCCGCGGACCCAGACGCGTCCCAATCAGATGTGCATAAGCATAGCCGGCCACTAAAACAATCTGAAAAAAAAGAATACAGGTGGTCCACACCGCCTGCGCCCCGCCGAACCACGGCAGTATGAATTTGCCCATCATCGGCTCGAGCTGGAACAGCAGAAACGATCCGGCGAAGAGCGTGGCGCAGTAGGCAAGGGCAGAAAGCCGGCCGTCGTTCATCTTTGCGGCGAAACCCCCCGCGCGCTGGTCTCGACGGTCTTTTTTGGCGGGTGAATATCCATCAGGTGTCTTTTATGCCGGGCGAGGGTTGGAGGGGCAGGTATTGGACGGCGGCGCAAACGGGAACCGATTCTTATCAATTTCCCGATGAGGGGGTTGGAGCCGGATCGACCGCGGCGGTCCTATGGGAAATATGCCGCGGCCGGCCTTGCGTTTTCCGCAATCGGGTGCAGGCGCGCGGCGGCTGAATTCCGGCGTGCGAACAGGGCCGCCGCATTATCCTTGTAAACCAGCTTCCAGTCGGGCGAAGCCTTCAGCGATAGGGAGGGCACGCTCTGTGCGGGAAACAGTATGAAATCGTGCGGATAGCTTTTCAATACCCGCTTGGCGCCGGGTATTCCGAAGTGGACCTTGACATAGTCCTGTATCACTTTGGAGGGATACACGGTATCGTAGCGGCCGTCGATAAACACCCGCGACTGCGGGGCCAGATGCCAGATCAGATACTCACCCCAGCCGAAGTTGCATAACACATTGCCATGAAGGCCGTTCGCTTTCATGAATTGCACCGGACCCGAGGGATAGGACTCGTCCACCGGTATAAGCCCGGAGGCCAGTCCACCACGGAAAAGAGCCACCATGAGCGCGATGGCCGTAATCCCCCAGCGCATTCGCAGCGACAGGACAACGCCATCAATGCGCGGCTGGCCCCCGCGCTCCGACAACGCCAGGTGATGAGCAACGGGAACGCTGCACGCCAAAGCGGCAAAGGCCAGATTGCGGACGGCGATGAACGAGCCGACGCTCATAATCGCGGCCACCGCAACCAGCGGCAAATCGTCCAGCGATGGGGTCAGGTAAAGAGCGATGCCCAGCAGACCTACCAGGCCCCAGGCGTAAAGACAGAAGAACGCGTAGAGGTAATTGGTTTTTCCTCCGCTTCGTATGAAGGCAAAGGGGGTCTTCCAATCGTCGATAATGGCGCGGGTCAGAGGATTGCTTAACGCATGTCCTACCGCAATCCACAGGCCGCCGCCGTAGGGCGTCAGCACTGTGGCAAGCGTACCGGCGGCTGCCAGCATCACGAGCCGGCCCGCTCCGCCCATTTGGCGCGCCGCAATCGCGTTCCGGCAGCAGACCACAGCGGCATAAATCCACAGCGCGGCGATTCCGACTATGAACCCGCCATGAAGGTTGGCCCACAGCGCCATCAGAGGAATTACCATCCACAGCGGCGTCGCTTCGCGATAAGTACGGCGTGCGAGCAGCGCGATGAGCGCGGTGAACAGTACAAAACTGAATAGTTGGGGCCGGAACTGAATGAAAGGTGTGATGGCCACCGCGGTGATAATAAGGATCACCAGCTGCAGGCGCCGCGCTGCTCCGGTTTCAGCCATGGCCAGCACCAGCAGGCCCAGCGTCGCACCGCTGCACGCAAGCTTCCAAAGCTTCAGACCGGTTCCCCCCAGATGATTGTAGAACAGCGCCATGACGATCTCGGTGAGCCATTCATGATTGCGCCACAAGTGACCCAAAGCGCTATAGGAATAGGGGTCGTAGAGAACCAGGTGCCGGCGGTTCAACATTACCTGGCCAAAGCGCACATGGCCCCATAAATCGGGGTCGCTGGTCCGGATCGCGGCCGCACTCGCGATCATCAATGTGATCAACTCGGGAGCCAGATTACGCAGCGCTCTCAGCCCGCGCCCGTGCGAGGGCATCACGGCTGCCGGCCCATGGACGGCGCAATTGTCACCGGACGCTGAGGGCGGAGCAATTCGGCTGTGGTATGACATGGTATAGAGTGGCGTAATCGCCGGCGGCCTGCGGTTCGATGTGGAGGCATGGGCCGGCCGATTCCGCACGCGCCAGCTTGCGGTCAAGGCTGCTTAGCAGCCAGGCGCCATGATTGGCGCGAGCGCTGCTCGCTATCAGCCGGCGGGCGGAGGCGGGCGCGGATGGGTCGACCACCAGGCGCGGATTCGGTCCTTTAAAATAGCGGTCCAGCGGGACGCGAAAAAAACCTTGCGGAAAGCCCTGCTTGGGATCATCTTCCACCGCCGTCGCACCCACATACCCCGATTCGAAAAATATGGCCTGGCGCGGGCCGCCGCGCGCGATGATGGTCGCCATGTCACGCCAAGGCTCATACCAGGGATAAAACGGCAACAGACATGACAAGGCGGTGACCATCCCGGCCAGTGTCAGCCGGTATGCCCGCGCCGGCAGCTTTTTCAGTGCCGCGGCGCAAAGCAGGATCAGGATTGCGCAGGAGGGCGCCACGTACCTGATATTGAACAGGGGGCGGATGCCCATCGAACAGGCGGCCAGCACGATGATCGGAATCAGGCCCACACCGGCGCACCAGCGCAAGGGTTCGCGCCAATCGTCTTCGACGGCGGGGGCAAACATCAGTACGCCAATGGCCGCCGCCGCCAGGGCGAACACCGCCGCTTTATAGCCGAAACCGGCGTGCCGCGCCGGTCCGATCCAGTCCATCCAGTGCCCGGCCAGCAACTGCTCCGTCTGGCGCCAGGCGATGGGTAAAAAAGGCAGGAAAAAGATCGCGCTCAGCAACAGGGCGGCCCATGCTGCGCGGCTGCGTTGACCCCGCCGTTCAGCGCCCGCCAGCATCATCGCTTCGGCGGCCAGAAAAAGCGCCGCGCCAAGATGAGCATAAAGCATCGCCGCGCCCGCCGCTCCACACAGAGTTGCGCGGTAGCCCGAGGATTGCGTGCGCAGCTGCCACAGCAGGATCAATTGCCAGAGCGACAAACCGATCAGCAGCGCATAGACCCGCGCCCAGGTCCCGTACATGATTGAAAATGGGCTGAGCGCCCAAAGCATTGCGGCGCCTACTCCCACGGCGGGCGAAAAAAAAAGGCTCCCCAGCGCCATCGTCAAAGCCACATCGATCATCGCGCACAACGCTGACGCGAGCCGCAAAGCGCCGTCGCTGCGGCCGAGCACCGATTCAACGCCATGCACCGCAAGCGGATACAGCGGCGGTTTGCCGGGATCGAAGCGCAGCGAGGCGTCGATTACGGCGCGCAAACCGTCCTGTTCGGCGGCCAAAGCCGTATAGGCTTCACTGGCTCCCAGAGGTCGTCCAAGATGTAAGCTGCAAAAGATCCCCGTGGCGAGCATCAGCACGGCCGTGATCAGCCAGGCGCGGCGCGAGCTCATCTGATTCAGGCGGCCGGGAAAACCCGGCGCCAGAGCTGGGGTTGAAGCGCGTCCAGCCAGTCTCTGTCACAGATCACGAATCGGTCCGGTTGGATTGGAATTCCGGTTCCAGGAAGTCCGCCTCATCTCTGTCAATCTGCGCTGCGCTATGGCCTGAGCATAAGCGGACATCCGGGGTGCTTGCCTCGGGTTTTTCTGACACAAACAGGGAGCTCGGGAGTGCTTGCGCACGGAGCTCAGTTTGAAGCATCCGCAGTCGCGCCGCAATAAGGTTGAGCATGGATGGTTTCAGATCCCACAGCCGCGGATCGCCAACAGCGGGAGGCAAAATATTCAGCAATAAGTGATTTGCAGGTATCTGTCGAAAAAAAGATAGATTTCAGAGCAGATTCATGAATATGGCAGGGCGGCGGATGAGATAGAACGGCATTTTAATTGTCGCAGTTTTGCCGTTACCTGAGAAAATCTAATCAGACCTTCTCGGTCTTGACTTATACATACGAGATCAGTCTAATTGATGAGTCTGACAGTTTAAGCATACCATAAGTAGAAAAGTTTGACCATTTCGGGCAAAGATGGTTCGGGTTGTTCGACGAGAACAGAATTGAATTGGAAGATCCTTGTTCGGTGATGCGAGACAGATTCCTGTGCTTTATTCAAACAAACAGGGGGCACGAAGCATGGAAGAGTCAAAAAGCTGTCCGAACGGCAAGGAAGCGTCGCCCATCAAGGCTCAAAGTCTGGCGGAATACGCTTTGATCCTTTTGTTAATCATGGCGGTGGCGGTAGGCTCGTTGACTCTTCTGGGCAACGCCATCGCCACCAAGCTGAACGCAATCACTGGCTCGTTTTAGAAATTTGGGTTGGGTCAGCCGCAGTAAGCGTCTTATGCGTGGGTTAACACGCTGACGATAGTCAAGGAGGAACAGTGATGGATCGGTTAATGGACAGTCTTGTTCGAGGCTACCTGAAGGTGCGCGAAGACAATCAGGGGCAGGCTTTGGCTGAGTATGCGCTAATTATCGGGCTGGTCGCTCTGGTCTGCATCTTGGCGCTGACAGCGCTCGGCACCAACATCGCGACCGCCCTGAACAACATCGCGGCGAAAGTCTGAGGCGGCCGGAGTCGTACCCAGCCGCGGTCCGGACGGCCCCTGGCCATCCGACTGAAGGCATATGTTGGGTAAACCGGAAGAAACTGGTTCCCCTGTCCCAACTTGTGTTGGGGCGGGGGGCGGCTTTTTTGGTTTGTCAATGAAGTGCTTTTGGCCAGGGCTGCGCCCTGTGAATTTGCGGCACAATCACAAGACTATCGGGTCCGCCGCGGCTGAGACGGCGTGAACGATAGCGGAAGCAAATGGAGGAAGCGCCGTCGACCGGGGCGCTGATGATCATCTGAGCTGTTTCCTTAAGCATAAAGGGACGGTTTCATCTTCAGCCCGGCTGCGGACTGAAGTGGCACGGACCAAAAATGGCGGGGCCGGGATGGTTGAGTTCGCGCTGCTGGCCACCGCGCTGTTGGTTATTGTGATGGGGGGATTGCAGCTTGCCCTGATTTTGAATGCGGCACTGGCGGTGAGCCAGTATTCCTACACCGCGGCGCGTTATGCGGCGGTGCATGGCACCGGCTCCAGCGCGTCCGGTTACGGCTCGACGATCGAGAGCAATGTCAGCCCGTCGCCGACGATTTGTACCTCGGGCTTCTCGGGTTGCAGCAGCGGAACCGGTCTCGGCGTGCCGACGGTAACCTCTTCGGATTCGAGCGGCAACATCGTTTCCGGCGCCCAGGTCACGGTTACCGTCACATATAATCTCTCGAGCGGTGGCAAGTTGATAATACCCAAATCGCTGCTGGGTTTCACGCTCCCTACCACAATCACCAATTCGAGTTCCGTGATGGCTGAATGATCGTGGTGCGATTGCCATTTGGGGCGGCGCCTGCGGCCCGCGCAAGGTACTTGGGAGGAGAGTAAAGGGAATGAGACGTCCAGCGGTATTCCTCGTGCTGGCGGTCTTTGCCGCTGTCCTTGCGTCGATGGTGGTGTACTCGTCGCTGAAAAAAAAGGACGAGGAGATGCGCAGGGCGCTGGCGGGCACGACCACGATCGTGGTTGCGGCGCATGATATCGGAGTCGGGGCCAAAATCGACGCCGCCTCCGTCAAGCTGGCCCGCTGGCCCCGCGACAGTCTTCCACCGGGTGCGGTTACCGATGCCGCCAGCGTGCTGGGAAACCTGGCCAAGGCGGAGTTCGTAACCAATGAACCGATCGTGGCCAGCAGGCTGGTCGCCGGAGACCGGACCTCTGGAGTTCTTCCGCTGATGATTCCGCCCGACATGCGCGCGATGTCGGTGGCGGTGGACGAGGTCTCCGACATGTCGGGGTTCGTTTTGCCCTACACCAGGGTGGACGTGCTTCTCTCTACCGCCGGCAATGACAAACAGCCCGAACGCTCCAAGATCATCCTGGAGAATGTGCCGGTGCTGGCCGTGGCTCAGACCATTGAACGCAAGGACAACCCGCAGCCCGAACGGGTGGTCACTTTGGAAGTAACCCCGGAACAGGCCGAGGCGCTGGCGGTCGCCAGCACCCAGGGCAAATTGCATCTTGCCCTGCGCAACTACGGCGACAACAGCGTTGTCGCAACTTCGGGGGCCGATGTGCACAAGGTGATGAGCGCCTATAGCACCGCGGTGCCCGAGCCGGCTCCGATTCAGGAATCCAAGCATGTGCGTTTGCCGGTGCGTGAATTCGTCCGCCATTTGCGCCCATTGGCTACGGTGGAACTGCTGCGAGACGGTCAAAGCCGCGAAACCATCGTGATTGGCAGAAATGGCATGGCGATGCCGTCCGCGCGCCGCGAGGCCGGAGCCCATGCAAACGACGGCACGCCGAGCGTATATCGCAACAGCCTGGGCGGAGATGACGGTCAGAATTCCGACACCTACGGATCGGATAACGGCGTCTCCGACAGCGGCATGGGCGGGAGCGGAGTGGGTATAAATTCAGGAGTGGATAAGTGATGGAGAGAGGCCGGAAATTCAGCCGCTCGACCGCGGTATTGGTGCTCGCGGCACTCGTTTCGCTTGTATGCGAAAGCGCATCGGCTAACCAGGTCCTCACCCTGACTCTTAACGCGGGCGAAGCCTACGTAATACAAAACGTTGACGCCAACGCCGCACCGCGCGTCAGCTTTGCGGATAACCCAAATTCGTTTACAGTCAAAAGCACCGGTCCGCATTCGCTGACGGTATTCAGCTTTCAACCGGGCGAAGGCAGTCTGGATACCAAGATTGCCGGCGAGGATGTTACTTACCATATCATCGTCAGCGGTATCGCCAATCCCGGGCATCCGCTGCGGCCGGGAGCCGCTCCGCCGGCGCTAAGCGGCGCGGGCCATTCCGAAACGCCCGCCCCGGCGCCCTACGCGCCGGCCAGTGCCGCGGTCGCGGCCGCACCGCGGCCTGCGGCTGGATTGGGCCCTGCAGCCGGTAGTCCCGGCGACTCCGGCACCGGTCCGTTAGCCGCGGCACCCGGGGAATACAACTCTACCGAGGTGGGCGGGACGAAAACCGAGACCATCGGGCCGACCGCGTTCGACGCCGCTGGAAATTCCGCCGAATACGCTCCCGGGGCGGACGGTTATGCCGCAAGGGCCGCGGGTCCCTCCGCATCCGCGCTGTCGGCGAACGTCAGCCGCAGCACTGCCGCTGAATGGCATGAGCAGGCGCCGTCGGTGGTAAGTCAGCAATTCACCACCAACCCGCGCAGCCTGCGTTCCGACGGCTATCTGAACAACCGGGCCTTCGGCGGCCGCCACAATCTGCCCAACGACACGATTACTCTGACTTCGGGAACATCTCAGGTTTACGACTTTGGCGGACCGGTCAGCCGCGTTTCGATTTCCAACACCAAAGTGGCGGACGTTCAGGTTCTGGGTAATCACCAGTTGATGCTGGTGGGTCACGATCCGGGCTTTGGTTCGCTGGTGGTTTGGGACAGCCAGGGAAACTATATCGAGCGTCAAATCTGGACCGAGATCGCCGGACATCAACAGGTCATGCTGCACGTGATTGTGGCGGAGGTGGATCTCAACAAGCTGGAGCAGATGGGAATCGATATCTCGGTTGCGCTTACCAAGTATGGTTTCACATTTCTGAGTCTGCCCGGCTTTGTCGCCACCCCTTTTAGCGCATCGGCAGGCGGTGTCGGACCGTCCTTCCCTCCGGCTGGCGGCACCCCGCTCTCGCCGCTATTTTCGCAGAATCTGACCTACATGCTGGCGGGATCGAATTCGAACGTGACGGCCTGGTCGTTTTTTCAATTTCTGGAATCGCACGATTTGGCCCGGATTCTGGCCCGGCCTCAATTGCTCGCGAACTCGGGGCAGAAGGCGAAATTTCTCTCGGGCGGCGAGATTCCCATTGTCGTCACGCAAGCCCTGACCACTACTATCGTGTTTAAGCAGTACGGAACCTCGGTGGCCTTCATTCCCACGGTGATAGGCGGCAGGGATATCGACCTGCTGGTAAGGCCCGAAGTTTCAAAGCCCGATTACACCCAGGGAGTCCAGCTGTTCGGCTTTACCATACCGGCATTCGTTACCCGCCGGGCCGAGACGCGGGTTCGGCTGCGGGATAATCAGACCCTGATCGTTGCCGGACTGATTCTGGACGACAGCAGGGCCACGGTAAAGAAAGTTCCCTATCTCGGCGATTTGCCCTACCTCGGCAGCCTGTTCCGCCAAACCTATTGGGCCCACGACAAGACCGAATTGGTAATGAGCGTCACTCCGGAGCTGGTCCGGCCGCTTCCGCCCGGGGGCGAGGTTTCTCTCCCGACCGAACGGCAGGGGCCCCTGACGCCCGAAGAAGTCCGGACGCGACCGCTGTCGACGCCGGATGCGGCGCGGCCGCGATTTTAGAGGTTATTAGTGGCGAAAGATCTGGAAACGCGCGAACGATTGAGGACCGCCCGGCCCAGGCTGCGGGTGCTGTTGATGGCCAACGCGGCGGACGGGCCCGCGCTGCGCTCGGCCCTGCTCGCGATGACCGAACTGGATATCGAAGTCATCGACGAAAAACCCGGAATACTCTCGCAGACGACCGGCGCGCCGGTTGATGTCGTGATCTTCGAGTTTGACGGCCAGTCTCTCCCCCAGCCCGGTGCCGCGGGCGACAAGGGACGGCCGGTTCGTATCGCCCTGACGCACGAACGATCCCCGCAGGCCATTCGCGAGGTCCTGCGGGCGGGCGCCGATGAGGTGCTGTTTCTGCCGCTGGACCAGGAGGATCTCTCCCGCGCGCTGCTCAAAATCAGCGAGTCGGTGGGCGACGCGGCCGCCCACAGCGGCGGCAAGGTGATTTCGGTGGTCAGCCTGACGGGCGGTACCGGAGTTACAACCATAGCGTCCAACTGCGCCATCGCGCTGGCCAATCTGGCGGGAAAGAAAACCGCCCTGGTCGATCTCGATTTCCAATCCGGCGACCTGGCGGTATGTCTGAATCTGGAGCCGGAGCGTTGTATTTCGGATCTCAATGACACCGGTGCGCGGCTCAATTCGGTGCAGATCGAATCGGTGCTCACCAGGCATCGTTCGGGCGTGTACCTGCTGGCCGCTCCCAAGCGCATCGAGGAGAGCGAACAGATAGCCGCATCCCGCGTCGGCATGATTATCGGTCTGCTGCGCGAAATGGTCGATGTAGTGGTGATGGATATCGGCCGCTACATCAGCGACGTCTCGGTGGCGGCGTGGGAGCGCTCGGATGATCTTCTGTATGTAATCGACCAGTCGATCGGCGCGGTGCGCGGCGCCTGGCGCTTTTTGGATTTGTTCGCCCGGCTCGAGCTTCCCCGCCTGCAGCTCCGCTTCGTGCTCAATCGTTGGACACCGCGCCATCCGATAACCGAAAAGCAAATCATCACCACACTGGGCAGACCGCTGTTCGCCCGCATCCCGCGGGAGGATTCGGTGCTGGAGCAGGCGCTGGGCCGGGGTGAAGATCTGTGGAAGGCGGCGCCCCGTTCGGCCTTGACCCGCGCTCTGGAGGAGATGGCGCTGCAGCTTTCGGCGCCGGTGGACCTGCCGAAAAAGGGAGGATTGCTGTCGAAACTTTTTGCGCGCAATGGCGCCCATGCCGGGGTTAAATCATGAGCTTGAGCGAGCGCCTGTCGAAGAACGGCAGCGGCGGCGGGCCGGCGCTGTCGTCGCTGGCGGTCATTTCACAAAGACGCGAATCCCGCGATTCTCCCGAGGCGGTTGCTTTTCGCGAACTCAAGGGCCGAGTGCTCGACCATCTGCTCCAGACGCTGGATATGTCCAAGCTGGACACCCTCGATCCGGCGACGGTCAACGAACGGCTGAGCGCGGCCATCCTCGAACATCTGGAGCAGCAGAATCGATTGCTGGCCGACGCCGATCGTCTGCGGCTGATCGAAGAAATCAAGGATGAGATTCTGGGACTGGGTCCGCTGGAGCCGTTGCTGCGCGACGATGCCATCAGCGACATCCTGGTCAACGGTCCGGGCCAGGTTTATATCGAGCGCGCGGGCCGGCTGTATCTGACCGGCATCAGGTTTCAGGATGACGCGCATCTGCTCCACGTCATCGGCCGGATTGTTGCGGGGGTGGGCCGGCGGGTCGACGAGGCCTCGCCCATGGTCGATGCGCGATTGCCCGACGGCTCGCGCGTCAACGCCATCATACCTCCTTTGGCGCTTGATGGGCCGGTGCTTTCCATCCGCCGGTTCGGCCGCGACCCGCTGACGATCGATGACTTGATTCGCAATCAAACCATAACCACCGCGATGGCTGAATTTCTCAACGCGGCGGTCAGGGCGAGGCTGAACATTCTTGTCTGCGGAGGAACCGGATCGGGCAAAACCACCATGCTCAATTGCCTGACCAGCTTTATTCCATCCGACGAGCGAATAGTCACGATCGAGGATTCCGCCGAACTCTGTCTGCAGCAAACCCACGTTGTGCGTCTGGAAACGCGCCCGCCCAATCTTGAGGGCAGGGGCGAGGTCACACAACGCGACCTGGTGCGCAACTCGCTGCGTATGCGGCCCGATCGGATAGTCGTGGGCGAGGTTCGCGGCGCTGAAGTCGCGGACATGCTGCAGGCGATGTCAACCGGCCATGACGGTTCGATTTCGACCATTCATGCCAACAGCCCGCGCGATAGCCTTGGCCGGCTTGAAATGATGATGATGTTGTCCGGCTATCTGATACCCGAGCGCGCGATGCGCCAGCAAATCGTCGGAGCCATCAATCTGTTCATTCACGTCTCCCGTATGTCGGACGGCAGCCGCAAGGTTGCCCGTATTTCCGAAATCACCGGCATGGAGGGGGACATGGTAACTATGCAGGACCTGTTTGAGTTTGTGCGCACCGGAATTGGAAGCGGCGGCGAGTTGTTGGGCAGCTTCCGCCCCACCGGCATTCGCTCCAATTACATCAAACGCTTCGAAGCCGCCGGCGTGCGCTTCGACTCCAGATGGTTTGCGGGCTGAGCGATGGAAGCTTTACTCCCACTGCTGGTTTTCGTGGCGGTAATGGTTCTGGGTCTGGTCATCATCTACCGCCATTACTATGAAAGCCGCAAACAGACCATCAGTCAGCTTTTGCGTCCGTCTCTGGCCGACGCGCCCGATATCGGCATTACGCGCGCGGCTCCGGCCAGCGACTCCGGCCTCTTTGGAGGATTGTTCTCGAGGATCTCGCTGGTCGCGCGTCTTCAGGAAGCGCTCTGGCAGGCGGGGCTTTATACCAGGGCCTCGGAGGCGCTGGCCCTGATGGTCGTGCTCGCGGTGGCGGGCGATGCGGCCGCCGCTTTATGGACCGGGGGCCTCAGTTTCTTTACCCTGTTTTGCGGCCTGCTCAGCGGCTTGTCCCCGCTGGTGTATATCAACTGGCGCAGAAAACGCAGGTTGTCGGCGTTCGATCAGCAGCTGCCCGAAATTCTCGACATGATTAAGTCTTCTCTGGCGGCGGGGCATACCTTGCAGCGCGCTCTGCAGGTGACGGTCGAGCAGTTCGGCGAGCCGGCCTCCAGCGAACTTCGCATCGTGCTCGAGCAGAACCGGCTGGGTGTGCCGTTGGCCAGAGCCTTTGAATACCTGCTCCAGCGCATGCCCGATGAAAATCTCCGTTTCCTGGTTACGGCGATCCGGGTTCAAACCGAATCCGGCAGCAGTCTGGCGGACATCATCGGACTTCTATCGGGTACCATTCGCGACCGCCAGCGGGTTGAGATGAAAGTCCGCACTTTGACCGCGCAGCCGCGCATGACCGCGCTTATTGTAGGGATGATGCCGGTTATTCTCCTGATCTTTCTGAATTTCTTCCATCATGACTTTGTCGCCATGTTACTTCACGATCCGACCGGTCAGAATATGCTCAGGGCCGCCGCCGGACTCGAAGTCGCGGCTTTGTTCATCATCTATCGCATGATGGGAATCGACTACTGAGGTTTGATGGGAGAGCCTTTCACATCCGCATTGTTTGTCTTTGTCCTCACCTCCGGGGGATTTTTCCTGATCTATTCCGCCGTCTATGGACACCATCCCCTGCAGCGCCGTATGGAGGAACTGGCCGCGAGATTCAAAGCCGGCCAGGAAAAACAGGACAACGATGCTCCGGCGCAGCATCGGCTGGGCGCGGTATTCCTTGACTGGGCTCAGAAGGGGATGCCGCAGCCCGATCTGGACAAACCCGCGGTGGAGAAGCTGGTTCAGACCCTGCGTCATGCCGGCTTTTATCATCCGGCCGCGCCCAAGGCCTTCCAGGCCGTGCGCTTGCTCTGCACCGCCGGCGGAGCGGTTCTGGGCTATATACTACCGCTCTTCCTGCACCGCAGTACGATTCTCGCCATCCCGATTGGAGCCGGTCTGGGATACGAAATTCCGATTATTATGGTCAGGCGGATGGCCAACGCCCGCCAACTCAGAATCAGAAAGGAACTGCCCGATATAATCGACCTGCTGGTGGTATCCGTAGAATGCGGATTGGGACTTCAGGCGGCGATCAGAGTGGTCGGCCGCGAATCCCAACGCCAGGGCCGGGCTCTGGGCGATCAGTTGACCGCGCTCTCCAATGAGTTGATTGCCGGTTCGACTCTCGCTGAAGGGTTAAAGGCGGTGGGCGAGCGGACCGGCGTCGACGATGTGAAGAACCTTGCCGCGATGCTGGTACAGAGCGACAAGCTCGGAACTGAAATTGGCCACGCGCTGCGTTCGACCTCGGAGCAGCTCAGGATCAAGCGCAGCCAACGCGCCGAAGAGGCAGCGCAGAAGCTTCCAATCAAAATGGTGTTTCCCATGGTGCTCTTTCTGTTGCCGGCCATGATGTTGGTTTTGATCGGCCCCGCCATGGTCCAGATCTTTCGAGCATTCAGATTCCACTAAATCCAATGCGGGAGAACTCGATGAAAGGCCCCGGAGGATCACCTAACAGGCTGCGGCCCACAAAGGGGTTTGGGCAGGCGCTCACCCTTATGGTAATCGCTCTGCCGGCGTTCGTAGGCGCGATGGGACTGGCGGTCGACGTCGGGAATTTCTACTTCAACTACTATAGAGCGCAGACCGCGGTGGATGCCGCCGCGTTGGCGGGCGCGACCTGCCTGTCGCTGCCCGCCAGTTGCACCGCGGGCGCCAGCAGTACCGCGACCAGTTATGCGAAAAATAACGATTCATTCATCACTCTGGATCCTGACCCGGTCGCGGCGCCGGTCACCAATTCGTTCTGTCCCGGCGGACCGGCCTGTCAGATCACTGTCTCCGCGACCCAGACCGTGCCGTACTATTTTGCCCGCCTGGTCGGGGTTACCAGCGGAGTGTTTAACGTAACAGCCACCGCGACCGGCGGGCCGATGACTTCATTTACCGCCCCCTCCTCCGGCACCAACAACCTGATGCCGATCGGCCTCGATTACACCTCGGTCTTCACCAACAACAGCAGCGTGACCCCGATTGCCTATAAATTCTCCGCCGGGCCCGGCAACTGGGGATTTCTTGATCTTGGCGGCAGTTGCGGACGCGGAGATTCGGGAGTTTCCTGCAATATCCAGAACGGTTATTCCGGAACCCTTAATGTGTGGGATGGAACATCTTCGCCCGCGTCGCAACCGAGCATGTTTGTTACCACCAGTCCGGGAGTGGGAACCAAATTCAAGGCCATGAATACTTATCGCTATACTCCATGCAGCGGCCAGACCGCGACCTCTCATCCCGCCGACAGCCCGTGCGCGATTTGTCTGCCGCTGGTCGACTGGAGTTATGACGTCAGCAAGGCCTGCACCAAGGGTACGTGCACGGTGCCGGTCAAGGGCTTTGCTGAAATGTGGGTTGACTCGGTCACCGATAGGGGAGCTTCGAGCTCGATCACCGCGACCTGGATTTCATCACTTTGTCCAGGCGGGTCATTTTCACCCGGGAGTCCGCCCGGAATCAAAGATGGTGCTATTGCGATCGAGATGCTACAGTAGCCTCTCTTCGCATTCGGCAAATGAACTCTCACAGGAGACGCTCCATGGCAAAATCGGTTTTTTCGCGTCCGCGATCTCTGCGCGAATGGGGGCAGACAATGGCTCTGATGGCGATTGCCCTGCCGACCGTTGTCGGAGGACTTGGACTGGCCTCGGACGTCGGAAATTTTTACTACAACTACTATAAACTGCAGACCGGCGTGGACGCCGCGGTGATTTCTTCCGTAACCTACCTGGCCAGCCCGACTGGAGGTATATCGGCCGCGGAAAATGCCGCCTGCAACTCGGGCGCGGGCTCCTGTCTTTCTTCGGGCGCTGGCACACCGACCGGGGCCAGCTTTGGCTACTCCAACGGTATTGGCACGGGCAGCGGTGGCGCGGCAGGCGACGTGGTTACTTTTACCGGTACCAACAGTTCGAATCTCAAGATGCAGGTGCAGAGGACCGTTCCTTACTATTTTTCGCGCCTCATCGGTGTGAACTCGGGTACGCTCAACGTGTCAGCCAGCGCGCCTATCGGACCCCCGACGGCCGTGGGCAATGGCTCCTGCACCTCGAGCTGCAACAATACCAACCTGGCCAGTAACATCGTTCCTATCGGCGTGCAGTATGAGTCCGCATGCGCGACGGGCGGCTATTGCATGGGACAGCCGATCAATCTCATTTACCGAGGGGTAAGCGGCAGCGGACCACAATACTGGGGCGGCCTCATCTTCGGACCTCCCGGAGCCAGCACGTTCAGCAACCAGTTGCAATTCGGATGGCAGTACAAGCTTTCGATCGGGGATGTCTTGCCCGCCGAGACCGGCGCCAAGACGGGTCCCACCACCAGTGCGATCAATGCGCGGTTGACCGCGGCCGCCACCGACCCGGCTTTCAGCGCCGATCATTGCAACACCTCCAGTTGCGTCATAACGCCCGGCGATCCGCGTGCGGTCATTGTCCCGCTGGTGGATTGGACCTCGCCCGCCTGCGCATCGGGCAGTTGTACCATCATCGCTTTCGCGACTATCTGGATTAAGGGCGTGGGAACCAGCGGCTGCGGTTCAAGTGCCACCAGTCCGTTGGACATCTGCGGTGTGTGGACCCAGAGCGTCATAACCAGCGGTACCGTGAACAGCGGATCGCCGTCCTGGACCTGTCCGCCCGGATGCGGCATCAGCGTCGCAAAGCTTAATGGTTGAGTAAAGTGATTCTTTTGCCGGCCGCGAGAGGTTAGTCAGGTGTTGTAACAGTAGAACTGGATACTCCAGGGGGGGCTATGGGAGAATCCATTTCGCGGGATGCGCAGGATCGTACCCGAAGTCAGGTTCTCGTCATCGTGGCGATGGCGCTGCCGGTGCTGCTGGGCGGTATGACGCTGGCCACGGATGTGGGTGATTTGTATCTCAACTACTTCCGCCTCCAGACAGCCGACGACGCTTCAGTATTGTCGGGAGCGATGTATCTACCGGACCAGCCGGCCCGCGCCATTTCCACCGCCCGGACCTATGCCAGCCTCAATGGTGTGGCGAGCGCCGAAATAGTGTCCGCCACTACGGCTTACGATGCGACCCTGTGTCCGGCGCCGCCTTTGCCGCCGCCGCCCCCGGTTCCGGGATGCAAGCTGACGATGATTCTTCGCCGCAGCGTTTCCTACTACTTCGCCCGTCTGGTGGGAGTGGACAACGGAGTCGTCAATACCACGTCCACAGCGACAGCGGGACCGGCCGGCGCGATAGATCTCGGGCTGGTTCCGATCGGGGTTCAGTACCGCTCCGGAGATCCTACTCACAGCACCATCCCGTCCGACGGCACGGCGGTGTTTCTTCGATTCACAAGTCCCACCGCGCCGATGAGCATGCCCAACAATTGGAGCGCTTTGGCACTCGGCGGCAAGCAGTTCACCACGGTGTTTCCCCCGGGATACAATGGGAAAGTCTCCGTGAGCGACCTGATCGCCCCGGACCGCAGTGCCACGACGACGGGACCGGTAACCGCGGCGATTCAGATGCGCGTCAGCGCCGGTGCCGCGGTGGATCCTTCCGGCTCAGCCGTCCCGCCGCCGAACTACACCGCGAACGATTCCCGCGCCGTGACGGTTGCCATGGTGGACTGGGGCGCCGCCGGAGGCTGCTGCAAGGTGAGCGCGTTCGCTCAGCTCTGGATCGACAGCGTGTCGAACGCCAATATCACCGGGCGCTGGGTGGCCAACGGCGTCGACGGTTCGTTGTCTTCGAGCTCGAATTTCGGCGCTCTCGCGATAAGTCTGACACAATAGCGCCGCCGGTGCTCCGGTTCGGCCGCTGATACATTCGAGGCTCAATCCAAAACGCCGGCGCGTTCGCAACCCCCATGCGTTGCTCGACTCGAAGATCGGCGTCCCGGCGTTCAATTACGGCGGAGACAACCCGGCTTGAACATCACCGGCTTGTGTGTTTCCCGGCCAGGACGGCGCCCGCTTCAGCCGATCAGGCGTCCTGACGTATATATGAAGGCGATCGTGTTGCAGCGAAAGGAACAGACGGCCGCGCTGGTAGGCGTCAGCGCTCAGGCGATGTCCGCGAAAGCGGCTCGAGACCGCCGCGCTATCGCGCGATATTCGATCCCCTATCTGGTGCTCGCGATAGCTATTGCATCTGGAAACAATATCGCCGACCCCGATCTGTGGATGCATTTGTTCGCAGGCAGACAAATCATCGCCACGCTTCATCTGCCGGCGTTCAATTCATATTCTTACTCCGCGCCGGGCTTCCCGTGGCGCAACCACGTATGGTTGAGCCAGGTGATTCTTGCCCTAAGCTACGATGTGCTCGGCATTCTGGGACTTCGGATAGTCAAACTCGCATGCGTGGCTGTCATCATGTGCTCGCTTGCGGCCGGCATCGCGAAAACGGCGGCCGGCCCCCGCGCCAGACGGCTGATACTGCTTTTCGTTGCGGCTGGACTTGTAGGTCAGGTTCAGTTCAGGCCCCAGCTCTTTACACTGGCAAGCCTGAGCTTCGAGATGGCCGTACTTGCCGCGGTCGTGTACGATGGACGCGCCAGGATGTGGACGCTGATCCCCCTGTTTGCCCTCTGGGCCAACCTTCACGGCGGGTATGTCACGGGCATCGCCGCATTGGCGGTTTTCACTTTGTTTGAGGGCATAACCGAGTACTGGCAGAAAAAAACTCTGGCCGATACCTCCAAAATTGCGGGTATCGCAGTATGCTGCGCCATAGCCACTCTCGCCAACCCCTTCGGCCTGCAGCTCTGGACCAGGGTGCTGCATTCGGTATCCGACCCAATCGTAAGGTCAAACATTCAGGAATGGAATACTTTGGGAATTGCATTTACCCGGGACTGGACTTTACCTCTGGCGGAAAAGCTTAAATGGGTCATTCCATTGGGGCTGTTCGGTGCCTTCGCTCTGGCGGTCGCGGCGGCGCCGCTGGCGGGTGATTTAAGCCTCCAGGCGGTCGGACTGGTTTTCATGGCGGCGGCGTTTCATGCCTATCGGAACATCGCCCTTGCGATTATCGCGCTCAGCATCCCTCTGGCGCATCATATTGGCGTGCTGCTCGGAGACAGAGATGCCCAAACCGCAGACGCCGCCCGCAATCAGCCTGCGGGTCTCTTTGTCATCATCGCGGCTCTGGTCATTGCGGTGGAAACCGGAGAACTGTCGACTCACCTGAGGACCTTTGGGCCGGTACCGCGCGGCGCCGTGGCGTTCATGAAGGAACACGGACTGCAAGGGAATATTCTCAATCAGTATGAGTGGGGATCGTACCTTGTCTGGCATGGAGCGCCGCGGGATAAAGTGTTCGTGGATGGACGCTGCGAGGTGGTCTATCCCGACCGGCTTTTGCGGGAATATTTCATTTTCCTCAATGCCGGGGTTGGCGGCCAAAAGCTGCTTGACCGCTATCCGCATGACTACATTCTCATCAGTCCAAAGAGCGGCGCTTACCGGAATGTTGCCGCTGACCGGCGCTGGAAACTCCTGTATCGGGACCGCATAGCGGCGCTGTTTGCCAGAGCGGATGACCCCAGAGCGAAAAACCTCCGTCCGGAATTCAACCGAATCCCGGAGCAGGCGTGGTTCCCTTAATGCTTCGGGCTTCTTCATCGCAGCCGTCCCTTGAAAACGCGAAAGCACGCGGCCGGCGCCTTTGAGTTGTCGCGGATCGGGGGCGAACAACGCAACTGATTCGCGGGAACTTTCACTCGGATCAGGAAGTTGATTTTCCGATATCAATCAATGCGGCTGATTGCCGATTTCCGGTGCAGGTATTCAGATTTCCGGCAGCGCAGAATTGCGCAGGCAGATCTAAATTGAAGAACCGTCTCACAGTAAGCACCGGCGCTGGACGCGCGGTACTCGCGTTCAGTCTTTACTTGACACTGTCCCTGTTTCTCTTTGGTCTTCCGATAGCGTTCGGACCGCGGAACGCTCACGTCGGCTACAACACGGATCCGGCGATGATGATGTGGTTCTTCGTCTGGTGGCCTTATGCCGTATGGCATTGGATAAACCCGCTCATCACTCATGCGGTATGGTCAGGGGCCGCGTGTAATCTTGCGTGGTCGACGTCAGTGCCGGCGCCCGCGATGCTGTTCGCGCCGGTCACGGCCGTTTTCGGCGCTGTGGCAGGTTATAATGCGGCGGCTGTGAGCGCGCCCGCGCTTTGCGCGGCAAGCGCCTATGTCCTGTGCGATTGGATGACCGGCGATAGCACGGCGAGCTTCGCCGGCGGTCTGATTTACGGATTTTCTCCCTATGAAACCGGCCAGGTGCTGGCGGGGCATCTGCACATGAGCGTGGGCGGCGCCATTGTTCCCCTGTGTGTGGTGCTCGTTTTGATGAGGATGCAGGATGAAATCAAGGCCCGCACCTTTGTCGTGGCGTTCACAGCGGCGTTGGTCATTGAATGTCTCACATCCACCGAGCTGCTGGCCACCATGACGCTGTCTGGAATCGCGATCTTATCGATTGCTCTCGCGCTGCTGCCCGATCGGAGAAGATCGCTGATGCGCATCATGTTGTTGGTATCATGTTCCTATTTGGCGGCGGCAGTCATTGTGTCGCCGTTTCTGTACTACGCGCTGCTTCGGGGCGACATGCCAAAAGAACCGATTTTTGCGTCATCTTTTTTTTCGGCCGTACCGGCGGGTTTTGTTTTTCCCGGACCATTGATGTTGCTGCGACTGCCGAATTCCGGACGAATCGCCGCGAACGTTGCCGGGAATATGTGGGAGAGTGCCTATATCGGGGTTCCCCTGTTGTCTGTGGCGCTGTTTTGGTTATGGCGCAATCGGCGTCAGCGGGCCGCGCTGCTGATGGCAGTGGCGCTGTGCGTAATGCTTCTGGCCGTTTTGGGACCGGTATTGCAGGTGGATCGGCGCCGGATTTGTATCCTGCCCTGGGCCGGTATACAACTCCTGCCGCTGCTCCAGCACGCTCTGCCGATCAGATTCGTGAACTACGCGCTTCTGATCATCGCCGCGATCTTCTCTCTATGGCTGGCGGGTCCCGCCGTGCGTATGCGCAAGGCCGTCACGGCGATATGTTTGGTTACAATAGTGCCGAACTCGTCGTTTCTTTTCAGGATATCCGCCTATCCGACTCCGGCATTCTTCAGCCAGAAAATGTATAGTCGTTATCTTAAGCCGGGCGAGAATGTTCTGGTTATACCATTCGGGCATGATGGGCCAAGCATGGCCTGGCAGGCGGAATCGAAAATGTTCTTTCGCATGACCGGAGGAGATCTCAGCGTGATGCCGGAAGAATTCCGCCGCTGGCCGATTGTAAACACTTTACTGACGGGGATTCCAGTATCGGCGCCAGCCGCCCAGCTGGGGTCGTTTCTGGCCGCTCACGGGGTCGACGCAATTGTTGTGGCGGACAGTCAGCAAGGGATATTGCGCGATTTGCCGAAGTCGCTGGGTTTGCGACCGCTTGATTTGGGCGGTGTTGCGCTCTATCGCTTGACATCTCGCACGGCCGGTGAGGACAGCGCCGAACTGCCTGAGCTTCAACTAATCGCCGCGGAGGGATGGTTTCGGATGATGGTATGCGCGGCGCAGCGTTTTTTGGCGCTGCGCGGCGAAGTTGCAACTCTGAACCCCGCTCGCGCATCCGCGCTAAGTCTGTTGCCAACCTCCCGGTGGAGTGAAAATCAGGATTTGCTGCTTGCCGGAGCCGCGCACGGCGTAACGAACGAAATCTGGGTAGGTCCGGGAGCGGATGGGGGAATTGCGGTCGGCATGCCAGCTTCGCCGGCGGCCGTACGCGGCCTTATTTCCCATTACTCAAAGGATATTGATCAGGTGGCTTATCCTTATCCAAAGCGATATGCCGGCAGCCCGGCAGGCGACGCAGCAGTGCATTTCCTCATGCTGAATTTGAAACCGCCGGCGCTCCGGTCATTTTCCTGCATGCGGGTATATAAATGATATGTTGCGTTGATGGGCGGGGAGAACGCTTCGCTCGACAACTGGATGTTGCCGATTCGAATCGGTATCCGGCATTGAATGTGCCGACCGGATTGAAGATTGGTTTTGGGCTTTTCAGCCGTCGATCGGTTGTTTTCCGTATCATTGGCTTGCGCTTGCCAGCGGCAGGCCATCGACCATCAGCGCCGGCAGATAGAACGCTTCCGGTTGGCCCCAGACGAAGGTTGGAGTGGAGCGCGCGGTCAGTGCGGCGGGAGCGGCGAAAACCTGGTCTATGTGGGCGTTGATGCGCAGGCAGTTGGGGGCGATCGGGGCGGAGATGCGGCCGTCCTCGATCAGGTAGGAATCGCCGCTTACCGTACAGGTGAAATCGCCGGCGCGCTGACCGTTGATCGGGTAGGTGTACCAGACTCTGCCGATCATGATCCCGTTGCCGACCTGCCTGATCAATTGGGCAAGGCTGGCGCCGTCTTTGGTCTTTATGATGATGTTGCTGGCGCTGGAATGAATTGCGGTATCGAAGCTGCGCGCCCCATGCTCTCCGATTCGGTAGCCATTGCCGGCCGCTATGTCGAGCGCGGCGGGAGCTGAAGCTCCCAGCTTGCGCAGCCGCGCATCGTCCGACAGCAGCCGGTTACGGTCATAGAAATTCGAGAGCAGTCCGCTCAGGCGGCCGTCGCGAATCAGCAGTGTGCGCCGCGCCGGCAGTCCTTCACAGGTCATCGATCGTTGTATAGCGCCGTGCGGCGCAGTGGCGTCCTCAATCAGGCTGATGCGCGGATCCATCACGGAGCTGCCGAAGCGGCCCTGATACGCGGAGTCGCCGCGATAAAACGCGCCGCTGGTGAGCGACGGGACCACCATGTAGCTGAGGATCTCACCCAGCGGCTGCGGGCCGATCAGCACCCGGTAGCGGCCCGAGCCGGGGCGCACCGGCGGCCTTGAATCCAGCGCCCTCCTCATCGCGTCCCTGCCCAACGACGTCTGTGCGCGGCGCAGTTCCTCTGACGATCGGCCGATCGCGCTGGCGGTGGCTTTGGCCTGAGTCTCCTCGATGATGACGGTGACGGAGGCGCTGAAGTAGGCGTCCTGATCGCAGCCGATGTCCGCCCGCCGCGAACTTCCAATCGCGATTCGCTCCCGCGTGAGGGTGAAATCGCCGCCGATGATCAAACCCGGGTTGCGCAGATGAGGGGGCGCGCGGCGCGCGAACTCAGCGACGGCTCCTTTAAGGGTTGTCCACGCGGCGCGCGCCACGACCAAATGGGAGACTCCGATAAGGCCGGGTTTTTGGCCCCCGCCCGCGGCGATTCCGCCGCTGCCCGGCGGCAATCCGGGAAAGTCAGGATCCACCACCAGGGCGTCAAGCGCCTGGGCGAGCGCCTGTTTTACGCTGGCCGTGCTCAGGTCTCCGGCCACAAAAGCGGATCCGGTTTCATGCGGGTCGCGCCGGGTCACGATGCGCAAGGCAAAGCCGTCGGCAGCCAGCGATTTCACTTCCTCGACGCCGCGCGAGACGATCTCGCCGGTGCAGTTGATGCGCGCCACGATCTGTTCGGTGCTGGAGGCATAGACCTCGAACGCGGCCAAATCGCGGTCGCGCGCCAGCATCGCCGCCGCTTGGGCCGCAAAGCGCTTCAATTCAGCCCGCGGCAGCATCGTATTACTCGCCGCCCGCCAGCCGCGCGCGCGACCGCAGCGTCGGCCCCCCGTTGGACATCCTCTTGACCTGCATCGGCTGTCCCTTGCCGCAGTTGGGGATCGCGATGAGCCTCAGATCGTTGCCCACCGCGTCGACGTGCATGAAGAAGTGTTTGGATCCGCCGATCACGCTGCCGGCGCGAAAAAGGCGTCCCGGTTGGCCGTGATCGATCTCGTAAACGCGGCGAGCGGAGATGCGGAAGCTTTCGCGCGACTCCGCGATCGACGGGATGCGGTTGCCGCACACGTAGTAGCCGTGTTCGACCTCGCCGATAATATCCCCCGGCGCCGAATCGCCGGGCATGAAGAACGTGTTTGACATCCGAATCAGCGGCGCGAAGCGCACATTGCTGGCGCGCACGGATCCATTGGGCTCCGCTCCCATGATTGCCGCGGTCGCCCTGGAATTCATAAAGCCGCTGAAGATTCCCCGATCGATATGCATCACCCGCCGCCCCGGCGTGCCTTCGTGGTCGTAGCCGTAATGGCCGAAGGCGCGAATCGCGGGATCGGAGCAGGCCGACAGCAGGGGCGATCCGATCCGGCGCCCGATCTCGTTGTCCCGCAGCGAGCGCAAAAGCCAACTGCGCCCGGCGTATCCGGCTTCCATCTTGAGTGCGCGGTCCGCCTCGCTGGGATGGCCGACGATCTCATGCACCAGCAGCGCGTTGAAATGCGGGTCGGTTACCACCACGACCTCGCCCGCGGGCGGCTTAAGCGGCGGCGCCGCGGCCAATTCGCAACTCTCGCGGGCCAGATCGATGGAGAAGTCCGTCAAGCCGGGATTGCTCATCGGCTGCTCGGGCCATCCGTCGGTCAGGCATTCCAGTCCGCGCTGCTGCCCGATGGTGTCGTGCGATTCCTGCACGCCGCCGCCGTCGCTCTGCGCCACGACGTAACAGTCGCCCTGGCTCACGGCAAATGCCTGAGAAATGACGCTTCCGTCGCTGTCGATGAAAAGCTCGTGGCGCGACTCGGTGAAAGCGCTTATGGCATTGAACGCGACCTCGCGTCCGAGTTGTGCCACGGCGCGTGAAGTTTCGGCCACCAGATGCGCGATCTCGCCGTTGGGCACCGAGCGCGGGTCGCGAGCGTACGCCGCGGCCTTGTCGGCCTGCAGCGGCGGCGCCGCGGCCCAGTGGCCGGCGCCGATTCCAAATTCGCGCCTGAGTTCCGCGCTGCGCTTTTCGCACAGGCGAGCGCGCTCGTACGCCGCTTCGAATCCGCTGCGCAGCGAGCCAATCAGCCGGGCACGGCGCAAAGCCGCGCGGCCGATGTCTATTCCGCTGTACCCGTAGCCGATCGCATGCGCGGCGCCCGTAGCCACGCTGATTCCGAGGGCGGCGCTCTCATGCTCAGAGGTGCGGCGCGGCGCTCCATTCTCGGCGCTGGCGCTGCGCCGGAAGACAACTTCGAACCGCACCGCGGCATTAATGGTGCCAGCGTTCGATTTGGCCAACCGCGCCAGTTCCGCCGGGCCGTGGCGCTTGAGAAACGCGATCGCGTCGAGCAGCTCCTTCATCGCGGCTGCCGGGACGGGAATCCATGGCGCAGGAGAAAAGCCTCGACCGCGCGGCGGCATTCAGCGGGCCGTTCAATCTGGAGAAAATGGCTGGTATCGGCAATCGATTCGTACTCGATGGGCAGTTCCACCGCCATTGCCTGTCCAATCAGCGCCGGCGGCCCCGCATCTTCGGCTCCGGGGTCGGCGCAAAACAGTTCGACCGGCACGGGCAGCCGCGCCATCCGGGGCCAGATGGTGGGATCGGCGGTGGCTTCGAAAATCCGCGCCTCGAGTTCGCGCGGACAGGCGAGCGTCCAGCCGGAGGAATCCTGGCGGCGCAGGGTTGCCCGCGCCATCAGTTCGAAGGCTTCGGGCACCCAGCGGCGGAACGCGGGTACGCCCCGCAATTGACGCGCGAATTCCTCGGGACTGTTGTAGAATTCGCGCCGCCGCCTGGCGCGTGCGGCAAGGTCGAACTTGGCGCTTTGATTCAGCGCACGCAGCGGATGGCCGTCGCGCGCGAAAAAGGGCGGATCAAACAGGGCCAGCAGGTCCCATCGCGCGCCGTAATCCAATGTGTGAAGGATTGCGCAGATGGCCGCCATTGAATGGAACACCCCGGCCGTCGGCTTGCGCCCGAAGCCTGCCTGCAGCTCCTGCCATACGCGCTCCATGTCGCCGACCAACGTCGGCCAGTCGTGCGCCCACTCCGGATTGGAGGGATTGCGCCCGTGCTGGCGAAAATCAAAAACGATTACCTCGTACCGATCGCACAACGGATTCCAGAAAGGCAGGTAACCGTCGATCGCCAGACCATTGCCGTGGCTGAGCACCAGCCGCGGAGCGTCGATCAGGCCATACTGGCGCACCAGGATGACAGCGCCGTCCGCCATCCGGAGTTCGAGCGTGCGATGCGGGTCGGGAAACGCGGTCATCGTGCGTTCATGGCATGAAGGTTCCGCCGTTGACATGAATCGTGCTGCCGGTGATGTGGGCTGAGGCCGGGGAGCACAGAAACATGATGGCGGCGGCGATTTCTTCGGGAAATGCCAGGCGGATGGGCCGCGTGATGACGCCGGTGAAAGTGGCTTCCTGCATGCGCGCTTCGGGGGTGGAAAAATTGGCCTTGACCATCTTGGTTTCCGCAGTGCCCGGCGCCACGCAGTTGACGTTGATTCCGTATTGCGCAACTTCCGCCGCCAGCACCCGCGACATCGACAGGATGCCGCCCTTGGCCGCGGTGTAAGCGCCCACTCCCACCCGCGGTTTGAAGGCGGCGCGCGAGATGATGTTTACGATCCGGCCGTATTGATTCTTCTTCATGTGCGGGATGGCGGCCTGACTGCACAGAAAGGTGCCCTTGAGGTGCACCGCGATGACGCGGTCGAAGTCCTCTTCGCTCATTTCCTCGAGCAGTCCGCCGCCGCCGATGCCGGCGATATTGATCAGCATGTCGAGGCGGCCGAATTTATCCACCGCGGCTTGTGCCATGTTTCGGGCGTCGGCCTTTTTGCTGACGTCGGTATTGACGAAGATGGCCTGCGATCCGGCTTGTTCGACCTGCTTGATCAAGGCTTGCGATGACTCCCGGTCGATGTCGGCGATGACCACTCGGGCACCCTCGCGCGCCATCATCAATGCCGTGGCGCTGCCGAAACCGCCGGCTCCGGCGGTGATTACCGCTACCCTGTCCTGATGCAGCATCCTGAAGTTCCTCCCGCAGTGTTGCAATCGCAACGACAACCCGCCGGGCCGGAGCGCAGCCGATGCGGCCGGCCAGCGCTGACTTTAGCCGAATTGCGCGGCGATTGAGAACAGCGCCGCACCGGGCCGCCCAGGTTTATGCTATGGTGCGGCTGCATCATCGATCAAAGGAGGATACGCCGGTGGCTGCGGACCTGGAAGCGCGCATAAGGGAACTTGAAGGCGCGGTGCGCGAACTAAAGGATCGCGAAGCGCTTCGCGATCTTCGTTTCCGCTACCATGAATACATCAACGAAGGGAAATTCGCGGAGATTGTCGACCTCTTTACCGAAGACGGAGAGCTGGAATTCGGTCCCTTGGGCAAGGCCAAAGGCAGCAGCGGCATCCTGGGATTCTTCAAGCGCCTTGGGCCGCCCGCCTCAGGCGGCGGCGGTGCGGGGCCGCATTTCACCTACGTCAAACAGTACATCCACAATCACGTGCTCGAAATCCAGGGAGACCGAGCCAGGGGATTCAGCTATTTGGAGGCGCGTCCCGTCATCAATGGAGAAGCGCACATGGTTGCCGGACGCTACGACGACGCTTACCTGAGGACCGAACGCGGCTGGCGCTTTACCAGTATGACGTTCACCCCGCATTTCATCGTGCCGTTCAAGGAAGGATGGGCCGGGGACGTCCGGGTGTCCGCCGCCATGCGCCGCTCCTAGAACCGCGGCGCCGGACCTAAACGGAGCCGGGATTTGGTTCGTCCCGGCCCCGTTTTGGATATTCGATCGCAATCGCTTCCAGCCGCGAAGAACCTGGGATTAGTAATCGGCTACCACGCGCAGCGATTCGGACGCGGTCTGGGTCGAGCCGGTCGTGTTGTTCACGAATACCTGCAGCTGAAACTGAACCGACACCACCGGATCCGAAAACTCAATCGAGATCGGATCGCTGGCCAGCGTGTTCTTGAATATAGTGAAATCGTCCGGGGTGTTGATTCCGCCGAAAGTGGCGTTCTGGCCGCCGGCATCGACGTTCGCGTAAGGCGAGAACGCGAGGTCAATGAAATCCACCAGAGAATTTCCGGCGTCGAGCATGTTCAGCGTTGTTTCGATGCTTTGGATCACAACCCCGACCGCCGAGGCGGAGGCGTCCGAGCCCACGTGCTCCACGGTGATATGGTTGAAGGTGGAGAGCAGGAGCGGCGGTGTTTCGCAATGGACAAAGGCTGACGAATGGGCCGGAATCGACTGCCCGTCGGTATCGCAGACGACCAGATGCTGCGAAGCGGCGGCGGGTGCCCCGGAGCAGGCCAGAAAGACCAGACCGACGATCGATACGAAGCCGGCTGAAAATGAGTGTTTGCGCGACATAGGTTTTTGTTGCCTCCCGTTGATTGGTTTGTGTTAGTACCCTATCGCCCAGCGCCGCAGCGTCCGCCAACACGCAACAGGGACGCATGCATTGCAAACTGCCTCTGAGAATCTGATTTATTCCAAGCTATATTCGCCAACTGTTTATTCAG
Source organism: Pseudomonadota bacterium (assembly GCA_021324455.1). Taxonomy (GTDB): domain Bacteria; phylum Desulfobacterota; class Binatia; order Binatales; family Binataceae; genus JAJPJA01. The sequence continues at coordinate 62,009 of JAJPJA010000139.1, read as the reverse complement.
GCTGCCAAACTTATCAAACTCTTCGAAAGGCTTATTAAGAATCGGCAGTTATCGCCAGCAATTGCCCATCAAGACGCTTTTTTTCAAGTTAAGAGCAGCTTTCTACATTTTGTAAAATCCCGTATAGCTGACCCATAGAATCAGTGTCAAGAGAACGCCCAATGCAATAATTATAAAGTGCCCTAAATCCCTCATTAGAGCTTTCTGCTGCCACGTTCCGACACAGCCCGCTATCCACTGCGTTCATGGGCGAATCGGCAGGTGCGGCACTCCCGGACCCGTTCTTCCGGTGTACGGCCTGGGGAGCGCGGCGAGCTGCGGTTCGTAATCTCCAATCCGGCAGCGCGGATTTTCCCCGTTGAGCCTGTACCCGCCTGTATAACTGCGTACCGGCAGCGGGAGCGGTCAACTTTGCGGCGCACGCGCGGAAATGGTTAAGTGCACGGGTTGGAACTCCGGGGGGAACGGATTATTCTCGGCTTTTGAAGGAGAGCGGCATGGACTTCGGCATCTTTTATGAAATTCAGGTTAACAGCCCCCTCAAGCATCGGGACCGCGAGGCCCAGGTGTTTCACCAGGTGCTCGATCAGGTGGCCCTGGCGGAAGAGATGGGCTTCAACAATTTCTGGAGCGTCGAGCATCATTTTCAGCCCGGATTCTCCCATTGTTCCGCGCCCGAAGTGCTCTACGGGGCCCTCAGCCAGCGGACTTCCAGGATTCGTATCGGTCATGCCGTGGTGTTGCTGCCCTTCCCCTATAACCATCCGGTGCGCGTAGCCGAAAGAATCGCCACGCTGGACATCCTGAGCAACGGACGCGTCGAGGTCGGCACCGGGCGCTCGGCCACCATCCAGGAACTGGGCGGCTTTGGCATTCCCCCGGAAGAAACCCGCGCCCGCTGGGAAGAGGGACTGCGCATCCTGCTCAAGGTCTGGGGCAGCAATGACGGCACCTTCTCCTGGAAGGGACGCTACTTCGATATTCCGGAGCGAACCGTGGTGCCGATGCCCGTACAGAAGCCGCATCCGCCAATCTGGCTGGCCTCCAGCAACGAGGACACGCATCAGATCTGCGGCAAGCTCGGGTTGGGATTGCTGACTTTGGTGGTGATGGTCGATCCGGAAGAGGTCGCGCGCCGGATCAAAATCTATCGCGACGCCCTCAAAGAGGCGCAGCCGGTCGGGGCGTACGTCAACAACAGGGCCGCGGTCTTCTACATGGTTCACTGCGCGGAGACCGACAAGCAAGCGCGCGAGAACGCCGAACGCGCCTTCATGTCGTACGTCAATACGCTGTTCACCGTGAACGGCCAGCTCCAGGCCGCGGTCAAGGAAGGCACCCGCGACGTGCCGCAGCGCGCCGGCGCCAACCTGCCCAAGGGGGTGACTCAGGATCAGATCAACATGGATTACCTGATCAACAATCACACGGTGATCTGCGGCAGCCCCGATACCTGCATCAAGCAGCTCGAGCACATCCAGAAGGTGACCGGACTGGATCACCTGATGGGGATGCAGCAGTTCTGGTCGATTCCGCATGAGAAGGTGATGAATTCGATCCGGCTGTTCGGCAAGCACGTTATCCCGCATTTCTCGCGCAATTGAAGACGGCCGTATTTACCAGGTTGACGCGGTCAAAACCGCGGGAAGGCGAAAATCATGAGACTCAAAGATAAGGTCGCGATCGTCAGCGGGGCGGCGTCGGGCATCGGGCGCAGCGTGGCCCAGGTCTTTGCGCGCGAAGGATGCAAGGTCGCCCTGGTCGACATAAACGAGGCAGGGCTGAACGAAACCCTCCATACCATCCCCGAGGGGCAGGCGTTGGTCGCGCCGGCCGACGTAAGCAAATCCGAGGATGTGAAGCGGGCGCTCGATGCGGCGGCGTCGCGCTGGGGCAGGATCACCACGATGGCGGTCTGCCACGGCATCTCGCTGATGCAGGACACCAGAATCGTGGATGTCTCCGAGGAAACCTTCGACCGCACCATCGCGGTCAACCTGCGCGGAGTTTTTCTGCTGTGCAAGTACGGGGTGCCGCATCTCAAACGCGCGGGCGGCGGCGCCATCGTCAACCTGGCGTCGGGTGCGGCGCTGGGCGGCGGCGGCGGCACCTCGTATACCGCCAGCAAGGGAGGAGTGACCGCACTTACGCGCGCGGTCGCCTTCCAGAATGCGGCCGAGAACATCAGGTGCAATTCGATTTGCCCCGGTCCGGTGGACACGCCGATGCTCCAGATATCGATGAAGAAGCTGGGGCTGACCTCGATGACCTCGCGGCCCGGCACCATTCCGCGGGTCGCGCGTCCCGAGGAAGTGGCCTATCTGATCACCTTTTTGGCTTCGGACGAGGCCGCTTACATCACCGGGGCAACTTACACCATTGACGGCGGCGCCTCGCAGCATTGAGCGCGAACGGCAGGAGGGATTTCAGATGGCGGAAGACTGGCGTGAAGTCGCCAAGCGCGTACGCAATTGGGGCAAGTGGGGCGATTCCGATCAGATCGGAACGCTGAACTATATAACGCCCGAGAAGATCGTGGCGGCAACCCGGCTGGTCAAGCGCGGACGCAGCTTTCCGCTGTGCGCCCCCTACGAGGCCGACGGACCTTGGAGCGGTTCGTTCTTTCGCCGCAATCCGATTCGCCTGATGATCGTTCACGGCGGCGACGAACAGATCGCCGATCATCTGGAAGGCTTCGGCGGCAGCGTCGGCGAAGCGTTCAAGATGATGTACCAGGGGCCGATGCGCTTTGCCGACGACGTGATCGTGATGAATCTGCAGTCCGGCACTCAATGGGACGCGCTGTCCCACGTGTGGTACGATCACAAACTATACAACGGCTACCCGGCCTCCGCGGTGACCGGTCTGGGCACCACCAAAAACGGTATCGAACGCGTCGCCGAGCGCGGACAGGTGGTGACCCGCGGCGTGCTGCTCGATGTGGCCGGCAAAAACGGGGTAAAGCATCTGGCGCCCAACACCATCGTCACGCCCGAGGAACTCGACGCGACGGCCCGCGCGCAGAGCATCGCGGTGGAGCAGGGCGACGTGGTGCTGGTGCGCACCGGATGGTGGGGGAGGTTCGTCGAGACCCGCGACGGCGAGGCCTTTCTGACCGGATCGCCCGGCCTCTCCTGGCGCTGCGCGGAGTGGCTGCACGACAAAAAGGCGGCGGCGGTCGCGGTCGATAACGTCGCGGTCGAGGTCAGCCCGGCGGAGATTGAAGGCACCACGCTGCTGCTGCACATGCTGACGCTGCGCGAGATGGGCCTGATGCTGGGCGAAATCTGGGCGCTGGACGAACTGGCCGCCGACTGCGCCCAGGACAAGGTTTACGAATTCATGCTGGTGGCGCAGCCGTTGCTGATTCCGGGCGCGGTTGGTTCACCGGTCGCTCCCCTGGCGATCAAGTAAGGAACTCTATTCCGGAAAAATATCCAACCTGGAGGCTCGCGTGTGGAACTGAGTCTGTTTTTTGAACTCGAAACCTCGGACATGTCCGAGGCCGGCGTCAAGCGCACCTTCGACGAATGCGTCGAGCAGGTGATGCTGGCGGACAAGCTCGGATACAAGGGAGTGTGGTTTACCGAACATCATTTCCTGCCCGGATTTTCCTACAGCTCCTCGCCTGAACTGGTGCTTTCGCATCTGGCCGCGAAGACCAGAAACATCCGCCTGGGACACGGCATCGTGCTGCTGCCCTTCCGCATCAATCATCCCGTGCGGGTGGCGGAGCGTATCGCGACACTGGACGTGCTCTCCAACGGACGGGTGGATTTCGGCGGTGGCCGCGCGATTTCCGAATCCGAGCTGAGCGGCTTCGAAGTCGATCCCGAAGTGACGCGCGCGCAGTGGGAGGAGTCGCTCGCAATCATCCCCAAAGCGTGGACGCAGGACACCTTCAGCTGGGAAAGCCCCACCATCAAGGTGCCGGAGCGCCAGGTGGTGCCCAAGCCGGTTCAGAAGCCGCATCCGCCGATGTGGGTGGCGTGCACTCAGCCCGCCAGCATCGAATTTGCCGGCGACCATGGCATCGGCGTGCTGGGCTTCGGTATCGGCCAGGGCCAGTCCAACGATTACGTCCGCCTGTACCGGGACCGAATCAGGAACTGCAAGCCGATCGGATCGTTCGTCAATGACAAGTTCGCGCTGCTGACTTTCACCCTGTGCTGCGATACCGACGCGGAAGCGCTGTCCATTCAGGGCGCCAACTTCAGGACCTACAACGACGCCGTGCGCAACCTGTTCGCGCCGTGGATCGACGGCAAGCCGCCGCGCTCCTACGAATTCTTCATGAAGCAGTTCATGGAGTCGCGCAAGCAGGCGCAGACCGTGCCGATGGAAGAGATCGTCAAGGCCGGCGGCGCCTGTATCGGCAGCCCCGAGACCTGCCTCAAAGTCCTGCAGTACCTGTCCGACGCGGGGGTGGACGAAGCGTTGCTCTTCATGCAGATGTACACCACGCCGCACGACAAGATCATGCGTTCGATCGAGCTGCTGGCCAAAGAAGTGATGCCGAAGCTGAAGAAGAAATCGAAGTAGGCAATCGTAAATCCGGCGTCAGCCGGTTAAAATCAGGGGCGCCGCGCAGTGCTCGCGGCGCCTTTGAATTTTCCTCGAAAGGAAAGCCCGATGGCATCGGACGGCGCCTACGAAACTCTGCTTCTCAGCCGGCAGCAAAGCATCGCCACCATCACCTTGAATCGGCCCAGGGTGCTCAATGCTTTGTGCCGCCAGATGATCCTCGACCTGATCGCGGTGCTGGACCGGCTGGCCGAGGACGCCGACACCCGGGCGGTGATTCTGACCGGCGCGGGGCGCGCGTTCTGCGCCGGACTGGATCTGGCCGAGCAGCGCCAGCCGATGACCCCCGAGCGCATCGCCGAGTCGCGCGAATTGGCGACCGTCGCGCCGCTGAAGTTCATGCGCTTTCCCAAGCCGCTGATTGCGGCGATCAACGGTATCGCGGTGGGCGCCGGCGTCGATATGACGCTGCCCTGCGACATCAGGATCGCGGCCGAAGGCGCCACCCTGGGGTTGACTTTCACGCGCGTGGGCCTGATTCCCGAATTCGGCGGCACCTACATGCTGCCGCGCATTCTGGGTTTGGGAAAAGCCCTGGAGCTGGTGCTCACCGGCCGCACGCTGAACGCCGCGCAGGCCGCGGAAATCGGATTGCTCAATAAAGTCGTGCCGGCCGACCAGCTGCTGGAGCAGGCGTGCGAGATGGCCCGCATGACGCTCAAGGCTCCGCCGCTGGCGCTGCAGCTCTCCAAGCAGGCGCTTCACTGCGGAATCAATTCGGGATTCGTCGAGGCGACGCAGTTCGAAGTACTGTCGGAGATTGCATGCATGAACACGTCCGACTTCAAAGAGGCGCTGCAAGCGTTCGCGGAAAAGCGCGAGCCGAAATTCACCGGCCGCTGAAGATTACGGACCAACTTAATCTTGCCTCGGTGGGTGAGCGGCCCAGTCCGGCATTTTCTCCGGATGGCGGACCGCATCGTCACTTTTGCTCGTAAATAAGGAACTCCTGCCCCACCATCGCCGACAGGCTTACGGAGTTGTCGATAAAACTGTCTTCGTCCTCGCGCAGGCGTTTGCAGATAACCGGGTCGGCCAGCACGGCGAACGCCTTCTGCATCTCGTCCGCGTTGTCGAACCACATCTCCACCGCGCCGTCGTACTCCGCCGGCAGCGAGGTCTGGCCGTAGCGTTCCTGCGCGTCCAAAGCCGGGATGCTCACCCGATGCACCTGGACGTATTTGCGGACATGGCGGGCGAGTTCCGGGATGCCGGCGACGAGCGGTCCATGCTCATCCTTCCAATGGCGCAGGAATTCCTCTCGGCTGATGCCGGGCTTGCGTTTGATCAGGCCGATTATTTTGATCATCGCACGCTCCTTCTCAAGAGATTCGACGAGATGCTGCCTTCATCCCGCACGCGATCCATAACGCTTTAAGCGAAGCGTCGCCAGCCCGTCGCGCACAGCGGCATTGACCCTCTGTCGCGGGCCGATGTATGCCATTTGAAATTTTCGGTGTGAACACGACAGATCAAACATGAAAATCACTATTCTCGACGATTATCAGAATGCGGTGCGCGGGATGGCGGCTTTCGCCAAAATCGCCGGACACCACGTCGCCATCTGGAACGACCATACCAAAGACGTCGATACGCTGGCCGATCGCCTCAAAGACACGCAGGCGCTGGTCTTGATACGCGAGCGAACGCCGATAACCGCGCCGCTGCTGGATCGGCTGGAGCACCTGAAAATAATCAGCCACGTCGGTCCTTATCCGCACGTCGATGTCGACGCCTGTACGCGCCGGGGCGTGGTGTTCTGCTCGCGCATGGGCGCCGGGGCGCCGTCCTATGCGACGGCCGAATTCACCTGGGGCCTGGTCATCGCGGCGATGCGCTATATCCCGCAGGAGGCGGCCGCGCTCAAGGCCGGCAAATGGCAGGCGTATCCGCTCGGCGTCGGCTTGCGCGGCAAGACTTTGGGCGTTTACGCCTACGGACTCATCGGCGCCGTGGTCGCCGGATACGGCAAGGCGTTCGGCATGAAAGTGATCGTGTGGGGCAGAGAAGCGTCGAAGACCCGCGCCGCCGCAGACGGCTTTGAAGTCGCATCATCGAGGGAAGCTTTCTTCGCGCAATCCGACGTTGTTTCACTGCACATCCCGCTGATTGCCGAGACGCGCGCAATCGTGGGCGCGGCCGATTTGGCGCGGATGAAACCCACGTCGCTGCTGGTGAATACGAGCCGGGCCGGAATAATCGCCCCCGGTGCGCTGGCGGCGGCGCTTGGCGCGGGACGTCCGGGGATGGCGGCGGTCGACGTCTTTGAAGAGGAGCCCCCGCCGGCCGATTATCCGCTGCTCGCCATGGACAACGTGGTGTGCACGCCGCATCTCGGATACGTCGAGCGCAATCAGCTCGAATACATCATGGGGCAATGCTTCGACCAGATCCTGGAGTACGCTGCGGGTAAGCCGGTGCATGTGATCAATCCCGCCGTCCTGCAACGCGGCTGAACCCTGCGGCATCGGTCGCCTCGCCCGGCAGGAGCGGATAATGTCGATGGCGCCATGCGACTGATGCCGCTGATTTTTGCCGCCCTCACACTGATTTCGACCGGATTAGGCGGGTTGGCCGCAATCCGCCTGCGCGACCGTCTCCATCTTTTGTTGGGATTCAGCTCCGGCGCCGTGCTGGGCGTGGCGCTGTTCGACATTCTGCCGGAAATTTTCGCGATCGATGGCGGCGCCTCGTACATGCCGGTGGCGGCGTTGGGCTTTCTGGCCTTCTTCGGACTGGAGCGCTACACCGCGATGCATCGGCCGCGCGAGCACGCTCATGCCATCGCCGCTCACGAGCAGGAACTGGGTGCGTGGACGGCAGGAGGGCTGGCGGTGCACAGCTTCCTGGACGGAATCGCGATTGGCGCCGGCTTTCAGGCCAATTTCAACATCGGACTGCTGATTGCGATGGGGGTAATCGCGCACGATCTGAGCGACGGACTTAACACGGTCACCGTTGTACTGGCGCACGGAAATCCGCTTCAGCGCGCGACCTTCTGGCTGGGCATCGACATGATCGCGCCGGTGATCGGCGCGGCGATCACGCTGCCGTTGGACCTGCGCGCGGGCCTGTTGCCCTGGGTGCTGGCATTTTTCGCCGGCTCATTCCTTTATATAGGCGCTTCGGACCTGCTGCCCGAAGCGCGCGAGCACGACTCGCCGCTGGTCGGCGTCGCCACCGCGATGGGTATGCTGGCGATGTTCGCCGCGACTCGCCTGCTGCCCTGAGCGGCGTTATCAGCCGGTGCTGACGACGCTCCCCGGGACAGTTTCTGCGCGCCCGTGCGGCTGCGGGCGGCGATGCTCCCGGCGCGGCAACAGGCGCGCGGAGTTGAGGATGAAGGTCATCTCCGAAGCGACATGGATGAAGGCGGCCAGCGCCGGACCGAGCAATCCCGCCGCGGCCAGCCCGATTCCGGCCAGGTCCACGGCAATCGTACCGGCGAAATTCTGCCAGATGATGCGCCGCGTCCAGCGCGCTATCGCGACCGTCTCGGCAAACCTGGCCAGGTCGTTGCCGAGCAGCACGATATCGGCGCTTTCGCGCGCGACGTCAGTGCCTGATCCCATCGCCACGCCAACGTTCGCTTCAGCCAGCGCGGGCGCGTCGTTGACGCCGTCGCCGACCATCGCGACCGCGCGCCCCGCCGCCACCAGATCCCGGATTCGCGCCAGCTTGGCGTCGGGCAGAAGTTCGGCCTCGACCTGGGCAATCCCAAGGCGCCTGGCCACCGCGTTCGCCACCGGTGCGGCGTCTCCGGTCAGCAGCACGATGCGGATACCCATCCGATCCAGCGAGCGGACCGCGTACGCGGCTTCGGGCCGGATCGTATCGGCGATGATAATCGATCCCACAACGCGTCCGCCGCGCGCCACGAAAACCTCGGAAGCGGATTCGCGGCAGTTGGCCAAATCCCGAGGCGTCTCAACGTTATATGAAGCCATCAGCCCGCGGCTGCCCACCAGGACGCAATCGCCTCCGATTATCGCGGAGATTCCCCGGCCGGGCCTGGAGTGAAATTCCTGCGCTTCCTTAAGCCGGCATCCCGCGGCCCGTGCGCGCGCCACGATCGCTCTGCCCAGCGGATGCTCCGATCGCATTTCCGCGGCTGCGGCCAGCTCCAGAACGGTGGATTCGGGCACTCCGGCGACCGGAACCACCGCCTGCACTTCGGTGCGGCCGAGGGTCAGAGTGCCGGTCTTGTCGAGCACCACCGTATCGACGCGTCCCAGCGTCTCCAGGAACAGACCGCCCTTGACGATTGCCCCCATTCGCGCGGCGCGGCCGATACCGCCGAGAATGGCCAGCGGCGTGCCGGCCGCGACCCCGCACGCACCGGCCACGATCACGACTGAGATCGTGGAGCGGATGTCGCGCGTCACCACAAAGGTCAGCGCGGCGGCAATCAGCGCGAAGTACACCAGGTAACCGGCCAGCCGATCGGCGATCCGCTGCATCGGCGCGCGCGAGCGCTCGGCGGCTTCAACCGCCTCGATGATCTTTCCGTAACTGGTATCGCGGCCGATACGCTCGACCCGGATCTCGAGCGCGCCGGCCTGATTGATGGTTCCGGCGTAGACCCTTGCGCCCGCCAGCTTCTCCACCGGCTTCGACTCGCCGGTGATCCGCGCCTGATCGACGAACGAATGCCCGCTGGTAACGATACCGTCCACCGGGATAAGACCGCCGGGATTGACCAGCACCGATTCGCCGGCGCGCAAACTTTCGGCCGGGGTCTGCCGGATTTCATTGCCGCGCCGCACCGCCACGCGGCGCGGCAGAAAATCGATCAGGTCGCGGATCGCGCGCCGCCCTCGCGCGACGGTCAGCTTTTCGAGCACCTCGGCGGCCAAAACGAAGAGCGTGATAATCAGCGCGGTGAAGAATTCCGAAATCGCGGCCGCCGCGGCGATCGCGATACTCATCGATAGCTCCATCGTCATCCGCCGCGCCGCGATGTTTTCCGCCGCCTCTTTGAAAATGGGCCAGCCGCCGATTAGAACTCCGGCCGCGCCGATCAAACTGACTTGCCTCAATGGCTCCCACAAATGGATTTGAACGGCGGCGGCGGCGAATGCCACCAGCGCGATTCGAAGTCCGTCAGCCAGTCCCAGGGCGGCGTGCCCTTCAGGGTCGGCCGATACGCCGGCAGCCGGATTGACGGAGCCTGCATGCCGCTTTGATTCGGAAGCCGGGTTCACCATCCTCATGGCGGATTGCCAGTGCCAATCGGCCAGAAAAAATCGGCGCGTATAAAACGGGAAGCGGGGCTATCTGAGATAGGCGCGAACCACCTCGATCAGTTCCTCAGCGCCTTTGGCCCGCTCGCTGTTGCGCTCGCGGTTCGGATCGACGACATGCATCCGGACATGATCCTCGATAATCTCGGCCATCAGGCTGTTCATTGCGCCGCGCGCCGCGACTGCCAGGTGAAGCACCTCGGCGCAGCCTTTTTCCTGGCCGATCGCGCGCTCCAACGCCTCGATCTGCCCGCGCACGCGCCGCACCCGGTTGAGAAGTTTTTCCTTTTCCTTGATGGTGTGCCCCATGCTGGAATCATATACCCTGGGGGGTACCCTATACCAGTCAAAGCCTCACCGGAAGGGTTCGGATTGGGGCGCGCGATGGAAAGCGCCCGGCGCCGGCGGTCTTTACCGGGTCGCGCGGCGCGCGCACCGGATTGTGCGCCGGCATCTTCCTGAGTGTTTGACGAAGTCCGCTGCGGGATCAGGTGGGTTTGACCCAGCCATGCATCCAGTTATGATCCGGTTGTATCCAGAGCGTTTGGCCGTCCGGTCTGGGGGTTGGATCGCCTGCTTCAGGGATTGGTCGGGCCATGGACCGCAACTCACTGGAAGATTCCAAACTCGTCAAAGCAGCCGCGGGGGCCGCCGCCTTGCTGATCTGCGCGGGCATCGGCCTGCGCCTGGCGTTTAACCGCAGCCTTACCGAAGTCAGGGACAGTCTGGCGCGCAGTTTCGTGGTGGTTGAGCATGTCGACGGCATTGTGGACGACCTGGACCGTCTGAGTATCGATCAGCGCGCCCTGCTTTCAATCGGCGGCGATCGTTTTTCCGAGGGCGTCGCGGAAAGCGTCACCGGCATTATCGCGCATGTCGACGCGCTGCAGCAGCTTCGTCTGCGGGATCCGGCGATGAAGCGCCAGATCGGGCGGATTTCGCAGTCGGTGGATTGGGTGCTGGACCTGGTGGGCAAATCCAATGACCTGCAGGAGTTGTTTGGAGTCCCGGTGGCGTTGGCGCTGCTTGATACCGAAGGCGATTCCTCGATTCTGGCCGCCAAGTCAGAAGCGATGCGGCTCAAAAACCAGGCAACCGATCAACTCCTGTACGGGATCGGCGAGCAGCGCGAATTGCGATCGGTACTGGAGGTATTGTTCTAGCCGGCAAACGTGCATAGTCCGGGCGCCTGCGCATCGCAGCGACATGAAGTGCGTCGCCGCGCCCTCGCGATTACGTATAGTCGATAACGATCGGGTCATGCATGAGCACAACCCGCGAGTGTGATGAATTCCAGGATGCCTGTACAAGAGGCGCTGCTGCCGCTCTGACAGCGAGCCGGCTGTTACCCGCAGGCGCCATCTTCAAGGCTGAGGCGTCCTCGCAGTCCGCAGCGGGCAGGCCGATTCCAGAGGGCAGCAGGCTGCCCGCGGGTCGTGGTCTTCGCGGCGGAGGCGAAGCGGCCGCCCGGCGGCGATTTCAGCGGTCCGATTGAATTCAGATGGCCGTTTGGCGGGTGCGTTCAGGCGCCGGCGGCGGATTAATCAATTCCGGATCCGCTGCAACGTGAAGCCGCTTCTGTGATCTGCATATGCATGGAAGTCAAGTTTATTCAAAAGCACTTTCTTTTTTATATAATCGTATATCAGCAGGCTCTTTACATATCACGAATATACTGCTACTAACCGAATTCCTGCGTCTCGAACCTGGTGCTCACGGCTTTTAAGTTTACGAGCCGGGTCCGGACCGCCTGCAAGGCGGAGGATCCAGAAAGGGGCTTTCGGTGGGACGTAAAAGCCGGGACGCGGCGCCTTTAAGGCCGGGGTCCGGCGCCACGCGGCAATCCTGCGCGATTTTTGCCTGCACCGGCGAATACTGGACGATCGGGCCGGCCGGCGCCCTGTTCTCCGTCCGGCATGTCAAAGGACTCGGTTACATCCAGCGCCTGCTTCAGCATCCGGGCGAGGAATTTCACGCATTGGATGTGCTGGGCGGCTGCGGCCCGGTTGCCGAGAGCGATCTGATCGAAAAAAATGAAAGCGCGCTTGCGGCCGGAGTTTCCTTCCGGCGCGGATTGCAGGGCGACGCCGGGGAGTTGCTCGATGAGCGCGCGAAAAGGGAATATCGGCGCCGCCTGACCGACCTGAAGGAAGATCTGACGCAATCCCGCGAGCGCGGCGATGCCGCCGGCGCCGATCGGATCGAATCGGAAATAGAATTTCTTGCCGGCGAAATTTCGCGGGCCGTGGGCCTGGGCGGGCGCCTGCGCCGCGCCGGTTCCGCCGCCGAGCGCGCCCGGCTTAATGTCACCCGCGCGGTCAGGTCGGCGCTGGACAAAATTGCCGAACAGGATTCCGCGCTGGGTGCGACTCTCAACCGCTGCATCCGCACCGGTTCTTTCTGCACTTACGTTCCCGACCCGAAGACTCCGATAAGCTGGCAATTTGTACTTAAGCCTGACGGAACCGAGATCCAGACCCCGCAGCCGCAGGCGGTATTTACCCCCAAACCAACCAGCTTCGCCCCTTCCTACCCCGCCGCAAGCGTACTGGTGGGCCGAGATTCGGAACGTGCGGCGCTGCTGGCTTTGCTCGAGCAATCGCGGCAGGGAACGGGAAAGCTGGTGCTGATCGACGGTGCGGCCGGCGTCGGCAAGACGCGGATGGCGGCCGAAATCGCCGCCGAGGCCTCGCGCCGCGGCTTTTTAACCTTCGCCGGCGGATGCTACGACCGCAGCGACCCGGTTCCTTTTATTCCGTTTGTCGAGATACTTGAAACCGCGATGGCCCGGGCGCGGAACCCCAGCGTCTTTCGCGATGCGTTAGGCGATGACGCGGCGGAACTCAGCCGGCTGGTACCGCACTTGCGCAGGTTGTTTCCCGATATTCCTCAGCCCGCGGAGTTGCCGCCAGAGCAGTCGCGCCGTCTGCTGTTCGGCGCGGTGGCCGGAATCCTCGCCCGGCTTTCGCTCAGTGCGCCCGTGCTTTGTCTGCTCGACGATCTGCATTGGGCCGACGAAGGCACGCTGTTACTGCTCAATCATCTGGCGCAACTGATCCCCGGGCTTCCGGTGATGATCCTGGGAACCTACCGCACCTACGAGCCCGACCCGGGCGGGCAGCTGATTAGAACGCTTGACGAGTTGATTCGCGAACGCCTGATTGAGAGCTTCAGTCTGCGCGGATTGCCGATCGACGGAGTTGCCGGCATGCTGCGGGCGCTCAGCGGGCAGCAGCCGCCGGAGCCTGTGGTAAGGCTGTTTTACGCCAACACCGAAGGCAATCCGTTCTTCGTCGAAGAGTTGTTCAGGCATTTATCCGAACAGGGCAGGCTGCTCGATGAGGACGGAAACTTTCGGCGCGGCCTTGAGATGGGCGAGCCTGATGTCCCGCGCAATCTGCGCGTGGTGATTCGCAGGCGGCTGGCGCGGCTGAACGAATCCACCCGCAAGGCGCTCGGCACCGCGGCGGTGATTCGAAGATCTTTTACCTTCGACTTGCTGCGGGCGGCGGCGCATACGGCGGCCGATTCACTGCTCGACTGCGTGGAAGAAGCGGAACGGGCCGGTCTGATTACGGCGACGCTGGACTATCCGCAGGCGCGCTTTCGGTTTTCACACGAATTGATCCGGCAGGCGGTGCTCAGCGATCTGTCCGCCCCGCGGCGCCAGCGGCTCCATCTGGAAGCCGCCAACGCAATCGAACAGTTGTGGAGCGACACCGTGGAAGACCACGCCGAGGACTTGGCGCATCATCTGTGGAACGCGGGCGCGGGCGCGGACCCCGGCAAAACTCTGCATTACCTGCAATTGGCCGGCGAACGCGCCAGCCAGCGATCGGCCAACCTTGAAGCCATCAATCATTTTCGCAACGGGCTTACGCTGGCCGGCGGCATTGCCCGCACGCCGCGGTTGCTGAGACAGGAATTCATGCTTAACGCGGCGCTAGGAACGGCCCTGGTATCGACCCGGGGCTTTTCCTCATTGGAAGTGGGCCGTGTATTCGCCCGCGCGCGCGAATTGAGTCAGCAGGTGCAGGAAACTCCTCAGCTGTTCCGCGCCTTTTGGGGTCTTTGGATCAACTACGCCTCGCGATCCGAATACGCCGCCGGATTCGAGATGGGAGAGCAATGCCTCAAGCTGGCGCGCAGCAGCGGCGATTCCGGTCTCCTGGTCGAAGCACATCATGCCCTGGGCGTGAGCTGCTGTACCGCCGGGGAGTTCGCCGCCGGGCTCGGCCATCTCGAACAGGCGATTGCAATCTATAATCCGGTCGAACACGAAAGGCTTAAATTCATCTACGGACAGGACCCCGCGGTAGCGTGTCTGTTCCATGCCGGATGGGCCTTATGGTTTCTGGGCTACCCGGATCAATCGATTAAACGGGACGAGGAGGGGATCGAACTGGCGCGGCGCCTCAACCATCCGGCGACGATGGCGATGGCGGCCGCATTCGGCGCATTACCCTACCAGTTTCAACGCAAGGCGGAAGCTGTCGAGCGAATTGCGGCGGAAGCGGTCCGGTTGTCCAACGAATATGAACTCGCCTTTTACCGTTGCATGGGCGCCATTCTTTGCGGCTGGGCGCTGGCGCAGCGGGGCCGGGTCGAGGAAGGAAGCGCGCAAATGCGTATGGGCATCGAGGCCTTCCATTCCACTGACGGCGTCATCATGATCCCCTACTTCTCAACCCTGCTGGCGCAGGTGTACGGCCACAATGGCCGTCCCGCCGACGGTTTGCGCGTGCTCGATTCGATCGAATGCGTGGATCGCTACTGGGTGGCGGAATTCAGCCGCGTCCGGGGCGAGCTGCTTTTGCAGCAAGCGGCCGGGGAGAACGAAGCGGCCGCCGAAGAATGTTTTGCCCAGGCGCTGGCGAAAAGCACGGAGCAGAGCGCCAAATCGCTGGAGTTGCGCGCGGCTGTGAGTATCAGCCGGCTGCGTCTCAAACAGGGCCGCGCCGCCGAAGGACGCCGGCTGCTGGCCGGAGTCTTTGACTGGTTCAGCGAGGGCTTCGATACCCCTGATTTGAGGGAGGCGCGCGCACTGCTCGAAAATCTTCATACCGGCAGCAATCTCGTGAACTGAGCCGCAGGCTCAACGCGGTTCGCGGCTGAGGCGCCGCCTCGCACGACAAGGAGGATCTGAAATGTCAAACGACTTGAGCCAAACGTTCAAGCATGCGACGGACCTTTTCAACCGCGGCAGCTACGACGAACTCGGCGCGTTGCTGCATATCGACGCGATTCTGAAGCGGGTCGACGATCCGGGTTCGGTTGTGGGAATCGGCAACATTATCGCGTACCTCAATACGCAGCAGAAGTCGCAGATGCCTCAGATCAGGGATTTCGAAGATGTTGCTTACATGGGACAGGATGGAACGCATGGAATAGTTACCGGCAGGGCTAAGTACAAGGACAAGCAAAACGACTACGGCGCCATTCCCATCCAATTCGCCTTCATCTTTACCAGAGATGGAACAGGCGAAGACTGGCGGATGATCAATGCTTTCGCCGTTCCCATGCGATGAAGCGGCAGCGGCAAGGCCGTGTCGCCTTTGCCCCGAACTTTTGAGGCGGCCGGATTGAAAACGGAAAACACGCCGCATATCCCGGACCGACGTCCGACCAGGGAAATACTGGCGGCGGCCCAACCGATTCGTGTCGCCATGGACCGTCAGCCGATTCTGAAGCCCGCCGACGATTTACCCCCGCATTCGATCGGAACTTCGGACGGAGACTCTTACTATTTCGTCAGTTATGTAAGCGACGGGCAGCGGAATTTCTCCGTGCTGTTTCACCTGTTGCTGATAGCCAAATCGCTCGGAACACCGATAGCTCAGCTGGCCATGTCGATATTCGATGACGACCAGGGCGATTACTTTTCCAAAGAGGAAAACCGGCTATGGCTGGCGGACACGACCGTGGCTGAAAAAGGTCTTGATATTCGGATCGCGGGAGTGGGCCGCGTGTACGGGACTATCGACCAATTGCAAATCGAGGGGGGCGTGAAGAGCGGTGCGCAAAGTCTGGAGCTGAATTTCACCATGAAGCCTTTGGGACATCCGCTGCCGAATCTTGCTACCGGGATGATTCCGTTCTCGGACGGTATCGATTACGAATACGCATTGCCGCATCTGGCGACCTCGGGCACCCTCGGCTTCGCGGGAAAATCCTATTCGGTAACCGGGACTTCCTGGCTGGATCGCGAATGGGGCCGGTTCGGAGCGTGCAAATGGACCTGGATGAATATCGAGCTGCGCAACCAGGTCAAGATGAGTCTGTGGGATCAGCAGAACGACGACGCCCATCCGGATTCCCACGTGGGCGGCAAAGACAGCTTCGTTACGATCCTGTGCGCGGACGACAGTTTGCATTCGGCCAGTGCGCTTATATCGGAACTGGAAAAGTGGACGAGCAGTAAAACCGGCCGTATTTATGCAAATAAGTGGCGCGTCACGATTCCTGGAAAAGCGGATCTCACCGTAACCCTGCTCCCGTTTAAGCAGGAGCCGGAAATAGTATCAGCTTTCAACGCCCATCGGGTCGAGGCGAAAGCGAAGGTTGAGGGCCTTTACGACGGTGTGCAGGCGTACGGCGTGACCACGGTCGAAATGTATGATTTGTTTCCGCTTTTTCGATAATTCGAGCACACCCAATGAACGGGCCGTCCCGGCTTGATGGCGCTTCAGCCGGCTTTGCGGTTGTGGAAAGCGGCGGCCACGGGTCCTCTGCCTCTGGTATTTCGGTCGCGGAATATTACGAGCGCAAAACGGAGTCCATTGTGCGCCGCTACGGACCCGGTCCGCGAGTGCACTTTCATGTCGGCCTGCTGGAGCGGGCGGAATGCGCCGCAAGGAGCGCGCTGCAGTTGCGCGCGATGCTGCGCCGTTCGCAGCATCGTATGCTTACCGACAGCGCCGAGTTCTGGAATCTGCGGAGAATCGATTTCCGCCGCGTACTCGATGTCGGATGCGGACTGGGCGGCCCGGCAATCTTCTGGGCGCAGGAGTTTGGCGCCGACGTCACCGCCATTACCATCGCACCGTCTCATGTTGGTCTGGCGGCTGAATTCGCCGCGCAGGCCGGCGTCGCGACGCGGGTTCATCCGATGCTGTGTGACGCGCTCGAAGTGCCGGGCGCGGAGCGCTTCGAGGCGATTGTGGCGCTGGACAGTTCATGCCATCTGCGGCGCCGGGAATGGTTCAGGCGGGCCGCCCAACTTCTGACCGCGGGCGGCGGTCTGTTTCTTGCCGACTGTCTGGTCGAGCGCGAGGGTATGAAAGCCGCTCTGGACCGGTATTGGCACGCCGACTTCGGTGGCTTCACTGAATATCTGAACGCCGCCCGCGGCGCCGGGCTGATTGTGCGCGCAATCCGGGATGTCTCCAATCCGGCAGCTAACTTCTGGGGCGCGACGATGGCCCTGATTGAGTCGGAATCCGCCGGCCGCGTCGATTGCGGCGAATCGGCTAAGTCGCTTGAAGTCCATGCAATGATGCGGCGCGGACTGATCGACGGCAGCTTGCGCCACCTGCTGATCAGCTTCGGCAAACCTCGATGACGCCGTCCTGAGTCCTGCGCCCCGCCATGAAATTCTCATCATCGCAGCGGCAGCTTCTCCCCGACTTGCCGATTGGATCGGGGCAAGCGAATTCTTTTCCGAATCCAAGCCGCTGAGGACGCGATCGGTGCGCGGGCGGAGGCGGTTTTCTGGGTTTCGGATGCGGCCGTTCAACCGCGCTGAACAAATTGTTCACGCCTTCATAACGCCTCCCTGATGAGAGCTCTAGAAAGGAGTTCCACAAAGGAGGATCGAGGTATGCGTATTTTCAAAAGGACGGCGGCGGCGCTGGTTTCGGGGATGCTGCTGACGGGCGGAATCTACGGACCGGCAACCGCGAGTTTCGGCGGGCTGACTTTGGTCCCGCTGACACCGGAAGTGGCGGCCAAACTGCCGCCGGGAATCAAACCGAGCGACGTGACCGGTATGAGCCTGCAGACCGCGCCGCTCAAGAGCGCAAACCCGGCGACGCAAATGGCGGTCATGGATTCCAAGGAGCAGGCTCAGCTCCTCATTCGCGACGTCGGCCGCCATCTGCGGCACGCCAAGCGGAGCTCCTTCTACAGCTCGCAGGCGGAAGCCGAGTACGGCGCCGGAGTCCGGGCGTTTGGCAACGGCCGGTATGCGCAGGCCATCGACCACCTGCGCGCCGCGGACAAATGCGTCACCGGCATCCCGAACGAGAGGGTGGAGGTAGGCTAGGTGCTTGAATGAGCGAGGGCGGCCCGATGCCGCCTTCGCTCCGCTTCAGCTGGCCGTGCCGTCCGAAAAATTGAAGCTCTTCAAAATATTGAAGCTGCTCACAGGCATAATGGAGTTCATGGTCATGACTATCGCGCAGGAATTGGCCAGCATCAAAGTGACGCGAATGGCGGAGGTGGAAGGCCGCGGCGGAGTCTGGAGCGAGGACGGGTTCGTTTTTCCCGACGGCAGCCGCGGTGCGTTTAACGGCGAAGAGGCTTATCGTGATGAACATGGGATGCTGCGGCTGCGTCCGCGTTTCGCGGCGAACGGCGAGAATCCTGCACGTCTTTGCGCCTGACCCGATAAAAATGCGTATCCTCCGGTTTAAGCAAGTGAAAAAAGCAAGCACTGGAGCGGAGAAATCCGGAGCTGTTGCCTTGGGCCGTTAATTTTGGCGCAATAAGATCCATGAATGGCGCGCGCTTCTCATGGCTGTGCGGTCGTGCGGTCCTCGCGCTATTCTTTTTTGCCCTGATCACGTCTGGGGTGGTAACCCCCCTGAGCCGCGCGAAGTTCAACTTCGCCCCCGACTGGCGCCAAACCCACCAGGGAATCAGTCGTCACACCTACCTGGAGGTCGGAATCGGGATTCCCAAGCTTCCGGGACCGTATCCTTCCTTCTTGTCCGGCGATCCCCCGCTGCTGACGCAGCTCCGCGAGCCCGGGCCCAAGCTGGCTGGCGCGCGCATGCCGGACAACTGGTGCATTGTGTTTGCCGCGGTCTATCGTCATATCCCACGCTCCAGATCCCGCGACCCGGACCCCAGCGCCTGGTCCGTTTCATAGCCGGCTTTTCGCTGTCCGACGATTTTACTGCTGCGCAGCGGCATTGCGTCCGCCTCGCAGCGAGAACATTTCCGTTCTTCAACAATGGTGGATGAACATGGATCTCACCACGGGTTACAAGGCGAAGATTTGGTGTATGTGGGCCGAATTCCTCTCGATTCGCCACCTTGCCGCCAACGCTGCCCTGCGGCGCGCTGCCCAATACCTGGTGGGCCGCTCCGACCCTTCTGAAGCGGCAAACGCAGATTCTTTAATGCTGGCGATAGCCTCTTGTGCCAGTGGAAAAGCAGGTGCGAAGGATGAAGGCGGCGGCGCGGCGCCTGACCCGGCCGCGCACGCAACGGGGAGCACGAATTCGGCAGCCGGCCGCCGAGATCCGGCGTGTAAGCTCAGAAAAAGGCGTGCGTCGATCGGGCAGGTTCGCGGTTTGAGGGGTCCATCCCAACCGCGGCGTGGACGTTAGATCGGCCCGTCAGGGGTTATCAAAATGCTGCGCGCGATACTGTGTCCGGTGGTTCTGGAGGACGATTCACTGTCCGCGTTGAGTTACGCCGCGGAACTTGCCCGGCTCAACGGCGCCAAACTCTACCTTCTCAATGTTCCACGTACTCCGGGACCGGACATGGATGTTCCGGTCGCCATCGCGCCGCATCCACACTGGGAAGTCGAGGCAGAGAACAGCCTGAGCCGGATCGCGCGCCAGCGGCTGGATGGCGGCGTCGAGTACGAGGTGATGGTACGCCCCGGAATTCCGGAAACCGCAATAATCGAAGTGGCCGCCGAAATCCGCGCCGACCTGATCGTGATGGCCACGCATGGCAGGACCGGTCTGGCGCATTTCATTTTGGGCAGCGTTACCGAAACTATCGTTCGCGAAGCGGACTGCCCGGTGCTCACGATCAGACCCAAGGACGGTACAAATCCGCCGGGCGGCGCGAATCGAGAGTCGTAAACGGGGAAAGCTCCGGTTGCGGCCGCTGAGCTGAAGGATTGGAGAATCTGCAAAGATGCCTAAATTCGCACTGCGCAATCCCTACACCATAATCGTAGGCGCTCTGGCGATCACAATTTTAGGAATCACGGCGTTCGGCAAGATGCCGGTCGACGTGTTCCCCAACATAAAGATTCCGGCGGTAGTCATTGCGACCTTCTACCAGGGGATGCCGCCGCTGGACATGGAAGACAACATCACCTTCCGCTACGAGCGGTTCTTCACTTTAGGCAGCAATATTGAACATATCGAATCGCGTTCGCTGGCGGGCGTAAGTATAATCAAAGTCTTTTTTCAACCGGGCACCGACGCCGCTACGGCCGCGGCCCAGATGGGCACCTTGGCGATGGCCGATCTGGGGATCATGCCGCCCGGCACGCTGCCGCCGCTGGTTCTGCAGTATGACGCCTCTTCGCTGCCGGTTGTCCTGGTGACGCTGGAAGGGCAGGCTTACGACGAGACCCAGCTCGAGGACCAGGCCCGCTATAACGTGCGCAACCAGTTGGCGACGGTAGCCGGCGCTTCGGTGCCGATTCCGTTCGGCGGCAAGTTCCGCCAGATCATGGCCTACGTCAATCGCGAGGCGTTGCAGGCGCGCGGAATGTCCCTGATGGATGTGGTCCATGCCATCGACCAATCCAACCTGATCCTGCCCGCGGGCGACGCCAAGATCGGCCCTACCGACTACTACATCTATTCCAACAGCATGATTCCGAAGGTCCGGAACATCAACAACGTTCCGGTGAAAATCGGGCGCGGCCAGGCTCCCGTGCTGTTGGGGGACGTCGGTTCGGTCGAGGACTCCTCGCAGATTCAGTACAACAAGGTGCTGATCGACGGCCGTCCGTCGGTCTATGTTCCAGTCCTGCGTCAGGTCGGCGCCAATACCATCTCGGTCGTCAACGGAATCAAGGATTTGGTGCCCAAAGTGTTCGGTCTGCCGCCCGGGATGAAACTGAAGACCATCTTCGACCAGTCGATCTACGTGCGCCAGGCGGTCAAGACACTGGCCCACGAGGCGATTTCCGGTTCGGTGCTGGCCTCGGTCATGATCCTGATTTTCCTGGGCAGCTTCCGATCCACGTTCGCGATTTTCCTCTCCATTCCGCTTTCGATTCTGGCCGGCGCCTTTGGCCTGTACCTGAACGGATCGACCATCAACATCATGACACTGGGCGGCTTCGCGCTGGCGATCGGGCGCCTGGTGGACGATTCCGTGGTGGTGCTGGAGAACATCAACCGCCATCTTGAAATGGGCAAGGAACCGATGGCGGCGGCGCTGGACGGCGCCCAGGAAGTCGCGCTGCCGGTGCTCGCTTCCACCGTGACCACCTGCATCGTGTTCTTTCCCGTCATGTTCCTGTTCGGGGTGGCCAAGTATCTGTTCAGCGCGCTGGCGCTGGCCGTGGTGCTGTCGATGGCGGCGTCGTACTTGGTGGCGATGAGCGTAATTCCGATTTTCTGCGCCCGCTTCCTGACCATCGAAGACGCCCAGGCGGCCGAACACAGCGAAGGCGGCGGGCTGCTGGCCGGCTTCAACCGCGTGTACGAGCGCTTCGCCCATCGCTATGAGCGGATCCTGACGCATGCTTTGGATCACAAGCTGGTCGTGGTGCTGGGGGCGGCTCTGCTCTTCGTCGTCAGCCTGGCGATGTATCCGCGGCTGGGGTCGGAGCTGTTTCCCGAAACCGACGCCGGCACCTTTACGATCAACTTCCGCGCCGCTCCGGGCACGCGCCTGGAATTGACTACCGCGTTGGCGCGTCAAATCGAGGCCGAGATCCGCAAGGTGATTCCCCCGCATGACCTTGAGATGGTGGTCTCCAACATCGGGCTGGCCCCCAGCATCTCGGCCATCTACTCGCCCAATTCCTCGCAGGAGACCGGATTTATCGAGGTCGAACTCAAAGAGGATCATCAGCGGCCGACCAGATACTACGTCGAGCGGCTCAAGCGTGTGCTGCCGCGCGACCTGCCCGAGGCGACGACGTTATTTTCCTCCGGCAGCATCATCGACGCGGTGCTGAACTTCGGCGCGCAGGCTCCGATCGACGTGCAACTGCGGGGGCCCGAATTCAAGACCCTGTTCAGTACGGCGTTTGAGGTTCAGCGCACCATAGCGGCGATGCCGGCGGTTTCGCAGACCTTCATTCCGCAGGAAGCCGAGTACCCGACCCTCAATATCAAGGTGGATCGGATCAAGGCGGCGCGCCTGGGATTGACGCAGAAGCAGGTGGTATCGTCGGTAATCACGGCGCTCAATTCCAACCTCTACCTGTCGCCCTCGATCTGGATCGACCATCACAACAATGACGACTACTTCCTGACCGCGCAGTACCGCGAGGCGGCCTCTGGTTTCGACGCGATCCAGTCGCTGGAGAACATCCCGGTGCGCAGCTACAGCGGCGAAGACGGACACGCGCAGAGCCTGCTGCTGCGCGACGTCGCGACCATCGCGCACGAAACCAATCCGTCCGAAGCCGACCATTACAACATCCAGCGCGTGGTCGACGTGCTGGTCGCTCCCAGCACGCAGGATCTGGGCGGCACCCAGATCGCGATCCAGAAGCGGCTTGAGAATCTGAAAATGCCGGCGGGAGTATCGATCGATTACCTGGGCTCGGTCGCCGCGATGCACGCGTCGTTTTCCAGCTTTGGTCTTGGACTGGGGCTCGCCGTGATCCTGCTGTACCTGGTGATGGTGGCGCAATTTCGATCCTTCCTGGATCCGTTCATCATCATGTTCGCGGTGCCGATGGGTCTGATCGGCGTCATCTGGACCCTGTGGGCAACCGACACGACCCTCAACATCGAATCGTTCATGGGCATCATCGTGATGGTCGGGATTGTGGTTTCAAACTCGATTCTGCTGGTGGACTTCGCCAACGAGCGGCGCCGTCAGGGAGAGGTGCTGCGGCGCGCCGTAGTGGATTCGGCGCGCATCCGGATGCGTCCGATCCTGATGACGGCGCTGGCCACGGTGGCCGGGCTGATGCCGATCGCGCTGAAGCTGGGCGAGGGCTCCGAAGCGTCGGCGCCGCTGGCCCGCGCCGCGGTCGGCGGCTTGGCCGTATCGACCATACTGACACTGTTCCTGGTTCCCAGCATCTACGAATTTTTCTATGCGCGCAGGGAGGAAAGTAGGTAAGTGACAACGTACCGTCCGATGGTGCTGCTTGCGGCGCTGGCGTTTGCCGCCGCGGTTGCCGGCTGCGAGGCGCCGGCCGAGACCAAAACAACTCTACCCAAGCCGGTAGTCAGCGTGACGCGTCCGCAGCGCGCGGACATGATGCGCTCGATCGAGCTGCCCGGAGATCTGGTGGGCTTCTATGAGGCTGCGCTGCACGCCAAGGTAACCGGCTATCTTCAAACCATCACGGTGGACAAAGGCGACTGGGTCAAAGCGGGCCAGGTGCTCGCCACCATCCAGGTGCCGGAACTGCACTCCAATCTGCGTCAGGCCGAGGCCAACCTGTCGATCCAGACCATCACCTACGACCGGCTGCGCAAGGTGCAGCAGAGCGATCCGCGTCTGGTTTCGCAGCAGGATGTCGACGTCGCATTCGCCAAATTCCAACAGGCCAAGGCGACCGTGGAAACGCTGCACACGATGTGCGATTACACCAAAATCGTGGCGCCGTTCGACGGCGTGATCACCGGCCGTTTCGCCGACCCCGGCGCCCTGATCCGGGCGGGCGGCGGCGA
Organism: Pseudomonadota bacterium; assembly: GCA_021324455.1. GTDB lineage: Bacteria > Desulfobacterota > Binatia > Binatales > Binataceae > JAJPJA01. The sequence continues at coordinate 38,395 of JAJPJA010000139.1, read as the reverse complement.
TATCGGCGTCAACGAGATGTCGGGTTTGGTTTCGCCCGGTGCGGTGGAAGGAGCGGGCGGCCATCGCGGCGGCGGCGGACCGGTGCTGACGATGGCGAAAATCGACAAGCTGCGGGTTTATGTTTACGTTCCCGAACAGGTGGTCGCGTTGATTCGCCGCGGGACCCCGGCCACCTTGCGCTTCGAGGAATTTCCCGGACGCAGCTTTAGCGGAGTGGTTGCCCGCTACGCCAACTCGCTGGATCTGGCCACCCGCACCATGATGACCGAGATCGATATCGATAATCCGTCCCATCAGCTTTATCCGCGGATGTATGCTCACGTCACGCTCGACCTGGTGCGGCATCCCGACGCCATGCGCCTGCCGATCGGCAGCATCGGAGAGCTGGGGAAATCGCCCTATGTTTATGTCGTTGCCGACGGACATCTGGTGAAAAAACCGGTCGCCATCGGCATCAATGACGGCCGCTATGCCGAGATCACTTCGGGCTTGAGCGGTGACGAACTGGTGGTCAGCGCGGTGCGCCCGACATTGCGCGCCGGCGAGGCGGTTCAATACATGGTCAGCAAGAGCGACAGCGCCGATGTCGCCAGCCAGGAGTAGCGGTTCAGGCAGGGAGAGATTGGTTCATGAACAAAACCTGGAGCAGAGTGGCTTTGGCCTGCTGTATCATGATTGGGCTGCCCGGGCTGGCGATGCCGGCTGCCAACCAGAGTCCGATAACCCCGGGCTCCCAGCTCACCCTCAAGGACGCGATCGCGATTGCCCTGCGGTTCCATCCGCGGCGGCGCGAGGCGGCGGCCAACAGCGGCGCGGCGGCGCAACGGGTGGGCGAGGCGAGCTCCGAACTGTTGCCGCAGGTGTACAGCAGCGCGCAATACCTGCGCACCACCGCCAACGGGATCGGCAACACTCAATATTACGATGTGGGCGGGATGTTTCCGCGCGAATCGGGCCGCAATCATGACCTGCCCTCCAACGACTTCAGTCAGGTGGCTGACACCTACAACAACTATCTGGGCGGCTTCAGCATCTCGCAATTCCTGCTCGATTTCGGCCGCCGGCGCGGCTACGTCGAACAGCGCCGCTATGAAGCTGCGGCCGCCAAGGCGCAGGAATTACTGGTCGAATTGGACCTGATTTTTGAGGTCTCGCAGCGCTATTTCAGCCTGCTGGCCGCCCAACAGCTGGTACGGGTTTACGAAAAAGCGGTGGAGCAGCGGCGCTACCATCTGCATGAAGCCCAGGTGAAGGCCAACGCCGCCTTGCGTCCGCAGCTTGACGTTTACGTCACCCAGGCGGAATTGGAGCGCGCACAACTGCGGCTGGTTGACGCGCGCAACGCCGTCGCCGACGGCAAGGTGGCGCTGGATAATGCCATGGGACTGAGCGAGGCGGCGCCGGATTACCGTCCGGCGGACGTTCTGACCTACAGCAAGATTAACGCAACCATGGGCGCCCTGGTGCGGATCGCGATGCGCGATCGGCCCGACCTTGCCGCAATCGAAGATCAGATTCGTGCGATGGGCGCGGTGATCAAACAATATCGCAGCGATTTTCTGCCTACCGCCAACGCGGTCGGCGGTTACAACGCCATGGGCACCGGGTTGCCGGCGATCAACAATTTCAACGTCGGCCTGGTCATCACCTGGCCGATGTTCAACGGCTTTCTCACCACGCATCAGGTGGAGGAGACCAGGCTCCAGCAGGAAGCGCTGGAGCATGCGTTCGACGATTTGCGCCAGCGCGTAATCCTGCAGGTAAAGACCGCGTTTCTCGACTGGCAGGCGTCGCTCGATCGGATTCGGCGCGCCGAAGCTGCCGTGGCGGCGTCGAGCGTTGAGCTTGAACTGGCCGAAAAGCGATACGAGGCCGGACTGACCAATATTGTCGAACTGGAAGACGCTCAGCGGCATTACACCGAAGACGACGCCAACTACGCCAACGCCTTGTACAGCTATTCGTTGGCCAAATCGCAGGTGGACCGCGCGACCGGACAGTCGCTGCCGGGAGGGCCCCCGGGCCATTAGATCGAGGCCTCTGAGCAATAAATCGGCGGTAAAAAAGCCGCAATACAGTTAGCTGTTCCGGCGGCGCGGTGCTCGGGCGAGGGGCCAGCCGGCGCGCCGTTGCGGCATGGAATTTGAATAAAGCCTGTACCCGGATCGTCTCTCCGGTAGAGGCGCCTAAATGCGACAATATCGCCAATCCATCGGGCTCGCGCTGCTCCTTATCGGATTTCTATCCGTATTGAGCGTGGCTCAGGTTGCGCGGCCCTTTCGATCCGTTGGCGATAGCGCCTCGACCGCAATTACCGCCTCGCGCCCGCAACTGACGCGCCACGCGCTGCAGGAAGTAGCTCCCCGCAGCGCCGCGCCGCGGCCACCCTATGCGACCGCCCTGCTGCCCGATGTTCCGGCCAACCGCCGGACGGCGCTGCGCGCAGCGAGAGTCGATCTTCCGTCGTGGCCAATCGAAATCTGGCCCGTGCGCCGGCTCCTGGCGCCTGCCTCCGCGGACAGTTCCGAGCCGGCATAATCGCCTTTGGCGTCGGCGCGCCGGTCGATGCCGCGCACGCCGCCCGCTCGGATCGTCGTTTGAGACATTTCCGGACTGCTTTGGGAATAGAGGCTGGCTTCAGCCGGTATTCCAGGCTCACAGAATTTGGAGGAATACATGATATCCAATTCAAAAACTGTTTCGGCGGCCGCGCCGCTGGACGTTTCCAATCTTTACGCCGACCAACGAGCGCGCGAGTTGCGCGCATTGCTCGCCGGTCTGCGTCTGCAGGAGATCCACAGGATGCGCGCGATGCGCGAACGTAATCCTCTGGAGTGGAGCAATGTGGGCGACGAGGGGGACAGCGCCGCCTCGGATGAAAGCCGCGAATTGGTGGCCTCGATGGCTCAGCTGGCGGCCAGCCGCGTGGCCGCGGTCGAAAGCGCCCTCGAGCGCCTGCGCGACGGACGTTACGGCGTGTGCGAGATGTGCGAAGAGGAGATTCCCGTCGAACGCCTCCAGGCGATGCCCTGGACTCTGCTGTGCGTGGATTGCCAGCAGGCTCGCGAGTCGCTTTCCAAACGCGTCGGCGCCGACAACCCGATTCTGTGGGGCGAGGACAGAACCGCTGCTCCATCGCCCGCCGACAAGGAATCCGCCGAAGCTTCGGAAGAGCTCCCTGCTGAGGAGAGCGTTCCGCGGCGCCGGCGTGGGCGTCCGCGCGCTGCCGCGAGGTAAAGGCTCTTGCTGTACCGCTTCAACCAGGGAGCGCCGCACTGCCGCAGGCGCGCCGATGCGATGGCTGGCGGACCGTGAGGGGCCGTTGAGCCGTCGATCGTCAGCCGCAGTCGGCGTTGAGGATCATGAAAACCATAAAACTGTTCGCAGTTATCGGATTGGTTGTTCTGGTGTTTGGTTTGGCAGGCTGCATGGATGTGCCGGGTTATTACGGCGGCTATCCGGGATACAATCCCGGATATTACTCGAGTTGGGGCTATCCCTCGTACGGTTACGGATGGGGCGATTTCGGTGGATGGGGCTATCCTTACCATCGCGATTGGGACCATGACGATTGGGACCATGACGACTGGGGCGGATGGCATGGATGGGGCAATCGCGCCTGGCTCGGCCATCCGTACAACTTCGGAGTGAATCCGCTGCACAATCCGGGCTTCCTCGTTTCGCATAACGAGTTCCATGGCGGTAATTTTGGCGGCTTTGGCGCTCGCAATTTCGGCGGGGCACGGCTGGGAGGTGGCTTTGGCGGATTCCATGGCGGGTTCCACGGCGGCGGGTTCCACGGCGGCGGAATGCATGGCGGTGGAATGCGGCGCTGATGATGGATGATGCGCACCGCGCCCGAGCGGCAGCCGGCTGAGAGCGTCAGGGAAGCGGGGAAATCAACGCGAGGCGATTATTTCCGCCATCCGGCCCAGGCAAATCGCCTCGCGTTATTCCCCGCTTCGCGGCGCCTCGGGATGACAATCGTTCAAGGAACTTTCGAAACATCAGGGCGGGGTGCCGGCGGCACCCCGCCGCAGGTCAAGCCTTCAATCAGCTGTCCGAAGGCGGCTCCAGGCACTCTCCCGGAGCGAGATCGTCAAAATTGAAGACGCCGCCGACCGGGTATTGGGAGCATATCGATTCGTTACACTGTCCGGCTTGAGTGGTGAACGGGGTCCCCGGATCCACCGGGCCGCCGTCGAACTCCTGGATAGGGCAATAGCAGGTGGCGACGGGAACGCCGTGGATTTTGCCGGCCCGCTGGCAGGCAAAACTGAAACAGTTGGTGAACTGGTAGTTGTTGGTCAGGTTCGCTGGGCAAACATAGCCGGGTGACGCCGCTTTGTCGCCGTGTTTCTTCCAGTCATTAATGGCTTGTGGAATGTGCGACTGAAACGAATAGGTCGACCAGATGCCGCCGGACGTCGGAGGGGGAGCGCAGCTGCCCTGCATATTGCCGCCGTTCACGTCGGCGATATTGGGGCCATTCAGAATCGGACAGGTGCACTGTGCTTCGTCGAACAGCGTATCGGTGCCATTGACGGCGATCTTCTTTCCGTCGGGGGTGCAGGTTGACGCCGCGCACAGGGCGAAGTCGCCAAAACAGACGGTCAGTCTTTCCGCTGCGCTGGATACCTGAGCCGAAGCCGCGAGCCCGCCGCACATCACAGCCAGCATCAGGAATCCGGGTAAACCTGACATTCCGAATCTTCTCATTGCATCCTCATCTTTGTTTCAGGTTCTTAAATGCCAACGTAAGTTTAAAATTCTGCCGGATTTCCTACTCTCTTGACTTACTTCGTGTCAAGAGAATTAACATTTAGGCGAAATCAGGCAAGCGGCCTGAGGCGGTCGGCGTTCGCGACGATTTTCTGCGTCGCTCTTTTCCTTGGCGGCCAGCACCTGATTGCGGCGCCCTCGTGAATCACCACCAGGGGAGCGATGAGATTGGCGGCGACGGTAGCCGAGGGATGGATGCGATCGATTTCCGCAATTTTTCCCGCCGCCTCATTTCGATTTAAAATCCGCAGGCATCGTAGTACGATTCCCGCTTGCCCCCGCCTTGCGTATGCGGCAGCGGCGTAAGGCGTCGATGTAGTCAGAGGTGTTTGGTGCCGTTTCGCAGCTCCAAATCAGCACCGGGGGAGGTTCTGAGGTGGTCGCGGCCTTCCTCTCCGGACCAGGAAGCAATTATCCGTCTGCGCCTGGCCGCCGCCGTCAGTCTGATCGCGGAACTGATCCTGCCGGTTTACCAGACCGTAATCCTACGCCGGCCTGACTGGTTGACAATCCTGATCCAGGCCATCTGGCTAGCTTGCACGGTGGCGCTGCTGATCGCGACATGGTCCGCGAATTTCCTGCGGATATGGAAGCCGGCGACGTTGATTTTCGCGACCCTGCTGATACTCAGTTCGGGTCTGCTGTCGATAAAGGGCGCGTCGCCGGCTCCCTTTCTGTTCCTGCTGGTTCTTCTGCCGGTGGGCGGAACCTGTCTTCCGTGGGAAACGCGCTGGCAGGCCGGGATGAGCGCGATCTGCATTGTTTTCGGCACCGCTTTGGCCAGCCAACTGGAATGGCGCGACAGCCTGGTGGTTTCCGGGCTTTCGGCGATGGTGGCGGCAATTCTCGGGGCGCATCTGGTTAATGAAGTGCTTACCCGCCAGCGTGAGAGCATCCAGCTTTACCTCGGCGCGTTGGTCCGCAGCGAATCGAAATTCCGCCAGATCTTTGAGACCAGCGGTTCCTGGATCGGCATCTACTCTCTGATCGACGGGCATATAGTCGATGTGAACCCCGCCTGGGAGGCGATTTTTGGATACTCTCGGCGCGACGCGATCGGGCGGCTGTTGACCGATCTGGACGCATGGCCGGATCCGCGCCAATACATGAAGTGGATTGAGTCGCTGAAGGACGGAGGCGCTGGTTCAAGTCAGACTCCGGTGGTCTGGCGCGGGCGCCAGGGCAACGTCATCCATACCGTATGCTCGTGGAGTACGCTTCAGATCGACGGACAGCCCTGCGTGCTGGCGGTCGGACAGGACGTTACCGATCGAGTGGCGGCCGAGGAGGAACTGCGGCGCAATCGCGAGGCGATGGCCAATCAGGAACGACTGACTGCCGTGGGCGAACTGGCCTCCGGCATCGCGCACGACCTGAATAACAGCCTCAATGCCCTGCGCCTGCACCTTGAACTGCTGTGCGGTGAGCAGCAGTTTCCCGACCGATATCGCGAACGGCTGGGACTGCTGTCGCGTATTGTCGGCGACGCCAGCGCCACAATCGGACGGCTGCAGGATTTCGCCCGCCGCCGCCACGATCGTCCGGTTGCCGCCGTCGATCTGAAGACCGTCATAGATCAATCGGTCGAGATGGTTCACAGCACGCTGGAGGAGAAAACCTCGGTCTTCGGCGGGCGCATCAGGATTGTCGTGGATTTGCCCGGCTTGCCCGCGGTGCTCGGTGAACCGGTCGAGCTGCGGCAGATTTTCGTTAATCTTTTGTTGAACGCTCATGATGCGATGCCGCGCGGCGGTGCCGTGCGCATCGCCGCTAAGGCCGCGGACAATGGCGTGGTGGTAACGGTTGAGGACGAGGGCTGCGGTATTCCGCCCGAAAACCTCAATCGGATATTCGATCCTTTTTTCACCACCAAGGGCGAGCGCGGCAGCGGTCTGGGATTGGCGGTCGCCTATGGTGCGATGGCGCGGCTGGGCGGCAGTATCAGCGCCGGCAATCGCGCTGAAGGCGGCGCGATCTTCACCCTGCGCTTCCCGCTGAGTCAGCGCGACATTGGGCGGGACAACACCCCCGTGTCGCAGGCGCAAATCCGGCCGCGCCGGGTTATGGTGATAGATGACGACCGCGCCAATCTCGACGCGCTCAAGGGATTTCTGGAAGCGCGCGGGCATCGCGTCTCCGGCGCCAGCTCCGGAGCGGTCGCGCTCAAGGAGCTGATGCACAGCGAATGCCCCGTGGATGTGGTATTCTGCGATCTCGGGATGCCGGAGATAAACGGATGGGATATCGCTCGCCGGGTGAAATCGCGCTCCGATCCCCCGCTTTTTTTTCTATTTACCGGCTGGGCGCAGGAGATTCATGCCAACGATCCCCGCCGCCGCTGGGTTGATGCCATTGTGGCCAAACCGGTCGAGCCGGAATTGCTCGATAAGTTGATGGCCGGCGCACCTGCGCCTTAAGCATTCCGCTCGCCGGCCTCGAAAACCATATTTTTTTGGGCCGAACCCATGATCGCAATCAAGCGCGCATACCTGCCGCGCGGGCGCGATGACGGCACGCGCATCCTGGTCGACCGGCTGTGGCCGCGCGGAGTCAGAAAGCAGGACCTGCAGGTTCATCAATGGATGCGCGAGCTCGGTCCCAGCAACGAACTGCGCCGCTTTTTCGGCCACGACCCCGATCGCTGGATCGAGTTTTGCCGCCGCTACCGCAAGGAGCTCAAACGCCCCGAAGCGCAAGCGTTGCTGGATCAGTTGCGCCGGATCGCCCGCCAGGGAAAGCTCACGCTCGTGTACAGCGCGAAGGACGAGCAACACAACCAGGCGGTGGTGCTCAAGGAGGTGCTCGAAGCCGGCTTGCGCGACCCGGATTAGTTCCGCTTTGGCCGGCGCGGAAGAAATCAAATCGAGCGCTGCCGCCGCCGCATCTGTTACTATAGCAGGCGAGGTTCCGACCCTCGCCGATGCGCCGTGCGGCGGCCCCCGGCGAATGACCAACATCTCTGCATCATGCCCGTGGGATGACACGGTTGCGCGTCATGCGCCAAAGCCTCCGGATCGCGGCCGCTTCGTATTGCGAGGTGAAATCATGAGTGAGCAAAGCGAACACCGACGCAAACGGATTTCCGCCTATCTCGTCAGCGGACGCCATGCGGGTCCGGGCGCGGCGAATGAGGCCGACGCGTTCCCCGACAGCTTTGTTGTGACCCGGCTTAAGGACGCGGTCCAGTGGGCGCGCAAGTATTCGTTCTTTCCTTATCCTTTCGTGACCGCGTGCTGCGGGATGGAGTATTTCTCGGTGGCCGGCCCCCGCTATGACATCGATCGGTTCGGCGCTGCTCTGCCCCGCTTCACCCCGCGCCAGGCTGATTTGCTGTTCGTGGTCGGAACAATTACCCAGCGCCTCGCGCCCGTTTTGCGGCGCGTCTACGACCAGATGACCGAACCCAAATGGGTCGTATCCTTCGGCGCCTGTACCAGCTCGGGCGGACCGTATGACAATTACGCCGTGCTCCAGGGTATCGATCGCATCGTGCCGGTGCACATCTATATACCCGGATGCCCGCCGCGTCCCGAAGCGGTGCTCGACGGACTGATCAAGCTGCAGCACCGGGTCCAGAACGAAAGGCCCGGCAAGCCGTGGCAATTGATACACGGCAGCGGCCGCAAGCTGACCTGAAGATGGAAAATATCGTTCAGATAGTCGTCGATGGGCGAACCATAGCCGCGCCTGAGGGCGTGCCGCTGCTGCAGGCGATGCTCGATGCGGGAATCGATGTTCCCCATTACTGCTACCACCCGAAGCTTTCCATCGACGGGAGCTGCCGGCTGTGCGCGGTCAAAATCGAAGGGATGCCGAAGTTGCAGATCGCGTGCAATACGCAGGTGCGTGCCGGCATGCTCGTGCATACCGACGATGAAGAGGCCGCGCAGACGCGCCGCGGCGTGCTCGAATTGCTGCTGCTCAATCATCCGCTGGATTGTCCAATCTGCGACAAGGCCGGCGAATGCTGGCTGCAGAATTACTCGGTGCGCTTCGGCAGCCGCCGGGGGCGCAGCGTCATGCCGCGCCGCAAGCTCGGCAAGCGCCTGGACATCGGCGAGCGGATGCTGCTCGATCAGGAGCGATGTATTTTATGCCGCCGCTGCGTGCGCTTTTGCCGCGAGATTACCAAAACCGGAGAACTGCTTATATTCAATCGCGGCCATCGCTCCGTACTGGATATCGGCGATTCCCGCCTGGACAATCCCTATTCAATGTGTACCGCGGACATCTGTCCGGTGGGGGCCCTGGAGACCAGGGACTTTCATCATCGGCTGCGGGTCTGGTTCTTTACCCAGACCGCGAGCGTCTGTCCGGGCTGTTCCAATGGCTGCAATATCATGGTGGACGAATGCTACGGTCAAATCTGGCGGCTGTTTCCGCGCCGCAATGATGCCGTCAACGACACCTGGATGTGCGACAGCGGACGGCTTGGTTACCGCTTCGTCAACCGTCCCCGCCTGCGGCATCCGCTGATCAATGAAAGCGGCGCGCCGTCCGCCGCGACCTGGTCCGAAGCTCTGGAACGCGCCGCCGGCGGCCTCATCCGCGTGCGCGATACCTGGGGCGGATCCGCAATCGGCGCGCTGATCTCGCCTCATCTTACGACCGAGGAGAACTTCCGCTTCGGCGAGCTTCTGCGCGCGTTGGGCGCGGAGAAGCTCGCGATGGCGGTGCCGCGCGGAGCGGCCGATAATTTTCTGATCAAGGCGGAAAAGGCGGCCAACGCGCGCGGCGTGCGCGAATTGGGTCTGGTCAGCGGCGAGGACGACGGTTTGAACTCGCTGCTCCAATCGGTGCGGGCCGGCCGCATCAAAGCTCTCTACGTGTGCGGAGAGGATCTCCTGCGCGTCATCGGCGCTGAGCAAACCGCGGCGCTGTTGCAGCCGCTGGAGTTTGTGGCGGTGCAGACGCTGCGGCAGATTCCCGAATACGCCCGCGCCGCCGTCGCGTTTCCCGCCACCTCATTCGCCGAGAAAAATGGAGTGTTCGTAAACCACGCGGGCCGCGCCCAGCGCATTGCGGTCGCGGTCGATCCGCCGCCCGGATGGATGTCGGACGGCGAGATTTTCACGCAATTGCTCAACCGTATCGAGTCCCGCGCCGAGCGTTTCAGTCCCGAGGCGGTCTGGTCGCAAATCGCTGCGGGTAATCCGCGCTTTGCGGGTCTGTCGCTGGATCGGCTTGGCACTTTGGGAGCTCCGCTGGTTGACCCGGAGAACATTGGGCCGCAGACAGTTCACACGGCTCCTTCTTAGAATTATGGCGGTACAGGTCAAAAAAGTTTTACGTCCGCCGCCGCAAATAACCAGTTGGCGCTCCGGCCTGGCAATCATAGCGGGATTGTGGGTTACCACCCGCCACCTGATCGCAAACCTGTTCGGTTTTATCCGCGGACGCCAGGATTTTACCGTCTATTACCCCGAGCAGCGTTTTCTTCACGCCCCGGCGCTGCGCGGAATGCCGGTGCTGGTGCAGATGGAGAACGGCCGGGAGCGATGCGTCGCGTGCGGTTTATGCGAATGGGCCTGTCCGACCAGCTGCATCTGCATATTCCCCGCCGAGACCGACAGCGAAGTGGAAAGATATCCGGAAATTTTCGATATCGACATGACCCGCTGCATGTTCTGCGGCCTGTGCGAGGAAGCCTGCCCTGAAGAAGCGATCGTGATGAGCCGGCAGATCGAGATCAGCACCTATTCGCGCGGCGGCTCGTTGTGGCACAAGGAGGATCTTTTGGTTCCCGAGTCCCGGCTGAGGACCCGTATCGATTTCCTGAGGTCGCAGTATGGAAGATAGAAACGATTCCCCGCCCGATCGCGAACCAGCGCCGCCGCTGATGGAAAAGGTGCTTGCGGCGCTCGGCGAGCTGGTAATCGAATATCATCGCGAGCGCGGCGACGATCGAATCCATGTCGCGCGCGAAAATATAGCGGCGGCGGCGCAGATATTGCGCGACTCGCCCGGACTGTCTTTCGACATGCTAATCGATGTCACCGCGATTGACTATTGCGGCCAGCCCGACGGCTTTCGCTTTCAGGCGCCGATAATGGATCAGAACCGGCCTATCGCAAGGCGGGTCAGCCATTCGCGGCATCGGGTGGCGATGCCCGAGCGCGGTCCGCTGCCGCGGTTCGCCGTGGTTTATCATCTGCTTTCGACCGCTCTCATCCACCGGCTGCGAATCAAATGCCGCGTGCCCGAAGAGGATCCCGCCATACCGACCGTGACCGGAATATGGCCCGGCGCCAACTGGCTGGAACGCGAGACTTACGACCTTTACGGGATCCGCTTCAGCGGGCATCCGGACCTGCGGCGGATCTTTCTTTACGACGAATTCGTCGGCCATCCACTGAGAAAGGACTATGGCAAACAGGAAGAACAGCCCATCCAGGAATATGTCGGACCCGGCGGACATCTCCCCCGCCGGCCATATATCGGGCGCACCGGGCAGGATTGAGCCGTCCGAACCCGGCGAACTGCCGACGCCGCCGATGCGGCTGCAGTTCGGCCCCTCGCATCCCGCCACGCACGGCACGGTGCGCATCATGCTGGAGCTGGAGGGGGAGAAGATCCTCAACGCCGACGTCCAGGTGGGATATCTGCATCGCGGATTCGAGAAGGAATGCGAGAGCGGATATTACTATCAGAATATACCCTATACGGATCGATTGAATTATAGTTCGCCGATTTTGTGCAACATCGGCTATTGCATGGCGGTCGAGAAACTTGCTGGCATCGCGATCACGGAGCGATGCAGGTACGTGCGGGTGATTGCCGGCGAGCTCTCGCGAATCGCGGATCACCTGTTATGCATCGGCGCCTCGTGCCTGGAATTGGCCGCGATGACGCCGTTTCTGTATCTGCTCGAAGCCCGCGAGCTGGTCTGGGACCTGCTCGACGCCCTGTGCGGATCGCGGGTGACCACCAATTATATTCGAATCGGCGGCGTCGCGGCGGACCTGCCCGACGGCTTTGCGGATTTTTGTCGCCGCAAGCTCGACGGCGCCATGAAGCTGCTGCATGACGCGGAGAAGCTGCTGACCGGCAATCCGATATTCCGCGAGCGGATGGAGGGGACCGGCACACTTTCAGCCGCTGAACTTATCGCTTACGGAGTAACCGGCCCGGTTCTGCGCGCCGCCGGGGTGCCGCTGGATTTGCGCCGCGTCGAGCCGTACCTGGTCTATGACCGGCTCGATTTCGACGTGCCGGTGGGCGAACATGGAGACAATTTCGACCGCTACCTGGTGCGCGTCGAGGAAATTCGCCAGAGCCGCCGCATGGCGCTGCAATGCCTGGATCAGATCCAGCCCGGTCCGGTGGACGTCGACGATCCGCGCTTTCGATGGCCCGGCAAAAACCGGGTTTTCAACCGCATGGAGGAGCTGATCGATCAATTCATGCTGGTGGTGGAAGAGAACGGGCTGATGCCGGCGGGCGAGGCCTATTTCGCCATCGAGGGCGGCAACGGCGAGTTCGGGTTTTATCTGGTGAGCGACGGCACCGGCAAACCGTACAAATGCCGCGTGCGCGGACCCAGTCTTTGCAATATGCATCCGCTGGCACGGATGATCATCGGCCGTCAGCTCGCCGATATCATTCCGACCTTCGACATGATCAACATGATCGGCGGCGAATGCGATCGGTGAACGTGATGCGGCTGTCGCGAGCCACGATCGATTGGATTGAAGAGGAAAAAGCGTCCTATCCGCACCCGCGCGCAGCGCTTCTCGAAGCGCTGCATCTGGCCCGCGCCGAGACCGGCGGCCTGACCATGGAGGTGTTCGCGCAGGTTGGCGATCTGTTCGGGATGCGCGCGGGCGAGGTGGCGGAAGTCGCCTCGTTCTATTCGCTGCTGACTCTGCCGCGGGCGCGCGCGGTCTTGCAGGTATGCACGGGCTTGCCCTGTTGCCTGCGCGGGGCGCGCGGCGTGGTTGCCGAATTCGAGCGGCGCCTGAGCATCAGAGCCGAAACCGCCGCCTCCGACGGCGGTTTCGGACTGGCGGAGGTGGAATGCGTGGGGTCGTGCGCGACGGCGCCGGTGGTGCAGGTCAACCTCAATCCTTACCTGGAAAACGTGACTGCGGAATTCGCGGCGTCGCTTTGTCGGTCGCCGCAAACCGCGGTTGACGCGCGCCGCCCTGCTCCGATTATCTCTTCAATCCCCTCCGGCATCGACGGCTATCTGCTGCCGCCCGGCGGCGAGCGCTGGGACAGCCTGGATTCCTATAAGGCGCACGGCGGCTACCAGAGCGCGGCCGGCGCGGCGCGGATGAAACCGGAGGACCTGCGCAGGATGGTGGAAGAGGCGGGGCTGCGCGGGCGCGGCGGCGCGGGTTTCGTCACCGGCCGCAAATGGATGTTCATGCCGCCGAAAAACGGCGGGCCGCGCTACCTGGCCGTCAACGCCGACGAAAGCGAGCCTGGCACCTTCAAGGACCGCCAGATCATGGAACGCAATCCTCATCTGCTGCTGGAGGGAATTTTGATCGCCGGGCATGCAATCGAGGCCGACGCCGCTTACATTTACGTGCGCGGCGAATATGTCGACGCCTATGCGACTGTGCGCCGCGCGATTGCCGAGGCTTACCGCGCGGGCCTATTGGGCGAACGCGCGCTGGCGCTGAACCGGCGCTTCGAGGTGCGCGTTCAGCGCGGCGCCGGCGCCTACATCTGCGGCGAAGAGACCGGGATGCTCGAGTCGATGGAAGGAAAGAAGGGACAGCCGCGCAAACGGCCGCCGTTTCCCGCACTGCACGGATTGTGGGGCCGGCCCACTACCGTCGACAATGTCGAAACCCTCTCGCATCTGCCCGCCATCGTCGCGCGCGGTCCCGCATGGCTGCGCGATCGGGGAGCGGCCAACAGTGCCGGCCATACATTGTTCGGCGTCAGCGGACACGTCCAGCGTCCGGGCGTATTCGAACTGCCGCTGGGCGTCAGCCTGCGCGAGTTGATCTTCAAACACGCCGGAGGGCCGTTTGAAGGGCGCCCGATCAAAGCCGTGATTCCCGGCGGCGTCTCGATGCCGGTGCTGCGCGCCGACCAGATCGACGTGCCGATGTCGCACGACGCATTGGTAAAAAGCGGCACGATGCTTGGCACGGGCGGAGTAATCGTGATGGACGATCGCACGTGCATGGTGCGCGCCGCGATCGTGGTGGCGCGCTTTTTCGCCCACGAATCATGCGGCCAGTGCACCCAATGCCGCGAGGGGACCGCATGGATAACCAGCATCCTGCGGCGCATCGAAGCGGGCGCCGGCACCATGCGGGATCTCGACACTGTGCGCGACTGCTGCACCTTCATGGACGGCAAATGTATCTGCGCGCTGGCCGACGGCGCCGCCTGGTCGGCGCGGGCGTTCGTCAATCAATTCAGCGCCGATTTCGAGCGGCACCTGACCGCGGGCCGGTGTCCATTCGATCGGAGCTTCAGCATCTGAAACGCGCGCCGGCGAAAGTCAAACTGAGTAATTTCCAATTGAGGTACGGCATGCCGGGGCAAGCTCTATCAGTCGATTCGGCGGGCGTCCGTATTATTCGCAATCTGGTAACCTGGCTGCTGGGCACGCCGGACAGAATCGAGGGCAGCCTCAACGATCCGCGCGACCATGGCGAGCACGGAGTTATTTTCAACGAAAAATGGTCGTACAACGCGCTGCCCGATGACCCCGCCGGCGCGCGCACACGAATCGTGTACTGGCATCGCTACGATTTTACCGGAACCGTCATCCGCGAAGGCGCGGGCGCGTGGACTCGCGACGAACAATTGGAGCAAGCTGTGCGGGCGCTCGCCGCGCGCGCATCGGCGTCGCCGTGCGCGCTGGAACTCCAACGCCATCCGCCGCTGCCCCGACGATATTTCGTGAACCGCGAAAATCCGCCGGTCACGCCTTCCAATTCTTACCGCCCCGTTTCCGAATTCGAGGGCCAGGCCGACCTCGGCGGCCGGGTTCAGAGCGAGCCGTCGAGTCGGCCGCGTTAGCGGCGCTTGCTTATCGAAATGGAAGCTGGCAAAAAATCAATTAGCGACTGGACCGCATCCTGAACAACGTCGCCAGGGAGGGACTGAAATGCTCAAGTCAATCACTGCTTGCTGCGCGGGCCTGCTGCTGGGATTGGGAAGTGCGGGCGCGGCGTTCGCGGCGCCGAGCACGGTCACCGGCCATTTGAGGGACAGCTTCTGCTATCTGACTATGGGCGCTCACGGCTCGGGCCATCACGAATGCGCCATGGCGTGCGCCAAGGCTGGAATTCCTGTGCTGCTGGAACAGAACAAGACCGACAAGTACTTCGTCCTCTTGCCGCCCAAGGACAAACAGGCGCTGCCGGCGGCGGTGCTGGACAAGATGGAGGATGAGGTGACGGTGACCGGGCAGGAGTACACCAAGGGCGGAATGCATTTCCTCACCGTCGAATCGGTGAAGTAGGATCGTGCTGGGGCATCTGCTTCCGGGAGCGCGGCATCTTCAGAATATTCATCCGTTAATAGTTCATTTTCCGATTGCGTTTTTGTTCGGCGCCGCGCTCCTGTACTTTCTCGCCTCACTCGCGCGCCGGCAGAGTATGGCGTGGAGCGGGCTGTGGCTGCTGGGCCTGGGAACGATCGGCGCGGCCGCCGCGGTTGCGAGCGGACTTTACGCCGCCGAAGGTGTGATGGTGGCGCCCTCGGTGCGCGAACACCTCCTGATAAATCATCAGCGCATCATGCTCGGCGTGCTGGGATTGAGCGTGGTGCTCTCGAGTTGGGCATGGATCGCGCGGCCGATGCCGGTACGGGGCGGGATCGTGTTTTTACTTCTGCTGCTGGTTCTGATCGCCGCAGTGACTATCGGCGCAGATTTCGGCGGCCGTATGGTGTATGACTACAACGCCGGCGGCAACGCTTGTCCCCAGCCGATCCAATTCAACGGCTGAAGCCCGAGCCCGCGGAAGCAGCCGCGGGAGAGGGCATTCCAATGGGGAGTTGCGATGCGTCCGGCGGGTCAGAATCCGGGCTGCAGCCAGGTCTTGTTGGCCAAATTGTTCTGCACATCCTTGATATAGGACAAAGCACCGCTGTCGTACCAGTTGCCGCTGTACCAGTCGCCTATGCATCCCCATAACCGCGCGCTGCCGGTGGCATTGGCGTATGTCGGATAGCCGCTGGTCGGAGTCTGCGAATTGAGATACGTGATGCTGCCGTCCATGCATGCGCGCTGATAAGCCAACTTGTAGTCGGCCGCGAATGCGGTGTAGTTATACGACAGGCAGTTCGGATCCGTGACGTAGCTGGTATTGAAGCCGTTGCTCGAAACCGGATTGCAGGTGCCGGCGTAGTCGCGCGACTTGATCTGCAGGATACCAAGGCTCACGCCGTTGCCGATATCGCCCAGATCGTACTGATACCAATGCGTTTCGGTGACCGCGTTGGCGCGCGTTATATCCGGATCGAAACCCCACTTGTAGGCCGCCCACTGCAGAATCTCGTCGGTGGTGCCGGTGTAATTGCCGGTGGCCCTGGTCAGCAGGCCATTGCCATGGGTATCGAGCCAGCTCAGGCTGCCGATCAGCGCCAGCTCTCCGGCGTTGGGAACCTTGTGGTTGGGGGTGTAATTCCCGGGCCGCGGCTCGAACGCCGCATTGAGCGTTACCTTGGCGGCCGCGGCGGCGTCGGAAAGAGGATAGGCAACCGAGGGCGCCGGAGATGGGCTGGGCTTGGGCGACGCCGTGGGAAGCATGGTCGGGCGCGGGGTTGGAGTCGTGCCTGGACGCGCGGTTGACGTCGGCCGCATGGTTGGAGTCGGACTGGTGAAATTCTCCACGTTGACAGTTATTTTGGCGCTCGCGATTACTACATTGCTCGAATTGTAGCCGTCGACCGATAGTGTATGGCTGCCATTGCCTACCGCGTTTGAATTCCAAACCATCCAATACGGCGGTGGAGTGGTGGGAGGATTGGACGCGAACCATACATTATCCACGTAGAAATTGACCCAGCTTACATTGCTGCTTTCATGAGTAGCTAAAGTAATCGTATTGCTGACGGTGGCGCCCGCCGCGGGCGACGTTATTGTTATATAGGTCGAGGCCAATGCAGTCGCGGTTGGTTTCGGAGACGCTCCGGGACTCGGTTTGGGAGATGCGGTCGGGGTCGGCTTGAGTGTAGGTTTTGGAGTCGGAGTTGGGCGCGGCGTCGGCGATGGCGCTGTCGAGTTGCGCACCGTCACGTTCACGCTGGCCCCGGCGATTACTACATTGCTGGAATTGTAGCCGTTGACGGACAGCGTATGCTTGCCGTCCGCGGCCGATTTCGAGTTCCAGGCCACCGAATAGGGCGGTAATGCGGCGGGAGGATTGGATGCGAACCATAGGCCGTCGACGTAAAAGTTGACCCAACTCACGTTTGCGCTTTCTTTAGTGGCAACCGTGATCGTACCGTGAACGGTCGCGCCCCCGCCGGGCGAGCCAATCGTGATGTATGTCGATGCGGCATTCGCTGGCGTGAGCCGGATGCCGGGCAGACCGGTTATCAGGACACCAAGGATTGCGATTGCCGTGATCGCGACGGTGAGAAAACCGCGGCGAGCGTTCATTTGCAGCCTCCGTGCGTTTGAAATTCCCTGTTGCGCGGAAGCAGCGGACGGGCGAACCAAAAAGTGGTTATCTGTCGGTCAATACGCCATCTTTTCTTATCGCTTCAGGATTGTTGTTCATACGCTGCTCTTCGAATCAGGACAAGCCGGAAATTTGCATTGTGTGTGCCACTTATGCAGTTGTGAGTATTTCTGGATAAATTGAAATGAAATCTGTCTTTGTGTTGCGATTGGACGCAGATGCGGCATGCGCAGGCTGCATCGGATGGGGTCAGATTGTATGGATTGGCGCCAACCTGACGCTTGCGGGCCCGCAGGTTCGTCGGCCCATGTCGAGGGTATAGCCTGCGTTAGCTCAGAATAGAACTGTCACGATAATCCAAAGCGAATACGAATCATGGTTCCGAGGTATTCCGGCCGGACTCCGGCGGCCCGTGCGGGTTCGCTCCGATCGCGATTGATTAACGGCAGGCTCCCCGCTTCGAAAAAATGCCGGATCGATTTCAGTGACAGGGAGAGCGCGCCCCGCATTCTGGTCTGGGCGCCATGGAGGCGAAGCCACGCAAGCGCGCTGCGCGGACGCATCCGCGGCCGCGCAGCGAAGACGCGTCGTCATACCAGATGAAACTTATCCACCAACTCCTGCGAGACCACAACCTTGCCCGTATACTGCATCGGATCGGGACAGGTGCAGCACAGGTATTCGACCGCCGAGGCGGGTATATTCATCGACTTGAACACGTTTGGATCGAAACCGGCCGCGGCCGCGCCCGACCCCGCCTTGATCTCCATCTCGATGCGCTCGGTGAGCACGCCGCCCGGATCCAGCGCGATGACGGGAATCCGGTGTTCTTCCATCTCCTGGCCCAGGCATTGGACAAAGCGGTTGAGCGCCAGTTTCGTGATCGGATAATGCATCGCCATTCCGCCCTTGCCGGGCAGGCCGAATTTCGCCGTCGCCGCCGAGGAGGTGGTGCATATGATCATGCCGGTCCTGTTCTGGATCATATTCGGAATGCACATGCGGCTGGCGATGATTGGCGCCATCAGGTTGGTGTTGACGTTCTTCTCCCAGGTATCGATATCGAGCTGCAGGAAGGGATCGAAATGACCGGGGCCGACGTAGCGGGCGTTATTGAGCAGGATATCGACCCGTCCGTATTTCTTCAGCGCGGTTGCGCACAGATTTTCCACGTCCTTGCGCTGCGTCAGGTCGCATCGTACGGGAGTGCAGTCGGCGCCGAGGGCGCGGATTTCCTGTTCGGTCTCCTTCAATGAGCCGGGCCATTCGCTCTGTGCCGGGTCCACGGTGCGCGCCGCGAGCACCACGTTGGCGCCATGTTTGGCCAGCCGCAGCGCCATCTGCTTGCCCATCCCGCGGCTGGCGCCGGTTACGATCGCAACCTTGCCTTTCATGTCCATCGCGATACTCCTTGGCTCCCGCGGCCGGCGGGAGAAATAACTGGCGGACGAGTAACCCACCGGCTTCAAGCCTGTCAAGGCCGTGGGCGGCGCCGCTCTCGGGGCCGGCAACGATTGCGGGATTCGACAAGAACGGCGGCCTGCTGTATGGATTCGCGTGTGTTCTGGCAGGCAAAGGATGCGTTTTGGATAAGCCCGTCCCACGGTCGGTAGCTTGCGCCGCGCCGCAAGCGGACCCGCTGAAGCCCCCGCGTCATATCGCGCCGCTTACGCAGGGATCCATCAGTGTGGCTATAATCCGCCTTTCTTTCCCGATCATAATTTCCAACATCCTGCAGACCGCTTACCAGGTGGTCGATACCTTCTGGGTCGGACGGCTGAGCGCACAGGCGGTGGCCGCGGTTTCGTTCTGTTTTCCGATCAGTTTCCTGCTGATTGCGCTGGGCGGTGGATTGCCCATCGCCGGCACCGTACTGCTGGCGCAGTACACCGGGCGCGGCGACCAGGAGGCGACCAATCATGTCGCCGCGCAGACCCTGCTGATGGTATTTCTGGTCTCGCTGGTGCTGGCCGCGATCGGCTACACGCTGGCGGTGCCGACGATGCGTCTGATGGGCGCGGCGCCCGACGTGCTGCCCGACGCGGTGCGCTTCTTCCAGATCGCGGTGCTGGGTTTCATCTTTGTTTTCGCCTTTTTCGCCTACCAGGCGCTGATGCGCGGGCGCGGTATCGTTTACCCGCCGATGGTCATCGTCTTCATCACGGTCCTGATCAATTTCGCCCTCGACCCGCTGCTGATTTTCGGCTGGGGACCGTTCCCCAAGATGGGCGTGGCCGGTTCGGCTCTGGCGACGCTGTGCACGCAGGCGCTGGCGGCGGCCATCGGACTGACACTGATGGTGCGCGGCCGCCACGGGATTCATCTGCGGCTGCGCGATCTGCCGCCCGACTTCGATCTGATGCGCCGCATCTTTCGGATCGGCTTTCCCTCCTCGATCGAGCAATCCACCCAGGCCCTGGGCATGACCGTGATGACCATGCTGGTGGCGGGCTTCGGCACCGTGTCGGTGGCGGCGTACGGGATCGGCGTGCGGGTGATGAGCTGCGCGCTGGTTCCGGCCATAGGCCTGTCGGTGGCGACGTCGGCGCTGGTGGGCCAGAACATCGGCGCCGGCCAGTTGCCGCGCGCGGAGCGCACCAACACCATCAGTTGCTCGCTGGCCTTTATCACCCTGAGCATGGCCGGAGTGCTGGCTTATTTCGGCGCGCCGTCAATTGCCCGCTTTTTCATTCCGCAAGGCGGGTCCGTGATTGATGAAAGCTCGGTCTTCATCCGATCGATCGCGCTTACCTTCGGCTTCATCGGGCTGCAGCAGGTGCTGACCGGGTCGCTGCGCGGAGCCGGCGATACGGTTGCTCCGATGGTGCTGGCGATGATCTCGCTGTGGGTGCTGCGTTTTCCGCTCGCCTACGTGCTGTCCTCGCACACCGCGCTTCACGTCAGGGGCATCTGGTACGCGTTCCCGGTGACGACGGTGCTGTCGGCGGTGATGGCGGGGTATTTGTTCATGTGGGGCGGATGGCGCGAGAAGAGGATCATCGATGAGGAGTTCCGGGAACTGGTGCGCGAGGAAGCCGCGATAGAAGAGGGCAGCTCGTTTTGATCAACGGTCTCTGAAGGGAGGAGTGCATGGCCACAGCGCGCAGGAAAGTCACCGCAAAAGCCAGAAACAGGATGGCCGCGGCCGCGAAACCCAAACCAAAAGCCCGCGCGCGCACCGCCGCATCCGCGCCCAGGCTGCCGCGCTATGACGAACTGCCGATCCGCGCCGGCGCTCCGCAAGGCGCCGCATGGGGCGTGTTCGGCGACGCCGACGAACTGGGCACCATCAACCTGCTGACGCCGCGGTCCGTGATCAGGGCGGCGGCCGAAATCCGCACCGGACGCGTGTTTGCGCTCAATCTGCCGCTCAACCTGCCCGACCCTCCTCTGTATGGACGCGGCGCGCTGCGGCATCATGTGTTTCCGCTGCCCAACGCCGAATTCTTTACCGACGATTACCTCGACAATTTCTATCCGCAATGCTCTTCGCAATGGGACGCGGTCGGCCATATCAAGCATCCCGTGCACGGGCATTACAACGGGCTGCCGGAAACCGAAGTGACCGGGCGCGGCGGCGGCGGCACTCATCTGGGAATCGAGAATCTGGCCCGGCACGGAATCGCGGGGCGCGGCGTGCTGGTCGACGCCGCGCGCTACTTCGAACGCCGCGGCAAGAGCATTCACTGCACCGGCACCGACGCGATTGCGGTCAAGGATTTGGAGGCGATTCTGGCCGAGCAAAAAACCAAACTCCGGCCCGGCGACATCCTGCTGGTGCGGATGGGATGGCTCAAGTCTTACCTGGAATCCGACCAAAAAATCAGGCAACAGGTCGCGCAGACGCCCAATGCTCCCGGGGTGGAGGGCAGCAGAGCAACCGCGCGATGGCTGTGGGACAATCGCATCGCCGCGGTCGCGTCCGACACGCCGGCCTTCGAAGCGATCAATACGCAGGGGATGAACGAACTGCTGCATCCGCATCTGCTGGCGTTCTTCGGGATGCCGATCGGCGAGATGTGGGATTTGGAAGCGTTGGCCGAGGATTGCGCCGCCGACCGGCGATATACCTTTTTCCTGACCTCGGCGCCGCTCAACATTCCCGGCGGGGTCGGCTCTCCGCCCAACGCATTGGCGATCAAGTAAACTGAGCCGGGGCCCGTTCCTTAATGGGCGGCGGCAACTGGAAGAGTCCGCTCAGCAACCCGCTTATAAGGAGAAATCTCAATGATCCATAGATTCTATTTCATGGGCCGCCGCGGCGATCTCACCCTGGAACAGTTCCTCACCTACTGGCGCACGCGGCATCCGCGCGCCGTCTCCGCTCCGGTGCC
Organism: Pseudomonadota bacterium; assembly: GCA_021324455.1. GTDB lineage: Bacteria > Desulfobacterota > Binatia > Binatales > Binataceae > JAJPJA01. The sequence goes on along the minus strand of JAJPJA010000139.1, from coordinate 16,676 downwards.
GCAAATCAGACGCTACGTCCAGAGCCATCGCGCGCCCGAGATGGAAAGCACCGCGCCTTTCGACGGTATCGCTGAGACCTGGCACAACGACTTCGAGGACATGCTCGCGCTGGTCCGCAGCCCTGTAATTCCGATCTTCAAAAAGGACGAGGAGAACTTCGTCAATCATGCGCACGCCGAAGACCTTGCCGTGATCGACCGGGTGATTCTCGACGGGCCGCGCAGCAGGGAAATGCTCAAGGGTATCTTTACGGTAAAGCGGCCGCCGGAGATGACGCTGGCCGAGTTCCGGCGGTATTGGAAAGAAGTCCACGCGCCGATCGCTGTCAAGCTGCCCGGACTGCGCCGCTACGTGCAATGCGAGGTGCTGGACGAAGTATATTCCTTCGCCGAGCCGAAATGGGACGGCGCCGCGCAACTATGGTTCGACAATCCCGAAGCGATTCGCCGCGCCTTCGAGTCCGACGTGTACAGGAACGAATCCGGCCCGGACTCCGGAAAGTTCATCGGCCAGTCCGCGGTGGTTTGGGTCCACGAACATCCGATACTGCCGAAAAGTTTTGAGTAGCGCGGGCTTTTTCAGACCGGGTCGGGATTGCGGGCGCGGCCGTCGGCCTCGGGGTCGAAGCCCAGGGAGCGGAGTTGGCCGGCGATCCACGGCGTCATCAGGCCGACTTTTTTCAGGTTGCCCGTAACCTGGGTGTACATTTCGCGCTTGAACAGCGCGCGGAAATAGACGTAGTCGTTGCTGCGGGCGGCTTCGGCGCGGATGCGTTTGATCTCCGCGATACGCTCGGTGCTGAAGCCCGCGGCTTCGAACGCTTCGCGCGCGAACATCCCGCGCATCACCAGCCGGCACGCCTCGATCGTGAACTGCTCCAGCTCGCGCATTTCGGCGCCGTCCAGTTCGCGGATAACGTCGGGCAAGCCGAGGACGGAAAATCCCATGTGGCGCGATTCGTCGGCCACGATGCGCTGGCAGATCGACCGCAGCAGCGGATCCTGCGCGGTCTCAGCCAGCATCCGGAACATCCCGACCGCGAAGGTCTCCGCGATTAGCTGCAAGCCAACCGTCTTGATGAACCACTTGCCCTCGCCGAGCAGGTGATCGAAGAGGATGCGCAAATTGTCGGCGATCGGATAAATGCGCCCGCCGCATTTCTCGTTCAGATAGCGGCTCAGCACTTCGGTATGCCGCGCCTCGTCAAGCACCTGCGTGGATTGAAAAAATTTGGCGTCGTTGGCCGGAACCATGTCCACCAACTGACTGCACGCGAGCATCGCGCCCTCTTCGCCGTGCAGAAACTGCGACAGCCGCCAGCATGAGAATTCCAAATTGAGACGGCGGCGGGCGGCGCTATCGAGCCGATCCCACAGCGGGCTGCCATAGCCGTCGATCAGGCCGTCGGCGAATACGCCCGCGTCCAGATCGACCGGCGCGCTCCAGTCCACGTCGACGGCGGCATTCCACTGATCGCGCTTGGCGTTTTCGTACAGGCGGCGCATGTCGGGTGCATGCACCGCGTAATCGCGTTGAAACAGGGTGTGGAAGCGGCTTTCGATGCGATGGTGCGTGGGGCTGGTATTTTCCATTCCGGTCCTGTGTGAACGAAATTGCGCGGTAAAAGCATCCCACCACAGGAGGATCGCGGGGTCAAGGCGGCGCTGCCGCGGCCGGCTGTTCGCCGCTCCCGGAGAATGGAATTTGCGCCGCTGCATCGCGCCCGATTGCGGTACTCGGCCAGAATCCGCTTCGGTTCGCGCACATGCTCGATAACATGGCTCATCGTCACCGCGCCGCTCTGGCGCGGGTTCTGCTCGATACGGCCGCTCAGGATCGCGGCCCGCCGTAAGCCTTCAGCACGCGTTCCAATTCGGATAGGGTGGCGCGAACGGCCATCAACTGCCGCTCCAGCACCGGACGTATCTGCGCGGGAAGATCGCCGCTGCCCAGCGCCTTCCGATATTCGCTTTCGACCTGTTCGGCGTCCTGGCGGCACCAATCCACCACGCCGCTGTCGCCCATGCTGTGGACCACGCTGAGGTCCATCTCGAGGCGATCCATCAGGCCGGAGAAGGTGCCGGATTCTTCTTTCACCACGCCCATGCGGCTGCGCTCGGCCTGGAGTTGGTCGGCCGCGGCTTTGCGGTTGTCGGCCTGTTGATTGAAGAAAGCCTCCAAATCGTCGCGGCTGACGTCACGCGCCGCATGCCGGTAACGGCGTTCGCTGTCCACGCATACGCTGATCAGATGGTCCAGGATTTGAACCGGCGCCATGCAATGCACCTCCTGCGCTTTCAATGGTGTTACGGACAGGGATTGATCGGGGGAGCATCAGCCGTGCCAGAACCGGGCCCGTCTGTTCGGGGTTTTCTCCGCCGCGGCAAATCATCCCTCTGAAGAAATGACACGGTGCGGCTTACCGCATTACAGGTGCGCGCGGGCGCGATCTTTTTCAGTTGTGGTTGCGCGCCACTCATTGCGGGGAAGACAATGGAAGCAGCGGCGATGCGGCTGCAGGCGAGCGAGGGGCGGCGCCGCCCGCCCCGCTCGTACTGAGGCCGGGAGCCGGCGCGCGAAGGGAGGCGTATCATGGCCACGCAACGAATCCATCCCGAGACCGCGGTTCTGACCCGGGGATTCGATCCGCGACTTTCTGTAGGATCCGCGCGCCCGCCGGTTTACCGCAGCTCCACCTACGTCTTCCCCAGCCCAGAGGCGGCGGAGCGCGCGTTCGCCGTCGCGTTGGGCAAGATCGAGCCGGAACGGGAAGTCGGCGACCTGATTTACGCCCGCCTGTCGCATCCCAATGCCGAAATCGTCGAGGATCAGCTGGTGCCGCTGGAACCGGGCGCCCGCGCCGCCGCCGTATTCAACTCCGGGATGGCGGCGATATCGACTGTGCTGCTGGGATTGCTGGAACCGGGCGGATCAATCGTTTACACCCTGCCGCTGTACGGCGGCACGCATCATCTGATTCAGCGCGTGCTGATGCCGCTGGGCATCAGCGCCTGTCCGGTGCACGCGGGCGATACGCAGGGACTCAGAACCGCCATCGAGCGGACCGAAAATCTCCGTGTGGTGTTCGTCGAGACTCCGGCCAATCCGACCCTGGTGATGACCGATATAGGCGCGGCGGCCGACGCTATCAGGAATCGATCGGATCGGCCGCTGCTGGCGGTGGACAACACGCTGCTGGGTCCCGCGTTTCAGCATCCGCTGATGCATGGGGCCGACCTGGTGATTTACTCGGCCACCAAGTTCCTGGGCGGCTTCAGCGATTTGCTCGCGGGCGTGGTGATGGCGCCGGACACCGAACTGGTGATGCGGATGCGCCGGCTGCGCGCGATGCTCGGCAACATCCTGCAAGCCGACGAATGCTGGATTTTGGATTCGCGCCTGTCCACGGTCAGCCTGCGGATGAACCGTCAGAGCAAGAACGCGCAGCGGATCGCGACGCGCCTGGTGGAGCATCCGGCGCTGCGGCGAATCTACTATCCGAGCCTCTTTGCGGACCCCGAGCAATGCCGCATCCGCGACGCCCAGACCGATTTTCCCGGTTCGATGATGACGCTGGAGTTCAATGAGGGCAAAGCCGCCGCATTCGATTTTCTGCGCCGCCTGCGCATCGCCCGCAACGCCGTCAGTTTGGGCGGCGTCGAGAGCCTGGCCTGCCATCCGCTGACGACCACCCACAGCGAGCTGTCGGCCGAGGAACTGGCGCAGTCGGGAATCAATGAAGCGATGGTGCGCGTGTCAGTGGGTACCGAGCATTGGCGCGACCTGCTCGAGGATTTCCTCAACGCGTTGCGGGCCTGAGAAACAAGCCGGCGCCGTACGCGGCGACGGCTTGCGTGAAGCCGATCAGGGTTGTGGGAGTACAAAGCCGTTATTTGTGTCCCGCGGCCGGAGCTGACTGCTTGCGGCGCTGCGCCGCGAACTGGCTTTCGAACAAAACTCCTTCGCGCAGCAACTGTTCCACTTTCTGCCGCGGATATTGCAGGTAACGGCTCAGCACCTCGAAATTGTCCTCGCCCAGCAGCGCGCATTTCGATCCCACCTCGATCGCGGTCTCGGAATAGCGAAACGGCAGCACCGGAAACTGCGTCTGTCCAAATCCGGGAACCTCGATTTTGGTCAGAGAGCCGCGGGCGGCGAGATGCGGATGCCGGGCCACTTCATCGACGCGATAAATGGCCATCGCCGCGATCCCCGCCTTATGCAGCAAGGCCAGCGGGGTGTCGCGCGACGCAAAGGACTTCAGCCAGCGCTCGATCATCGGCTTCAGTTCGCGGCGCCGTTGGTGCCGCTTGACCGCGTCAGCATAGTTCGGGTCGATCGCCAGCGCCGGCTGGCCCATCAACTCCGTCAGCCGCCGCCATTGCGCGTCGTCCGCGACGGTCATGGTGATGTAACCGTCGGCGCTCTCGAACATTCCCGACGGACTGAAGCCGTGCCCGTGTGGTCCGTCGGGCTGCGGCACCGTCTTGCCGTGGCTGAACAGGTATTGGATCAGCGGCACGTCATGCATATGGAAGAGGCATTCGGTCAGGGCCAGATCGATATGCTGGCCTTTGCCGGTGCGCTCGCGCGCGAACAGCGCCGCCATCGCGCTGGCGAAGCCGTTGATCGCGCCGCTCATATCGGCGAGGTAAATACCGCTGTACACCGGCGATCCATCTTCATTGCCGGTGAGCTGGATAAGACCGGACATCGCCTGCGAGCAGGTGTCGTTGCCGGGCAGCCGGGCGTAGGGACCGTCCGCGCCGTAGCCGGAAATTGAACACATGATGATGCGCGGATTGACGGCGCTGAAGGCTTCGTAACTGAGCCCGTATCTGGCCTGCGCGCCGGGAGTGAAGTTTTGCACCACGAGGTCGAAGTGAGGCGCGAGGTCGAGCACGATCTGCGCGCCTTGGGGCCGTTTGATATCGATGCAGACGCTGGACTTGCCCCGGTTGAACCAGGCATAGCCGGCGCTCATCCCTTCGCGCGCATAGTACTGGCGGCGCATGTAGTCGCCGATTGGGGGAATTTCAACCTTGACCACTTCGGCGCCGAGATCGGCCATAATACGGACACAGGTCGGCCCGGCAAGATAATTGGTGATTTCCAGCACCCGCACGCCGTCGAGCACCCTGGCATGAGTTGACGGTTTTGAAGGCGGCATTGCGGGAGCAGGAGTGGGGGTGAAGCTGGTGCTGCCCTGCGGCCGGTCGATCAGCGCGCCGCTTTTCTGCAGCGCTCCAATCCGCTCTTTGCTCCAGCCCAGATACTTTTCCAATACGGCGGCGTTGTCTTCGCCGAAATTCGCGATGCGCGAGGCGATTTCGACCGCCGCGTCGGAGTAGCGGTAGGGCACCGGCATCAGGCGGACGCGGCCGAATTCCGGCACCTCGACCGGCTGCAGCCATCCGCGGCCGCTCAACTGCGGATGGTTTGCGGCTTCGTCCAGGTTCAGGACCGAACCGGCCAGCAGATGACGCTCGAGCAGCAGACGGACCGGTTCCTCGCGTCCGGGGAAGCTCTGCAGCCATTTCTCAATCAGCGGGATGATCTCGTAGCGATCCTCGAAGCGATTGTCCGCGTTGCTCCATCGCGGGTCGTTCACTTTGTCGGGATGGCCGATGCGCGCGATGAACCATTCCCAGTCCTGCGGCTGCAGGATGGTGAAGACGATATAGCCGTCGCGGGCGCGGAACATCCCGCACGGCATCGTGCCCGGACGATGCGCCCCGGTGGGGAACGCGACCTCCTCGCCATGGGTAAACGCATATTGCATCAGCGAGGTGTCATGTACGTATAACGGCCCCTCATACAGTGCGAGGTCGATGTACTGGCCGATGCCGGCGCGGTCGCGATAGCGCAGCGCGGCGGCTATCGCGCCCAAGGCAAAAACCGCGCCCACGCCCTCGGCGTAACGCTGGCCGATCACGACCGGCGAGCCGTCTTCGTTGCCGGTAAGCTGCGCCAGCGCGCACAGCGCCTGCGCGGTGCCGTCATCGCCGGGTACGGCGGCCAGCGGTCCGGTCTGCCCGTGGGGGGAAAGCGAGCACATCACCAGGCGCGGGTTTTTGGCCCTGATTGTGGCGTAATCCAGTCCGAATCGGGCCAGGGTGCCGGGCGGGAAATTTTCGATAATCACGTCGAACCGCGCGGCCAGTTCGGCCGCGGCCTGGGCGCCTTCCGGGCGGGCAAGGTCGATGGCGATATTGCTTTTGCCGCGGTTGTAATACACCCAAGCGGGACTGACGCCGTTTTTGGGCGCCGGGAACATCCAGTTGCGAGTGCAGTCGCCACCCGGCGGAATTTCGAGTTTGACCACTTCCGCGCCCAGGTCGGCCATTATTCGGCCGCAGAGCGGGGCCCCGATACCGTTGCCGATTTCAAGCACTGCAACGCCCTCGAGCAACTTGGGCTTGTTCGCCATTATCGCCTCAAAACGATCCGATTGGTGGCAGCAAACTGCCGTATCCGCGGCTGCCTTTCAACCCCGCAAGCAAGCGCCCAGCGTCAATCATGAAGGAGCCAGGAAATCCCCCGGCAATATTATGTATTTCCCCCCAGATGCGGGAAACACACGCGGCAGCCGCGCAATTCCCGCCATTTCCTGTGCGCGGCCGGCGCGAGCCTGATCCGCACCATGGGTTGCATCTATCCGCTCGGTCAGGCAGGTTAAGTAAGCTGTTTTATTCTTTCGAAATCAGCTCCTGATGTGCCGATTTTCCTGGGCTTCCCGGCGATGTCGCTGCAATTGGGCGCCGTCCCGGGCCGGCCGCGGACGCTGCGGAGGGCGGAGATGCGAGTTCTTTTGGTTCACCCGAGCCCGCTGATGTACAGCGAGTTGTATTTGCGCCTGGAGCCGCTGGGCCTCGAACGAGTCGCCGCGGCCGTCCTGGAGGCCGGTCATGACGTCCGCATGATCGACCTCCAGATCTTCACCCATCGCGATTACTTTGGCGAACTTGAGAATTTCAAGCCCCAGGCCATCGGCTTTTCCCTCAACTACCTCGCCAACGTACCGGAAGTGGTGGATTTGGCCAAGGCGACGCGTCAATTGCGCCCCGATTGCTTTATCTTCGTCGGCGGCCACAGCGGATCGTTCATCGCACCCGACATCCTCAACCATGCTGAAGGCGCGATCGATTGCGTGGTGCGCGGCGAGGGCGAGCGCGTCACCCAGCAGCTTCTCGAAGGGCTGGGCGGCGGCGATATCTCCAAGCTGCCCGGCGTGGTGACGGCGCATGGCTCGGGAGGTCCGCCCAAGCTGATCGACGATCTCGACCGCTTCATGCCCGCACGGCATTTGGGGCGGCGGCGCAACAAGTATTTCATCGGCGAGCTCGACCCCTGCGCCTCGATCGAGTTCACCCGCGGATGCCCCTGGGACTGCTCGTTCTGTTCCGCCTGGACGTTTTACGGCCGCAGTTACCGCAAATCCACCGCCGAGGCGGCGGCCGATGATATGGCGTCGATCAGGGAGCCTAACGTCTTCATCGTCGATGACGTCGCGTTCATCCATCCCGAACATGGCTTCGCGATCGGACAGGAGCTGGAGAAGCGCAATATCAAGAAGCGCTACTATCTCGAAACCCGGTCCGACGTGCTGTGCCGCAACCAGGAGGTTTTCGCCTACTGGCGCCGCCTGGGTCTGGAGTACATGTTCCTCGGACTGGAGGCGATCGACGAGGAGGGGTTGAAGGCTCATCGCAAGCGCTCGTCGTTGGGGATCAACTCCAAGGCGCTGGAAATCGCGCGCAAGATCGGCGTCACGGTGGCGATTAACCTGATCGCCGACCCGGATTGGGACGAGCGGCGTTTCGAGATCGTGCGCGAATGGGCGCTGAGCATCCCCGAGATCGTCCATTTAACGGTGGCGACGCCGTATCCCGGTACGGAAACCTGGTTTACCGAATCGCGCAAACTGACCACGCGCGATTACCGGCTGTTCGATATCCAGCACGCCGTGCTGCCCACGCGGCTGCCGCTCAATCGGTTTTACGAGGAGCTGGTGAAGACGCAGTCGGTGATCAATCGCAAGCACATGGGCTTCGGGATTATCAAGGACGTGGCCTTTCTGGTGGCGAAACTGGCGCTCCAGGGGCAGACCAACTTCGCCAAAATGCTGTGGAAATTTCACAAGGTTTACAATCCCAAACGGCAGTACGGCGACCATTTCAATCAGGTGAAATACGAGATGACCCTGCCGAAGCAGACCGGGGCGAGACCTGCCGGCGATGCGCTCTACGTCCACGCGCCCAAGGTCGCCCGCGCCGCCGCCGCAGCTCATGAGTAGGACAGGCGTCACGGCCTGTCATTGACGCGTGAGCGTTATTTGCGCGCATCTACTTTTTATAGGAAAAGCGGGGAAAGGTTCGCTCCGTACCGCGTTCCTTACTCTAATCCCTGCACTCTAATCCCTGCCGCGTCGAGAGGGCGCCGCAAGGTATGCGTCAGGCGGGCGGCTGTAACAAAAAAAGCTTAACCTGCGTCTAAAGATCGTGCTTAGATCTTTGCTGGTGTCAGTGTTCCATCGAATTACGGCGGATCTCCTCGCGATTGGGCTTTGCGTGCTGTTTGCGGGCTGCACCGCCCAGACCTACGCCAACAGTTTCAGCGCTCCCAATGGCGCGTCGTCCGCCAATGATACCGCGGCTGCGGCCGAGCCGGAGCAAACCGCGGCCGCCGCGGTTCCGCTGCCGTTCAAGGGCCGCCTGATCGACGGCAATCCCAAGGCGTTGCCGCCCGCAGTCGCCGCCGCGCTGTCCGACAATGGCACCGTGGTGTTCAACTATCGCGAGGAGCTGACTCACGACCATTACACGGTGCCGCTGGCAATCTCGGCCTTTGACCCCCTGACTTACGCCGGTTATCCGCTGGGCAGCTACAGCGTCACCGCGTTTGCCACCCTGGGAATCAGCCAGGGCGACCGCGTACTGGGCGACTACACGGCCAAGGTGCATCTAACCCGCAATTACACGCTCTACTATCAGCCCACATACCTGGAGCTGGAGCATGCCGCCAAAGCACAGGTGCGGGAGAAGATCGACCAGCAACTCTATCGCGACGCTCCGCGCCTGGCCGCCGCTGCGGGGCAGGGGCGATAAGCGGATTGGGGTGGGCCGATGCGGGCCGGTGCAATCAGCCTTCTGGTCTGCTTGGCGCTGAGCGCCGGATGCGCGGTGCAGGGGCGTCAGTTCGAAAAACAGCCGCTGCCGCCGGACCAGGCGGAAATCTATATCTATCGTCCGTACAGTTTTGCCGGGTCGCTGCTGCGGCCGCCCGTGGTATGCGGCGATTCGGTGGCGCGGCTGGGCCCCGGCGGTTACCAGGTCTTCAAAGTCAAGCCCGGCACGGTCGTTTGCCGCACCGAGACCGAAACCGCCGACGCGGTTGAATTCGACACTCGCCCCGGCGGCGTTTATTACCTCAAAGAAGACATCGGATGGGGCTTTTCGATCGGCCATCCGCATCTCTATCCGGTGGACTCCGACAAGGGACCGGACGAAATCGCGCAATGCTGCGTGCTGGAACCGGGCTCCGTCACGGAGCATCAGGACTGAGCTTCGCCCTCGGTCCAGGTCTGGGTGAATTTGACCGCGGCGATTTTCCATCCCTGCGCTGTTCGCACCAGCCGGTCGGTGTAGTAACCGCCCACGTCCCAGAACTTTCCTTCGCGATCACCGCCATGCAGATGGCGCGCCTTGAGATAGACGGTGGCAGTCGCCTCGTCGCCGTTCAGCTTGACGATGACGTTGGAGTTGTAATGCTGCGTAAGCTTGAACGGGCTCAGGGTTTTCTGCACCACGCGAATCCAGGTATCGAGGGGAAAGACGCGCGGCGCGGGAACTCCGGTGGAAGTGAAATCAGCATTGACCGGATCGGTGAAGCAGGTGCGAAACAGCTCCCAATCCTTGCTATCGACGCCGGTCGAATAGCGATAGATGACTTCGCTGATAAGGGTGCGGTCGTATAGTTCGTCGATTTTGTCCATCGCGGTTCCTTTCGGGTTGTGGGCTGTGCGAAGCCAGTGCCGAATATTGTCGATACCGTATTGATTCGCCGCCCCAGGCGCGGCCGGGGCCGGCTGCCATTGGAGAATCGCCGCTCAGCTAATGCTTCTGTGACAGCGGCAACGCCCTGACCCGCGCCTCGACGAAATCGATCACCTGCTGCTCCAGTTTCACGCCGTCCAGCCGGTTGATCTCCTGCACTCCTGTCGGACTGGTGACGTTAACCTCGGTGAGGAAATCGCCGATGATATCGAGGCCGACAAAATACAGGCCGTCGCGCTGCAGCCTTGGTTTCAGCACGCGGCAGATTTCGCGGTCGCGCGCCGTCACCTGGGCTTTGACGCAGGTGCCGCCGACGTGGATATTGCCGCGATGCTCGGCCGCCATCGGCACCCGCAGCGTGCATCCGAGCGGCTCGCCGTCGAGCACGATCAGCCGCTTGTCGCCCTTGCGCACCTCGGGGATATAGCGCTGCGCCATGATCGGACGGCGTTCCAGTTGGGTGGCCGTTTCGAGGATCGCGTTGAGGTTGCGGTCGCCGCGGGTCATCACGAACACGCCCTCGCCGCCATGCCCGTCCAGCGGCTTGATCACCATCTCGCCGCCCTGTTCCTCCATGAAGCGCTTGAGCCGCGCGGTTTCATAAGTGACCAGCGTGGGCGGTATGACCGACGGAAAATTGAGCTGATAAAGTTTTTCATTCGCCTCGCGCAGACCTTCGGGGCGGTTGATGACGAACGTGCGGCGATGGTCGGCCAGACTCAGGAGCATCGTGGCGTAGATATAATTGGCGTCGGCCGGCGGATCCTTGCGCATGAAGATCGCGTCAAAGGCGTCCAGCGGCATCTCCACGCCGTCGTCGAGAAAGCGGTAATGGCCGGCGGCGGCGCGGCTGACCTCGCAGCGCCGCGCGCGGCATAGCGGACGCGGCCCCAGGCAGTACATGTCCTTCAGACCGACGAAGAAAATCTGATGCCCGCGCGCCTGCGCCTCCAGCATCATGACGAAGGTGGTGTCCTTGTCCACCAGCACGGTGTCCAGCGGATCCATCACAAAAGCGAATTTGTAATTCGGTCCGGCCATATGTATTGCGCCGCGCCTGTGCGCGCGGCGCCATTGTACGACGCGGCGCGGCGCGCTGCGAGCGGGTCGATGCTCGGCCGTCAGCTCAGCTCGCGCAGCGCCGCGGCGGCAATCGCGGTTGCGGCGACGGCGGCGGTTTCGCTGCGCAGGCGATTGGGGCCCAGGCTTGCGCGAACGAAACCTGCCGTTTGCGCCAGCGCCGCTTCGTCGCGGGTGAAATCGCCTTCCGGCCCGCATGCGATCAGAATTCCGCCGCGAGTGGCCCGCGCCAGCGCCTGCGTCAGCGGGATACCGCCCGCCTGGCAAATCAGGGGCAGCACCCCTGCCGGCGCGCGGCTGACAAAGTCGATGAATCGGATCGGATCCGCGATTCCAACCTGAGGCGCGGCCAGACTCTGCTTGGCAGCCGCGGCGGCCAGCCGGCGCCATCGGGCAAGCCGCTCCAAACCGGGTTCGCGCCCGACGCAGCGCGCGCAGATGATCGGCCAAATCGCGGTGGCGCCCAGCTCCGCCGCCTTTTCGATCGCAAAGTCCATCCGCGGGCCCTTTAGGATCGACAGCGCCAGGATGAGCGGCGGGGTATGGGCGGACGTCTGCATCCGTTCGATTCGGATTATCGCAGCGCCGGCTTCGATTCGATCGATGACGCCGCTCGCGCAGCGGCTGCTGTCGTCAATCAGGCCGACCCGGTCGCCCGGCCGCATCCGCATCACGTCGCGCAGATGATGCAGTTCGGCGCCGCGGATGCGCGCCTCATTGCCGGCCATATCGGCGCGGCTGACGGCGAAGCGGGGCGGAGTCGAGCTCATCGTTCGTAACGGCGCGTGAGCACCAGCGTAGTCCATCCCCGATCGACGCGCGACCGCAGCCGCCTCATCGGCGGACCGTAATGCGCCATCACTGCCGCCGCTTCGCGGTTGAGAATCCCCGAAAGGATCAGGCGTCCGTCCGGGGCCAGCAGCCGCGTCAAATCCGGCGCCATCGCAATCAGGGTCGAGGACAGGATGTTGGCGGTGATCAGCGGGAAGGTTCGGCTCAGCGAGCGCAAGGGCGCGGCGGAAAACCCAATCGCGCGCGAACCGCGGTTGAGTGCGGCGTTGTGCCGCGCATTGTCCAGCGCCATTGGATCATGGTCGATTGCCGCGACGCGCCCAACCCCAAGTTGCGCCATCGCGAACGCCAGCACGCCCGATCCCGTGCCAACGTCCAGTGCGGTCTTGAAATCATGCCGCAAGCATTCGCTCTCCAGCTCGATCAGCGTGGAGCGCGTGCTCGCATGATGGCCCGTACCGAAGCCTTGTCCCGGGTCGATTATGATGGGTATACGGCCGGTGGGAAGGTCCGCGAGCCACGGCGGCACAATGACCAGCCTGCGGCCGATCTTAAGCGGCCTGAAGCGGCGCTTCCACAGGGTCGCCCAGCCGGGGTCGCTCAATTGCGTGAGCGCCGGCGGCGCGCCGTCAGCCAGCATCCCGGCGGCCTGCAGCGCCGCGTGATGATGTTGGAGTTCGAGGCGGGAAAGGCGGTGGAAGAATGCCTGCAGGATTACCGGCGCGCCGGAGGAACCGCGGACTTTATGCGGCCATTGCGCGGCGCAGCCCAGAGCTCCGCGCGCGGTCAGGATGCCCGCGGCCTCGTCGGTCAGAACGGCGGGAACGCGAAATTCCGCCTTAACGAAGGTGTTTTCACCGGACTTACGCCCGCGCCTTGACTGCGCGGACCGGGATGCGGTTGCGGTCTGTCTCAAGCCTTCCTCGCGGATCCACGTTATTGGATTGAGGCGGCGGTTTCGAGTTGTTGGAAAAAGCGCGCGTTCAATTTGCGTCGGCGCCCCTGCCGACGGTTAAATCTAAGCTGTGGACGATAGAACAGACCGGGACGGAGAATCGTGGACTGTTGCTGAATATCGCGCATCGCGGGGCCAGCGGTGACTTTGCGGAAAATACGCTGGCGGCTTTCGAGGCCGCGATTGCGGCCGGCGCCGACATGTGCGAACTCGACGTGCAACTGACCGCCGACGGCGCCGCGGTCGTGATCCACGACGACACCGTCGATCGCACTACCGGCGGACGCGGCGCCGTCAAGGCCATGACGCTGGCGCAAATCCGGGCGCTGGACACCGCCGACGGCGCGGGCATTCCCACCCTGGAAGAAGTCCTCCAGCTGGTCCGCGGCAGATGCGGACTCAATGTGGAACTGAAGGCCCCCGGCGTGCAGGACGAGGTCTGCCGCCTGCTTCGCGGTCACGATGCGATTGCCTCCACCATCGTTTCAAGCTTTGACTGGGACGCGCTTGCGGCGGCGCGCCGAATCGATCCGCAACTCAGCCTCGGCGTGCTGGCCGACCGGCGGGCGGAAGCGATGTTCACGGCCGCCTGCGAGTTGCGCGCCGCCAGCGTGCATCCGCGCCATGATTTGGTGAGCGAGGCGATGGTGGCGCGCGCGCATCGGATGGGTTTCAAGGTTCTGGTGTGGACCGTGGATCGGCCCGGGCGGATGCGCCGGCTCATGGCGATGGGCGTCGACGGCATCATGACCAACTATCCCGCCCGGCTGGCCGCGTTGATGCGCGAAGAGGCGCCGCATTAGACGTTGCGCGATGGCGATCAGCGACCCACAGATCGAAGAGGTTCGCAGCCGCGCCGATATCGTTGAGGTGATCGGCGCGCACGTGCGGCTGCGCAAGGCCGGCCGCAACTTCGTCGGACTGTGTCCTTTCCACGGCGAGAAGACGCCGTCATTCAGCGTCAATCGCGAGAAGGGCTTCTTTTACTGCTTCGGCTGTCAGGCCGGCGGCACCGTATTCAACTTCATCATGCGGATGGAGGGGCTCAGCTTTCCCGAAGCGGTCCGCTCGCTGGCCAATCGCTGCGGTATCACGATTGTGGAAGACAGCCGCCGCGACCCGCGTGCGGCTTCCGAGCGCGAGGCGATGCTCAAGGCGGCTGCGCTGGCCAGCGATTTTTTCATCCATGTACTGTGGGAGGAAAGTGCCGGCGCTCCCGGCCGCGACTACCTTAAGAAGCGCGCCATCGACACGCCCACCGCAAAAGCATTCAAGCTCGGCTTCGCTCCCGGGGGTGCGGCGTCATTGGCCTCGGTGCTGGCGCGGCGCGGTCTGCTGGACGCCGGAGGTAAAATCGGGCTGGTCAAGGGATCCGGCTCCCAGGCGATCGACATGTTCCGGGCGCGCCTGATGTTTCCGATCCATGACGCGGCCGGACGCGTAATCGCGTTTGGCGGACGGGTGCTCGATGCTCGTCTGCCCAAGTACATCAACTCGCCCGAGTCGCCGCTTTATTCCAAATCGCGCAATCTCTATGGACTGGCGCAGGCCCGCGCTGCGATTGCCAGGGCCGACCGCGCCATCGTGGTCGAAGGCTATATCGACGCGATCGCGCTGGCGCAGGCGGGATTCAACGAAACCGTCGCCAGCCTGGGCACCGCGTTGACCGTGGATCAGCTCCGGCTGCTGGCGCGCTACACGAAAAACGTGTTCGCGTGTTTCGACGGCGATAAGGCCGGCCACAGCGCGTCGATTCGCGCCGTCCGCACGTTTCTTGAGGCCGGCATTTTGGGACGCGGAATTTTTATCCCGCAGGGGTTCGATCCCGATACCCTGGTCAAACAGCGCGGCGCGAAAAGTTTTGCCGCCCTGATCGACGCGGCTCAATTGCTGGTCGATTACTTCGTGCGCAGCGAAGCCGCCGCCGCGGGCGCGTCGCTCGGCGGCCGCGCGCGCGCCGCCGAGCATGTGGCCGAGGTGCTGGCATTGGCCGGCAACGCGTTTGAATTCGACCTGCTGACGCGCAAGGCGGCCGAGATGCTGGGGGTGCGTGAAGAAGTGCTGCGGGCGCAGGCGCGCAAGGGAACCACGGCATCGGTGCGCGCGCCGCGCGCGGCCGCGCCGCCGCGCGCCGCGCCAGCCTCGAACATGCGAGCGGCGGCGGAGTTCGGTGTAATGGCGATTGCGGTAGCGTACCCGGAACTGCGCGACGAAATCCTGGCCGGCGGCGCGCTGCCGGACTTCGAAGACAGCCAGTTGGCGGCGGTGGTGATGGAGCTTTGCGGCTCCGGACTCGAACCGGGGCAAGCGCTGGTGGCGCAGCGTCTTACGCCCGCGCAGCACAGCGCGCTCAGCGCCCAGATGATGGATCCGATGCTGGAATCGGCGGAAAAAGCCCGTTTTCTGTTAGGCGAATATGAACGGTCGCTGGCCATGCTGCGGCGCGGCAGACAGATGCGCGATACGCTGCGCAACGCGCGCGAGCAGGACGGAATCGAGTTGCAGAAGCAGAAGGCGCAGGAGGCTTTATTGCTGGCGCGCGAACGGCACAAACTCCGCTCCGCACGCAATTAACCCACCCGGCGCAGGCATTGACAAAGGCTCGCCGCTATTTAAAGAAGGTGCCGCAAGCTGGTAAGATTAAGTACTGCTAATGCCTTCTCGTGGGCCCATAGCTCAGCTTGGTTCAGAGCTGCCGGCTCATAACCGGCTGGTCCCAGGTTCAAATCCTGGTGGGCCCATACCCAAAATGCCACCGCTTCACAGCAGTATCCTTTTCCATGAATCAACTTCAAATCGGGCAACTTTAACTCAATGGAGGTCGAATTGCGGGAGGAGATAAAACGGCTCGCCGGTCTGCAGGCTATCGATCAGGAATTGCGCGCGCAGGAACGGGAGCTGGCAAAAATCAGTGCTCAGGTCGACGATTTGCAAACGCGCGTTGAACAGCAGGCAGCCGAACTGGAACAACTCAAAGCCGAGGAAAAAAACGGCGCCGTGGCGCGGCGCGAATTGGAACGCACCCTGGCCGAGGGCGAGGTGCAGATCCGGAACAAGCGCATGCGGCTCAGCCTGATCAAGAATGATCGCGAGTTGCAGGCGGTCGGCCACGAAGTCGAATTGCTCAAGGAAACCAACCAGCGGATTGAAGCCGAGTTGCTGGCGCGGATGGACGGCGGCGAACAGCAGGCGGCGCGGCTTAAGGAACTCTCCGAAGCACTGGAACGCGATCGCGCCGCGCTCAAGGACGCGCAAAAGGCGATCGCCGGCGAAATCGAGCAATTGCGTACGCGAGTCGCCCAGCGCCGGCGCGAACGCGAGATGCTGGCCGCTCAGATCGATGCCGCCATGCGCCAGCGCTATGAAACCATTTTCGACCGCCGCGGCGGCAACGCCGTGGTCCCGGTCAAAGCGGGAACCTGTCAGGGCTGCAGGATGCGCATTCCGCCCCAACTGTTCAACCTGATCCAACGCTATGAAGCGATTCACTTCTGCCCCAACTGCCAGCGCATCCTGTACTACGAGGCCGACAAGGAAACCGAAGCCTGATTGGGCCGAAGCATCGCCCGGCGCCTGGCGCTATAATAAAGTCGGCCGGAGCGGGTCGGACGGCCGCCCCCATCGCGGGGAGGAAAGTCCGGGCTCCACAGGGCAGGGTGGCTGCTAACGGCAGCGCGGAGTGATCCGCGGAAAGTGGCACA
Source organism: Pseudomonadota bacterium (assembly GCA_021324455.1). Lineage (GTDB taxonomy): Bacteria > Desulfobacterota > Binatia > Binatales > Binataceae > JAJPJA01. The sequence continues at coordinate 92 of JAJPJA010000139.1, read as the reverse complement.
GAAAACAAACCGCCCGCAAGGGTAAGGGTGAAATGGCGGGGTAAGAGCCCACCGGCGCGCGAGCGATCGTGCGCGCATGTCAAACCCCACCC
>JAJPJA010000161.1 GCA_021324455.1 Pseudomonadota bacterium | reverse complement strand
GATCCCCGCCCACACCAGCATCATCGCGGCGCCGCCCGCGAGCGTCACGACATCGCGCGAGACCCGGCGCAGACGCTCCGCGCGCGATAAACGGCTGCCCCAGCCGATCAGCGCATAGGCGATCACCAACCCGGTCTGGCCGCCCACCAGGATTGCGGGAATTTCAATCACGCCGTGCGGCAACAGCCATCCCAGCAGAAATACCGACTGGCCTCCGCGAACATAGTCCAGCGCTACCGCGCCCAGCACCACGCCGTTGTAAAACAGCACCGCCACGGTTCCCACGCCGAACGTCATCCCCAGCGCAACCGTGGTCAGGGTCACTTGCGTGTTATGCGTCATCAGCTCCGCGGAAAAGCGGCCCTTGCGCCCGGCGAGCTGCTTGCCTTGCATCTGCTGTTCGCGGGCCACGCGCTCGGCAGGCGTCATCTGCAGCCCTTCGAAAGGCATCAGCACGGCTTTGGCCTCGGAGTCGAAGCGTACCGCCAGGGCCCCGAAAGCCGAACCCGCGATGGTGAGCGCCACCGCCAGCTGGAACGCATGCACGTGGCGGCGGAAGGCCCGCGGAAATTCCTGCGTGAACCAGCGCCAGGGACGAAAGCGCGTGCTCTCGCGGGCTTCGTGAATCTCGGCGTAAGCCCGGCCGACCAGCCACTCCAGATAGCTCCGCAGCTCGCCCTCGGATGCCAGCGGCGCGACTCGGGCCAGGTCCGCGGAGGCGCGCCGGTACAGCCCGTCGAAGCGTTCCACTTCTTCAATCGAAAGCGCCTGACCGCGCATCTTCTCGACACGGTCGAGCGTCCGCTCGAGCGCCGCCCAGTAGGGACGACCGGATTCGACAAAGCGCGGCAGGTCAACGATCATGGCCGCCCGTCATTCCTTCGGACACCCAGGCCTTCGGACACACAGGCCTTCGGATATACAGGCGGGAAGCCAGCGCCATGGGGCGTCGGCGATTTTGAAAGCTTGTGCCACACATATTCTCGCCGGTGCCGGCCTTTTTCAGCATGTTGTGAGCATCGCCTCACAATAACTGCCTCTGCTTGACTTCATCGTACAGTCCGATCAGGCTGCCCGTGAGGGACTGCGGTTCGAGCGGCGCCAGCCGGACTCCCTGCCGGGCCAGCGTCGCCTCCAGTTCCCGCAGCTTACGCCACGCCAGGTGCCCGGCGAGCTGGCGATAGATGTCGTCTGAACTCTTGATGTCGGAGTCCTGAAACAAAGGCCGCGCCTCCGCAGGCCGGAGCATACCGGCCAGCACCAGATGCCTGCGCGCCAGCAGCTTCGTGGCGCGAATGAAATTTTCCGCGAGCACCGGATCGTCCAGTTCGGTCAGAAACAGCAGCAGCGCGCGACGGCGCAGGCGCAACCGCAGAAATGTGGCGATCTCATCGAAATCCGGCGACACCGGCCTGGGCTGCAATTCATAGATCGCGTCGCGGCAGGCGGCGTAGTGCGCTTTACCGTTGCGGGCGCGCGTGAACGCCTCCACCTGATGCGAGAAGGCGGCCAGTCCGAACAGATCCCCACGGCGCTCAGCCGCCGCGCCGACGATCAAGGCGGATGAGAGCGCGCGCTCGAGCACGATGTCGTTTCCGATCGTGCGCGCGGAAAGGCGGGAGTTGTCGATCACCACGTAAACTTCCTGCGTCCGCTCTACTTGAAAGACCTTGGTAATGGGACGGCCCCGGCGGGCGGTGGCCTTCCAGTGAATCTCGTCGTAGCCGTCGCCGGCGACGTACTCGCGGAGTTTCTCAAACTCGCGGCCGCGCCCCACCTGCCGCAGCGCGTGCAACCCCTGGACGCCGCGCCGCAACGCTTTCAGATCGGGATCGCGCCGCAGATTGGGATACACGCGGATTTCGAGGTTCGCATCCTCGCCCCGCCTGACTAACCAGAGACCGAGCGGCGACAGCGCTTCGAGGGAGCAGGCGTCCACGCGGAATCGCCCGCGCCGCCGGGGTGTGCAGAGCCACGCGAAGTCAGCCGCCCGCGCCCCTGCCGGAAGAATCACCTCTTGCTCTTCCGCCACGGCTTCGAAACCCTCGGGCGCGACGATTCCCACCCGAATGCGCCACGCGCGCCCGGACTCGCTGTGGACGCGCACCCGGATCTCCGCATCGCGGTCCTTAAAAAACCGCGCCAGTTCCGGCAGCTCCACTCGAATTCCCGCCAGGGCCCGGCGCCGCAGCGCGGCGTCGATCAGGACCATCGTGAGAAAGATCGCCGCCAGGGCCATGGAAACCAGGCGCGCACCGGGCAGGACTGCTCCGGCCGTGGCCGCGGGAAATCCGATCAACGCGGTCAGCCAGATCAATCGCGGCGAGGGGACGATGGCGCAAGTAGTCACACCGGCACCGCGACGCTTTCTAAAATCTTCTGCACGGCTTCGACCGGAGTCGTGCCTTCGATTTCAAATTCGGGCCGCAGGATCAGGCGGTGCTCGAGGACCGGCACGGCCATCGCCTTGACATCGTCCGGCGTGACGAAATCGCGGCCGGCCAGCGCCGCATGAGCGCGCCCGGAAATTACCAGGGCCTGCGTGGCGCGAGGGCCCGCGCCCACCAG
>JAJPJA010000101.1 GCA_021324455.1 Pseudomonadota bacterium | reverse complement strand
TACTCCATCGCGCCGGAATTGACCCAGGTCGCCGAGGTGTTCTGCACGAACCCGGTGATGTGAAGGTTCTTGATGAACGCCGGCTCGTTGCTGGTTGTGGTCGTGGTGGCGGCAGCACCGCCGTACTGAGCGCTGCAAACTCCGGCGCAAAAACCGATTGAAACCGCCAGCGCCGCCGCCGCACCGAGCGCCCGCCAAACCGGCTTGGCGCGCCATTGCCCGTCCGTGTTTGCTGCTGTTCTGTCCATTTACATCCTCCGAATGTTGTTCTTGCGATGCGGCCGCCCATGCTTTAGGGACGTCGCCGCGATCCTCGGCAAACTCGCCCTCCGCCTTCCCGCGAACCTGGAGGTTTGGTTTCATTTAAAGCGGTGTAATGCTTAAAGCTGTACCATACTTTAAATGAATAATTTATTTCAAAAGGCTTCCTACCTAAGCCCGCGCCGGGTGTCAAGCATCCACTCCAATTTTTTTTGCCGCTGCTCCCTTCCGCCCCCTCCAGACTGTGAAAATGGCAGCCGGCGCGCCGCCCCAAGCATTGCGTTGAAAAATCGGACAGCTATAGAGGATCAGCCTGGACGGGAGGGCGGCGGGTCTGTCCGAAGCCTGCATGCCGCTTGCCGCTCGATTGTGCGAAGCCGGGGTTGAATCGTGAGCGAAGAAGACTTATCCTGAGAACGTGTTTACCAATCGCCGCGCGCGTACCTTAACCATGCGCGACGCAACCCCTCATCCATGTTCCAATTTGCGCAGCGAATCCCATCGCCTGAGAGCGGCGCTGCCCCAGCGGAGATCTTTTGTCCTTTTCCAGATTTGCCCTAATCCCTGAAGTCCTGCGCGCTGTCCGCGAACGCGGATACGACGAAGCCACGCCTGTTCAGGCGGACTCCATTCCCGAAATCATTGCCGGCCGCGACCTGATGGCGACCGCCCAGACCGGCAGCGGCAAGACCGCGGCTTTTGTGCTGCCGATCATCGACCGGCTCCATCGCCAGCGCGCCAACCGCCTAAGTGCGATTATTCTGGCCCCCACGCGCGAGCTCGCCGCCCAGATCGGACGCGAATTCGAGCTGCTGGCGCGCCATACCCTGCTCAGTGCCGCGGTGGTCATCGGCGGTGAGTCGATGGAGCGCCAGTTGCACAAGCTGCGCAAAGGCGCGCAGGTGCTGATTGGATGCCCCGGGCGCCTGATCGACCATATCGAGCGCGGCACCGTCCGCCTCGATCAGATCCAGATTGCGGTGATCGACGAAGCCGACCGGCTGCTCGACATGGGCTTCCTGCCGCAGCTGCGGGTGATTATGCAGAAGCTGCCGCATCGCCGTCAGACGCTGATGTTCTCGGCCACCATGGCTTCGGCGGTGCAGCGTATCGCGCGCGAGTTCCTCACCGATCCGGCCCGCGTTGAAGGCAGCGTGGAGGAGATCTCCGCGCCGCCCGACACCATCCGCCAGGTGGTCTGTCCGGTGACGACCGAAAACAAGGGACGGATGCTGCGGCAAATCCTGCTTCGTCCGGAAGTGACCAGCGCGATCGTCTTCACCCGCACCCGGGTGCGCGCCGACCGCGTCGGCAAGCTGCTGACCCAGGGCGGCGTCAAGGCGATCGTGATCCACGGCGAGCGCACCCAGGGCCAGCGCAACGCCGCGCTGGCCGGGTTCCGCGCCGGCAAATTCCGCGTGCTGGTGGCGACCGACGTGGCGGCCCGCGGCCTGGATATTCCCGACGTCTCGCACGTTATCAATTACGATCTGCCCGATGCCGCCGAGAATTATGTCCATCGGATTGGCCGCACCGCCCGCATGGGCAAATCGGGTCAGGCGCTCAGCCTGGCCACTCCGGAGGAGCGTGCGCTGCTGGGGCAAATCGAGCGCGCGCTGAAGATCAGGCTGGAGCAGGAATCGGTGGAAGGTTTCGAGCCGCTGGCCATCGTCCCGCCCAAACCGGTCAAGCTGTTCAGTTCCGCGCGGATGCGAGCCCGTCCGTCGAGGATGCGCAGCCACGCATATTGAGATCCGCACGGCAACCCGGCCCGCGCAACGCGGCAGGCAGGGTCGTCTCGCGTGGAACGGTCAACCGGCTGCGCAGCATGGGCTGGCAGCCGGAGTCCTTCAGTTCGCGGCTTTGATGCACTGAACGCCGCCTCACCGCGCCATCAGCTCCACGTCGCCCGCCTTGATTGCTTCGTCGGTGTTGCGCGCGATTCTGAACCGATACGCCAGCCGGATCAGCCGTTGGGTGAATTTCCATCCCTCGGGAGTGCGGCGCAGCTGATCGAAGTAAGTTCCACCGGCCTGAATCAGCGTATTGTTCTCCTCGCGGATTTCGTCCCAATAGACGCTGGCGGCAGCCGTATCGCCGTTAAGTTCGATCAGCGGGTTCTTGTAGCGATGCCGGATCAAGCGGTTGGTCTGGTTATAAGCCGCGCGCCCCTGGTAGAAGGCCTCGACCGCCCGCCGCCCTTCATGCCGCTGCTGCGGTCCGCTGCCCGATTGCACGATCAGGTCGGACGGATCGTCGAAGGTCGACAGCACCATCTCCAGATTGACCGAATCCACCCCGCGTCCGTAGCGATACATCAGATCCCGAATCGCCTCGCGGTCGGCGAGTTCGCGAATGAGTCTGGCTTCCTGGGTTTCCATCTGGCTCTCCCGTATTTGAGTGTTGGGCGTACGTAAACGCGGCGTGTATCCGGCTGTCAAGCTGCAGTGTCGCGATGTTACGTTCGAGGTGATGGAGTTGCAGCCCAATGCGGCTGCGGCCAGATGGCCGCGCCTCGGTCTCATCTTCGGCGCGATTGCAAAACCGCGGCGCGCTGGATTAATAAGCCGGAAGGTTCTGTGACGCCTTGAGCGAGGGAGAAAGCCGATGCCAATGTACGTTCACGCCACGATCAAGATAAAGCCGGGCAAACTGTTCGAAGCCTACGAACTGCTCGGCCGAATCGTGCCCGAGATGGAAAAGGGCGGATGGAAACTGATCGGCGCCTACCAGGGCGTGATCGGTCAGACCAGCACCCTGGTCGATATCTGGGAAGTGGCCGACGCCAACGCCGTGCCCAACCTGATGGGCGCGCTGGCGGCCAATCCCAAAATGGCCGATATCGCACCCAGGCTGCTGGAACTGTTCGCGGAAGAAGAATTTCTCCAGTTGATGGTCAAGGCGCCGTATTCGCCCTGAACAGGGCGCGCGCCGATTCGCCGGCAAACGCCGCCGCTCCCGATCAGGCGGCGCCGCGGCGGCGTTTGCCTGTCACGCCCGCGCTGACCTCTGTAAGCTGAGCGCATCTCCGCCCCGCACAAGGAGGTTGGCATGGGCCTTATACCCTGCGGTTTCGCGATACCCCAAACTTTCCCGCCTGGTGCGATCGACCGGCGCCTGATCCGCGGCTGCCTCGCCCGCGCCGACGCGCTCGGCTACGACAGCCTCTGGGTGCAGGAACAGATCATAACCAGTTATGGGATCCTGGAGCCGGTCACACTGCTGACCTACGCCGCCGCGCTCACCTCCAGGGTCCGGCTGGGGACGTCGGTTCTGCTGCCCGTGATCCGCAATCCGCTCCAACTGGCCAAGAGCCTCGCCACGCTGGATCAGCTAAGCGAGGGCCGGCTCACAGTCGGCGTCGGAATCGGCGGACCTCACATACCCGAAGCCGCGTTCGGATCCGGGCCGCATCGGCGCGGGCGGCGCCTGGTTGAGGCAATCGGGGTGATGAAGGCGTTGTGGACGCAGCCGCGCGCCAGCTTCGAGGGCGAGTTCTGGCGCTTCGACAAGCTGCCGATGGAACCCAAGCCGGCCCAGCAGCCGCATCCGCCGCTATGGTTCGGCGCACGCGAGGAGGTCGCGCTCAGACGCGCGGTGCGGCATGGCGATGGATGGATGGGCGCGGGTTCGTCGTCAACGGCCGATTTCGTCCGTCAGTACGCGCTTTTGCGTCGCCTGCTGGATGAAGCCGGACGCGACCCCTCCACCTTTGCGATCTCCAAGCGCGTGTACCTGGCAATCGACGACGATCGCGATCGCGCCGAGCGCCGTCTGCGCGAATGGTTCGGCGCGCGCTATCGCAGCGCGGAGATGGCGCCGCGAGTATCAATCTGGGGCAGCCGCGCACAATGTATCGACCAGCTGCGAGAGCTGATCCGGGCCGGCGCCCGGCATCTGCTGCTCAATCCCGTGTTCGATGAACTTGAGCATCTCGAATTGCTGGCGCGCGAGGTGATGCCTCATTTGAGCGCGTGATATCCGCCGAACCGCGCGCATCAAGAGACCGAAACGCGCCCTCCGCGCGTGCGCGGGCTAACGCCCGCGCCACTCCAGAGCGCGGTTACTTCAGGCTGAATGCTCCGCCGGCGTCGCTGCCGGAACTGGTGAACGGCACGAACGGCGGATTGAGCGCCTGCACATAAGAGGCGCCCGGCACCGCGCCGGCGGGTACAGTGAAACTGAACCGATTGGCGTTGACCACGGTCAGCGGAATTTTGGGCTTGCCGTCCGCCCCCAGTCCGCCGAGGTCCACCACGCCGCCGCTCTGCGTGTTGAAGAAATTGATCACCGTCAGAGTCGAAAAACCGGTGCCGTCAACCGTAATCGTGCTTCCCGCCTGCGTCACCGCGGTCACCGAAATCGTATCCCCAATCGGCACCGAGACCGCGTTGCTCTTCTTTTTGTAGCTGCCGTCGGACCCTTGATTGCTGACCACGAGCGAGCCCGGCCCGGTCGGCGGAGTGTTGGGGCCGCTGCCGGGCAGGACGAAACTGATCGAAGTGCTGGTCAGCCCAGCGCCCGGCTTGACAAAGAACGGCCCGACTTTGCCCGCCGTGCAGGCGCAGAACAAATCCACCGCGACGCCATTGACGTTGTCAAAGCCGGTGCCGCCCAAAATCACGGTCGTACCCTGCTTCAGGACCGTCTCGACGTTGTTGGTGGCGTAGCTCGGATTGCTGCTGGTCGCAGCCAGAGCCGCGCCGTTGACCGTGGTAATCGTCGGTAATCCCGCCGCCGCGGAACCCTGCAGCAGCGCCGACGCCGTGTTGGAAGCGGCAAACCCCTGGTCGGTATTGATCACCTGCACGTCGACAAAGCCCTGCCCCAGCGGAACCGTCGCCGGAACGTCGATGGTAAGCTGAGTTGGGGTATAGGCGCTGAACTTGAGCGGACCGGCGTTGATGGCGCCGGTTGCGGTGGCAACAAAGAAGTTGACCACCGAGCCGGCGGTGAAGTGGTTGCCGTCTATTTTGAACGAACCGCCAACCAGGATGGTCGACGGAATGGCGCTGATGACGGGAGTGCTCGAGGGCTGGAAGGAGGTCACGAACACGTTGATATCCGGCGTGCCCCATCCTGAGGCCTGATCGTATCCGCGCAGCGCGCTGAAGCCCGATACCCCGCCGAAGCTGTTGTTTCCCGCGCTCACGTCGCGCAGTCCCGATTTCGCCGCGTCGCCCAAGGCTCCGAGCTGGTAAAGCCGCGAATTGATATTGCCCGAGCGCGCGCCGTTGAGCTGATCGATCAACTTGACGATTCCCGACCAGATGGGCGCCGCGATGCTGGTGCCGAAGCCCGATCCGCTTTGAATCACCGCCTTGCCGCCGACATCGTTGGCCACAAAAAAGCCCGGCGAAATGCTGCTCGCGCCCGCCGCGATGTCGGGCACGTCGCGCTGCCCGTCGGCGGGTGTCACTCCACTCTGATAGCCCGGCTTGGCAAACAGTGCACTGGCGCCGCCGCCGCCCGCACCCGACCCGTCGTTCCATACCGTTTCGGGGACCGACCCGATGTCGTTGCCCGACGCGTCATATTTGGGGGTGAACTGCGTGCCGCCAACCGCGGTGACGTTGGGGTCCGCGCCCATCTCATTGACGTGCCTGGTGGTGCCGGTCACGCAATTCATGGTTTTGGGGTCGAGCACCACGTCGGCGGCCCCGGCGTCGCCCTGGGCGACAAAGATCGATTGCCCTTGCGCCGCCGCTTTAGCGAACAGCGGATCGAGAAAACCGGTGAAAAACGTGTCAGCCTTGCCGCAAAAACCGAAACTGACGTTGATGACGCTGCATTTGTTGTCGTTGACCGCGCGCTGGATGGCGTCGGAAATCGGATCGACCGCAGCGGTCGCCGCATTGCCGAGATAGAAACTGATCGGGCTGCCCGGCGCCGCCGCATGCAGCCATTCCAAATCCCACAACGCTTCGAACTCGTCGCCGTTGATTCCCGGATTGGGACTGTCGGCGAGGACTTTGGTGATGGATGAGGCAGGCAGCCCGAACTGGCTGTTGAACAGGGTTATCGCGGAAGCGAGGAAATCGGAGTCGCCCACCACCGCGACGCAATCGCCGCCGCCGGTGGTGCCGCCCGCCAGCAGAGGAGTTTCATCATAAAAGGTCTGCAGGTCCAGGGGGCCGAAGGTCGGTCCCAGGCCGCCGTCGACCGCCGCCGGATCGCCCGCCATCCCGGCCGAATCAGGCTGCGTCCACGCGGCCAACACCAGCGGCGCCATATTGACGGTATTGGACGCGGTTTCGATCGCTAACCTTGCACCCCGCCCCAACGCATACGGCCGCCCCAGATTATCCAAACCGTGAATCGCACTGATCACACCGGCGAATTGAGCCGGGATCATCGGAGCGTTGATATTGGCGTAGGCGCCGCCGTCGCCGAAACTGGCCATGTGCGTACCGAAGGCCCGCTCGGCCATGAATACGGGCCCGGTAAAGCGGATCGAATGCGCCGCCGGATTGGCGCCGATTATGGTGAAGCCCTGCTCTGACAGCCAGCGCACAACAGCGGCGAAATTACTGGCCGACGGACCGAAACTGTTCTCGAACTCCGGTCCCGTAAGCCAGCGATGATAATACGGCGAGTTGGGCTGCTGCTGCTCGGCGATCAAGCGATCCAATGCGGCGCGGTTTCTCAGTCCGAGCGTGATTTCCATCATCAACGGCGCGCCGGAATCGGGGCGGCCGACCGCTTGCATCGAGGCCGCTTGCATAGGACGGTTTGCAGTCGCCGCTATGGTCTGGGTCGAGCCATTTGTGGCAGTGCAGAACAAAACGGAAAGGATCACTGATGCCGCGCGAAGGGATGCGCCGGTCCGGCTTTTCATTCATGCCTCCAGGTCTGAGGAACGCAACTGTCAGCGACCAGTGGTGGGAAGCAAATGTTGTTCCCATGCCGCAAAGGCGATTTTTCAGCCGCATCGGCGCCCTTCCACCCCAGCGCGTATTTGCCGGTTCGAACGTGAAATTCCTGCGCAGTTTACTGCCGTTTCCGACCGCCAGTTCCACCTCTATTCCCTACCTGCCATCATCTGCCACCCTATGTACCTGCCTGCGCGCTCTGGTGTGTATATGTAATTGCTACCTACAAGCTCAGCCGCGCGCGGCTGGCAGCCTTGACTTTCCGTCGGCGCGGGCCTAAGCGGGACGCAGGAAGGCCAGCAGGAGGATTAGGCCATGGTCCCACGCAGGGTGATTTCCGCCGATTCACATATGACCGAACCCGCCGACCTGTGGATCGAACGCCTCGACCGCAAGTACCGCGATTCGGCACCGCGCGTCATCTTAAGCCAGGAAAAGCGCGGGCCGGTCTGGATGTTCGTCGGACCCGGGATCCATCCCACGCCCGTGGCTGGATTGTTCTCCGCCGGTAAAAGGGGCGCCGAACTGCGCGAACATTTCAAGCATGGATATGACGCCGCGCGGCCGGGCGGCTGGGATCCGGTGGAACGGCTCAAGGATCAGGAGATCGACGGCGTCGCCGCCGAGGTGCTCTATTCTTCGCTGGGGCTGAAGGTGTTCGGCGTCAACGACGCCGAATTGCAGCTGGCCTGCCTCAAGGTTTACAACGACTGGCTGGCCGAATTCTGCTCGCACGATCCCAAGCGGCTGCTGGGCGTGGGACTCTACTCGCTCCAGGCGCTGCCGGACGTTGCGGAAATCGAGCGATGCGCGCGGATGGGTCTGAAGGGAATTCTGATTCTGGCCACCGATACCTTCGGCGTGCCCTACAGCGACGCGCGCTTCGATCCGCTATGGCGCGCGTGCGCCGAACTGAATCTGCCCATCTCGCTGCACAAGCCGCTGGTCTCCGGCATGACGGTCACGCCCGCGATGCCGACCGCGGCGGACCTGCAAATCCACGTCGTGCATATCGTGGAGCAATGCATGACACGGATGGTCTATGGCGGCGTGTTCGAGCGTTTTCCCAAACTTAAAGTAGTGTCGGCGGAGAATGACGTGGGATGGATCGCCAACTGGGCGCATCGGCTGGACCACGTCCACGGGATGATTCCCGGACGCGGCGGCCTGAGCCTTGCTCCCAGCGAGTACGTGCGGCGCAACATCTGGGCCACCTTTCAGGACGATCCGCTGGGACCGGGCACATGGCGTTTCTTCGGCGCGGAGAACTTCATGTGGGCGTCGGACTTCCCGCACACCGATTCCACCTTCCCCAATTCGCTCAAGGTGATCGAACACAACTTCGCGGGAGTGCCGCAGGACGTGACCGACAAGATCGTGTTCGCCAACGCCAACCAACTCTACGACATGGGTCTGGCCTGAGGTCATATCCAGTTCTGGAATCTGCGCCGGACAGCGAGCGGGACGCGCGCCCAGGCGCCGCCTGACGCCCGCACTGTTGTCATCCCGAATGGAGCGGCGCTGCGGAAAATCCGCGCGAAGCGGTTAATTCCGGTGTGCGCCCCCAGCCTCATCGCTCCGCGCTTGTCGCCCGGCTGCGTACGCCTGGAGCGCTGGGGCCGGGAGAGCGCAACAAAAGGAGTTCAGGTCAGGGGCATTCAGGAGGACGATTCCGCTTCCTGGTTGCGGCCGACGTAGGTGGGAACTCCGGTCTTGTCGACGACCGCTTTTTGCAGCGCGTCCATGTCGACCTGGTCCTGCAGCCCCAGCTGATTGACCAGCTTCCTGGCATGATTCCACAGGCCCGGATACATCCCGTAGGTGTCGTCGTGCACTTCGACGTAAAGCCGGTTGGCGCGCCATCCGAATTTTATCGGCTGATACACGAACGCCCCCGGCATCCCGACCCGCACCATGTGGAACAGCACGTCGATATCTTCGGGATACAACCGCACGCATCCGTGGCTGACGTTCATGCCGACGCCCCACGGCACGTTGGTGCCATGGATTCCGTACTCCGGCAGACTTAATTCGATCCGGTAGCGGCCCAGCGGATTGTCCGGGTCGCCGCCCGGAATCATGTGCTCGGCCTCGCCGTCGCGTTCCAGATGCTCCTGGTAGATGTCGTTGGGAACCACCCAGGTTGGATCCTTGGTCTTGCCGCGAATCGTGAACGCGCCCACGGGCGTCTTCCAGTCAAAACGCCCCAAGCCGACCGGAAAGGTGTAAACCACGCGCGCCGCTTGCGCGGATCCGACCGTGGTCTTGTGCCTGCCTTTACCTTTTATGATCACCGCGGTGGGATAGTAGTAGATGCGCATCTCGGGGATGTTCATGACCACGCCCTGGCGCGTGCCCGCGGGCAGGATATGTTGGGTGGGCAGGATAATTTCAGCGCCCACCGGAGGCAGCCACCAATCCATGTGGTTGTTGGCGTCGGATACTTCCTTGCCGGACAGATCGTAGTAACGGCCCACGTCCAGCAGGGTGTCGCCCTTTTTGATCTTGTAGGTAAGGATCTCGCCGATAATGTTGTCGCGCCCGGGCGGGACCGGATAGGCAACCAGCGGGCGATGCTCGAAATCGGCTTCGCTCCAGCCAAAGGCCAACGGCACGGCGGCGGACATTATCGCGATAGCGGCCACCAGCCACAACGTCACGCGCACGCGGCGCGGCGCTCCACAAGCCCGGCAACCGCTGGCCGGCCGACGCCTCAGCTCATCCCCTCGCATATGCATGGTACCACCGTCTAAATGATAAGTGAGGGCATCTTACTGGGCAATCGGCCGCAACCTGGCAAATTTAAGCATCAACAACTTGGTCCCCGCGCGATCGAAATGCACCCAGGCTTTGGCCCCTTCGCCGCGCCCCTCGCGCCGGCGCACCACACCGGCGCCGAAGGTGGGATGCTCCACGCGCGCTCCCACCGCGATTGCGCCGTCGATCGAGCTGTCCGGCAGCTGGCTTTCGCTGTAGTCGATGTAGGGCTCGGTAGACGGTATCCGGATCGGCTCGTTGCGCGGCGCGGGTCCCGCGCGGCGAATCAGCCCGGGATCGATCTCGGCCACAAAGCGCGACGGCCTGGATTCCTGCCGCGTGCCGTACAACTCGCGATTGAGCGTATTGGTAAGATAGAGCAGCCGGCGTGCCCGCGTCATCCCCACGTACAGCAGCCGCCGCTCCTCCTCGATATCGCTGGATGACTGCGAACGGCTGTGCGGAAACAGTCCTTCCTCCATTCCGGCGATAAACACCACCGGGTACTCCAGTCCCTTGCTGGTATGCAGCGTCATCAGGGCAACGCTGCCGCCCTTTTGCGCCACCTGGTCGGCATCGCTGATGAGGGCCACGCGTTGGAGAAATTCACCCAGGCCGCCGGGGCCGCCGAATTCGGTGTCGAAGCTCGAAGCCGCCGACGTCAACTCCTCCACGCTCTCGCGCCGCGGCGCGCCGTCGGTCAGCCCCTGCAGGTAAGTGAGGTAGCCGCTCGAGGCGATGATTTCGTCCAGGATCGCGCGGACGGTCATCGCCGGCGCGCGCGCGGTCAGATCGCGCAGCCATTGGTGCAGCGCGGTTATCTGGCGCGAGATGCGCAGCGCGATCGACGATTCGGTCTCGGCCCGCCCCAGCGCGTCAAACAGCGTCATCTTCTCGCGCGCCGCCATCGCCTCCAGCGCCTCGATGCTGCGCGCGCCGATGCCGCGCGGCGGCACACCTATGAGCCGGGTCAGGCTCACGGCGTCGGCGGAGTTGGACACCACGCGCAGATACGCCAGCAGGTCCCGGATTTCGCGCTGATCGTAAAACCGCAGGCCGCCGACCACATAATAGGGTATACGCCGGCGCACCAGCGCTTCCTCGATCACCCGGCTCTGCGCGTTGGTGCGGTAGAACACCACCACGTCCGACGGCTTGTACGATGCCTGGCAGAGCCGGGCGATTTCGCGCCCGACAAAATCCGCCTCGTCGCGTTCGGTGGTTCCGGTGTAAAGCGTAATCGGCTCGCCGGGCTCGTTGTTGGTCCACAACTGTTTTTCCTTGCGCTCGGTGTTGTGGACGATAACCGTGTGGGCGGCGGCCAGGATGGTCTTGGTCGAGCGGTAATTCTGCTCCAGCTTGAAGATGCGCGCGGCGGGAAAATCGCGCTCGAATTCCAGGATGTTGCGGATGTCGGCGCCGCGCCATCGGTAGATCGACTGGTCCTCATCGCCGACCACGCAGATGTTCTGCCTGCCGTCCGCCAGCGCGCGCAGCAGCTGATACTGAACCCGGTTGGTGTCCTGGTACTCGTCCACCAGCAGGTAGTTGAAGCGATCGCGCCATCGCCCGAGCACCTCGGGTTCCGCTTCGAACAGGCGATAGGTCAGCAGCAGCAGATCGCCGAAATCGACCGCGTTCTGATCGCGCAGGCGCTCCTGATAGATGCGGTAAATTTCGGCCATCGCCGCGCCCGTGGGCGTGGTGTCGGCGGCGGCGAGTTCCGCCGGTGTCAGACCTTCATTCTTGGCCTGATCGATTCGCACCCGCACCGCGCCGAGATTGGGCACACCGGGCAGATTGGCGGCCTCGATAGCGCGGTTGAGGGTTGCGGCTGAATCGGATTCGTCGAACACGGTGAAGTTGTGCCGGTATCCCAGCCGTTCGATATCCTGGCGCAGGATTCGCGCGCACGCCGAATGAAAGGTCGAAATCCACAGACGCGAAGCCTGCGCGCCCAGCAGTCCGTGCAGCCGCTCGCGCATCTCGGCCGCCGCTTTATTGGTAAACGTCACCGCCAGCAATGCCTGCGGGGGCAGATCGCGCTCGGTCAGCAGATAAGCGATACGATAGGTCAGGACGCGGGTTTTGCCCGATCCGGCGCCGGCCAGAATCAGAATCGGACCGTCGCCGGCGGTCACCGCCTCGTATTGAGCAGGATTCAAATCGTCAAGTTTTAGTGGAACCATCAGACCCGCAGCCGGTAAAAGTAATAGTGAAGGAGTGGAGCTACAACAATAGCGGCTTGGCGCGGACGCTAAAAGCACAGCGCCGCAAATATCCAGGCCGGCGCTGAACCCGATGGCCAATTATCAACCGCACGACAAGTTCTACCAGCGCGCACGTGCCCAGGGCTTGCCTTCGCGCGCCGCTTTCAAATTGTCCGAACTGCTGCAGCGCTACCGGCTCACGCGCCGGCGCATGCGCGTGCTCGACCTCGGATGCGCGCCCGGCGGATGGCTCGCGGTGCTGGCCAAGCTCGCCGGACCCGAAAGCCGGATCGTCGGCGTCGATCTGGCCGCATGCCCCGCGCCGGCGCCCCACGTATCGGTGCTGACGGGTGACGCGGCCGATCCCGCGATTCGGCGCCGCGCGCGGGAAATGCTCGGCGGCGCCGCCGATCTGATAGTTTCGGATATGGCGCCCAGGTTGAGCGGAATCCGGGCGCGGGATGAAGCCCGCTGCGAAGAGCTGCTCCATCTCGCACTGGCAGCGGCGGATGAGATACTCAGGCCGGGCGGCGCCATGATTGCCAAGGCTTTTATGAGCGGGGATTTTGCACAGATCATGACCGTCTTTCGCGCGCGCTTCCGCACTTTGGACATCGTGCGCACCGCCGCCACCAGGCCGGGTTCGCGGGAGTTGTATCTGGTCGCCCGCGAGTTCCGGCCCCAACTAAACACCAAAGCGGTTCGGCCGCATCAGGAGTAATCGAGATGCTCAAGCCGGCGGGATTATTAGCCGTGTCGTGCGCGCTGATCGCGATCGCGCTGGGATGCGCCTCCAGCCCCGGCCCGGACTCCAGTCAGGTCAAGGTGCAGGTGGCCAACGTGGGCGTGGACAAACAAGGCATGCCGTACGTGGTGCTGGAGGATTCCTCGGGCGACCGCGTACTTCCGATTGCGATCGGGCAGGCGGAAGCGCAAGCGATTGCGATGCAGCTGCGCGGGCTTAATCCGGGGCGTCCCCTGACCTACGACCTGATTCGCAACCTGCTCCAGGCCACCGGCAATCGCGTCGATCGGGTCGACGTCAACGATCTGCGCGACGAAACCTATTACGCAAGCATTTCGCTGGACAACGGACGCTACAAAGTCGACAGCCGTCCCAGTGACGCAATTGCCGTCGCGTTGGCGTCAAACGCGCCAATTTACGTGCAGTCCAGATTGTTCGAAGCGGGCACCGCCAACGTCAGCGCCGACGAGGGCGTGCCGGCCGCGGTACATGGCTTTGGCATCACGGTGCAGGAACTGTCGCCCGACATCGCAAAGTACTTCGCCGCCAAACCGGGCAGCGCGGTGCTGGTGGCCGACGTTTCCGCCGCCGCGGGCCGCGCCGGAATTGCCCGCGGCGACCTGATCACGCAGGTCGGTCCCAACCAGGTGCATACGCTGAACGACTTCAAGGAAAGCCTCGCGCGCGTGGAGCGGAACGGTCCGCTAAGCCTGCGCGTCCAACACGAGGGCCGCACCCGCGACATCACGCTGCGCGGACCCCTATCGCAATAGCCGGCTGATTCTCTTGCGAACCCCGCCTCTGGTTTTCGCCCCCTCTTCCACGATTGCGCGCAAGTCGCTGGAAGGTGTTGGGGCGGATTATTCCCTGCCAATCAGATCTTACTGATTCGACTCATTTATATCTGTCTCACGCTCTAAGTCCCAGCTTGGTGCCGGAGTCGGTCTGATGAGGCAGGCGCGGTATAATTCGCCTTTATAAAAGTTTTCATTGCCTTGACTATCCGGAAAATGTTATTCCTTACCGCCACCGTATCAGGCCTTGCTCCAAGGCTGACATGCGGTCTCTGCGGGTTAAGGAGTCCAGTCTTTATGTATTTCCGAATCCTCTCCACCAGGAAGCGGCTTTTGGCCGGGTCAATTGTGCTGACGGTGCTGGCCGCATTCATACTGGCCGGCACGGCAATACATCGTTGGCGTGCGGATTCAGCCGCCTCACAGCCGCCAGCGGCTGCTTCAGCTCTGGATTACAAAACCTTGCCGGTCTATTTCGAGGAAAACCGCGGTCAGACCGACCCGCGGGTGCGGTTTTTGTCGCGCGGTCCCGGCTATACCGTTTTTCTGACCGGCAAAGGCACTGTGCTTTCGCTGCATCGGGCGACGGTGGTTGAGCCGCCGCGCCCCTTCGGGACGCAACCCGAAGCCAGTCCGGAAGTGAAGCTGAAGGCGGCGTCGGTATGGATCAATCTGGCCGGCGCGCGCGGCGACGCGACGGTCGAGGGTATCGACCCGCTGCCGGGCAAAGTGAATTACTTCATCGGCAACGACGCCAGCCGCTGGCATACCAACATCCCGACCTATGCGCGCGTCAGGTATCGATCGGTCTATCCCGGAATCGACCTGGTTTATTACGGCACGCCGCAATCGCTCGAGTACGACCTGATTGCCGCGCCCGGAGCCAATCCCGACTTGATCCGGATGGAGTTGCAGGGGGCACAGAGCGCTCATCTCAACCGCTCCGGCGACCTGGTGATTGCTACCGCGGCGGGCGACCTGACGATGCGCAAGCCGCGCGTGTATCAGGATACCGCGAGCGGCGAGCGGATCGCGATCGATGCGCATTACGTGACGGCGCCGGCGGATGGTGCGGGCCAACGCGTCGTCCGGCTGGCGCTGGCCGGACACGACCCGCGGCTGCCGCTGGTGATCGACCCCGAAATCGTCTATTCGACTTACATCGGCGGCAAAGGCGACCGCAGCGGTCCGATTCAGGGCTTTCCGACGCTGCCCTCGCAAATCACCTCGCTGAAGTTTTCCGACGCGGCGATTTCCCTGGCTTTGGGACCGGGCAACACCGTGTACGTCACGGGGCTGGCCTATTCGTCCAACTTTCCGGCCACGCCAGGCGCGTTCCAGAGCACCAATCAGGCCACCCCGAACATCACTCCCAACGGCTTCGTGGCCCGGTTCGACCCGAGCAAAAGCGGCGCCTCGTCGCTGGTGTACTCGACCTATCTGGGCGGCAGCGGATGCAGCAGCAATCCGCCCTGCACCCCGGGACATGACGGCGACCAGGGCACCGGAGTCGCGGTGGATACCAGCGGCGACGCTTATGTGGGCGGGCTTACCTATTCGCTGGACTTCCCCAATCCGAATTGCGGCGCGTTCGGCACCGGCAACAATCGCAACCCGGCGGACAACAACAACGGATTTGTCGCCGAGCTCAATCCCAGCGGCAGCGGTCTGATTTATTCGTGTTTTGTTCACGGCAGCGATGACGCCGCGGTAACCGGGGTCGCGATCAAACCCGGATGCACCAGCAATTGCGCAGTCTATGCGGCCGGCAATACGCGCTCCGCCGCGGGCGATTACGTGGTTACCGCCAACGCCTTTCAACCGACCAATCCCGACACCAACAAGAACAGCTCCGGCTACGTCCAGGTGATCGCGGGCGGCGGCAAGTCGCTGATCTATTCCAGCTTTTTGGGCGGCACCGGCACCACAACGGGCGGCGAATCGCTGGACCGGATTGCGGTGGATTCGAGCGGACGGCTGTATGTAACCGGCGCCAGCTTTTCCTCCGACTACCCGACCAAAAACGCGTTTCAGTCGAGCAACAACGGATTTCCCCTCGGCGTGCAGAACGCGGTGGTGTCGGAGATCGATCCGTCCAAAAGCGGAGCGGCGTCGCTGATTTATTCGACCTACCTCGGCGGCAGCGGCCTTTCAATCATTTTTGTCGGGAGCTTCGGCGACGTTGCCGCGGGCATCGCGCTGGATTCGAGCAATCATATCTATGTAAGCGGGCTGGCGGTTTCATCCAACTTTCCCACCAACGGAACCAAAGCCGCCTATCAGCCCAACTCCAATGCGGCCGGGTCCGGGGCCAACGGTTTCGTCACCGAACTCGACCCGACTCAAACCCCGGCCAAACAACTGGTCTATTCGACCTATATCGGTGGACCCGCGGACCTGTTCGGAACCCCGATTCGTCCGGGCGATTCCGCAACCGACGTGGCGGTGGACAGCGCCACCGGAATAATCTACCTGACCGGCGGCGCCACCTCGACCAAATTTCCAGTGATCAATACCTGCACCCGGATGTCCACTATCGGCGCCAGCGACCAGGCGGACGCGTTCGTCAGCGTTCTCAATCCGAACGTCGCGCCCGCCTCCCAGCTGCAGTTCTCCACCTACCTGGGCGGCAGCGATATCGACGTGGCGGGTTCGATCGCGCACGACTCGACCGGGAAGATCTACGTTGCGGGCGTGACCTTTTCCGGCGATTTTCCAGTGACCAAGAACGCTTTTCAGTTCGGCAACAACGCCTTTGTCAAAGGCACCACCAACGCGTTCGTGACCGAACTTGACCCGAGCAGCACCGTATGTCCGACGCCGTTCCCCTCGCCGGTCATCACGGCCACGCCGACCGCAACCAAGCCTGCCGTAACCCCGACTCCCACCGCAACGCCGGCCAAGGCCACTCCGACGGCGACTGCGACCGCGGCGGCGACCGTCCCTCACATCAGCAGCGTTCCCGCAACCATCCTGGTGGGGGCCAGCTTCAACATCTCGGGGACGGGCTTTACGCCCGGCTCCAAGGTCAACTTCTTCGTTTCGACAGCAAGCGGACCCTTGAGCGCCGGACCACTTGATCCCAACACGCCCCACAGCTCCACCCTGATGACGGTGCCGGTGCCCAAAACCGTGCCCCTGGGGCAGGGCTTTGTGGCGGTGCAGGTGGTCAATACCGACACCGGCTTCAAGGTTTCGAATTCGGCCTTCGCCCTGCTGCAGGGCGCGCCCGGCTCGGGATTGCCGAGCCTCACCACGATCAACGGTGTGGGACTGGCGGCCACCAGCAGCGATCCGAGTTTCGCCACCAACAACGTGGAAACCGTGGTGCCCCAGGGTACGACGGTGAAGCTGGGCGGAAGCGGATTCGACACCACCCACGGGGTCGCGGTGGATCTGTTCTGCGCATGCACCGGCGGCAAGATTCCGACCATCTTCATCGCTCCGGGCGATCCGCGCCTGACCGCGACGCAGATCAGTATCACGCTGGCGGCCAAGGGTTCTCCGGGATCGCCGCCGACCGGCCCGGGGTCCTTCGTGATCAGCAACGCGGGAGCATCGAGCAGCTACGCCAGCAAGAGCAACGCGGTGTCGGTGCCAATCGGCGCGCGCATCCACGTCCTGTCGGTGACCCAGTCGGGTTCGACCATCACGGTCAACGGCAGCGGATTTTCCAGCCTGACGGTGCTTAACTTCTTCAACACCCAAACCGGCGGCGGAGTGGCGTTCTTCGGCGGGCTTAATCCCGACGGTACGCCGAAGATCCCGCTGACGCTGATCGACGACACCAGATTCACGTTCACCGAGCCGACCGGCGCCGATCCGGGTGCCTCCTATGTGCAGGCGCTCAATCCGCCGTTCGTACCTTTCACCAGCTCCGGCAACGATCCGGGCGGGGCGTTTACCTTGAAATAAGTAAAGATCGCGCCACGAAGATGCCGTGCCAGCCACGGCATCTTCTGGCGCAAAGCAACGCCCAGCACCGCCGGCGTCAAGGGTTGACTGCGGGCGCGGATCGGCCTAGCGTCATTCCTGAACGAACGTTCCGACTCAGCGCCGCACGGCGGCTGACAACCCGAGCTGGAGACAACACGATGAACGACGGCAAGCATCGCGAACGCGTAATCGACGCCGACGGCCACATTATCGAGCCCCCCGACCTGTGGGAGCGCTATTTGGAACCCAAATACCGCGACCGCGCGATTCGTATCCGGGTCGGCTCCGACGGCTGGGAATATCTTGAAGTGGACGGCAAACCGGCCCAATGCACCGCCAGAGGAACGTTGGGGCGGCTCAGCAGCATGGGCCGCCAGGTGCAGGAGATGAAGCGGATGCGCGATGAATGGGTCAAAGGCGGCAGAAAGGGACCGCCCCCGTTCATCAAGGCGACCCCGGAGGAGACCTATCTGAAGGGCGCGGGTTACGGGACGATGGATCCCGGGGAGCGGCTTAAAAAGATGGACCAGGAGGGACTCGACACTTCGGTGCTGTTCCCGACGCTGGGCCTGAACTGGGAAGCCGAGACCACGGATGCGGAATATGCCAACGCATGCTGCCGCGCATACAACCGCTGGATCGCGGATTTTTGCCGCGATTCAGGCGGCCGGCTGGTCCCTGCCGCGCACATCTCGCTGGGCGATCCGCATCTGGCCGCGCGCGAGCTGGAGCGGGCGGTCAAGGACGGATGCAAGATCGCGTTCATCTCGCCCTACACCATCACGCGCAAGCCGCACGGGCATCCGGATCACGACGTGGTATTCGCGGCGGCCCAGGATCTGGGCGTGCCGCTGGCGGTGCATCCGAACTTCGAGCCGCGCGAATTCACCATCCACACCCGCTTCGAACCGATACGGGGCGGCGCCGGCATCTGGTACGGCGACATGTTTACCAACCAGGGCTCGATCATGGCGTTTGCGACGATGTTCGTCTACGGGGTGTGGGACAAGTTCCCGCGCCTCAGGTTCGTGATCCTGGAATCGGGCGCGGGATGGATCGGATGGTGGCTCAACCGGGCCGACGCGCTGTACAAGGAAACCCTGATCGGCGGCAGCCTGCCGCTGTCGGAATGCCCGTCGTACTACTTCGATCGCCAATGCTTCATCTCGGGCGATCCGGACGAAGTCGTGCTGCGCCACATTATCGATTACGTCGGCACCGGCAAGTTCTTCTGGGCCAGCGATTTTCCCCACGCGGACCATCCGGTGAACTACATGGAAGAGATTTTTGAGCTGGTGGAGAAGATGTCGCCGGCGGGGCGCCGCGGTATTTTGGGCGAAAACGTCGCCCGCGCGCTGGACCTTAACTGAGGCTGACAGCGGAGGGCGGCCCGGCCGCCCTCCGCTCGCGATCCTATCCGCAGATTTGGCTCGGATCCGCGCCGCGTCCCGCGCACACCGAAATTATCCGCGCTGACCCGGCCGTTTGGCTTACATCCCCCGCCTGTCGGGCAAGTCCGCTTTTGAAATCGGCATACGATTGGGTGTACACCAATCAGACTGAATCTGTGCCGCGGCCCGATGGAGGATCGCACGATGCGCGTTGCAGTTGGCGGTTACCTGGTCACCGCGAATACCTTTGCCACTCAGCGATTATCGCTGGAACGCTTCCAGCGATCGGTGCTCTCCGGGCATGACATGCTGAACCGGCTCGGACGCGGCGACGGCGCGGTGGCCGGCTTCATGCGCGGCGCACGTGAGCACGGATGGGACCTCGTTGCGCTCCACTTCATGTTTCCCGGGCTGCTGGGCAAGGTCCCCGAAGAAGCCCATCAGTGGGGCAAGGAAACCTTTGTCAGCACGTTGCGCAAGGCGGGTCCGGTTGACGGCGTGTTTGTCCAGCTCCATGGAACGGCGGTCTCGGATCACACCGATGACTGCGACGGCGACCTGCTCGGATCGATCCGCGAAGTGGTCGGCGACAACACTCCGATCATCGCCTCGCTGGATGGACACGCCAACGTAACGCCGCTGATGGTGCGGCAGGCCAGCATGCTGATCGGGGTCAAGACCAATCCGCATTACGATTTCGCCGCCGTCGGGCATCAGGCGGCGCGCGTAATGGCACAGATGTTCGATCGCTCGGTCCAACCGTTCGCGGCGTGGGCGCAACCCGCGATGGTGCCGCCGCTGCAGAAGTTGTACATCGCGCCGGGATGGCCGATGGACCATCTGATGCGCCTGGCGCGCAAACGGGCGGCCGACAAGCGCGTGCTGGACGTTTCATTGCTGGGCGGCTTCTTTGTTTCCGAGCGGCCCGAAACCGGCCTCAGCGTGGTGGCGACCACCAATGGCGAGCCCGGACTGGCGGTCGAAATAGCCGAGCAGATCAAGGACGCCTGCTGGTCGCGGCGGCATCAGTTTCACGCCGACCTCGTATCGGTCGAAGACGCGGTGCGCGAGGCCATCGCCAGCGATGAAACTCCGGTGGTGCTCGGCGACGTCGCCGACAGCGGCGGCGCGGGCACGCCCGGCGACGGCACCGCGATCCTCGCCGAACTGCTCAAGCATAATGCGCGCGGGGCGGTAGTCGGCAATATCGCCGACCCCGGCGCGGTGGCGGAAGCGGTGGGCTCCGGCGTCGGCAGCACGGTGAAGCTGACGGTCGGCGGCAAGACGGATAGATTCCACGGTGCGCCGGTTGCCATCAGCGGGCGCGTGCGCACGATTCACGACGGCGTATTCACCGCCGCCACTCCATTCAACGCCGGCACCTATCATCGCGGAACCACGGTAGTGGTCGACTGCGGCGGGGTGGAGGTGATTTTGACCGCGCGTCCGACGCTGGTGTTTGAGGCCAACCATTTCCGCAGCCTCGGGATCGAACCGGCCGAGCGCAAAATCCTGGTGTGCAAAGCCGAACTGCAGCATCGCGCGGGCCTGGCCCGGATCGGCCGCACTTTTATCGACGTGGACGCGCCCGGATTGGCGACTCAGGTCCTGAGCCGGCTGCCGTTTTCCAAGATCCGGCGGCCGGTGTTTCCGCTCGACGATATTTGACCGCCGCCTCATCGGCAAAACCATTTATGCGCCCATCGCGCAGCGATAAGATTCGATCTGAAGCCGGTTAAAGGAGGAATTCTCATGGAAGAGAACACCACTGTCGTTCAACCGCTTCCAGGCGTGAAGGGCTTCGTCAGCCGCCGGCACAAAATGTTGATCGGCGGCGAGTTCGTCGAAGCCGCGTCAGGCAAAACTTTTCCCACCTATAATCCCGCCACCGGCGAGGTCCTGGCGCAGGTTCCCGAAGGCGACAAGGAAGATATAGATCGCGCGGTCAAAGCCGCGCGCGGCGCGTTCGAAGGCCGATGGCGCAAGTACACGCCCTCGGATCGCGGCAAGTCGATTTGGAAGCTGGCCGACCTCCTCGAGCAGCATGCCGACGAGTTCGCCCAGATTGAATCGCTGGACAACGGCAAACCGGTCGCGGTGGCGCGGGTCGCCGATGTCCCGCTGGCGATCGATTTGTTGCGCTACATGGCGGGATGGGCCACCAAGATCGAAGGCAATACGATCCCGCTGTCGGTGCCGGGCGGCGGATATCTGGCCTATACGCTGCGCGAACCGGTCGGCGTCGCCGGCCAGATCATCCCATGGAATTTTCCGCTGCTGATGGCGGCGTGGAAGCTCGGTCCGGCGCTGGCCGCCGGATGCGCCGTGGTGCTCAAGGTCGCCGAGCAGACCCCGCTTTCCGCCCTGCGCCTGGCGGAACTGATCCAGGAAGCAGGCTTTCCCGCCGGCGCCGTCAATATCGTGACCGGATTCGGTGAAACCGCTGGCGCCGCGCTCGCGGCCCATCCGGCGGTCGACAAGGTGGCGTTCACCGGCTCGACCGAAGTCGGACGGCTGATCGTGCATGCGGCTGCGGGCAATCTCAAAAAGGTCTCGCTGGAATTGGGCGGCAAGTCGCCCAACGTCGTGTTCAAGGACGCCGACCTCGACGTCGCCATTCCCGGCGCCGCCAACGCCATCTTCTTCAACCATGGGCAATGCTGCTGCGCCGGCTCGCGTCTGTACGTGGAGAAGGGCGTGTTCGACAAGGTGGTCGAAGGCGTGGCCGATCAGGGCAGGCAGATCAAGCTGGGGCCCGGGATGGATCTGAGCACGCAGATGGGTCCGCTGGTTTCCAGCGAGCAGCTCGATCGCGTCTGCGGCTATCTGCAATCGGGGCGCCAGGAAGGCGCCCGGGCGATTATCGGCGGCCAACGCGTCGGCGAGCGCGGCTACTTCGTCGCGCCGACCGTGCTGACCGACGTCAAGCCGGACATGAAGATCTACCAGGAGGAGATCTTCGGCCCGGTCGTGACGGCGATTCCGTTCAGCGACCCGGGCGAAGTGCAGGCCGCCGCCAACGATACCATCTACGGCCTGGCCGCCGGCATCTGGACCCGCGACATCGGCAAGGCCCACAGCCTGGCCGAGCAGTTGCGCGCCGGCACGGTGTGGATCAACTGCTACAACGTGTTCGACGCGGCGCTGCCCTTTGGCGGGTACAAGCAGTCGGGATGGGGCCGCGAGATGGGCCATGAGGTGCTGGAGAATTACACCGAGACCAAGTCGGTTTGTGTGCGGATCAAATAGCGGCAGTTGGGTCAGGCTTCGCTGCACCGCGGCACTGGAAGTATGGCGGGCGGCTGCCGCCCCACCGCCGCAAGCCTTTTGGTTGAGATAATCGACCGTCTCCTTTGGCCTGAGAGGGTGCGGCACTTTCATCGCCGGCCAATAGCCGGACCTGCCGCTATGCGTCCCCACGCCTCATGCGCCGCGATCGGTTGACGCTTGCGGATCATCGCGCATTATATGGGGCACGAACAAACTTCGCCGCGCGGATGCCGCGGGCGGGCTGATGGAGTTCCGATGGCTGAAAAGCAGAACCTCGCTGGGCTGCGTGTGCTGGATATCACGCAGTATATCGCGGGTCCCACTTTGGGCCGCATCCTGACCGATCTGGGCGCCGACGTCGTGAAGCTGGAAATGCCGCCGGCGGGCGAATTCTCGCGCACCGGCAGTTATCCGCCGCCGGTCAACGGTCAGGCGCCCAATTACATCTACTATAATCGGGGCAAGCGCAGCCTCTGTCTGGATTTCAAACGGCCCGAAGGCGCCGCCATCGTGGTCCAACTCGCGCGCCATTTCGACGTCGTTATCGAGAACTACACGCCCGGTGTTCTGAGCAAGTACGGCCTGTCCTACGAAGCATTCAAGGAAGTCAATCCACGCATCATCATGTGCTCGATCTCGGGTTTCGGCCAGAACGGCCCGCGCGCCCAATATCCCGGCAACGACATGACCGGGCAGGCGTTTTCGGGCCTGCTGCATCTGACCGGCACCGACGACGGCACGCCGGTGTATCCCGGGATGTACCTGGCGGACGGCGGCGGCGGCGTGAACGGTGCCGCCGCCGTGCTGGCGGCCTTGTATTATCGCGACCGCACCGGCGTCGGACAGCATATCGATGTCGCGCTGTACGAATGCGTCTTTCATATCCACGACGTGTTCCTGATGCAGCATCTGTTCACCTACGGCGACTACAATCCCGGCCCCACCGGACGGCATCGCCCGGGTGCGACGCCGTGCGGATTGTTCAAGACGCGCGGCGGCTGGATCGTACTGACGGTTCTGAATCACTACTGGAAGAAGTTCACCCGGGACATCGGCAAACCCGAGCTGGCCAGCGATCCGCGGTTCAATCCCTACACCGCACGATGGGACCATCGTAAGGAGCTGGAACCGATTATCGAGCAATGGCTGCAGACCTTTCCCACCCGCGACGACGCCTTGAAGTTTCTGATCGATCATCATTACCTGGCCGCGCCCGTGATGGACCTGCGCGAAACCGTCGCAATGATCAAGCGCGAGGGGCGCGGC
Source organism: Pseudomonadota bacterium (assembly GCA_021324455.1). GTDB lineage: Bacteria > Desulfobacterota > Binatia > Binatales > Binataceae > JAJPJA01. The sequence goes on along the minus strand of JAJPJA010000101.1, from coordinate 29,727 downwards.
GCGCTGCAGACCGTGGACGTGCCCGGCTACGGCGAAATTCCGCTGCCCAAAGTGCCCTACCTGTTTTCCGAGACCAAGGTTGAATTCAAGCCGGTGCTGTCGCTGCTGGGACAGGACAATCGGCCGCTTCTGCGCCAATGTCTGGGTTATGACGACAAAAAACTGGACGAACTGGAGGCGGCCGGGATTCTAATCGAAGATCGCGCGATCAAAAAGGACGAGAAGTGATAAAGCGCGTTCGCGCCGCGCGCTGATTAGGGCGCCCTCCCGCGCAATCGTTCGCAGGCGTTGGGGCAAAGGATGCCTGATACGGTCGCGAAGCATCCTTGTTCTCTGACCCACGGCGGTTGCCGCCCGGGCCCTGGTTGGGCTATGCGGCGGCGCTGCCGCTGGTGAACAGATCGCGCACCGCCTGTTCCAGTTGGCGGGTCAGCCTGTTGCGATCGGAGGCCTGCAGGGACTCGGTGGCAATCGGCGCGCCCAGCTTCATCCGCATCGTGCGCCCCGGCACCACGGTTTTGGCGCCGCGCGGCATGATGGCGGCGCTGTCGCATATCGCCATCGGCACGCACGGCAGCCCGGTCAGCAGCGCGAGCCATGCGGCGCCGGGGTTGAAGCGATGCACCTGGTTGTCGCTGAAGCGATGCCCTTCGGCGAAAAACACGACGCACAGTCCCGCCTTCGCCAGCTCAATTGCGCTGCGCACCGCCTGTCCGCCGCGGTCGCGGTCCACGATGATATGTCCGCCGCGCCGCAGCGCGAAGCCGAACACCGGAATCCTGAGCAGTTCGCGCTTGGCGACGAATCGGACCGGACGCGGAAAATAGGCCAGCAGGGCCAGAATGTCGAACATGCTCTGATGGTTGGCGACCAACACGAAAGATTTCACGCCGTCGATTTTCTCAAGCCCCTCGAATTGGACTTTCACGCCGGCGGTGCGGATTATGATTCGTCCCCACAAACGCCCGATGCGGGCCACGCCCTGCGGAAACCCAATCGCGCCGGAGATCGCGGCGAGGATGGATAACGGAATTGTGTACAGCACCGCCAGCGCGGTTGCGATTGCGCCCCACATGGTGCGCATCAGGGAGGCGTCAACGGAGGCCGCCGGAGCCGCGGCGTTTGTCATGCGAAGGTTCTGGTCCATCGGTGCGGGCGTTCGGATGGGATGCCAAGCCTTATACTTGGCGCGGCCGGCAGGGGCAAGCAGGGCAACATTGACAGCCTTGGGACCGGCTGATAGACGAAAAGAGCATGGCTGAGCGCGCGATCTGGCCGTTGCTTTTGACCTCAGCGGAGATTTAGGGTTGGTTTATGGAGCATATCACCGGCTTGCAACAGTTTCTCACCATCGTCACCGAACCGGACAATATCCCGATCGGTGCGATGCTAATTCTGGTGCTATTCTTCACTTACGTCTCGTTCAAGCAGGCGCGGCGCAACGATCAATTGATTGAACACGGGATGCGCGATCGGATTATCGACGAGATGCGCAAATAGCGCCGTCCTGGAGAGCTGAACCGTTATGCCCTATACGATTATTGCCGAGAGCTGCACCGGATGCAGCGCGTGTGAGAAGCGCTGTCCCACGGGCGCCATTTCCGGGGAATCCAAAAAAGTTTATTTCATCGAGCCCGCGCTGTGTATCGATTGCGGCGCCTGCGGCGTGATCTGCCCCGACGAGGCGATCATGAACAATCACGGCGCCATCACCCACGTGCTCAAGCGCGCCGAACGGCCCATCGCCGTGGTCCATCCGGACAACTGCAACGGATGCGGCGTATGCGTGGACGTATGCCCGTTCGATTGCATCTCGCCCTCGCCCGAAAATCGCGCCAACTATCTGGGCAAGGTGCAGGTCAACGAGAAGACCTGCGTGGGCTGCATGCTGTGCGAAGAGGTCTGCGGATGGGACGGTATCTACATCATGCAGACCGCGGACAAGAAGACTTTCCTCCAGGCGCTGGGTTACGAGGCCGAAGAAGCGGCCTGAGAATCGCGCTTGGATAATGGCTGAGTGGCAGGGGCTGGCGCGGGGCGCCGGCCCTTTGTCATTTTCCGCGCCAGCTTGCGTCCGTGTCCCGCCAACCCTTCCTGCCATTGCGGCACCAGCAAAGCGCCGGCCGAGAATGCGAACAGCACCAATTGCGCGCCCAGAGTCTGGACGGTTGGAAAAATCCCCAACGCCTTGATGGTCGGCACGTACGGAATGAAGGTGGCGTGGACCACACCGGATTCCTGGAAGCTCGCGATTCCCTGTCCGACGAACACGATCGCCAGAGCGTAGAGCAGGACCGAAGTGGCGCGGAAGAACGGTCCCAGCGGGATTTTTACCAGAAAGCGCTGCAGGGCGAAGAACATTATCAGCAGGAGCGCCGCCGCCGCTCCCATCCCGGCCCAAATCGCATGTTGTTCCAGACCTTTCGACGCGCCCGCGAGCAGCGCCTGGAAAAACACGATGGTTTCCGCGCCCTCGCGCAGCACCGCCAGAAACGCGGTCAGACCCATCGCAAAGGGCAATGCGCGGCGGCTTGATTCCTTAAGATTGGAGAACAGGAAATCGTGCCATCGGCTGGCCTGGGTCTTCGCCGTCAGCCATGAACTGACGTAAAACAGAGTGCCGGCCGCGACCAGCTGAAACACCCCTTCCAGGGTGTCGCTGGCGTCGTCCGAGATCAGGGCCTCGACGCCCCACGCCATCAGGATGCTGGCTGCGACGGCAAGTGCGGCGCCGGCGTAAATCTCACACACCCGCCGCGCCTGTCCCATCTGCCTGACCCCGGCGGCGAGAGCGACCACGACCAGCATCGCCTCGGTGCCTTCACGGAGCAGGATGCCGAGGGCGTAGAGGAAATATGGCACGGGCGTTTCAGTCATATAACATCGCCTGTTGAAATTGATTCTCAATTTAGCCCAGACGCCCGCCGGCCGTCAACCGCCCGGCAACTCCCCGCAGATTCGGGCGGATTTGCCTGCCGCCACGGCTTCCAGCTCAGCGATGTTGAACTTAACCATCTTCAGCATCGCCTCAGCCACGCGCCTGGCCCGGGCCCCGTCGCCGCTGTTCATCAACTCGCCAAGCTGCCTGGGCGTGATCTGCCAGCATAACCCCCATCGGTCCGTGAGCCAGCCGCATTGCTCCACCGAGCCCCCCTGCTTCAGCGCGTCCTACAAACGGTCGATCTCGGCCTGACTGTCGCATTCCACGACGATCGAAAAGCTGTGATTGAAGGGGTCAAGCGCGCCCGCCGCAATCGACATGTAGCGCTGGTCGCCGAGCGTGAACGCCGCCAGCCTGACCGTGCCCGCTGGTCCGCTCGGACTGTCGGCGGGAATGGCTGAAATCCAGTCGACTGCCGAACCAGGGATGAGCGAAGTGTAGAAGCGGACGGCGGCTTCCATGTCCTTTTCGAACCAAAGATGCTGCGTAACCTTCATGGCTGGTTGTCCTTATGGGGATTGAAAAACGGAATATGAGAGAGACGAGTTGACAATCGCAATTCGTCCGCGGAATTTTCATCGCCGGAAATTAATTCGCGCGACCCGCGAATTCTGCCTGACCTGCGGAGCAGCTTCCATCGGCGATCGATCTCCGGGTCGGCTCCGAGCCTGCCCGTGCGCTTTGGACGTCGCGATCGAGCAGCAGCTTGCCGCTCCCGCCGGTGCGGTGTAAGTTGGCCATTAGGCGAGGCCGCTCGGCGACGCGCGACAGGCGCGGGCGGGGCGGCCTTGCTGGCCCCGCGACCGGCGTGGGGACATCCACAAGGCACAGCCGTTTGACGGCTGAATCACGGTCTTGATGCGCTGCGCTTTCTGCAAAACCCGAACCAGCTTGTTTCGCAAAATCTGCCCCACCTGCGCCAAGGTCATAGCCATCGTGGACAAAGCCGGGGGCCAGGTGGGAATGGGTGAGATGGTGGATCTGTTCTTGGCTGAGGGTTTGAGCCGGGAGCAGGTGGACCGGGTCCTGGACGCCGAACTTGACGGCCAGCCCACCATCCGCGACCGCCTGACCTCGCAGTTGGCCAACGTCCTGATGCAGGGGCTCGGGATGCCGGGGCGGCAATCACCCCAGGATGTACGACGGGTGCGGCTGGCTTCGGCGTCGGGAAGCGGTGCAGGTACCTGGAGAGGCGGCGAGAAACCGCCCGGCCAGCAGTGAAGGGTCAGCCTCATCCATGAGCAAAGACCGCAGCGATTTCGCCGTGATGAACCGGATGATCGACCATATCCGGCTGCTGATCGCGGTGGACGACGAACAGATTTCGGTCAAGACCAAGCTCGACGTGCAGGCGGTGCTGAAAGATTTTCAGGCCCTGCTCGCGGTGCCTGAAGAAGAGCAGCAGCGTGCGCGCGTCAAGGGCTACTACGATCTGTTATGCCGGGAACTGGGCGATCACGGCGACGTCGACGCGCTGTTGAAATCGCTTAAGAACTATATCAGCTACCTATGACGGGGCGGGGGTTTCGATGAGCATTCGGAAGATCGGAGTCGTGGGCGCGGGTCAGATGGGCGCGGGCATCGCGCAGGTCGCGGCGCAGGCGGGCCTCAACGTTGTCCTCAATGACGTCGGCGAAGAGGTCTTGAAGCGGGCCAACGAAAGTATCGCACGCAACGTCGATCGGATGATCGCGCGCGGCCGCATCAAGCCCGAACAGCGCGATCCCATCATGCGCCGCATCGAGGCCACTGCGCGTCTGGAACAGCTGGCCGAAACCGATTTTATCATCGAGGCCATCCTGGAGAACGAGGACGCCAAGATCGATCTGCTCAAGAAGCTCGACGCGGTCTGTCCACCCCCGGTCATCTTTGCCTCCAACACCTCCTCTATTTCGATCACCAAAATGGGCGCCAGAACCAGCCGCGCCGACCGCGTAATCGGGATGCACTTCATGAACCCGGTGCCGGCGATGCGCCTGGTGGAAATCATCCGCGGGCTTGCCACCTCGCAGCAGACCTACGACGCCACCCGCGAACTGGCCGAGCGGCTGGGCAAGACCACGATGGTGGCCGAGGATTTTCCCGGCTTTATCGTCAATCGGGTTCTGCTGCCGATGATCAATGAGGCCATCTACACTTTGTATGAGGGCGTGGGGCGGGTCACCGACATCGACACGGCGATGAAGCTGGGCACCAACCAGCCCATGGGTCCGCTGGAACTGGCCGACCTGATCGGTCTGGATACCTGCCTGGCGATTATGGAAGTGATGCATCGGGTGCTGGGCGACGACAAGTACCGTCCATGCCCGCTGCTGAAGAAATACGTGGATGCCGGATACCTGGGGCGCAAGGTGGGGCGCGGCTTTTACAGCTACGACGAACAGGGCAATCTGATCCCGCCGCAAAATCAGTGACCATACCGGCGCGCCGGGACGCCGGAGAAACGGCAAGGGGTGCAAAAATGACGGTGAAAGCCTTTATCCTGATCGACACCTCGCCGGGCAAAGCCAAGGAAGTGGTGCAGAAGCTGCGCGGGGTTAAGGGAGTTATTTATGCGCACACTGTCACCGGGCCCCATGATATAATCGCCCTGGTGGAAGCCGCCGATGTCTCTTCGCTGGGCGAACTGGTGGTGCACAACATCCAGAGCGTCACCGGGGTGAATCGGAGTCTGACGTCAATCGTCGCCGACTGAACCCGGCGGCGTTGTTTTCCGGCCTGCGCCGCGGCGCCGGCCGACGTATTGCAGCCGCCGCCCGAGGCGAGGAAATATACATTTTGCTGCCTCGCCGGCGTCAGCCGCTTCTCTCCTGCGCGGCTGACGGCATTCTCGCGCGATTCGCAGAGGGTCGGCGGAGGAAGGAAGCAATGGCGGAATTACCTGTAGTCAAAAGACTGCGCAAGGAGATGGAGAACTTGAAGCGCGAGCTTACCGTCGACCTGCCCAGGGAGTTGGAACGGGCCCGCGCGCATGGGGATCTGTCGGAAAACGCGGAATGGGCGATGGCCAAGCAGCGCCAGGAGTTCCTGCGCGCCCGTCTGTCCAACTATGAACTCCGGATTGCCGAACTGGCCCGCATCAACCTCGATTCGGTGCCCCGCGATACCGTCGGCCTCGGCAGCAAGGTCGAAGTCGAAGACCTCGACGAGGGCGCCCGCACCGAGTATGAGATAGTCGTGCCCGAGGAAGTCGACGCCTCTCTCAACCGCATCTCGCTCGCCTCGCCCCTGGGCAAGGCGATGCTCGGGCGCGGCGAAGGCGATGACTTCGAGGTGCAGACGCCCAAGGGCAAGCGATCGTACGTGGTGACGCGCCTGCTTACGATTCACGATCTGATTGCGTCGGGAAACGGCGACAACAGCCAGAGCTGAAAGCCGCGCCGCAACCTCAGCCGTATTACCATAAGGAGCATCGCCGATGGCCCTGGATTTGTTGATCCGCAATGGGATGGTGGTTGACGGCAGCGGACGCCCCGCTTATCGCGCCGACCTCGGCGTGCAGCAGGGACGTATCGCGGAGATCGGCAGGATAAGCGAATCGGCGCGCCGCACCATCGACGCGTCGGACCTGACCGTCGCCCCCGGTTTTATCGACCCGCATACGCATTACGACGCCCAGATCTGCTGGGACCCGCTGCTCAGTTGCTCTTCATGGCACGGCGTCACGACCGTGATCATGGGCAACTGCGGCGTCGGTCTGGCGCCGTGCAAGCCGCAGGCGCGCGAGGTCGCGACCTGGGACCTGGTCAACGTCGAATCGATTCCGTTCGACGTCCTCAACAAAGGTATCAAGTGGGAATGGGAGACCTTTCCGCAGTTCATGGACGCCGCCGAGCGCCGCGGCTGCGGACTGAATTTGGGCTTTTTGGCTCCGCTCACTCCGCTGCGCCATTACGTGATGGGCGGCGAGTCCAATCAGCGCTCCGCCACCGCCGGAGAAACGGCGCAAATCCGCGCGCTGATCAAAGAGGCGATCGCGGCGGGCGCGATGGGTTTTTCCACCAGCCAGGTGCTCAATCATATCGGCTATCAGGGCAAGCCGCTGGGCAGCAGACTGGCCAGCCGCGAGGAGTTGCGCGAGTACGCGAGCGTGCTCAAGGAACTTAATCGCGGCGTGATCGAGATCGCGCCGCGCACCGGCGGCGCCAGCAACGAGGATTTCGAGACCCTCGAGACTCTGCTCGAGGCCAGCGGCGGACGCGTTACCTGGCTGGCGATCCTCAAACGTCACGATGTTCCCGACGCCCATCTGCGCCTGGTGGAAAGGCTGGAGCCGCTGGTGGCGCGCGGCGGGCGGCCGCAACTGCTGGCGGTGCCGCTGATTGGCGATATCGACCTGCGCACGCCCTTCATGTTCGCGCCTTATCCGTCATGGAGCCCCGCTTTCAATCAGCCGCCCGAGGTGCAGAAGCGGCTGTACGCCGATCCAACGTTCCGCCGTCAGTTCCACCAGGATATGAAGACGGTCCGCCAATGGCACGGCAACCTGAATTTGGTCTGGGTCAATGAGACCGGCAATCCCGCGCTCCAGCCGCTGATTGGCAAGTCGGTGGCGGAAATCGCCGCGCAGCGCGGCCGCGATCCGCTCGACACCCTGCTCGATTTGGCGCTGGAAGCCGACCTTGACCTGCGCTTTTCCGCTGCGCGGTTCGAAGTCGCCGACGAACTGCTCGGCGATCCGCGCGTGATGTTGGGGCTGTCCGACGGCGGCGCCCACGTGGATCTGTTCTGCGACGCCGGCTATTGCACCGAACTGCTCGGCACCTGGGTGCGCGACAAGCAGCGGCTCAGCCTGGAACTGGCGGTGAAGCGGATCACCTCGGAGCCGGCGGATTTCTTCGGCTTGAAAGATCGCGGCCGGATTCTGCCCGGGATGGCCGCCGACTTCGCGATCTTCGACTTCAACACGGTCGGCTCGGACGCGCAGAAACCCGAAATCCGCTTCGACCTGCCCGGCGGCGGACGGCGCGTGGTCGTGCCCGCCAAAGGCATGGAGTACTCGGTCGTCAACGGCGAAGTGCTGTACGAGCATGGCAAGCCCAGCGGCTGCCTCCCGGGCAAGGTATTGCGCTCGACGCCGCGTTGAGTTCGGCGCCGCCCGCGGGCGTGGTGGAACTGTGAAAAACCCGGGGCGGCCGCGTTGAGCTACGCGGCCGCCCCGGATCGCCTCCCGGCTTCTACTGCTGATGGAAATCGAACATATCCATCAAGTCGCCGATTGCCGGTGAATTCAGCGGTACGTAGCGATTGTCCAGCGCGGTAACCGGGTTGGGCAGGTTGTCGCGGCTGCGCGTGGTCAACGGCGCCAGACCCCAGTTGCGTTCGATGAACTTCAGCACCGACACGTGATCGTAATAGGTGTGGACGACTTTCCCGCCGCGCGAGTAATGCGAGATCGCCAAAAACGGGATGCGCGGGCCGTCGCCGAAGAAGTCCAGCGGCTGGATGTAGCCTGAATCCCAGTAGCCGCCGCCTTCGTCGAACACCACCAGCAGCGCCGTTTCCTTGAACAGCCTGGGCTGCCGCTTCAGCTCGTCCACGATTTTCCGCAGCATCCCTTCAAACAGGTCGAACTTCGAACTGGCCGGATGCCCGTCGACGAAGCTGTCCGGCTTGACGAAGGAGACCGCCGGCAGATTGCCCGACTCCAGCGTGTTGAAGAAGTCGATTGCGTCCTTGATGTGCGCCGCGCGCTGCGAGGAGTCGCCCATGATCGCGGAGGAATACGACTCGAAGTTGCAGATATCGCAGTAGTTGTTCGCGGCAAGCTGATCGAACGGATCGGTCGAGCCGTTGGCTACCCGGACCGCGGCGTCATATCCGCCGCCGTAGTACGCCCACGAGATGCCATGCTCGTTGAGTTCCTCGCCGATCGTGCGCAGCGGCGAGGGCGGCACCTTGCTGCCCGCCGCGACGCCGGCCGTGTCCACCACGCCGTTGGGCAAGAAGCCGGGGCTCAGATTGTTGATCATGTAGAAAACCCCGTCTTCGCACCTGCTCGCGGGATGATACGGCAGCGAGGCCAAATAGGCCTGGATTGCGGCGATTCCCGGCTGGGTCGCGTCGGCACATTCGGTCCACGCCTTGTCGGCCTTGAACTTGACTGACGTTGCCGATTGCGGGTCCGGATCCGCCACGGTACCGGCCGGGGGCGCGGTCATGCCCTCGAACTCCGACCAGAATTGGAAGTCGCCGGTGCCCAGCGCCACGTGATTGGCCGCCGTCCCGCCCATTATCGACTGATGGAAGTTGTCGCTCAGCGTATACTCGTCGGCCAGTTGCTTGAGCACCGGTACGTCGCCGTTGCGCATATTGTAGAACGCCAGCGAATTGCCGCCCGAATCGTCGCGCGCCGTCGCCACGAATGGATACAGGTCGCTGAGGCATCCCGAAGGATTATCCGGCGTCGCGTTGGATACGTCGCAGTCCGACTGCTGCCACATGTGAAACAGCCGATGCACCGTATCGCCGGTATATGAATCGTGCGGAAGGTCGGGTCCGGTCAGTTGAAACGAAGTATCTGGCAGGCTGTTCGCATTGGTGACGCGATTGTCCACCCCGGTGGTGCCGGAAGCGCCGGTGGCTCCGGTGCGCAGCAGGTTCAAATCCCTGCTCTCCAGCGACGGCTCCAGCGCCGCCAACTGCGACTGCGAGATGCTGTCGTCGAACGGCGGCTGCACGCCGGTGGGGTCGGCGGTGAGTTCGCTCAGGCTGACGGGCTGATTGGGTGCGCCGTTAAGATGCGGCGGAGGCAGATTGGTGTACGCGGTCTTGTGGCCGGCGCCCGCGCTGATGAAGTAACTGGAGGGCAGCGGAGGATCGACCTGGAACTGCGCGGCCAAATCCGCGTTGGGGCCGGGCGACCCGTCGGCCCGCACAATCCCCTTCGACAGCAGATTGGACACGCTCTCGCCATGTTTCGGCACGTAGGTGGCGAAGGTGTGATCGAAGCTGCGATTTTCGCCGATCAGGACAATGACGTGCCTGATCGGAGTGGCGGTTTGCGGAACGCCGGCTTTGGGATCGGCCCAGGCCAATGGCGCGGCCAACTGCCCGGCCAGCATCGCGCCGACTGCGGCACCGGCCATCGCTTTGCGAAGTTTGGGTTTTTTCATCTCGCCTTCCCTTCTACTTTTTGTCGGAGTTTCGTCCGAATGGACGCGGGCGGCTTGATGCCGCCGCCCAGGACGAGATACGGGTTGGCTTTTGCGGCTGAATGAAGGCGGGATTAAAACCGGAGAAATTGATTTGGGCTTTGATTGCGTGATTTTCCAACGCGCGCGTTTCGATTTCCAGCCCCGGGACCGACGCGGAAACCGCTCCTCCCCGGCTGCTCATCGTCGCGCGAGCATGGTTTTGGATCGCGCCGGCTTACGCCAGAAACAGGCAAGCGCGAGGAAAATTTCGGGCATCAACGACAGGCACGAACGCCGGTCCTGCCATCCTTGAGCCAATGACTTGCTCACAGGCTGTGAACCGCCGGGGGCGCGGGCGTTTTCCGCGCCGGGCAGGGACGAACCCGATGCGACGCTGCGGGAAGCGGGGAGAGGGAACCAGCGTCAGGCGCCCTCTCCCCCAAACCGGCCCTGGAAAAGCGCAACCGGAGATTACGCCGCCGCGCCGTGGCGCAGCAGACGGCCGTTGAGTGACCCGGTCGGCTTGCCGTCGACGAACTCCACTTCCCCGTTGACCAGGATATAGCGGTAGCCGTCGGCGCGCTGGACGCGGCGCCATTCGCCGGCCGGCATATCGTGCGCGATTTCCTGCGGCAGCAGCTTGAGACTGTTGTAGTCATAGATGACGATATCCGCGGCGTAGCCCTCGCGCAGCATCCCGCGGTCGGCAAACCCCGCGCAGTAGGCGGGCAGCGCGCTCAGCTTCCAGTGCGCCTCCTCCAGGCTCATCGCGCTGTTCTCGCGCACGTACTTGATTATGTACTCGCTGGAGTAGATGCCGCCGGTCAGATACTTGGTATGCGCGCCGCCGTCGGACAGGCCCGGAATCGCGAACGGATAGGTGGCGACTTCGATCTGCAGGTCCAGCCGGGTGTTGTGCGCGCGGGCAAAAAACTCCGTGCGCAGCCGCTCCGACACCGCCAGATCCAGCATCGCGTCAATGTAATGCTTGCCCAGCTTGGTGCCCGCCGCCGCCAGCGTCAGCCCTTCAAGGCTCTTGTGTTCGGGCTGCTTGACCTCGCTGATGATGATGTCCCAGAAGTCGGTGGCGACGTGGGGAACGTTGTCGCGCAAGGCCGGACGGCGCGCCGGGTCGCCCAGCTTGTGCAGCTTGTCCTCGATATTGCCCAGCATCGCCTCGCACCACGGCTCGGAATCGTCGAAGATATTGAGGTCTTCGGAAAGATCGAAGGTCAGTCCCGCGTCGGTGGTGATAGCTTGCGGGTAGATGCGCAGGCCGCGCGCATGGCAATTCTCGATCCACTTGATGATGTAGCGATGGCCTTCGGGGCGGCTGTCGGTGGAGCGCAGAGCGTTGTAGATCAGCGGCCGTCCGCTGACTTCGGCCAGCTCCTCCAGATGGCGCATATCGGCCATCGGATCGGCGGTCGACAGCACGGTCTGGATGAATCCTTCGTTGCGCTTGCGCAGGACGCCGGCCAGCGCCAGCGCGGTTTCGTTATGCATCAGGTCGGTGACCATCGGCGTGCCGTCGAAATCGCGCTGCACGCAGTTGCCGCCGCTGGGATGCAGCCGCTGCGCCGACCATCCGCATCCGCCCGCGTCCATCGCTTCGTCCAGCAGCCGGCACATCTCGGTGGTCTCGGCGCTGGTGGGTTTGCGCGTCTTGGCCGCTTCAAGGCCCATCACATAAGTGATGAGCGGGGAGAGCGGTACGTATGGCAGCAGATTGACGCCCTTGGGGCGGCGCTCGACGCTGTCGAGAAATTGAGGAAAGGTCTCCCAGTCCCACGGCATCCCGGCCTTCATGCAGGCGTAGGGGATGGCCTCATTGCGCGTCATGGTCAGCATCGAGCGGTCGCGGTCGGCCGGATGACATGGCGCGAACCCGAAACCGCAGTTGCCGATTACCACCGACGTCACCCCATGCCAACTGGAGATGGAGCAGTACGGGTCCCAGAACAGGGGCGCGTCGTAATGGGTGTGCAGGTCGATGTACCCGGGCACCACGAACAAGCCGGCGGCGTCGATTACTTTGGCCGCCTGATGATCCTTGAGCTGGCCGATGCGGACGATGCGGCCCTGCTTGATGCCGATATCGGCCCGATAACGCGGCATCCTGGTGCCGTCGATAACAGTGCCGCCGCGGATGATGGTGTCGAATTCAGGCATGTGAATGGTCCTTTCCCCGAAGATTTTGCAACCTTGTAGCTTACGCGTACCGAAAAGTCAAACCTCGTACTATGGCCGGTACACCAGGTACCATCAGGTGTACGGCCGTTTGGCAAAAAGTCTCGAACGAAGGAGGCTTGAATTTATCCGCTCCATGGCGCAAAAAACCTGACAGGGGACAAGTCCTGGCATAGGGGACGCTTTTGGCTTCGGGGCCACCGGCGCTTCAACGCCGCCGGTCAGACCAAAGGAGAATCGGGATGGCGGCAGGTTTTTTCGATTCACTGACAGCGCAGCAGCGCCGCTTTGTGCTGCTCGACAACGGAGTCGGTCCATTCGCGGCCAATCTGATCATCAACGGAGTCATCGCGTGGCTGTTGTTCCGCAACGCCGCTCAGGTGCCGCTGTGGGGTCAGAGCAGTATCGCCGGGGATACCCTCGCGACCAGCTTTCTGCTGCCCGCCATCACCTGCCTGATCGTCACTCCGTTGGCGCGCGCGCGGGTGCGGTCGGGGCGGATGGCGGCGCGCCCTGACGCTTTGGGGAGATGGATTCCGCACAATATGGGCTGGCGCGCGATGCTGATCGGCGCGGTCTGCATGCTGGCGCTGACGCCGCCCGTGCTGTCGGTGTTCGGGGCCCTCGGTATCGAGAAATTGAGCCCCGCTCAATTCATTTGTTACAAGGCGGCCTTTGCGGCCATCGAGGGTGGGCTGATTACCCCCTTGCTCGCGCTGTGGGCGATTTCGGAAGGGCCGCGGGCATTCGCCGCCGTCAGCCAGCCCGCTTGATTTAGAACATCAGGCGGACGCTCCGCCGATACGCCGGATGCCTGGGGTGCGCCGACCCGACCATCGGTATTCGTAAAATCCGCCGCTGCGGACATTGCCAACCAGGCGCGGGCGCATGCATGCGATGCAGGTGCCGCTGGAATCCCTGACACTGGGATACACGATGCCATTGGCTCCATGCTCCAGCAGCTCGCGGCCGAGCCGCTGCGAACGCTCGTAGCTGTCGGGCGCCAGATAGCGCGCGAAACGCGCATCGCGCAGGTCGTGGAAGGCGGCGTTGAAATCCGCCAGGTAATCCGCCATCTGCACGAACGTGTCAAACCATCCGCCGATTTCCTCCAGCTCGGCCGTACGATGGAACACCGCTTCGGCATGCGCGGTGCGCACAGCAAAGGCCGCATACCAGGCACCGCGATGCTCATCATTGAAACGGCCGCCGCCAGGCCGTGGATGACAAAACGCGGCCATTACCACGGTCGCCATCGGACGCCCTACCACCCATTCCGTCTGCGGCAGCTCGCGCAACAGCCCGAGTTCGGTGCTGATGCGATCGTTGGTCCATCCTTCGAGCTCGAACACGGCCTGCAGATCGGCGGGCGCGGCGACGCGGTCGAGGATACCGGCGGAAGGATAGCGGCTGGGGATCAGGCGATGGGTGCCGCGGCGGACCAGGCGAAGCTCGGGCGGTTTCAGTTCCATCCGCCGCGCCGCCCGTCGAGCATCCGGCGCACGCGGTAGAGCCCGTCGATGCCGCTGTCGATCATGACGGCGAGCGGGGTCTGGCCGCCGAACAGGACATTGCTGTTGCGCAGCCTGATCCACTGATCGGCCAATTCCGGCTCCGGATAAAGGATGTGCAGCGCCTTGTAGATTCCGATCACCAGCGAGATTCGCACCAGCATGTCATAGGGCAGCGCGCCGACGCCGCCGCTTTTGTACTTGTGATAGGTCGACACCGCGGGCCATCCGAGCAATCCGCGCTGTTGATTGACGCTCAGTCCCCAGGCCGCGGCGATATTGAAGAACGTGCGCATCGCGGGTCCTGACAGGCGGCGGCGCACTTCGGGGTCCTGCCGGCGATCGGGCGCGATTTGGGCGGCGGCGGCGTTTGAGGCATTGACCCGCGTCGCCTTGTGCTCCATATCTGCATTCCCTATTCCAGAATTGCACTTTCCGCAACCCTGTCGGCCCCATCGCGGGGCCTGCAGCGGCTGGCGCGCACATTCCGGTACTGCTTCTTCCGACTTGGTACGACCTTGTTCAATTGACACTTTTTTCATATGGAGTTAGCTTGCCGCCCGATTGGTACGGGGACTGAATTCGGGGACGATGCGTGTCGGAACGTCTTGCGGTTATCGGGGAAGAACAGCAGAAATCTGCCTGCATCCGGGGAGTGGCTTTCCGCTTCGCCTTTTCTCAGTCGCGCTCTGGTCCGCGTCCTTTACTCAATGGTTCAGGTTGAGGCTGCCTGCTCTTGTAATGGCCGGCCGCACAGCTCCGCGCCGCCCGGTGTGCGGCGCGGTATTGGTCTCGCCCGGATGTCCGCGGGTCGCTCCGGCTGCAGCTTTTGACAAGGAGAAGTACTGAAATGCGCGCAGGAATTTCGGCAATCGCGATGGCGCTATGCCTGCTGGCGATGCCGGCCCTGGGGGCCGAGCAGCTCCAACAGCCGCCGCTTCCGGTCGGAACCAGAATCACGATGCAGAACTGGCAGAAATACCAGAGCTACATGCCCCAGGGCATCATCGAGATGTGGAAGGGAACCCATCCATGGAAACTGCCCCCCGACGCGGTGATGGAAGTCGGCCCCAACATCGAGTATCCCAATCCCAAGTGGTGGTATGAAGCAACGGAGAAATACAAGGGGCAGACCAGACTGGTGAAGATAGACAATGGCGGCTACACCGTCGCCGGTTATGTTACCGGGATTCCATTTTCACCCACGGAATTTGACGGCCCCGACGGCGCTTACAAACTGCTTTACGACGAGTATTACTATTATCATCCCGCGCTTAATCATTACGCCAGCGACGGCAATGAAGTCGATCGCTACCTCAACCTGACCGGCAGTTACTCATTCCAGGTCGGAACGCTGCTGGGGCATGGCAGCGATCCCGGATGGCCGCCTTTTTCCGACGTCATGAAAGGCTACTTCTATGCCTACTATGACGAACTGGTCTCGCCCGAGCAGACCAAGTACACGGCGCCGCTGGATTTGGTTTACGACGATCCCAACAAGCTGCCCGAATCCTACGTGTTCCTGCCCTCGCTGCGGCGCGCGCTGCGCCTGTCCGCCGGCGCCCGCTGCGCGCCGTACGCCGGCAGCGATTATGTCGGCGACGACATTCTCAACGGAATCCCCAATCCCACCGGATGGTTCTCGGTCACGCGCCTGCCGGATCGGAAAATCCTGGTCTTTCGGCCCCCGCCGGCCGACATGAAACAATTCGACAAAAAGAACTTCTACTGGCCGCCGCTGCCCTTTCCCAAGCCGTCGGCGGGCAAGTGGATGGTGCGCGACGTGTATGTATTGGATATCAAGCGGCTGCCCCAGTATGCGCAGGGATATTGCTACGGAATCCGCCGCAACTACGTCGACAAGGCGAATTACAACATCGTTTACGGCGACCTCTACGACTCCAGTCTGAAGTTCTGGAAGTCGCTGGCCTTTCTGGAGTCGCCCGAACGCGTGCCCAAAAGCGACGGCTACCTGCTCGACGTGCGCGGCAACAACTGGATGATCGACATGCAGGGTGAGCATCTGAGCTGGGCGATCACCGGCAAGGACGTGTTCGAGATCGACGACCAGGTGCCCGAGCAGTACCGCGACCAGAAGCGCTTCGCATCGCCCGCGGGTCTGGCCGACGTGATGAAGTAGGCGGACGGCGTCGTGTCCAACAGGCGGCCGTATGGATTGCGGCCGCCTTTTTTCATGCCCCCTCTCGATACCGCCCGCGCTTGTCAAACGGGCCGCGCGGTGCAACGCTGGGCAACTGGCCAGATACCAAAACGGAGCAGACAAGCCATGGCAAACTACGAAACCGTCATCTACGAAACGGTCGAAGACAAAATCCGCCGCCTTACCCTCAATCGTCCCGAAAAGCTCAACGCATTGTCGCCCAAACTGCTCAACGAACTGATGCAGGTGCTGGACGTTTATGAAGAGGATCCCGACGCCAGCGTACTGATCATCCGCGGCGCCGGACGGGCGTTCTCGGCCGGGTACGACCTCAATGAACCCGCCGTTCCCGGCCAGAAGTTCACCATCTCCAACGACCGCGTCAACATGCAGCGCCTGGTCACGCGATGGCAGCGGCTGTGGTCATGCACCAA
Organism: Pseudomonadota bacterium; assembly: GCA_021324455.1. GTDB lineage: Bacteria > Desulfobacterota > Binatia > Binatales > Binataceae > JAJPJA01. The sequence goes on along the minus strand of JAJPJA010000101.1, from coordinate 13,354 downwards.
GCCGGTCATCGCGCAGGTGCATGGCTTCTGTCTGGCCGGCGCCACCGAATTCGTCGGGCATTGCGATATCGTGTTTGCCAGCGAAGACGCCACCTTCGGGCATCCCGCCGGCCGCAACCTCGGCGTGCTCCCGTCGCTGTCGCTGTGGCCGGTGCTGATGGGTCCGCGCAAGTCCAAGGAACTGTTCTTCACCGGCGATACCATCTCCGCCGCCGAGGCCCTGGACTGGCATCTGATCAACCGCGTCTTTCCCAAGGACAAGCTGGAAGAAGAGACGATGGCGTATGCGCGGCGCGTCGCGCTGGTGTCGGTCGAACTGCTGGCGCTGCATAAGGCCGCCGTCAATCGCTATCTCGAAGTGACCGGGTTCCGCGCCGCCGAGCAATCCTCCGCCGACCTTGACGTAATCGCGCATCAGACCGAGGCGGTGAAGGAATTCCTCAAGACCCAGCGCACCAAGGGGCTCAAGGCCGCGCTTACCGAACGCGATCGTCCGTTCGCCAAGAAACAGGCGTAGGCGTTCTTCATATTGCGGGCGGACCGCGCAAAGCGGTCCGCCCTTCAACAGGAGCTGAGGTTATGCTTGGGCCATTCTCGCACGCCTGTATCCAGGTCTCCGACGTTGACGCCGCGCTGCGCTTTTACCGCGACCTGCTCGGTTTTACGGTTTCGCTCGATCGCGTCGAGACCCTGGAGAACGACAAGGGCGAAGTGATGTTCACCCGGCGCGTGGCGTATCTGCGATGGGACGACAGCCCCAGCTTTATTTCGATTGCCCGGCGCGACGGTCCGCTGCCGGCCAACAAGCCGCTCAGGAACGGCGACAATGGCCTGACCCATATTTCGTTCTGGGTCGATAACATCGACGAACGCTACCGGCATTTGACTTCGCACGGCGTCAAGGTGCTGGGCGGCATCGTCGAGCAGGACGGGCTGTTCTATGGCCTGCCGCAGGAGCGCAGGATCCGCACCTTTCTGTTCAACGACCCCGACGGCACCGTGCTCCAATTCGATCAGTTGTACTGACTGCGGGACCGGCCTCCCTGGCCGCGGTTGATGCGCGAGCTCTCCTGGTGCGCCTTTATGACCTCCGGGCCGTCTGTCCTGTCATTTTCCGCGGCGAAGAATCACAGGCTGCTGACGAAGTCCTGCACTATCGCCGCCAGAGGTCCGGGACGCTCGATTATTACGTGATGATGCGCCTCTTCAATCACCGACAGACGCGCCAGCGGATTTAACTCCAACGCGCGGTTCGCCGCTTCGGCGGTCATGATGCGCGAGCGCCCTCCGCGCACCAGCAGCAGCGGAAGCCGCAGCGCGCGAACAGCGTCGAGCACATCGATACCGTCGCTGCCCAAAAAGCTGTCGCGGTCGAATTTGAACGTGTATCCACCTGCGGGCGCCGGCGCCAGACTGCGCTCCGCCACCCGCGCCATGACGGCCGGGTCGATGTCGCCCTCGCGCGGCATCAGGCGGAACCGCGCCTTGGCCATCTCCAAATCGGGGTAAGTCACAACCGGCAGGTTCCTGAGGCGCACCAGAAACCGGTCCCGCCGCGCAGTTGAAGTGAGCGCGACGTCAATCGCAATCACCGCGCGGGCGCCGAAGGGGCGGCCGCGGACGAACTCCAGCGCGTTGATACCGCCCTGGCTATGCCCAATTAAAATCGCTTGGCTGACGCCGCAGTACTCGATGAAGCGCTCCAGATCCCGGGCGTAATCGGCCGGACCGTAGGCCGCCGGCTTGACCCATCCGCTGTCGCCGTGGCCGCGCTGGTCGAGCGCCAGCAGCCTGTAATCGGCGGGCATCAGGCGCGCGAACTCCTCCCACCACCAGGCGTTGGCGGTGGCGCCGTGCAGCAGTATGAGCGTGGACCGGCCGGCCGGGTTCCATTCCAGATAGTGCAGCCGGGGCGACCCCGGCATCATGCGGCTGATCGGCTCCGTCATCACCAGATCCGATCAGGGCCTATCCGATGCGCCGGCGCCGGACAAGCCCGGATGCGCCCTTGCGGCGGCTTTGAACGGCGGGCTTTTCGTGTCACGATTTATCATAGGATGAAGACGGCCCGCCGATTCCATCTGCTGTGCTTTGCCGCGTGCGCTCTGGGCTCCATTGTGTCCGCCGCGGCCGTCCGCGCCGACGACGCCGCCCGCGCCAAGGCGCGCGCGCTGACCGACGCCGCGATTCAACTCACCGACAGCAACCAGGCGGTAAAGATGTTGTGGCAGGCGACGGATATCGACCCTAATTCGACCGAGCCCTACATTTATTTGGGGCTTTATTACAATTCGCGCGAAGACTTCGGCAAAGTTATCGACGTTTACAAGAAGCTGGTCAAATATCGGCCCAAAGAGTCGAGCGCCTATCTCAATATCGGCGAGGCGTACATGTCGTTCAACCCGCCCAAGTATGACGACGCCCTGGTCTATTACCGCAAGGCATACGAAATCGATCCGCATTCCAGTTTTGCGGCCCTGCGTATCGGACAGATACTGGCGCGCAACGGCGACCGTGAACAGGCAACCAAATTCCTGAAGCAGGCGATGGCCGACAGCTCGAGCAATCCCACGGTGGCCGCCGAGGCAAACCGCACGCTTCACGAGATGGCCGGTTTCTGAATCATACCGGCGGCGCGGGCAATCCGGCGCGCAGCAAATCGGCCGGCGTGTCCAGGTCAAGGTTGACGCCGGGATCGTCAACGTCAACGTATACCACCCGCGACGGATCGCCGTCGACCACCGCTTTCGCACCCCGATCTGCAGGCGCATCGATCAGCTCGCGCAAAACGGAGCGGGCGAAAATCACCGGATGGCCGCGTTTGCCGGCGTTGCGCGCGATCACGATTGCGCCGCAACCCTGGGCAAATCGTTCAATGACGCGCTCGAATGTCTCGCGCCGCACCAGCGGATGGTCCGCCAGATGCACCAGTACGCCGGCGGCTTCAGTATCGACCGCGCTGAGCCCGGCTTTGAGCGAGGAGAGCTGACCCGCTGGCCAATCGGGATTGTCAACCACAACGATTCGTGAATCGGACGCAATCCCGGCGCGAATCCGCGCGGCATGAGCGCCCAGCACGACGATCACCCGCGGCAGCACCGACAGAATCGACTTAATCGATTGCGACAGAAACGTTTCGCCGCCCACGCGCAGCAGCGGTTTGGGATAGCCCATGCGGCGCGACTGGCCCGCCGCCAGCAAAATCGCATCAAGCGGCGGTTTCATCTCACCTTAATTCGCAACCGGCGCGGGCTTGAGGCGGCCCAGCTTCACTCCCATCGAGGTCCGATCCCTCACGCCCAGCCGCCGCTCGCGGATAATTTCGGCCATGATCGACACCGCAATTTCCTCGGGCGTCTCCGCTCCGATATCCAGACCAATGGGGGCATGGACCCGCTCGAGCACGGCGCGGTCCACACCGTCGGCTTCGATCCGGTCCAAGGTGGCGCGCACCCGCCGTTTGGAGCCGATCATGCCGACGTAGCCGGGCTTTTGTTTGAGCGCCGTGCGCAGCGCGATCTCGTCGAAGGCATGCCCCCGCGTTACCGCAACCACGTAAGCGCTGCGATCCAGCTTGAGCGAGTCGATTGCCTTATCGAACGGCCGGACGATGATTTCAGCCGCGTTGGGAAAGCGCTCGCGATTGGCGAACTGCGCGCGGTCGTCGATCACGACCACGTGGAATCCGAGCATCGCGCCGAGTTCGGCCAGCGCCTGTCCGACATGGCCCGCCCCGATGATAATCAGACGCTGCGCGCCGGGCAGCGGATCGACGAACAGCTGCGGCGCCTTGTCGCTCAGATGCGTAGTCGAGCGCAACTCCCCGTGCGCATCGACTTCCATCAGCGCGGGCACCGCCGAGGTCACAATCTCCGCGAGCTGTCCGATTGCTTTGGGCGGCAACTCCACCGGCAAGCCCGCGCCGGCGGCGTCAGGACGCATAATCGCGCGTGCCGGCCCGCGTCCGGAGTCACCCGGTTCGATCAGGGTCAGCAACGCCAGGGGCTGGCTGCCGCGCACTGCCTCGGCCATCTCGCGCGCCACCGCGAGGTCGCGGGCGGGCGACCACAGGTCGATATAGACATCCATGATTCCGCCGCAGGTGCCGATCTCCTGCTGCTCGAAATCGCCCGTAAGATCGACCTCGGCCATCCTGGACGGCGCGTTTTCTTCAAGCAGGAGCTGCGCTTTGCGATAAACCTCGGCCTCGCCGCATCCGCCGCCAATAGTGCCGATCTGGCCGTCTTCGCGCACCAGCATCTTGGCGCCAATCTCGCGCGGCGTCGAACCGCGCACGTTGACCACGGTGGCGAGAGCAAACGGCTTGCCCTGCTTGAGGGTGCGTTCAGCTTCGAGCCAGATTTTGTCGGGACTTGCCATAGGGTTGGCTCAATTTTATCAGAGGGTGGCGCGCCGCCAAAGCCGCCTTATCATTCGCGGATCGCGCTAATCAGCACGTTGGCCCGGAGGAAATCCTGTTCGGCGGTTTTGTAGTCTCCAGTTTGGATCGCCTTTTCGCCGTCGAACTGAGCCTTTTGCGCCAATCCCAACTGTTTGAGGTCGGCCGCGTTGGTCGGCCCCTTGATCTTCACGTGTGCGATTTTCAGCGAGACCTGACGCTCCAGCCTGGTCAACTCGGCGGGAGGCCCCGCTGTCTGTGCGAGGGCTTGTCCGGCAATTGCCGCCGCGGCGATTATGACCGCCACCGCTGCTTTGCGCTTCATTATTTTCCTAATAGTTTCCTTCCCCGGGCTGAAGCAAGCGGGCTGAATGCCGCCGATGCCGTTTGCATCCAGGTCATTGAGCGGCCCAGCGTCCCGCGGCTACCATCACAACGTGATACCTGCCGACGTCATACGGCTGCCGGCGCTGAGGCCCGCGCAACTGCTGGCCGTACAAACGCATCTGCTCGAGGCGGCGGCAGGCGGCGGACCCGTATTGCTGCTGTTCCAACTAACCGACAACATCATCTCGCTCGGCCGCTATCATATCTATGGCGGCCCGCAGGCGCGCGGCGGGATTTCCGCGTACCGGCGCCTGACCGGCGGCAGGATAATCACCGGCGGACGCGGCTGGACAGGATGCTCGATCGTTTCGCCCTCGCGCACGGCGCCTTTGTCCGAACGCGACGCGCGGCTGCGGCCAGAGCAGGTGATGAATCGATACGTGCGCGGAGCGATAGCGGCGATACGGGATTTGGGCGCCGATTGTTTCTACCCCGGACGCGACGCGATAACCTGCAATGGGCGCGAGCTGGCGCTGTGCACTTTTGAGGAAACCGCTGCCGGCGCGATGCTGTTCGAGCTCTTCATCGCGGTCGACCGCGGGCTGGAAGCGATGCCCTCCGACATGGAGATATTCGATCCGTCCGGCGCGCTCACCTGCCCGCTTTACGACGAGCAACGCTGCACCTGTCTGGCTCGCGAACTGGGGCGCGGCGTCGGCTTTGAGGATCTCGCCGACCGCATCGAGACCGGATACGGTTCCATGTTCGGCCGGCTTCGGCGGCGCGATCTGAACGCCGCGGAAGGGACCGCAATGGATCGGATGGCTCCGCGGTTTGCCGATGCATGGACGGCAGGACGTTTCCCGGACGCCTCAATGCGCCTGTCGGCCCGGCAACCAATCCAGCTTGGGTTTATCGAAGCGCGCATGGCGGCGGCGGGCGATCATATAGAAAAGGTCGAGCTCTACGGCGACTTTATCGCCAATTCGTGCGGTCTCGCCGCCTTTGAACATAACCTTATGGGTAAACGTCTGGATCCGATGACACTGACCGCGGCGGCGCTGCAAACCTATGGCGACGGCCGGAACTTTATTCTTGGATGCGGCGATTTTGGCAATCTGGCCGCCGTGATCCTGAAGGCGTCATGAGCAAGGCCAAGAACACCGCTAAGGTGCTTGAGCGGCTGCGCAGCGCGGATTTGCGCGATCGCGCCGAAGCCTTGCTCCGCCTCAACCATGATTCCGATCAGACCCTGGACCATGCCGTGATCGAAGCGTTGATCGACAATCTCGCGTCGCCCGGCAAGGCCGTGCAGCGCTATGCCGCCGGCGCTTTGGCTGCCGCGGCCAGGCATAACCCGGAGCTGACGGAGCGCCTGGTATCCGTGCTGGAGTCCGAACCTGCCGCCCGCTGGGCCGCCGCCTATGCGTTGGGACTGATTGAAGGCGCACTGGACTTGCGCGCCTGCGGCGCCCTGATCGACGCGCTCGGCAACGATGACGGCGACGTGCGCTGGGCAGCGCTCGATCTGACGGTTCGGCTGGCCCGCCGCTATCCCGAGGCGATGCGCATCCGGCTGCTGGAAATGCAGCGTCGCGGCGATGCGAATAGCCGCAAGATGGCGCTGTATGCGATGCGCGATCTTGGCCTGCGCGATTGCGCGGCGACCGCGGCCGCCTGCGAAGCATGCGCCAATCCTGAAAGCGAGGTGAGGCTCGCCGGGCTATCGTTTCTCAAAGCGGCCGGCGCTTGCGGCCCAGACGCACTGGACGCGGCTCTCAACTGTCTGGAATCCGATCCAAACCCGGGGGTGAGGCGGGCGGCGGCGTTTACTTTGGGATATCTTGGCGCCCGCTCCGAGCGGGTGCTGATCGCTTTGCGCAAAGCGGCCGCCAACCACTCCGATCCATCGTTGTGCAGGTCGGCGCGCCTGACCCTGGCCAGACTCAAGGAGGAGGCATGAACCAAACCCGATTGACGCTGGAAGACGAAGGGGTGCGGCGCTTCCTTTCAACTTCGCGCGTGGCGCGCCTGGCCACGGCGGCGTCCGACGCCGTGCCGCACGCGGTGCCGCTGTGTTTCTGGTTCGACGGCGCCCATTTCTATTTCGTTATCGATCAGAAACCCAAGCGCCAGAGCGGCTTGAAGCTCAAGCGGATGCACAACATCGCGGCCAATCCGCACGTATGCCTGCTGATCGACCACTACGAGGAGGACTGGAGTCAGCTCGCTTATGTGCTGGTCAACGCTGCCGCGCGCGTGGTGGAAGACCGCGAGGAATACATGCTGGCGCTGCGCCATCTGCGCGACAAGTACCCGCAATATCGCAGCATGGCGCTCAGCTACGAGACCAATCTGATGGTGCGAATCGAGCCGATAAGCGTGCACGCGTGGGGCGCGCGTTTCCATGAACCGGCCCGTTCCACGGCGGCGTGAGCCGGCCAAGGCGGTCGCGCCGCACGCGTACTTTCTGATAAATCCATCCGACGATGATTCGCGCGATTATTTTCGATCTCGACGGTACCCTGGTCGATACCGAACCGCTGCACTTCAAAGCTTTCAGCGAAGTTCTGGCCGCCGAGGGCATCGAACTGAGCCGCGAGCATTACTTCCAGGACCTGATTGGATACAACGATCGCGAATGCTTTAGCGTGGCGCTGCGCGAACACCATCGCGCCGCGGCGCCGGCGCTGCTCGACGCCTTGATCGCGCGCAAAGCCGCCCTCTACATGGAAATGATTCGGGGCGAGGACCTGTACTATCCGGCGGCGCAGGAATTTGTCCGTCAATGCGCCCGGCGCTTTGCGCTGGTTCTGGCTACCGGAACGCTGCGCGCGGAAGCGGAAATTATTCTGCGCCAGGCCGGTTTGCGCGATCTCTTCAGCGACGTAATCAGCGCCGAGGATTTCCAGCGGAGCAAGCCCGCGCCCGACGCGTTCGCGACGGCGCTGCGCCATCTGCGGCGGCGCAATTTCCAACCGCCGATCCAGGCGCGCGAATGCCTGGTGATCGAGGACACAGCGGCAGGCGTGGAGGGCGCCCGCGCCGCCGGCATGCCGGTGCTCGCCATAACCCATACCGCACCCCCCGCGGCCCTGTCCGCCGCCGACCTCGTACGTCCGTCGCTGGCCGAAACCGACCTGGAAGAGGTTTTGCGGCTGATCGGTTGAGACGCCGCCTTTCTCCAATGACTGCCGGCACCGCGTACATGGTCGGAACTGCGTCGTGGACCGACCCGACGCTGGTCAGGACCGATCTGTTCTATCCCAGGTCGATCAAAACGGCTGAAGAGCGGCTGCGCTTTTATGCCTCGCAGTTCAATACGGTGGAAGTCGATTCCAGCTACTACACATTGCTGGCCGAGAACACCGCCCGGGTGTGGGCGGAGCGCACCCCGCCCGGCTTCATGTTCAACATCAAGGCGTTCGCGATGCTCACGCAGCATCCGGCGGAAGTGCAGCGCCTGCCGGGGGCGCTCAAGCAACTGCTGAGCGACAGCGAGCGCAAAGAGCGCCGCCTGGGCAGGCCGTCGGCGGAAGTGCTCAATCTGGCTTTCGACATGTTCTGGTCCTCGCTGGCGCCGCTTAAGGAGGCCGGAAAACTCGGAATGCTGCTGTTTCAGTTTCCTCCCTACTTCACTCCCAAAAGCGCCAACTTCGATTACATCGCGAGTTTGCGCGAGCGCCTGCCGCAAGCCGAGCTGGCGATCGAATTCCGCCATCCGGGTTGGGTGGAGGAGCAGGCGCCGCGGCGGCAGACGATGGAATTTCTGCGCCGCCACGGCCTGTGCTATGTATCGGTGGACTGTCCGGCGGGACCTTCCATCATGCCGACTTTCTTCGCAGCTACCAGCGACCAACTGTACGCGCGCTTTCACGGCAGGAATCGCGACAATTGGTTCAAGAAGGGCGTCACTGCGGCCGAGCGTTTCAAATACCTTTACGCCGAGCGCGAACTGCAGCAGAGCGCGGAGAAGATTCGCCGGGTTGCGGTCAAACGCGCGTATGTGATTTTCAACAACTGCTACAGCAACTTCGGCGTGATGAACGCCGCGACCATGGCGCAGATTCTGGCGCGCCCCGATAACTCGCGATGAGCGCGCGTCTGTTCCAGTTCTATCCCAGCCCGCTGTGCGCCAAGATCCGCAAGATCCTGGAGTTCAAGGGTATTGCCTATGACGTGGCCGAAGTCGATTATCTCGACCGCCGCGAACTGCTGGCCGCGTCGGGACAGATTAAGGTTCCCGCGCTGATGCTGGAGGGCGGCGAGGTCGCGGTCGATTCGGACTGGATCGTCGCGCGCCTGGAAGCGCTCATGCCCTACCCCGCGATTCTGCCGCCGATCGGACGCGGCCTGCATCTGACGCTCGCGCGCTACTTCGACACCGGTCTGAGCGAGGTTATGCTGCGCGCCGCGATGGGCGATCTGCTGGAATACTATCGCGGCAAAAGCGAGCAACACCTCGCGTTCTTCAAATTAATCCATGACAGCCGGCACGGCGCGGACTTCTGCGAGCGGACGGCGTCGGATCGCGAGGCCAATCTACAGCAGGCCGCGGAACTGTTGTCGCCGCTGGATGAAGCCTTGAGCGGCAAGGCATTTCTGCTGGGGCGGTTGGGGCTGGCCGATTTCGCGCTCTATGGACAACTGTGGCGGCTGGCGTTTACGGGCGAGCTCAAGATCCCCGAAAGTATGCCCAATCTGCGCGAATTCTTCGGCCGCATCGATCGATTATCGGCGTCGATCGATCAGCGCTGACTGTGATTGGCCGATCGCGGACCGCGCTACACCAGCTCGGCGATTCCGCTGCTGACGAAATGACTGAACAGCGCGCCGCTGAAATCCAGCGCGACGTCATATATCGACGGGGTGCGCGCCGGCACAAAAATCTGGTGAGTCTCATCCAGCATCGCATAGGCGGCGCACGCCGCCAGCGCCATCACCGCATGCCCGCGCATCGGACCCCGAATCAGGAGCAGAAACAGGATGCCGTATTCGGTGAAATGCGCGAGCTTGCGGATGCCATAATGCATGGTCACGATGGTCTGCGCGCTGGCCCATGGCATCAACCAGTGCAGGATCGGCTGGATCCATGAACCGGTTTCCTGGGCGCCGAACAGTGAAGTGGACAACAGGGAAATCAAAATCGCCCAGGCTGCCACTGGCAACCAAGGCTTCAGTTTCTCACGCAAATCTTTATCCTGACCCGTCGTAACGTTCACACTCACGCATAAATTCTAGCTGGGAAAAACGGCCGGCGCGAGGGTGTTTCGCGGTGACGCTTCGCAACAGCCGGTTGTTGGCGATGCCAATGCCGCTTGGATTCCGGCGCGGGGTTGGTGTAATTAATGGCGCTGAGGACGCTGTTTTCCTCGCTTAGCGCCGCCGAGGGTACCGTGCCAATGAGCGCCATCGCGAATCTCGCTAAACCCTGTCTCGCCCTGATATTGCTGCTCTGTGCCGCCGCATGCTCTTCCGAGCCCAACATGCCGCCAACCGCCACCGTTACCGAAATCGAAACCACCACGCGGCCAGCCAAGGATCCCAACTGCTACATGCCCGTGATCTATGCGGAACCGACGGTGGATTACAGAAAAATCGCCATCGTCGACGCATGGGCTTCGCTCAAATACTCGCAAGACCAGGTGCTGGAAGAGGTCAAACGCAAGGCTTGTGAGACCGGCGCCGACGCCGTACTGCTGCTGTCGGGCACACAACAGGTAACCCGGCGGTTGCTTTACGAAGGGGCGCCCAACCCGACCCGTCTGGCCGGCGGCGCCGACGCCGCCCCGGGCGATTATATAATGGATCGGGAAAAAGCCTCGGATATCGGCACCGTCGGGCATCGCGGCACCTATGTTGACGCGGTCGCGATCGTCTATACCAATCAGTCCGGCGGACATTGATTGGCGCCAGCAGCCGCATCCGCCGCGCCGATCAGCGCGTGCGCTGATACATCCGCCACATCCTGACGCCCAGCGGATAAACCTCGCCGATGACCTCGTAACCGCGACTGCTGTAGTAGGCCACGTTGGCCTCAGTTGCCGTTTCCAGGTAGACCCCGGTCACATCCGGCCGCGCCGACGCCTGGAGACGCAGATACTCAAGCAAAGCGCTTCCCAAATGACGGCGCTGATGCCCGGGATCGACGCCCAACGCCTGCAGATAGATGTGCGGTTCCGCCGGATGATTGGCCGCCAGCACGCGAAAGCCGCTCATCGCGCGAAAAATCGCGTTGGGACCGATTGCGCTCGCCAAACGCGGCATCTGGCTCAAGCCCGCGACCACGGCTGCAAACATCGACGCGGCGCCCGCTCCTTCAGTGACGGCCGCAGCAGTCACTTGTCTGTCAACCATTATTCCGAAGGCCGGCTGTCCGCTCCGGCGATTGATTGCAAGCAGGGCGCGGAAAAGATGCTCGAGCGCGCGGACCCGGGCGGAAGCCTCACCGAGGTGAGACACAATGGCGCGGGAGAGCGGATCGTCGACGAATGCGCGCCCGAGCATCGCCGCCGCCTGGTTCTGCAATTCCGGGTAAAGCGCGACTACGGTGGCTTGTGTCAGGCTGCCAGCCATCGGATCGGGCGGGCGTCTCTGTCCGCTATCAAGCGCGGGAGGCGCCTCTGACTCACGGTTTAATCACAGCGTGCGAGGCTACTCAAGGCTCAACGGGAGATTGATCAGACCGCGCACGTTAAACGACCTTTTGTAAACCGGCTCGGCATCTCCGAGCCGCAGCCGCGGAAAACGCTCCAGCACCGACGTAATTGCGATCGACCCTTCCATCCGCGCCAGCGCCGCGCCCAGACAGAAGTGGATGCCTTCACCAAAGGCGACATGATCGTTGGGAGTGCGAGCGATGTCGAAACGGTCGGCGTCGGGAAACTGGGCCGGGTCGCGATTGGCCGCCCCATTCAACACCACAACCATCGTACCCGCCCGCATCCGCACACCGGCAAATTCGCAATCCTGGATGACATTGCGGCCGGTGGCCTGCACCGGGCAATCCCAACGCAGCATCTCTTCGATCGCCGACGGCATCAGAGAAGACTCACGCCGCAGCAGCTCCCACTGCTCGGGATGGCGCATCAGAGCGTACAGGCCGTTGCCGATCAGGTTGGTGGTGGTTTCGTTGCCGGCCAGAAGCAGCAGGTTAAAAAATCCCGCCACCTCGTCGAACGTGAGCGCGTCCTTTTCCTGCGCCTGGATGAGCATGCTCATCAGATCGGTCCCGGGCTTGCGCCGCAGCTCTTCGTAGCGCTGCCTGAAGTATTCGCGCTCCTCCGCCAGGGCTTCCTCGAAACCGGCCGGAGGCGGCGCGCCGGGAGGAACATTGCTCACCTCCAGCAGCGCATCGGACCATTGCTTGAACATCTGGTAATCGTCCGCCGGGACTCCAAGCACCTCCGCAATCACCATGGTGGGCAGCGGTTCGGCCAGGTCCTTCATCGCTTCGAAGCTGCCGGCGTTTTCCACTTTGTCGAGCAGGTCATTCGCGATCTGACGGATGCGCGGTTCCATCTCGCGGATGCGCCGCGGCGCAAACGCCTGATTGACCAGGCGGCGCAGCCGCGTATGCACCGGCGGGTCGGTCAGAATGAGGGTCGGTACGCCGCCGAAGATATGCGCTTGCGAGATCTGCCGGATAGGTGCGCTCGAAAAAGTGCGAAAATCGCGCAGCGCTGCGACCACATCCGCATAGCGCGCCAGCAGCGCCGTCGGCAGCTCCAACTGCAGGATCAGCGGCGGCTGGCTGTGCAGGGTTCGATAGAACGGATAGGGGTCGGTGAGAAAGGCAGGATCGAAGCGGTTAAAAGTACTTTGCGCGGCAGCTGGTTCTTCCATTTTTCATCCCCTCGCGGTGCTGCCGGTCAGCTCATCACAGCCGTCCCCTCCGGCCGGAGTTCCCGCTAAATGACAATAACAATGGCGGATTTTGAGAACTTTGACAAGCTGGTTAAAGCGTTTGGTTAACCGTTCGGTCAGGCCCCCATCACAAAGCAAAACGGCCGGACGGCTTTGCCGCCCGGCCGTTGTCATTGGTTCTCTTGCTGCTTACAGCAACGAGAAGTTGTATTGGAACTGAGCGAAGATCAGGTCCTTGCCCTTGAACACGCCACCATCAAGTCCGAACTTGTTGGTGCCTTGCACGTCCACCCACTCCAGCTTCATGAAGTACTTGTTGGTCCAGGGCGGTGTGAGCTGGATGCTCGGGAAGGACAGGAAGGTCAGGCCGTCCGGATTGAAAATCGTGGTCCAGTTAGGCGAGATCGCTCCCCACCACCAACTGCTGCCGATGCTGCCCAGCAGGTTGACGTCGTTGTGATAGGCGTGCTCGAAGAAGCCCGCCGCACCCTGCATCCGGTTGCTGTAGCTGAGGATCGTGGTGCCCATCACCTCGAAGTTCGCGGTGAGGTTGCCAGTGGTCGTCAACCACGGCGTGTACGCCTGGTCGAGGTCAAGCGCAAACAGCCACAACAGCGTGTCGGAACGCGTGACACCGTCGGGGGAGAAGTTGCGCACTCCGATTCCACCGAAACCCGTCGCCGGAGTCCCCGGAATCGCCAAGGTGTTGAACGCGTCGTGGTTCTTGTACAGCGTCTCGGCCCGGATCACGAACGGCAACTG
>JAJPJA010000064.1 GCA_021324455.1 Pseudomonadota bacterium | reverse complement strand
TACTCCATCGCGCCGGAATTGACCCAGGTCGCCGAGGTGTTCTGCACGAACCCGGTGATGTGAAGGTTCTTGATGAACGCCGGCTCGTTGCTGGTTGTGGTCGTGGTTGTAGTTGTGGTGGTGGAAGTGCCGCCGTACTGGGCACTCGACACGCCAGCGGAAAGACCGATCAAAACCGCCACCGCCGCTGCCGCGGATAAGGCCAGCGGCATCCGCCACACACACCGTTTCCGACTTCTTCTTTCCATATGTTTTACCCCTGCTTTACCCCGCTGTTTAACCGATTTACCCTCGGTTTCGGCTACCCTCCGCTATACGGAGGGGCCGTGTCTCCTTTTGTGTGCCGGGCTCGGGGCCCGGTTGTGTGCCGGGCTCCAGGCCCGGAAGTGAGCCGTTACATGAACGCAGGCGCACATACATGCCCACGAAAGTGACCGCTGAGATGCCGGGTGCCGGAGATGCGCCCGGCCGCGCGAGGAACTGACGCCGCAGCGTGCCCCTACCCTGGGCACAACCGCTGACTCCCGTTGAGCGTCGCTCTGGACCAGCGCCGCTGATGTGGCAAAAGCCTTCAACCCCCGCACCTCATTTCGCAATCGCAATCGACTGCGTCTTGCGGATTTCACAGTTCCGTTCGAACTGCCGTAATCCTGATTCCAGCCAACGCGAAAGGCTGTACCTCAATTAAGAACACATTGCAAGACGGGCAACCTATAAGATCCAACCTTTATCAAGCCCGCCGCGACGCCTTACTTGCTCTGCCCGACGGGTTCCCAATGAACGCCGTCGTCCTGCGAGATAATCACGGTTCCGTTGAGCCCGACCGCGACCTGCAGGCTCCCTGAAATGGCCAGGTCGGCGATGTCATTGAAGGTCGGGTTCTCCACGCGCCAATCGCCCAATTGCTGTTGATTGAGCTTGGCGCTGATGAAAGTACCGTCCGCTCCAGCCATCCACAGGCCCTTGTTCGCACCTACCGCCACGTACATGGCGCGGTTGACCGGCAGCTTGGTATCCTGCCAGGTCTTGCCGCCGTCCGCGGTGGACTGTACCGTGCCCTGCAATCCGACCACCCAGCCATCCTGACTGTTAGGCTCGAAATCGACCGCAAAATACGGACCGACGCGGAAGTCGCGCGTAATACCGCCCTTTTGCACCTGCCAGGTCTTGCCCGCGTCCGTCGTATGCAGGATGGTTTCGAACTCGCCTACCGTCCAGCCTTCGCCGTTGGGATTCATGGCGATATCGAAAAAGGTGATATCCTTGAACTTGTTCGTTCCCCAGGTCTGACCGCCGTCAGCGGTGTAGAGCAGGGTGCCGTCACTGGCCGCCACGGCCGCGCGCTGATCGTCGGCGATGCCGATCTTGAGCAGCCGGTCCTCGGTTCCCGACTTCTGCTGGGTCCAGGTTTTGCCCTCGTCATCGGAAACAAAGATCAGGCCGTCCTCACCCGTAATCCAGGCGCGCTTGCCGCTGGGACTGAAGCGGATGCAGTAGAAATCGCGGTTGATGAGCGAGCGGCGATGCCAGCTCTTGCCCTGATCGGGTGTGGTCAGCAGCAGACCGCGCGCGCCAACGATGAACCAGGTGCCGGAATGAATCGCGACGCCGTACAGCGGCTCCCATGGGCGCGGCCCCATGGTCTCGGTTTTCTCCGGAATCCCCTTGGCCGGCTCATGCGAGCATGCGCTGAGCATCGCTCCCATTACCAAAACCGCGGCTAGGGTCAAACACAAACTCTTGGCTTTCACTGAACCTCGCTTCTCTTACGAGCCGGGAATCGAGGTCCGGCTCGTTCCTTTTCTTGCTATCGGCGCTGGATTCTCCCTCGACCCGCCGCCTGAAGCTTGCCGCAGCACGGTGCCCCGCGGGACCGAAAAATCACCCTGCTCCCGTGTACGACTAGGCCGTGTACCTAAATTTGCCATTGGCGTCAAGTGCCGCCCGGCCGGTCATGGCGATGTCGGGAAGGAGCCGCTTATGCTCGGCTTTCGCAGCGAATTTTGTCCGCCCTGAGCGCTTGGTCAGCGCCTCTTGTCCGCTCCAGCCGGCCATACGCCGTCTCGGCTCTACCCGAAGCTGGGAAAAGCCCGATCAACAATTGGACGGATGAAGGCACGAAACAGGCGGAGCCAACCGCCAGAGTTGACGGCTTGTGCCGGGACAAACCAGCGTAAACCCGGCAAAGCATAGGTTCGCATCAGCCACTATTTCCCTGGCCCCATGAGCGCCCGCAACTGCCGGCCAAAGCGCGCAATGCCACGCCACCCCTGGAATCCAGATCCCGAGCGGGTTTGGCTTACAGATGTATCAGTGTTTGGTTTCGATGCGCTTGCCGTAGGTCACTTCGCCCTTGTCCACGCGCAAGCTGAAACCGCATTCCGGATTAGTGCAGACCCAAGCTTTGAAAATAACCGAAGCGCCTTCCTGCCCATAATCCGAAAGTGGTATAAGTGTCCCGTTGTTGCACTTCTGGCACTTCGGCAACTCCATCGCCCGCGTCCTCCTTCGCGCCGGCCACCCGAACCCGATCCGCACCCCAACCATATACAACCAGCTTTTTCAAAGCAACGGAATGTTGTGTGCCGCCCCAACATGGTCTGCTTTTTGCCCGTCCGCGAAAGCTGTTATGTTGCATTTCGCCGATGTTCCTCCTGCGTGAAGCCCATCCGCGCGACCAGCGCCGACTGCTGGAACTCGCGCGTCTGCTCGACTCGGTCAATATGCCCACCACGGCGCGCGGCATGGAGCAGGCGCTGAAGCAGTCGGTCAAATCTTTCCGCGGTCAAATCCGCGACCGCTCGCGCGCCCTGTACCTGTTCTGCGCCGAGGAGATTGGCACGCGCCGCCTGGCCGGCGCCCCGATGATTATCGCCAAACACGGCACCCCCGCCTCGCCTCATTATTATCTCCAGGTGGATTGCGACGAGCGCTATTCGCACACGCTGCGCAGGATGTTCCGCCACACTTTCCTGCGCCTGCGCCATTCGATGGACGGACCCACCGAAGTGGGCGGGCTGATCGTCGATCCGGAACTGCGCCGCCGGCCCGAGAAAGTGGGCAAGCAGCTCTCATGGGTGCGTTTTTTGTACATCGCGCGCCATCGCAACCGCTTCGAAGATCGCGTCATCGCGGAAATCCTGCCGCCGCTCACCCCCGATCACGGCAACCTGTTCTGGGATCATTACGGACGGCGCCTGACCGGGCTCAGCTTTCGCGAAGCCGACCGGCTGTCCATCCACGACAAGGAATTCATTCGCGCCCTGTTTCCCGACGCTCCGCTATATACCGCCCTGCTTCCCGACGAGGTGCGCGCGTCGCTGGGCGCGATCGGCGAGCAGTCGCGCGGCGCGGTGCGTCTGCTCGAACAGGCCGGACTGCGCTATCTCGATCAAATCGATCCCTTCGACGCCGGCCCGTATTACGGCGCGATGGTCGCCGACCTGGAACCGGTCAACGCGCTGCGCTCCTACCACGTCGTACCCGGCACCGTCTCCGCCCCCGAGCATTCGGAATGCACCTACCTGGTCATGCACGAAGACCGCGACGCCGGCATGCGCGCGATTCAGATCAGCACCGCCCCGCCCGAACGCGATCGTATCGTGCTGACCACTGATGTGATGGAGGCGCTGGGGGTCAAGGAGCATGCTGCGGTGAGCGCGGTTGCGCTGCCCTGATCCGCGGTGGCGCGCCGCTCACAACTCCAGCACCTCGCGATAAAATCGCACTGCCGCTTCCACCTCGCTCAGCAGATTATATTCGTTGGGCGCGTGGATGTTGCCCGCGAACGGACCCGGTCCGAACACCACCGGATGCAAACCCGCCGCCGCATAGACGCCAGCCTCCGTACATCCCGATTTGACGCTGTGCGCCAGCGCAAGACCCGCCCGCGCCTGCGCCTGCATCGCCAGCGTCGCCACCTCGCTGTCCAGCGGTGCGCGATAGCCGGGGCTGGCCCGCTTCTCGCCCAGAGTGAAACTCAGCTCCGCATGATCGCGCTGAACTGTCGCGGCCACATGCGCTACGCCGCTGCGCACCAAATCCAGCGCCAGCGAGGGCGGCGGACGCAATTCGAACTCCAGCGTCAGGCTCCGCTCCGTCGATCGCAGCACACCCGGGTTGCAGGTCAGCGTTGGCGGCGCGTAGTCCTGCTCGGACGGGCCGGAGACCTCGGCGAAATGCTCCAACGCGCCGATGAACTCGCCCAACGCACGCAGTGCCGGCGCCGGAATCCGATGCGCCGGCGGCGCGCCGCGATGCTCCTCCATCGCGGCGCCATCCAGCGTGTCGGCGTTCGAGGACACCAGCAGCTCGCAATGCGCCGCGACCTTGTTGACCGCGTCGCCGCCGCTGACCGCGTGCACCTCGACCGCGTGGTTCGCGTTAAGCGCGGCCAGCGCGGTCTTGATCGCGCTATGCCCCAAGTGCGGGGTGCTGGAATGCGCGCTGCGTCCGCGAAACACCGCGCGCCGGACCGCGTCGCCGCCCGTCCCGGCGCCCCTCAGCGGTTCGAATCCGATTTCCAGTTCGAACACGATCAGTCCCTTATGCGCCGTCACCACGCTCAACCCCGAGGGCTCGCCGACAAACGCCAAAGCCGGCGGCAGCAGATGCCGGCTCGCGATTTCCTTGGCTCCCAGCAGTCCGCGCTCCTCGCCAAAGCTGCCGACCAGATAAACCGTGCGGCGCGGCGGGCCCATCGTCAACGCCATGACTTTGGCGGCAAAGTCGAGCTTGGTGTCGGCCGAGCCCAGGCCGTAGATGCGGTCGCCGTCGATATGCGGATGCATCGGATCGCCTGCGCATGCGGTCCACAGCGCCGGATCGCCGGGCGGCACCGTATCCAGATGCGTGTTGAACACCAGCGGCGTCAACGCGCGCTCGCGCCCCGCAATCTCCGCAATCAGGTTGACGTTGCGCTCGCCGTGAGCAGCCGATGGAATCAAACGGGCGTCGATGCCGGACGGAGCCAGCATCCGCGCAGCGCAAAACTCCGCAATCGCGCGCGTCCCCTCCGTCGTGACACTGGGACAGGCAATCAGCTCTTTGCACCATTGCAATAGTCTGGCTTCCACCGCGTTTACCTCTGATTGTGGCCCCTCACCCATTCGTGGCCGACGAGGGCGTCTGTTTCAATCGTACTCTGCACCAATGGGCGGTTCATCGCGCGCCCATTCCGGTCTCCAAGGTAGCGACAGCGGCGCCGAAAAGCGCTAAATAATAATCCCAACAGCGAATCTTCAAAGTCAGACAAGGAGAAGCCATGCAGTACGACCTGATCATTCGCAATGGCACGGTTATTGACGGCTCCGGGATGCCGCGCTTTCGCGCCGACGTCGGCATCGTCGGCGACCGCATCGCCACGATCGGCAAAATCCGTGACCAGGCGCGCGAGACTATCGACGCCGAGGGCCACGTCGTCACGCCCGGCTTTATCGACGTTCATACTCACATGGACGCCCAGGTGTTCTGGGATCCAATCGGCACCTGCTCCTGCTGGCACGGTATCACCACGGTCGCGATGGGCAACTGCGGCTTCTCGCTGGCGCCTTGCGCGGAGAAGGACAAGCTGATGGTGATCCGCAACCTCGAGCGCGCCGAGGATATCTCCCCCGACGCCATGAACGCCGGCATCAAATGGTCGTGGGAGACCTTCGCCCAATACCTCGACGCCGTCGACCGCACGCCCAAAGGCATCAACTACGCACCCTACGTGGGACATTCGGCGCTGCGCACCTACGTGATGCGCGAGCGCGCGTTCACCGACAAGGCCACGCCCGCCGACCTCGAGGCGATGAAGCGCGAACTGCGCTCCGCGATGCTGGCCGGGGCGGCAGGCTTCACCACCTCGCGCACCGTCAACCATCAGACGCCCGACGGCGGCCCGGTCGCCAGCCGGCTCGCGTCGTGGGAGGAAGTGCGGGAGCTGGTCGGCGTGATGGGCGAGCTTAACGCCGGCACCTTTGAAATCGCCGGCGAGGACACCGGCCGCGACCCTGAGCGGATTCGCGAATACCTGGCGCGGCTGAAGAAGCTGGCGGTCGATACCGGCGTCCACGTCAGCTACGGCATGGGCGCCAGCCGCCGGGCTCCCAATCTGTGGCGGCCCTACTTCGACATTACCGACGAGGCGGCGCTGGAAGGCGGCCGCATGTCGATCCAGGTACATAGCCGATGGATCGCCAACGTCCAGTCGTTCGAGACCACGATGCTGTTCGATAAACATCCGGTATGGCGCGAGTTCCGCAAGCTGCCGCTGGAGGAGCAGGAGGCAAAGCTGCGCGACCCCGAGATGCGCCGCAAGCTGGTCGCCGCCGCCTACATGGAGCCTGAAGGCCCGCGCGGCGTCGGCGCCGAACCGCGGCGAGCCGAGTTCGACTGGTTCTTCCTGATGGATCGCACCACGCCGCCGTACCGATCGATCGCCGAAATCGCGGCCGAACGCGGCCAGGACCCGGTCGAAACGATTATCGATCTGGCCCTGGACAAGCATCTGAAGCAGTTCTTCCTGCAGCCGCTGACCAACGAGGACCAGGACGCGGTGCTGGAAATCATGCGCCATCCGCGGTCGGTGGTGACCTTCTCCGATTCCGGCGCCCACGTATCGCAGATCATGGATTCCTCCCTGCAGACGCATCTGATCGCCTACTGGGTGCGCGAGCGCCAGGCGCTGACGCTGGAGCAGGGCATCCGCATGCTGACCTTCGTGCCGGCCTCGCATTGGGGCTTCACCGGCCGGGGCCTGCTGCGCGAGGGCATGTTCGCCGACGTAATCGTGTTCGACCCCAACACGGTCAAGCCGCAGATGCCGCAGGTGACTTACGACCTGCCCGGCGGCGCCCGCCGTCTGAAGCAGAAATCCTCCGGGATGCTGGCGACGGTGGTCAACGGCCAGGTGATGTTGCGCAACAATGAGCACACCGGCGCCCTGCCCGGCCGCCTGCTGCGCAACCGGCTCGCCGCCGCCAACTAGTCAAGCCAAAGCGGCAGGAAGCGATCGCTTCCTGCCGCTTTGGAGTGCGCCCAACGCCCCGCCCTGGGTGCCAGCGCAAACAAATGGCTGCTTAATCCAAGTATCTGCGCGATCGGCGCTCCGACCATTAATATTTACCTGCTCGTGGATAGTAGAAACTTCGCGGAGCGGACGAAGCTCCGTTGCATCCCTTCCTTTCAAAGAGCAGGGGTCAGTCCCACGTGCTCCCAAAATTCGGCAGACGCCTGATAAATATATTTGCCGCGGCCAGGCGGGATTCGTGCAATTTACCGTAATGCATTTCTCACCGGACCGGTTGAGAAAACAGTTATGTCCGGTGGAAGTTCGGTCTACCCGATCCTTTCGCGGCCCAGGGCAACTGCGCCCACATAGAAAATGACAAAGAAGCTGGCGCCGGCGATACAGGCAATCAATATTGAATGATCGATAATCATAATGTGCATCCCAACAATTGTGCAGGTTGTATCCAGGCGGTCCGGCCCGCATCGCCGTCGGATTTCAGTCTCTACCGCCCGGGCATCATGCTGCGACGTGCATTTCCCGAGGATTGATGACTCGAGCGGACGGCTGGTTGCCGCAAACGCGCCGCCACACGATTCTATCATGCCGCAAAAAGGGTGTTGTGCTGATGCCGGGTGATATTCAGCCGCACCGACGTGCCGCCGTCAACCCGCGTCCTGGCAAGCAGCGCAATGGGATCCGATTTTCCGGCTTTCTCAAGGAATCGCACCGCGTCCGTGAGGTTGACTCGCACTCTTCCACAAGAGCGCCCGTCGGGCTGACAAGCGGTGTGCGCAGGTCCGGGCGCATCGCCCGGCGTCGCCGGGTCGAAGCGCAGCGTATAGATCTCTTTCCTGGAATCGTAGCTTATCGTCAGCGCTCCAGAGATGGTTTCCATGGCAAGCTCCTTTTCTGCTCGTAGGCAGGATGAATCCAATCGGTGTCCACAAGGGCGCATGGCCGCAAGCCGCTCACCTGGATACAACAGGTCCCTTGCTGCGGCGGTACGATCCGTCAGGGCTGGGCCTACAACCGCTGATAAACTCCAGCGAAACCCGCGGGACGCCAGCCCTTGCGTGCGCACACCAGGCAGACGGCATTATGCGTCCGGCTGCCGTTCTCATAACCGTTCAGAGTGATCATCAGTGCGGTCGGCACGGTCTTGCGGCAAGCGCAGCACACCGCCGCCAGGGCCGCATTGTTTTCGGCGCAATAGGAGCTCGGCATTCGTTTCTCCTCTTACGAGAACACAGCGAGACTGCCTTGTGCCGAAGGTTCCGGCGATAGGCTCTCAGCAGTCCTTCGTCAGGCTTGAGTGTGCGGCGGGTCTGGCGTCGCGCGATCGCTCGAAGGCGGGCGGGAACTACAACGCCGGATCGGTCATGTCTAACAAAATCGCCAACACGACCAGATCTCTTTATCCTCTCTCCGAGGAGAAAAAGCAATGGGCGCGCGCCGGCCGGCAAAACCATACCGGACTTCGCCCTTACAGACGCCTCTGGCCTGGCAGGACAGGCGTCCCTGCCTGCTCCGGACTCGTGAGCAGCGGTGCGTTGGGGCGGAGAGATTGCTCCGGAGGCGCGGCGCATAAGCCGCGCGGCGGCCGGAGCCCAGACAACGGAACTGCGGCAGGCCGCCCAGGGCGGCCTGCCGCGTTCCTTTTCAAACCGGCTCTGCTACTCGGCCACGAACGTTACGAGGCCGGCCGGCAGCGGGTTGTTGACCACATGGCCCGTGCGCGGAGCGCTCAGCAAACCCTGTAGATCCACCACTGCAAGGAAGGTGAAGCTCCCATTGCCCAGGATACCGAACGCCTTGCCGCTGTTGGGGCTGACGTAGGCGGTCACGGTATGCGGGTCAAGACCCTCCGACCACGGCGCGCCGCTCGGATCGTTGGGTACGGTGAAGGACACCCAGTCGGTCACGGCGGGAATGCCGCTGCCGGAAGTGGAAGGAAGCTGAACCACGCCTTCCACATTGCCGCCGAATTCGCCGGTCACGATACCCAGGTGGGTTCCCGGAGCCACCGCGATACCCGACGTACCGGCATCAAGCGTGTCGAACTCGGGGAAGTTCTGGAACTGGCTGGGCGCGTTCCAGGTGTTCGGAGTTCCGGGCGTAAAGGTCGCCTGGGTCAGGTCGGCGATGAACAGGTTGCCGGTGAACTCGTCAGTGGCCAAGGCGATACCCGTGGTGCAGTCTTCACCCGCCGAATCGAGAGCCGCGCTCGGGGTGGGCGCGCCGGCCGGGGTCGGCGTCGGAATCGGCACGATCTTATTCTCGAACACCGTGGTCGACGACGCTCCAACCTGGGCCACTTCGTAATTGCCCTGCTCGTTAGGAGACAGGATAAGATGGCGGACCGGATCGACCGCGATATCCTCGGAGACACCGGTGGGCGAGTTAACCGGCGCCGCGAAGGTGTTGGTGGTCAGATCCAGCGTCTGGTAGGCGGAACCCGAGGGCGACGCCCCCAGACCGATCGCAAGCACCGCGGTGTTGGTGGACGAATCCACCACCACGCCGCAGTTCATGCATGAGCCGCCCGAGAA
This sequence comes from Pseudomonadota bacterium, assembly GCA_021324455.1. Classification (GTDB taxonomy): domain Bacteria; phylum Desulfobacterota; class Binatia; order Binatales; family Binataceae; genus JAJPJA01. The sequence continues at coordinate 53,645 of JAJPJA010000064.1, read as the reverse complement.
GCTGGCGCTGGCATCCGCCGCGCTGGTCAGCGTCTTGGTCAGCGAGGTTCCGTTGAGGATGTAGACGTCGCTGTTGTTGGCCACGCAGACCGTAGCTCCGGTGGCCGAATTCGACGAGCACGAATTGACCGTGTTCGGAGTCGTTACCGTGGTCGGCGCGCCGCCTTTGCCAACGCCGGCGCTGGTCTCAACCGGCACCACTTCGACACCCACCGGGCCGCCGCCCCAGTTGCCTTTGGGCGCGTAGGCGGTAGCGTTGGTGCTTTGGACCAGGATGCCGATCGAGCTGGAAGGCACGCAGGCTTCAGGCGCCAAAGTGGGAGTGGCCGTGGGCGTTGCGCTAGCGGCCGGTGTGGGTGTTGGGCTCAAGGTGGGCGCAAGAGTCGGCGCAACAAATATCGCCTGCGGATTATCGGGGTCGCAGGCCGCCATCCCCGCCAGCCCCACCACCAGCAGGGCAAGAACCATCCATCGTAGCCGCGAACCAGTTGTGCTTGGGCTTGAATTCTTCATCGTCCTCTCCAGACATCCTCTTTTGACGCTAGGTCAGCTAAGCCCGATCCAATGGGCCGGGATAATCACCAAACCCGGCAAATTTAGGTTTCTAATCTTCCTTTTGCAAGCTTTTCGCGGCCTTCGGTTTCTACCGGCGGAAAGTAAATTCAACAGGCAAAACCCGATCTTATGGCATTGTCCTCCGCAGCTTGCGGCAAAGCGCCTGTTGCTGTTGCGCCAACCGCTTGCCCGGCCGGCAACAACCGCGTTACAAGGGCTGGCGATTTGGATGGAGTCCGGCAGATGGCAAAGAAGATCACCGTCGAAAAAGATATTCCGATCCCGATGCGCGACGGCACCCTGCTCAAAGCGGACCTTTATCGCCCCGACGGTCCCGAACGTCTGCCGGTGCTGCTTAATCGCACGCCCTACGGCAAGTCGGGGCCGATGCTGCGGCAGTCGATGGATGCGGTGCGCGCCGCGCTCAACGACTACAATGTGCTGATCCAGGATTGCCGCGGACGCTACCGCTCCGAAGGCACCTGGACCTGCTTCATCAGCGAGCTGGAAGACGGCTACGACACGATTGAATGGGCCGCGCACCAGCCGTGGGCCGACGGTAAGGTCGGCACTTGGGGCTCCTCTTATATGGGTGTGACGCAATGGCTGGCGGCCAGCCAGACGCCGCCCAGCCTCAAGGCGATGGCGCCGGCCCTGACGGCGGCGGATTATCACAACGGATGGACCTACCAGGGCGGCGCCTTCGCACTCGGCTTCAACCTGAGCTGGACCATGACGGCGTTGGCGCCGGACCGGCTGATGAAGGCGCGGGCCCACGACCGGGCCGCGTCGGAAGAGTTGGGGCGCGTGATTAGCGGAATCGACCGGATGCGCGAATGGTTGGATGCGATCGCCTTGAAGGATCTGCCGCTGTTCCGCATCGGCGCGCCGTTTTTCTTCGACTGGCTGCAGCATCCCGCATATGACGATTACTGGCGGCGCATCGATGTCCAGGCGCATCACGACCGGATCGCGGTGCCGGCGTTCAATATCGGCGGATGGTACGACATCTTCCTGGGCGGGACGTTGTCCAACTTCACCGGGATGCAATCGCGCGGCGCAACTGAACAGGCGCGCAGCGGACAGCAGCTGCTGGTCGGGCCGTGGGCGCATGGGCTGCCGCGCGCCAACATGGCCGGCGACGCCGACTTCGGCTATCGCTCCACGCCGCTGTCGATCGATCAGGATCGGATGGTGCTGAACTTCTTCGACCGATGGCTTAAGGGGCGGGACCGCGTCAGCCTGCCGTCGCGGGTGCGGCTGTTCGTGATGGGGGTGAATCGATGGCGCGATGAGAACGAATGGCCGCTGGCGCGCACCAATTGGCTGCGCTTTTACCTGCACAGCCGCGGACGCGCCAACAGCGCGGGCGGCGACGGCGCGCTGTCCACCGACGCGCCCGGCGACGAACCGCCGGACTCCTATGTCTATAACCCGCTCAATCCCACGCCCACGCGCGGAGGCGGACTATGCTGCTATCCGGCGGTGGTGCCGGGCGGCGCCTTCGATCAACGCGCGATCGAAAGCCGCGCCGACGTGCTGGTCTATTCCACCCAACCGCTGGCCGAAGCGGTCGAGGTGAGCGGGCCGATCCGGCTCACCCTGTATGCGTCGTCGTCGGCGCCGGATACCGATTTCACGGCCAAGCTGGTCGACGCGGCGCCATGCGGCGAGGCGCGCAATCTGACCGACGGTATCATCCGGGCGCGCTACCGCCAATCGCGCTCGCAGGCGAAGCTGCTCGAGCCTGGCCGCATGTATGAATACACGATCGATCTGGGCGCTACCTGCAACGTGTTCGCGGCGGGGCATCGGATAAGGCTGGAAATCAGTTCCAGCAATTTCCCCCGGTTCGATCGCAATCCCAACACCGGCCACGACTTGTTTGCCGATGCAAAGACGCGTCCGGCGCTGCAGACCGTGATGCATCGGGCGGGCGCGGCGTCGCACCTGACGCTGCCGGTGATTCCGGCGCACAAGTAGTGCTTTCAGCGCGCCCATAACAGGCGGGCGGATCGCCCGTCCTATTGCTTTCCCGGGCGGCGCTTCTGGCGCGCGATCGCGTCGAGGATCGGCGCCGCGTCCGACGCCATCCGGCCAGCCACGATTTCGTTGGCCGCTTCATTAAGATGATAGGGGTCGATGAAATCGTCGCGGCTGCGGTTGTTGAGAATACCGCTGATATCGATGATGCCGTTGGCTTGGGCGGCCTGGGCAACCCGCCGATAGGTGCCGCGGAAGAATTGGGCGCGCATCGGATCGCCCGGCAGCAGCTTTTTTTCGAACGGCGCCAGCTGATTTTTGGAAAAAACCGTGGGTTGCCAGTAGAATAGCACGCGATAACCGAACCGCTTCGCCAGCATTCGCTCCAGTTCGAGGTTGAACAGGTAGATATCCACCACGTCGCGTTCGACCGCGTCGGTGCCTTCGAAATCCTGCGGCGGCGCCAGGTAGGCGAAGCTGGCCAGCGGCTTGATCTGATGCGGAAGCATGTTGGGGTTGTCCTTGCCCTCAATCAACTTGATCAGGTCGGCGATGCCGGTGGTCATGATGGCGCTGTGAATCGCGGCGCGGTAAAGCTTCTTGCGGCCCCACGACGAACTGAGCACGCTGAACTCCTGGGCGCGAAAGAATTCGCTTTGCGTCAGTCCGCCAATCCCGTTCTGATAGCCGGTGAAGGCCTCGTTGACGCCGTCATAAAAAATCACCAGGTCGGGCCGCTGCCCGCGCCGCAGCATCTGGTAGAGCAGAATCAATTCCTGCGTGCTGACGTAGCCGATCTGGCCGAAGTTGGTGACCTCCAGATTATAGGCAGGGTTGCCGGCCAAACGCCGCGCCAGCAGCGAGGCCAGCGTATGATCGTCCCTGACCCCGGTCCCCCATAAGGTCGAACCGCCCATCATGAACAGACGCAGGGTTGGACCATTGGCGGCGGCTTTATGCGGCTCGCTCCAGGTGACGCGGTCGCCGTCGGCGTCGATATTGAGGTAGCGGCTGCTCATCGGCGTGGCCTTCCAGTACGCATACGGATACCATCGCATGTGAACGCGGTTGAGGTTTTTGAAGTAGTCGGCGGCCCACGGCTGACCGGCGTAAGCGTCCTGGGGGGCGGGAATCACGTCGTGCGAGCGCCGGATTTTTTTGACTACGATGCCGGCGGCGGCGCTGATCAGCCATAGCAGCAGCAGCGTCAGCCCGATCTGGATCCAGATGAAGGCCGCAAGATGAGCCGCCTTCGCGATCAATCCGCGCGGGGCCGGCCCGGTTATCGGTTCTGCCATTCTCTACCTGCCTGTATGCTTGTGGAAGTTTCGCGCGCCGCCCGAGATGCATGATCGCGAGAAGACGATAAAGGAACAAGCCCATCCAGACGCCAGCGGTGCGGCAATCGCGGCTAGAGCAGGCCGGCGGCGCGATACAGCGCGATGCCCAAAAACTCTTTCAATGCCGTGGTCGACGCCCCCATGCTGCTGGAGGTCGGAATCAGGCCGATCAGAACACCTTGCCAGGTTTCCGGATCGCTCACGTCCTGAGAGGTAAAGAAGGTAAAGTCGCAGGGCGCCGCGATCGCATCGATACCCTGATGTTTGAACAGGGCCAGCGCCCGCGGCATATGCATCGCGGAGGTCACCAGGAGAATCCGACCGATGCGGCGCTGGCGCAGGATTTTCCTGACCTCGACGGCGTTTTGATAGGTATTGGCCGAGCGGCTTTCCTCAACGATGGCGGATGCGGGCACGCCAAGGTCCTCGAGCACCTGCGCCATCCCTTTGGACATGGGCGGAAAATTCCGCAGCCACTGCAGGCGGCCGCCGCTGACAATCACCAGCGGGGCCAGACGCCGCCGATAAAGCTGGGCCGTGTACAGCAGCCGATTCGCCGTCGCGCCGTCCAGCGTCACCGAGGGTTGCGGTGCGATGGCCGCGTGCACATCCGAAGAAAGCACCACGATCGCCTGTGCATCGGGCAGCGGAGCATAAGGCAGCGTCCTGGCTTCGAGCAGCCAGGCGAGCAACGAGCTGAACCAGACATTGCCGGCAATCAACAGGATTGCCAATGCGCTGATAAGGGCGGCGCGAGCGATGCGCGGTTTGCGATAAAACAGGACAATCCCGCCAATCAACAGAAGGGCGACGGCCATTAATGGAGACACGGCCGGTGAAAACAGCTTGGCGATAAAAACCATCATGAAGGTAGCTATCAGGTAGCTGGAGCAAAATCGCTGCGTAAGCCAATCTGTCTGCCCCGATCAACCATTGCAAGCCCGGCCGGAATTCAGCTCCCGCCAGAGCAGCCGCATTGAGGACAGGGCCGTCGATTGGAGCTAGTCGCTTCGATCCGCGCCGAACAGCCAGGCTGCGGTCGCGAGCAGCGGCGTCGCCATCACCAGAGCCATCGCCAAAAGGTTAATCGCGGCCCTCGCGGGCCCGGCCCGGGGGGGATAATCGGTCGGGTTCAACGCTTTTTCTGAAGTGGACTGGTATGCGAGGGCGGCCGGCTCACTGGTCTTGATCACGTAAAGGCTGCGCCGGCCCCGGCCGAAGATCCCCGGCCATTGAAACCGGCTGACGATTACGCTGTCCGCTCGGGGCGCGAGGCAAAAGGTGTACGGTTTCCACCTGGAGGAAGTAATCAGGGGAATACCGGCTTCAAGGGCAAACGTTTCGGCGCCGCCCGCGGGCGGGTCACGATACAGATCGTTGCCGTTGAGCGGATAGCCGGCGTCGATCGCGGCGCGCGGGATTCCATGCCGGATCAGATTGTCGCGCGCGGCCATAACCGCGTCGAGCCCGCGCTGCTGATCGTAAACTCCGGCCGCCGCGAACCATCCGAAAACCCCCAGCATCGCAAGGCTCAGGGCGCGGACGGCGCGCGCGCGCGGAAACGGCGCCATCGCCAGTATCAGGCATCCCGCCGGCAGCATCACCAGATAGTAGCGGTCGTTGAACAGCCACAACGGCACCATCCCGGCCCAGTATAAGGCCGTCCCCAGCATCACCGCCGCAAACCCGCTTCCCGATACCCTCACCGCCCTCGCCGCTGTCGCGAGACCGGCCGCGCCCAAAATGCTCACCGCGATTGCGGTCAGGCGCAGCGGCCGGCTGTGCCAGAGGAATCTCATTGGACCGCGCAGCACCAGCACGTTGTTCCATCCGCCGCAGCAGCTCAACTCCGGGATTGATTCAGCGCCGCGATCGGTGAGCAGCAAAGGCAGCGCGATTAGCGCCAGCGCGGCGGCGATTGCCAATCCGCAGCGCCATCGCGGCGACGCCAGATGTACAATCGAGAGCGGACTGAGGACCAATCCCAGATAGAGCAGCGGCGCGATCAGGCCGTCGATGACATAGACCCGCGCCGGCACCAGGCCCAAATAGGTCAGGCGGCTTTCCCGAATCCCGAGCATCCACGGAACCGGCATCACGGCGGTAAGCCACAGCCAGATCAGCAGGCAAAACGCGGATGCGGCGGCGAATGGAAGCACGGCGGCGGTCCTATCGCCGAGCCGGCGCGCTTCGCGACCGATGTCGATCGACGCCGCCGCGGCGCATCCGGCAAGTATCGCCAGCGCGAACGGCCGCACCATGAACGCGCCCAGCAACAGCCCGGCGCAGACCCACAGACGAAGCGCAGGTCGGCCCTCCTGCGCGCCCGCAAATACCAGGTAGGCGGCCACAACCAGGGCGAGAAACGGAACGTCGGTCATGAAGGAGAAGCTCAGAAACAGGAAGCACGGATTGACGATCAGCAAGGCGGTGGCGAGAGCGGCGCGGCGGCGGCCGGCGCCGCATCGGCGTGCCAGCCGGTTAAACAACATTGCCGCCCCCGCACCCAGTACCGCCACTGACAAATCGAGCGACGGATAAGCCAGGCCGAAGACGCGTCCCCACAACCATCCGTAAGCGATCTGGGCCACGGGGATGGCGGCGGTGAAGCCGGGCAGCGACAGCATGCCCGTGTCCAGTCTTTTAACTGCGCGCAGATAGATCCAGCTATCGGCCACGGGCCCGTTGGCCAGCGGGCGCGCAAGCAGGAACACGAGCGTGAACCAGAGCGCAGGCATAAGCATCCCGATAGCCGCCGGCGCCCGCCCGCATCCGGATCTTGTTAGGGCTTTGAGCGATCTCGTATACTTTGCGCAGGTGCCCTTCACGTTCGTTCCGGTCCAAAATAACCCATCATCTCGACCATCGTTTTTACGCGCAAAAATATGGACCAAAGCGGCTTGACTGCAAGGCGAAAGCAGTGGGGCGTCGGTGCGCGCCGCGGCGCGGGCGGCGGGCAGGAGCGATAAAGGTCCAGACAGGAGAACAGCAAGGTGCGGATACTGGTTACCGGCGGCGCAGGATTCATCGGCTCTCACTTATGCGAACGGCTGCTGAAGGAGAACCACGAGGTTATCTGCCTGGATAACTTCTTCAGCGGCCAACGCGCCAACGTCGCTCATCTGCGGTCCGATCCCGATTTCGAACTGATCCGGCATGACGTGGTTGAGCCGATCCTGCTCGAAGTCGACCGCATCTTCCACCTGGCCTGTCCGGCCTCGCCGGTGCATTACCAGTACAACCCGGTCAAGACCACCAAGACCAACGTGATGGGCACGATCAATATGCTGGGGCTGGCCAAGCGCGTGCGGGCGCGGATTCTGCTCAGTTCCACCAGCGAGGTTTACGGCGACCCGCAGCAGCATCCGCAGAAGGAAACCTACTGGGGAAACGTCAATCCGATCGGAATCCGTTCGTGCTACGACGAAGGCAAACGCGTGGCGGAATGCCTGATGATGGATTATCACCGGCAGAACAAGGTCGACATCAAGATCGTGCGCATCTTCAACACCTACGGCCCGCGCATGGCGGTGAACGACGGACGGGTGGTGTCGAACTTCTGCGTGGCGGCGCTGCGCGGCGAGCCGTTGACGGTTTACGGGGATGGCACCCAGACGCGATCGTTCGCTTATATCGACGATCTGGTGGACGGGATGATCCGGATGATGGAAGCGCCGGATTTTATCGGGCCGGTGAATCTCGGCAATCCCGACGAATTCACCATGCTCGAACTGGCGGAGCTGGCGATCGAGCTGGCGCGCAGTTCGTCCAAACTGATTCACAAGCCGCTGCCGCCCGACGATCCGACGCGCCGGCGCCCGGACATCAGCCTGGCGCGCGAGCGTTTGGGATGGCAGCCGCAAATCGCGCTGCGCGAAGGACTGACGCGCACTATCGAGCATTTCCGCCGTCAGTTGGGATTGAGCCGGACCTGAGGCCAACCCTCGGCGCCAGCTAAATGCGGCGGGATTGATTCAGCGCGAGCCCTCGGCGCGCCGGCGCATCCGCTCGCGCAAGGCCTGGGTTTGCGCCCAACCCACCGCGCCCCCCTCAATCGCCACTCCATGCATCCGGCGCGCGAACGCGGGCGTGATCCTGCCGTCGAGCACGTCGTCCAGGACCATGGCGGGGTCGCGTTCCAAAGCGTCGCCGTAAGCGCCCGCACCGCACATCACATGCGTGATCGCGTCCTCAGGCTCGACCTGCGCGTCGATGAACATCTGCGGCGGAAACTCAGTCAGCTTACCGCCGCGCTCGAGCACCACTTTGGACGGCGTACCGTCGCCGCCGCCGCCCAAACCGTAAGGCACCGAGGTGGTGCGGCAACTGCGAATCAGGGCGCGGCCCGGTTTTAGAAAGCGATAGGTGCGATAGACCGACATCGAACCCCGATACTTGCCCGCGCCGCCGGTATCCGGCATCAGCCCGTAGGCGTCCATCAGGATGGGAAACTCCACTTCCAGCCGTTCCACCGGTACACTGGAACCGCCGTTGCCTGACAGCAGCGAATTGACGCCGTCGATGCCGTCCTTGGTCGGCCGCGCGCCCCATCCGCCGCCGTACCAGTCGGTGAGCACCGGCGACGCGCCCTCCTCCACCCCGCTGTAAGCGTAGGTGAAGCTGGCGATACCGCCTTCGCCGGCGGCGAAGATGCGCTCGGGCATGGCCTTGGACAGCGCGCCGAACATCATGTCGCAGATGCGCCAGAGCATCATGCCGCGGCCGCCAATCGCGGCCGGAAAATGGGGGTTGAGCACGGTGCCCTTGGGCGCGATCACTTCCACCGGCTCGAACAGGCCGTCATTGGCCGGCGCGTCGGCCGCCAGCACGCCGCGCAGGCAGATGTAGGCCGCGGAACAGGTCAGCGAATACGGCACGTTGATCGCGCTTTTGAGCTGCGGCGCGCAGCCGGTGAAATCGACCGTGATCGAATCTCCGTGAACCTTCAAGCAGACCTTTAGATTTACCCCGGGTCCGCCCACGCCGTCTTCTTCGAAATGCTCTTGCCATCCATACTCGCCGTCGGGAATGCGGGCGATTTCCCCGCGCACCACGCGCTCGCTGTAGCGATGGAGCTGTGCGATGGCTGCTTCAAAGCGCGCCACACCGTACTTGTCGATCAGCTCCTGCACGCCGCGGATTCCGCGCCGGCATGCCGCCGCCTGACCCTCGAGATCGCCCAGGACGTCGTCGGGCGTGCGCACGTTGCCGGCGATTACTTCGAACAGGGCGTCGTTGGGGCGTCCCTCCTGGTAAAGCTTGACGCAGGGCAGGCGCAGGCCTTCTTCGTAAATCTCCGCACATACGGCGCTCTGACCGCCCGGGAAGCGTCCGCCGATGTCCGAATGATGCGTGACCAGGGTCGAAAAACCGACCAGCGTGTCGCGCCAGAAAATCGGCGCCAGCAGCACGATGTCGGGCAGATGGGAGAGTCCGCCGTAGGGATCGTTGGACGCCAGGATATCGCCCGGGCGCAGCTTGCCGGCGAATTTCCGCAGCAGCGCCGGCATCACGCCGCGGATGTATCCGAGATGAAAGCCGGCGCCCTGCCCCTGCGCGATCACGCGTCCGCGCGCGTCAACCAGCACGGTGGAGAAGTCGCCGATGCGCGCCGTGATCGAGCGCGCGGTGCGCTTCATCGTGTTGCCCATCTCATCGCCAATCGCGATTAGAGCGTTGTTGATTACTTCAAGCAGTATGGGATCGACGGTGTTCTCCATGGACTGACCTTTGGTGTCTCCTCGCTTCTCCGGCAGAGGCCGCACAAACATCATTATCCAACGGCCGACAGCACCACGTTGGCGAAACCATCGAGCTCGGCGCGCCATCCCGGAGGAATCACCACCGTGGTGTCGAACTCCTCGATAATCGCAGGACCGGAGACGGCGCCGTCCAGCAGATGCCGGCGGGTCAGCACCCGCGCTGTCATCTCGCGCGCCTGCGGTCCGAACCAGGCCTGACGCGGCTGCGGCGGGGCGGGGGGCGTATTTTTCGCGGCGGCCTCGAAACCTGACGCCAGATCCCGCACCGCAACGCTGCGCGCCGGTGCGATTGCGCGGACGCGGACGCTCACGGCCAGCACCGGATCCGCATCGCGGCGGTAGCCGAAATTGCGCTCATGTTCGGGATGGAAAGCCCGCTCCAGCCATCCGCACAGGTCGCGTTCGGCAATGTCCTCGGGAATCCTGAAATTCATCTCGGAATCCTGCCGCAGGTAGCGCAGTTCGACGCTGCGCTCGAAGCGCACTTCGCTGGCGCCCGCCTCGCGCATCAGCCGCTCGCGCAGATCCTCGACCAGGCTGTCGCAGTGGCCGCGCAGCGTCGATCCTTCCAGCCGATCGAGCCGGGTCATCACGCTTTTGACCGCGTCGTAGCGCAAATCGGCGAACAGCAGTCCGAGCGAGCTGAACAATCCCGGATGCAGCGGAACATAGACCCGATTGATTCCTATATCGGCGGCCAGTTCGGCGGCATGAATCGGCCCCGCGCCGCCAAACGCGACCATCGTGTATTCGCGCGGGTCGCGTCCGCGCTCGCTGGTGACGGATCGAATGGCGCGCGCCATCGTGGCGTTGACCACGCGATGCACGCCCAGGGCCGCAGCGGGCGGATCCAGTTTGAGCTGGCCTCCCAGATGCTGCTCGATGGCGGCGCGCGCCGCCCGCGCGTGGATCGGCACGGTGCCGCCGGCAATCCGATGCGGGTTCATGTAGCCGAGCACCACGTTGGCGTCGGTAACCGTCGGCTCGACGCCGCCGCGTCCGTAACATGCCGGTCCCGGCACCGCGCCGGCGCTGAGCGGGCCCACCCGCATCAGCAAGCCTTCCTCGATTCGCGCGATACTCCCGCCGCCTGCGCCCAGTTCAACGATGTCGTATGCGGGCACGCGCAGGGCATAGCCCGCGCCCTTCATCAGATGGCTGGCGGTGTTGATACCGGCGCCGACCTCGCTTTCATTGCTCTCGGCGGCTTCGCCATTTTCGATCAGGCAGGCTTTCACCGTGGTGCCGCCCATGTCGAACGCGACCACTTTGGGCAGGTCGCATTCGCGCGCCAGGCTGGCGGCGGCGAGCACGCCGGCCGCGGGTCCCGATTCGATCATGCGCACCGGAAAACGGCGGGCGTGGGCGGCGGTCATGATGCCGCCGTTGGACTGCATGATCAGAATGTCGCGTCCGTATTGGCTCAGCTCGCGCTCGATTTTACCCAGGTAGCCGTTGACCGCGCCCATCAGGTAGGCGTTGAGGATCGTGGTGGAGGCGCGCGGATACTCGCGGATTTCGGGCAGCACCTCCGCCGACGAACAGGCGTCAACCCCGGGCATCAGCTCCCGCACCAGGGCCATCGCGCGGCGTTCATGTTCGGGGTTGATGTAGGAATGCAGGAAGCAGACGGCGACGGCTTCGGTGCCCTGCGCGCGCAGCCCCGCCAGCGCGCCGCGCAGCTCGCCTTCATCCAGCGGCGTGCGCACCGAGCCGTCGGCCATGATACGTTCGGTCACCTCCAGCCGGCGGCGGCGCGGGACCAGCGGGGGAACCCGATCCCAGAAGATGTCATAGATGGCGGGGCGCTGCAGGCCGCGGATTTCGGTCAGGTCGCGGAAGCCGCGGGTGCAGATGAGTCCGGTGACGGCGCCCTTGCCCTCCAGCACGGTGTTGGAGGCGACGGTGGTCGCATGCACCATCCGCGCGACGCTGCGGGAGTTGCGGCGAGTCATCGCGTCGCGCACGCAGCGCCCCACATCGGGACCGATGGTCTCGGGCAAAGCCAGAATCTTGTAGGTCAGAATCGGCCCTTGCGCCGCCGCGATTACCACGTCGATAAAAGTGCCGCCGACATCGAACGCCACCCGCAAACCTTCAGTACTCATCGGGACCATTGTTTCTCAGGTGATTGGGCGCAATGCAACCCGCGCCGGCCATCCGCTGGGCGGGCGCTATCAGGAGCTTCAAGGCAAAAATACGCGGGATTGTGAGCGGAATTGGTTTGAGATAAATCAAAATCATCTCGCCGCGGCCGGCGGCGTAAGCAAAAGGGGGATTGTTTTTGACCCGCGCCCGCTCCCGTTGGCTTTGGTTGCTCCCATTCATCCGGGCAGTCAGTACGCGAGCCCCGAACTTTCTCACCCGCCCGATCCGGTTCCGTGCGCTTCCCGCACGGGCGATTGCGGGCACGGATTGAGCCGGAAGCCGGACACCATGCAGAACTTAACCGCGGACAACAACAGCAACGAGGTGACGCTGCGGGCGGTGCTTCAGGCCGCGGCCGAAACCTGGGCGATAATCGCGGGGGACGGCACCTTCCTCGAAGTCGACCCGATCGGCGCCGCCGGCGCGATGCGCGACGGCAACGGCGACGTGCGCGGGCGTACGCTGTTCGAATTTATGGCGCCCGAGGAGAAGGCGGCGGCAAGCCAATTGCGCGAACTGCTGCGCGAGGGCAAGCCCGGCCGTTTCGAATGCCTTATGCTGGGCGGGCGCGACCGGCGTTGGCGTTTCGAGTATCGCCTGGTCCCGCTGCCGCTCAAAGCCGGAGGCGAGCGGCGCTTCGCGCTGTTCGCCCGCGACCTGACTTCGATCCGAAACATCGAACAGAACCGGGACCTGCTGGCGTCGATCGTCGATTCGTCGAGCGACGCGGTGATCGCAATCGATCGCGCCGGGCTTGTAACGGTATGGAACCGCGGGGCGGAAAATGTTTACGGCCGCCGCGCGGCGGAAATCATCGGGCAGCCGGTTGAGAGCTACCTCTCGGGCGAGTCCGCGGCCCAGGTGCGCGAGGTCCTCAACCAAATCCTCAACGGCGGCGGGCCCTGCCATTATGAAGCGACCAGCATCCGCACGGACGGCGAAGCAGTCGAACTTTCGACCAGCGCGTTTGGAATTCGCGACGGATGCGGCCGGTTGACCGGCGCTTCGTTCATGCAGCGCGACATCACCGCTCGCAAACGGATGCAATCCGCCTTCCTCCGCACACAGCTTGATCTGCAGTCGCGCCTGGCGCAGCAACGCGCGGTGGCTGATTTTGGCCAGCAGGCGCTGCGCGCGACCCGGCTCGATCCGCTGCTGGAGCAGGCCGTGCATCGCGTCGCTGAAACACTGGAGATCGAATATTGCGCGGTGATGGAACTGCAGCCGGACGGCAAAACCTTGCGGCTGCGGGCCAACGTCGGATGGGACCGCGGCGCCTCGCCGCCGCTGGAGCTCGGCACCGATTCGCATAGCGGCTATGCCCTATCCTGCAACGGTCCCGTGATCGTCGACGATTACAGCAACGAAACCCGCTTCACGGTTCCCGGCTCGACCTTCGAACATGGACTGAAGTCGGGTCTGACGCTCGTAATCGGAGGACACGAACGGCCCTACGGCGTGCTTTGCGCAACCACCACCCGCAAGCGCAGCTTCAGCGAATACGACGCGGCCTTCATTCAATCGATTGCCAACATCATCTCCCACGCCGTGGAACGGATTGCGGCGGAGGAGGCGCTGCGCGGCAGCGAGCAATATTACCGATCGATCCTGCACAGCAGCTCCGACGCGATTGCCGTAATCGGCCGCGACGGCGTAACCCAGTTCGCCAATGAAACCGGCTATACGCTGTTCGGTTACGAATTCGGCGAGGAGGAGATCGTCAAAGGCGCGCTGGCGGTTCATCCCGAGGACTTCGGTACGGTGCTGCACGGGATGCGCGAGATGTTTCAGAGCGGCGCCAGCACATACGAATGCCGAATTCGCCGCCGCGACGGATCGTGGCTGCATTGCGAAGTTCGCGGGCGCCGCATCGCCGATCGCCGCGGCAGACCGGCCGGAGTCTTCAACACGCGCGACATCAGCCAGCGCAAGGCCGCGGAACTCGCGCTGCTCCAGACTCAGGCGCAGCTCCATTCGCGGCTCGAACAGCAGCGCGCGGCGGCTGATTTCGGCCAGCACGCGCTGCGTGCCCACGAACTCGGCCCGCTGCTGAACGGCGCGGCGGAGCTGATTGCCGCCACTTTGAAGATCGAATTCAGCGGCGTCGCCGAGCTGCAGCCCGACGGCAGAACAATCCGCGTCCGGGCGGCCGTGGGATGGGACGTGGGTACCGAATTCGAGGCCGGTCCCGATACGCAAGCCGGGCAGGCGCTTCGCTGCAATCATCCGGTTATCGTTGAGGATTTCGAGATCGAAACCGGTTTCCGGCCGGTGGCCCATCGAGCCCAACTCGGGGTCCGGTCCGGGATCGCGGTGCTGGTGGGCGGAAGCGATCGGCCCTGGGGAATGGTTTCGGCGCATTCGCTCAAGCCCCGCAAGTTCAGCCAGGATGACGCCGCCTTCATGCAGGCCATCGCCAACATCATCGCGCAGGCGGCGGAGCGGCTCAGCACCGAGCAGGCGCTGCGCCGCAGCGAGGAATACTTCCGCACCCTGATCCAGACCTCCTCCGACGTCATCCTCGTTTTGCGGCCCGACGGTACCATCGCTTTTTCCAGCGACGCGGTACGCCAGTTCGGACGCCCCCAGGCCGGCTATATCGGCACCACCGGAATGGAATATGTGCATCCGGAGGACCGCGAACGGGCATTGCGCTCGATCGCCGACACCTTTGCCACCGGCGCCGCGCAATACGAATTGCGCATCGCCGACGCACACGGCTCCTGGCGCAACTGCGAGGCGCGATCGGTGCGGGCGGAGGATTTGGGCGGCGAGCCGGTCATGGTCGTCAGCACGCGCGACATCACCGATCGCAAAAAACTGGAGCAGCAGCTGCTCGAAGCGCGCGACGCCGCGCTGGAGGCGGCGCGGCTCAAGTCCGAGTTCATGGCCAATATCAGCCACGAGATTCGTACCCCGCTCAACGCCATCGTCGGATTGACCGGATTGCTGCTCGACACGCCGATGTCGGGTGAACAGCGCGAAATGCTCGAGGGTGTCCGTTCCAGTTCCGACGCGCTGCTGTCGCTGGTCAATGACGTGCTGGACTTCTCCAAACTGTCGGCGGGCAAACTGCTGTTCGAAAATCTGGATTTCGACCCGCGCGCCACGCTGGACGAAGCGATCGAGATTTTTGCCGCCGCCGCGCGGGTCAAAGGCATCGCGCTGCTCACCGACGTCGACCCCGACACTCCTGCCCGGCTCAGCGGCGACCCGGGGCGGCTGCGCCAGATTTTATGCAACCTGATTGGCAACGCGATCAAATTCACCGAACGCGGCCAGGTTCTGGTCAGGCTGCGCCCGCGGCAGCACGATGACTCCCCGGGCCTCGCTTTCGAAGTCTGCGATACGGGTATCGGTATTCCGCCCGACGCCCAGAAGCATCTGTTCGAACCCTTCACTCAGGCCGACGCGTCGGTCACGCGCAAGTACGGCGGCACCGGCCTGGGTCTGGCCATCGCCGCGAACCTGGTCCAGCAGATGGGCGGCAGTCTCGGCGTCAGGAGCGAGATGGGTGTGGGTTCCACGTTCCACTTCAACCTGAAGCTGGGCCAGGCCGCCGCGGCGCCGGTAGCGTCCGGGTCGCCCAAAAACGAACCCGTGCCGCCGCCCGGCTCGGGCAGGCTGCGGATACTGGTAGCTGAAGATAACGCGATCAATCAGAAGGTCGCACTGCGCCAGCTCGCCAGACTGGGTTATCGTGCCGACGGCGTCGGCAATGGACTTGAAGCGCTGCAGGCGCTGGAAAAAGTTCCGTATGATGTGATTTTGATGGATTGCCAGATGCCGGAGATGGACGGCTATGGCGCCACCGCGGCGATCCGGCGAAACGAAGCTCGGCAAAGCGGCCGTCATGTCCTGATAATCGCGATGACTGCCAATGCGATGGAGGGCGACCGCGAGAAATGCCTGGCCGCCGGGATGGACGACTACCTGGCCAAGCCGGTGACGATGGAGAAGCTGGCGCAAGCGCTGGCACGCGCGGCGGAATCCGCCGGCTGACGCTCACCCGTTCGCCAGACTAACCCCGGATTGCGTCTCGCAACTGTTTCAGATCGATCGGCTTGACCATGTGATCGTTGAAGCCGGCCTGCTGGGAGCGGCGGCGCTCCGCGGCTTCACTGTACCCGGTTACCGCGATCAGCCGGATTTGACGCAACTCCGGATTCTGCCGCATCCGCTGCGCCACTTCGTAGCCGTCCATCAACGGCAGATTGATATCGATCAGCGCCAGATGGGGTTTGAAGGACTGCGCCGCGTCCAGCGCCGACGGCCCGTCGTAGGCCACACAGGTGGAACAACCGTAGGCCTGAAGCACCTCGCACAGCATCTCCGCCGAATCGCGGCTGTCGTCCACGACCAGAACCCGCGGGCGCGGCCCGTCTTCGTCCTGAGCGGTGTTTTCCGGTTCGGAAACATGCGAAAGCGGTACCATCAATTGTGCACCTTTATTCATTCGCTCGCGCCGTTTCAACGATTGGCCGCCTGAGCCTGAGCTGAAAGAAGCTACCCGTCAGAGGGCACGCAATGCGCTTGCTGGATCAGAGATTTCCACGGCTGTTCAGCTTTGGCAAATACTTAGCCCGCGACTGACGAAAACCGCTGCGAAGTTTCCCGCGCGGCCCGTACCGCTCCCGTTGGACCGTAAGGCGGGCGAAAGTCCTACAAGCGGTAGAGCAACCCGAAACTCGCGGGCCCGCGCGCTCAGGCCGGAAAAGTTCTCCTTCCCTCAGCCAGCTCGATGAAAAGTGCCCAAATCCGGCCGAAAGCGGCGGCGGTACAGATCGAAGCTTTTTTAAGCATTGCCGCAAGCTCTGCTATGCTGCGCTGCGCCGTCCCTCACGGCTGATCGCAAACCGCGCCGGATTTCCACGCCGGGCAGCCCATGCGCGAAGACAAGCCCTAATGCTTTCCGATGCTTAAAGCTTCAGACCCGCGCGGATGTCGCCGACTATCCGATCCGGGGTCCGGCTGATATCGACGGCCAGCGCGTCTTGGGGTTCTTCCAGCGCCGCAAATTGGCTGTCGAGCAGCTCGAGGCCCGCGTAATGGCCTGTGCGCATGCGCAGCCGCTCACGGATCAGCTCGATGCCGCCCTTGAGGTAAACAAACGCCATGCGGGCGCGATCCACCGTCAATGCGTCGCGGTAGGACTGTTTCAGGGCCGAGCAGGCCAGTACGGTTGGGGGGCCGGTCTTGATTCGGTCCGCAATCAGGCCGCGCAGGGCCTGCAGCCACGGCCGCCGATCATCGTCGGTGAGCGCGGCTCCCGCCGCCATTTTTGCTTTGGCCTGCGGCGTATGGAATTCGTCGGCGTCGCTGAAATTCCATCCAAGCGCGCGCGCCAGCATCTGGCCGATGGTGGTTTTGCCCGAGCCCTCCACCCCCATTATCACGATCACGCGCGGGGCCGGGGCATTTTCAGCATCATCCGACATGAATCAGCCCCGAAAGGCCGGCCGCCAGAAGCGGCGTCAGGATCCATCCGGCCAGGATATGCGCCCACAGATACCAGCGCAGGCAGACCGCCACGACCGGCCGCTGCGAGGAACCCGGATGCGCGCCAAATGCGGCCTGCGCGGGGTTGGGCCGCCAGTATTCCCCCTGATGCAGATCGACGACCGGCAGGAAATTCTCCAGCGAATAGACGAAGGCGTTGAAGGCCGGATAATGCGGCGGCGTGGTGCCGCTGTGCATGAACGATTCAAACGCCGCTTCCTCGGTCGGAGCAACCGCCCGCAGCGCGTAGCCCCATCTGAACAGCAGCGTGCCGACAAATACAAAACCGGCGATCCACCACAGCGCGCGCAGCGGGATAAACCCGTACCCGATCGTCGCCTGAAGCATCGCATTCCACGCCCGCTCCAGCGGACCCAGGCCGCCTTCGCGGCGCTGCGCCACGCGCTGCGCAATCTCGACCGCGATCGCGTCATCGGCGTTGCCGCCGGCCGCCAGCGCCTTGGCCAATTCGGCATAGGGCTGGGCGTGGAATCCGGGCGGCTGACGCGCGAGCCATTTAAGCCGGCTGTCCGCGTCGGCCGGGCTGTCGCCGCCGAACCCTTCGTATTGAAAGCCGCTCAGAATCAGGTTGCCCGGCGCCGGCCAGCTGGCCTGATCGTCCCATAAATCCGCCGCGCGCGCGTCGGCCAGATCCAGTTGCGTGCGCGGTGTAAGGTTCATCGCCACCCAGTAAAGCGGTCCATGTATTAGCGCTCTCTCGGCGATGATCCCGTTATCCCGGGCGCCGTAAAACCGCGCGTGATTGAAACTCAGCGCCTGCCCGATCCGCGCCAGCCGCAAATCGATAATTCCGTTGGTGGCAAATCCCTGATGGAAAACGGCGTCGCCGCCGATTGACGCCTCGATCAGCGAAATCGCCGGCGCGTCGGCGCTCTGGACGCGGGCCGCGCTGAAATCCAGGCTGCCGCTGATCGACGCGCGGTAGAACGTGACCTGGTCGTAATTCCCAAACGTCATGCGCACGTCGCCGTCCACCGCCGCCATCTCAGCCATCACCGGACCGGTCGCGCTTGCTCTCAGATCGAGGCCGCGGATGCGGGCGTAGGAAAGATCGATACCGTCGCGGATGGCACAGCGGATCAGCGTCAGGGTGAAGGGAACCTTCTGATAGGAGAGATCGAGTTGGCCGGCGATACGGGCCGCCTTGATGCCGGCGCCGCTGGGATGCACCAGGAGCGACGCCGTGGGATCGGACGCCAGCCAAACCAGCAGCGGTGCGCGGATAGTGCGCTCCGGTCCCCATGATTCGGCATGCAGCGGATCGTTGGAGGGATCGTCGGGGTCGTCGTGCGGCCCGGCCCATTTAAGGTCGCGTTCAGGAGCGCTGCGCACGAGCAGGACTTCAGCGGCGGAAAGCGCGCCGAATTTCTCCCGCGCCATCTGTTCCAGGCGATCGGATTTGCCCGGCTCGGCGCACGCGGCCGAAAGCGCGCGGATCGCAATCAGGAGCGCAAAGAACGCGCTAATGGTTGCCCGTCCGATCACCGCTCCGAGCTCGTCTGTTTCATTATCGTGCGCCCATCGGATGGGGCGGCTGAATCCTCCGATCGCCTCAACGCCATCACCAGCAACCGATCGAGGCTGAGCGCGCCCGCTCCGTTAAATCCCAGCCAGACATAAAACAGGGCATAAAGCGGCTCGTCCAGTTCGACCAAGTCGTCCAGCCCGGCGACGTTCTTCAGCTTGACGCTGACGATCGCCACGACCATGTTGATGACCATCGCGACGGAGACCAAACGCGTGGCCAGACCGGCCATGGTCAGGGCGCCGCCCAGGCATTCGGTCCATGCGGAGAGGGCGGCGTTGAATTCGGGATAGGGAATCCCCCATTGCCGGAAGCGTTCAACGAATGCGGGCAGATTGTGCAGCTTGGCCCATCCGGTTTCGAAGAAGAAGTAGCCGACAAAAAGACGCACCAGCAGGGGCGGTACCCAATCCAGCGCGCGCAGGAGCCCGGTTATCGATTCCCATCGACGGAGCAGGCCCGAAAAGGCGCTCGGACGTGGCGATTGCATCGGCGGTTCGCTCCCGGGCGCGGCGCAATGCGCGCGCAAACAACAGATGCTTGAAGGACAGAAAGGTTTCAAGTCCGGCGCCCACCGCGCTGCCGCCCTCCTGCCCTTGCCGCCGCCCCTGGCGCTGCCTAAAGTCGTCGGCAAAACCACCGCGATGGAGTATTCGACGTGAATCTGCACAACAAAGTCGCGATCGTGACCGGCGCCGGAGAGGGGATGGGCCGCGCGATCGCCATCCGTTTCGCCAAAGAAGGCGCCAATGTCGTTCTGGCGGAAATCAACCAGGCGGCAGCCGAGGAAACCCTTGCCACGATTGGCGGGCGCGCGCTCGCGGTGCCGACCGACATCGCCAAAGTGGACCAAATCGACGACCTCATCGCGCGCACCGTCGAAGCCTTCGGCCGCATCGACATCCTGGTCAACAACGCCGGCGTAACCAAACCGCTGGGCTTTTTCGAAGTGACCGAAGCGGACTGGGACTGGATGTATTCGGTCAACGCGCGCGGGCTGTTCTTCTGCATGCAGCGGGCGGCGCGCGAGATGGTCAATCAGCGCGCGGGCAAGATCGTGAACATCGCGTCGATCGCGGGCAAGGGGTTTCGCGGCACTTCGAATATCGCCTACGCCGGCACCAAGGGAGCGGTGATCGCGATGACGCGGATCGGGGCGTCGCAACTGGCGCGCTACAATATCAACGTCAACGCGATCTGCCCCGGCGCCACCCGCACCAATCTGTTCGAGATGGGTATCGCGGAGGCGGTGGCCAAGCGCAAAGTCACGCGCGAGGAAGCGGTGCGGCGCATGGAAGCTACGATTCCATTGGGCCGATCCAACTCGCCCGACGATATCGCCAATATGGCCGCGTTTCTCGCGTCCTCCGAGGCTGACAATATCACCGGCCAGTCCTTCAACGTCGACGGCGGCCTGATGTGGGACTGAGCGGCGGATTGCTCTTTACAGCAAAGTGAACGCGCCTCCGGGGTCGCTGCCGGAACTGGTGAACGGCACGAACGGCGGATTGAGCGCCTGCACGTAAGCCGCTCCCGGCACCGTTCCTGACGGCTTGGTAAAGGTGAACTTGGTCGGGCTGATGATGGTCAGCGGGATGCGCGGCACGCCGCCGGGTCCCAGTCCGCCCAATGCCACCACCGTTCCGCCTTGCTGGTTGAACAGGTTGATCACGGTCAAGGTTGAAAATCCGTTTCCGTTAACCGTAATCGTGCTGCCGGACTGAGTGACCGACGTGACCGTAATATGAGCGCCGACTGGAACCGATACGGCGTTGCTCGACTTGCTGAAGCCGCCGTCCGCGCCCTTGTTGATGACCACGATTGACGCGGGTCCCGTGGCCACCGCGGCCGGCAGCGTGAAGCTGATCGACGTCGCGGTCAGGCCCGCTCCCGGATTGATGAAGGTGGTCGGCACCATCCCGCCCGGGCATCCACAGAAGATATTGATCGCGACCCCGTGGGCGGCGTCGAAGCCGTTGCCGCCCAGCGTCACCGTGTTGCCCTGAACGATCACGGTCTGGACGTTGTTGGTGGCGTAGGACGGATTGCTGCTGGTCGCAGCCAGGCCGACGCCGTTGATGCTGGTCAGCGAGGGGATGCCGGCGGCGGCCGATCCCTGGAGCAGCGCCGACGCCACGTTAGAGGCCTTGAAGCTGAGATCGGCGTTGACCACCTGCACCGCCACAAAACCCTGCCCTAAGGCCACCGTGGCGGGCACGGGTACGGTCAGCGAGGTGGGTGAATAGGCGGAGGGCTGCAGCGGACCGGCGTTGATCGGCCCCTTGGAAGTGGCAACGAAAAAGTTCACCACCGCGCCCGGACTGAAAAAGCTGCCGTGAATCGTGAAGCTGGAGCCCACCAAAATAGTTGACGGAATCGAACTGATTGAAGGCGCGGGCGGATTGACGTCGGCGTTGGCAAAAGTACCGATATCCACCGTGCCCCATCCCGTGGTCATGTCATAACCGGTCGTGGCATTGAAACCGATCACGCCGTTGAAGTTGTTGTTGCCGCTGGTGACGTCGCGAAAGCCGGAGGTCGCCAGGCCGGCGTTGGCCAACGCATAGATGCGCGGGTTGAGCGGTCCGGGGCGGGAATGGTTGAGCTGCGCGACCAGTTTGGAAATTCCGGCCCATGCCGGCGCGGACAGGCTGGTCCCGCCGATACAGCATCCAATCGCCGGCGTGCCCGAGTTGTTGAAGCCGAGAAAGACGCCGGGATGGAAATTGCTGGCGATGAGCGCCACGTCGGGCACGTCGCGATTGCCGCCCACCGGAACGCCCGGACCCTTCTGATACGAGGGCTTGGCGTAGATGGTGCTGATGCCGCCGCCGGTGGCGCCGCCGCCGTCGGAAATTTCATCGTTCCAGGCATCCTCCGCCACATGACCGACATTGTTGCCCGCACCATCGAAATTGGGATTGAACTTGGTTCCCCCAACCTGGGTCACGTTCGGATCCGATCCCAGTTCGCTGACGCTGCGGCTGGTGCCGGTGACGCACGCCGTCATCGACGGATTGAGCACGATACCGGCCGCCCCGTCATCGCCGGAGGAGAGAAAAATAGTCTGCCCCTGCGAAGCACCTTGCTTGTAAATCGGGCTGACGATGCCGGTAAAAAATGCCGAACTCGCTCCGCACAAACCGAAGCTTACGCTGATCGTCCCGCAGGAATTGTCGTTCACCGCGCGCTGGATCCCGTCGACTATCGATCCGTTGGTCGCGGTCGCGTCGTTGCCCAGATAAAATCGGATGGCGGCGCCCGGCGCGACCGCGTGAGACCATTCAAGATCGAGCAGAGCCTCAAGCTCGCTGCCGGTTATGCCCGGATTGACCTTATCCACGATTACGGTCGTGATGCTGGAAGCGGGCAGGCCGAACTGAGTGTTGAAAATATCAACCGCGCCGTGCGTGTAGTCGGAATTGCCCACGATCCCGATACAGTCGCCGCCGGCTCCCGTGATGCCGCCCGAAATCAGCGACGTCTCGTTGTAGAAGGAGCGAAAATCCGCGGGACCAAACGCCGTCACTCCGCCGATAGTTACGTCGGGAGCAGGCGTTATCGCACTATGGCCCGACCCCGGCAGAGCCGGACCCGAATCCAGCAGCGCCAGCGGTCCAGCGCTCCATCCCGACTGCTCCCGGACCGGATCCAGACCGCTCAGATGGCGCGAGAACGCCATCGCATGGAGAAAATTGTCCAGCCCGCTGATCGCGGTGATCACGCCGTAAAAACGTGCCGGTATCACCGGATCGATCACGTTGGCGTATGATGATCCGTTGCCGAACAGCATGATGTTGGTGCCGAAAGCCCGCTCCGCATCGTTAACCGTACCGGTGAACCGCACCGTGCGCTGCGCCAGACTGGCGCCCGTAACCGTCAGCCCTTGCGCGCCAATCCATGCCGCCACGGCGTCGAGGTCCTGCTGCGAGGGCCCGAAGCGCGCCGTGAACTGGGCCGGCGTCAGCCACTGATGGTAATGTGGAGAGACGGGATTCTGCTGATCGTTCAGGAGCTGATCAAGTTGGGCCTCGTTGCGCAGCGCCAGCGTCACCGCCATGTTCAACGGCATCGCCGGGTCCGCATGCGCCAATGGACTAAGGTTGGCTGCTTCAGCCGGATGATTGCCGTTGAGCGGAACTGAAGGCCAACTGACGCTCTGGGCGCGCGCCGCGCCAGCGGTCAGCAAACCAATCAAAGCGACCAAAACACTACGGAATAAGCACGAGCGCAGATCAGACGAGAGCATTGCTGACGGCATAAAAAGGCTGCCTCTCAACATAATATCTGAGTCAATTAACGCAACGTCCGATCCATTATGCCGGGATTGCAGGAAGTTTGCCAGCTATCGCCAGTCTAAAGTGGAAATCCGCAAGGAGTATAACAAATCCGCTCGATTTTGCGTTTCAGACAGTGCAAGCCGTCAGTTTTTGACCCAAACCGAAGCGTCGATTTGATTTTGCTTCATTGCCTGGGCCAACCGGCGCAGGAAGTCTTCGTCCGACGGGCTATCGCCTGCCTCCACCCGGTTAATCTCCCGATACTTCTGGATCACTCCGCTTAGCTGGTGCGGCTCCAGGCGGGTCAATTCGGTGTACAGCATCGGCCCCTGGTTCACGCTCCGGCTGAGCGGGGTGAGCGTGGTGATCAAAAATGGTCCGGCGTCCGCGGTAAATCGCATCAGGGTTAATTTTCCCATGTGAGTGCCGGGAAATCTCAAGGCCACCAGCGAACGGTATTGCGCCGCCACTTCGGCATTGTAGTTGTCCGCGGCAATCGCCGCCGGCGCGTCCCCCGATTTGGCCGGGAAGCAAAACACGGTCGCCGGCTGGGGTGAAATCGGACCAGCCGCGGCCAGCGCCGCTATCAGGGCCCGGTTGCGCGCGATCTGCCGCTCCTTGATCTCAGGTGGGAGCTTGATCTCGGGGCTGCCGAAGAAAACGTAAGTATAGCCAGGATAACCCGGCGGTTCACCTCCCATTTTCGTCAGCGGTATGGCGGACGGCGCCGGACGCGAATGGCACGCGCACAGCATGGCCGCGGCAATCAGGATCGCGCAGCAGGCTCGAGTCGCAGTCAGCATCGTCAAAGGTCGAATTCGCCCGGACACCGTCGTATAGCTGAATAGTTCGGAGCGGCTAGCCTTGGGCCTTTTGGATCGGACTGCGATCCGGCCGCCGATCCGCGCGCTGCGGGATAAGGTATCGCGAGGGAATCACCTGCTGGCGGCCGCCCGGCGGCTGCCAGAACAGCCGTATATATGCCCCGCCCCAGATGTTGCGCTCGCCCAGTTCGATATCATGCGGGCCCGCGCTCAGGTAGGCCGCGCCGCTGGCCACCTGTCTGGTGACCTCACCCGGATCGGCGATCACGTCGCGGCCGTCAATCTTAAGCCATCCCGAGTCGTCCACTTCGATCGTGAATCGATACTCGCCCGCGACCGGCGCGATCAGCTTGCCGGTCCAGGTGGCGTGGGAGGGATAGGGCAGCGAGCCCAGCGCCACGATGCTGTCGAAGTCAACCTTGCGGTCCACCCGTTCGATATGCGGCGGATAGGGGCTGCCGCGCATGCCTTCGTAATAGCGGCCCAACAGACCGTGCGCCTGCTGCAGATCGGGGCGCATAAAAAGCGCGCCGAACACCGGCGGCGAGATGAGCGCCGCGATCACCACCGTGGCCATCGCGAACATTCGGCGGTCGATTTTGACCGCGGCAGCGGCCGGCAAATTGCGCAGCAACTGCCATGCTCCGGCGATCCACACCGCCGCCAGCGGCCACAACTGCAGCGCCCCAGGCAAGCCCATCAGTTTGCCCAGGTTGAACGCCACCGAATCGCCGGCAATCGGCCCGCCGCCATAATAGGCGCCCTTGTTGTAAGCAAAATCGCCGCGCAGATAGGCGGGCCACAGAAAATCGGGAATCGGGTTGTCGTATTCGTAGGGCAGATGCGGCTCGATCGCGGTCGCCATCAGCATCATCAATACCGACGCCAGCGCCATGAAGGCCAGCACCGGATCCAGACGCCGCGGCAAAAACGCCATCGCCAGCACCATGAACGGAACCGCGGACAGAATATGCCGCGGACCCGTCGCCGTCCCGCCGCCCCAATAAATGATCGACTCACCGTAGGATCCGTTGAACAGGATGAAGCTGATTATCGCGTAAGCGATCACCAGCAACTCGGCGCGGTATCCCGACCGCCGCCAGAAAAAATACAGGCCGGGAAACGCGAGCAGCAGGACCGGATTGCAGAAGTACAGGCCGCGCTGCGCCCCGAACAGAACGTCCCACAGCACCGGCAGCCGCGGATAGGTCACGCCGGCGAAACCCATCGACTGCTCGGGGAAGCGCGACGCGTTGGCCGCGCCCATATAGGCCTCGTAGCTGAGGAACAGCGGATTGCCGAACGCGATCGTATTGTACAGCGCGAGAATCAGCGCGCAGGCGCCGGCCCCAATCGCAAACACCGCGATTTTGCGCCCATCGCGCAGCTTCCAGATGGCGTAGATACCCACCCCGGCGGCGAGCACGAAGGTCGGATAGTCGCATACCACCGACCATCCCGCCAGCAGGCCGGCCCACAGCGCGCGGTAGGTGTTGTCCCCGGCGCCGGGAAAGACCAGCAGATAAAACGACGCGAACACGCACAGCGCCGCTATCGGCTCGGCGGTAAACTCGGTGGCATAAGGGAACAGGATGGTGCCGAAGGCCAGAACCAGCGCCAGCCCCGCAGCGCGCACGTTGCCCGCCCCCAGCCGCAGCGCGAAGCGATACAGCAGCACGATCAACACCGATGAAAGCAGGCTGACCGAAAATACCGTCGTCAGATGCGTCGCCAGCGCCCAGAACCAGTCCCCCGGACGCAAGAAGATGCGCAGCATCGACGTCACCACCAGCCACGGCACGATACCGGTGAAAGCGCCGCCCGGAGCCTTGTTGGAATAGATATGCGAATGCAGCTCCACGATATCGGCGGTGTTGTAGCCGCAGTAGCCGTCGATCCACAGGCTGCCGCGCTCCAGGATCGATCGCACCAGATCGAAGCGCGAACCGGTGCTATGGTCGGCGGCCTGGTAGAAATAGGCGAAGGTCAGCAGGGTGACCACGAACAGAATCGCTTCGACCCGCTGACGGGCGGCGTCAGGCGGCATCGGCGCGGCGCTGGCCGGCGGCAACTCGCGCAGGCTCGTCCACAGCTTGCGCGCCCAGGTCCTGCCGTATCGGCGCCAGTAAAACAGTCCCGCCAGGACCAGCACGGCCAGCGCAAGAGGCAGGGCAACGTTGGCGCTGCCGCCGGCCGCGGGCGGCGCGTTGCCGCCGTTGCGGATCACGTCGAGGTCGTAGCGCGGCGTGTCGTTTTCGGGCGGCGCGTCGATCTTCGTTGCGCTGAAGTTGCGGCATGCCATCTTGCCCGTGTTGAGGCTGGCGAATCCGCCCAGGCGGCAATCCAGCACGATGTCGGCGCCCTGCTCGCCCGCTTTGAGGTAAAAGCCAACTTTGGTCCAGTCGCGGGTGCCGTGCAGTTGCTGCGAGATGATGCCGTCTTCCATCAGACCGATGGAAGCGCCGGTGTTGTTGTCGCCGACGTTCTCGCTGCGGATTTCGGCGCTGAAATAGTACCATCCGGGCGCCAGGTGCAGATTCTGGATCCAGCGCGCGTCGTTGCCCTTGGAGCTGGAGATCTCAAGTTGCCCGCCGCTGCGGTCGTGGACCCAGTTGTAGGTGCTGGCGTCAGGAGTGGAAATCCAGCCTTCGCTCTTCCATCCCTCCGGCGCCCCGCCCGCGCCCTCGGTCAGATTGGGATTGGCGATGAGGTTGGCGGCGGCATGGGCACAGACGGCGCCGATCAGGCATGGCCCGAGCAGGAGCAGGGTAATGCAAATCAGTTTGATGGCGCTGGAAAAGCCAATCCGGCGCGCTGAGCTTGACCGGCGCGGCGTGCCGCACGATGTCAGGCTGCGAACGAACATCCGGCAATCGACCGCCTTATGGCCTGACGCATCACGGGCGGACCGAAACAATCCTGAACTCCATATACCTAATCATCGGCGCGTTCACCGCATCGCGCGCCCAAATAATAACGGTCCTGACACGGGATGCAAAGATCGGCCATAAAGCGCCGAATAATGCCGTCCACTGCGCCGCTGCACTTTCTGCTAAGGTGCTGATATCGTGAGCCGGACTTTTGAGCCCGGACGACGAGACCATTGGCTGAGCAGAATCGACAACTTGTGCCCGAGGCGTTGGTCCGCGCTGCGCTGCAAGACGCGCCCCCCGCGTCTGAACCGCGCGCCCATTGCGGTATCGCGGCGGACTCTGCAGATGCATCAGCCGCCCTTTCGCCCGCACCAAAGTTCGCCCGGCCGAGGCTCACGCTGGCCGGACTGGTCTTGCTCAGCGTCATCGCCGGATGGCTGCGCTTGACTTCGAGCGGTTTCGGGCTGCCCGACAAGTTCCGCCCCGACGAGGAGTACATGGTGTCGCGGGCGTTGGGCTTCGACAACGACTGGAATCCGCATTTCGCGCTTTATCCGTCGGCGCAGATGTACGTTCAGCACGCCGCGCTGAAGTATTATGCCGCACTGATCGGATACCGCGGCAACTTCCGCACCGCATACGCCAGCGACGGACAGGCGTTGGCATATCTGGTGGCGCGCCGGGTCTCGGCGGCGTTTGGCACGGCGACGGTGCCCGCGATCTATCTCGCCGCCGCACCGATATTCGGTTCGGGCGCTGCGATTGCGGCTTCGGCGATCGTGACCTTCACCACGCTGGCGGTGCGTGAATCCAAGTACGCGACCACCGACGCGGCGACGGTGTTCTGGCTCACGCTTGCGCTGGCGATGCTGCTGCGGATCGCGGCGCGCGGACGTACGGTGGATTATCTGGGCGCCGGGATATTCGCCGGGCTGGCCACCGCCACCAAGTATCCGGCAGGCGCGGTGGTCTTCGGTATCGCCGCGGCGCATCTGGGCATTTGCCGGCGCGAGCGGCGGTCGCTGCTGCAAACCGTCGGCGACCCCGGAATCTATCTGGCCGCGGGCGCCGCCGCGTTGGTGTTCTTCTGCGCCACGCCCTATCTGTTCCTGGACTGGCGCCAGACCGTAACTGATTACACCTATCAGCGCGGATTTCTGCTCTACGGCGTCGGCAACACGCTGGCCGATTACGGCTGGTCATGGCTGCTGGGACGCGCGATGCCGGACAGCCTGGGTGTCGCCGTGCAGGTGTTCCTGCTGGCCGCGATGCTGTGGGCGGCGATCCGTCCGCGGCCGGGCTCGCTCTCGCTCCTGACGTTCATCGCCGTCGCCTTTGCCGGGATGACGCGCAGCCACTACGTCTTTTACCGTTACCTGATGATTCCGCTGCCCGCGATGGCGCTGTTGGGCGGCCTGATGGCTGCCGACCTGACGCGGCTGGCGGCGCGATGGTTCGGAGATCGCCGCGCGATTGCCGCTGCCGCCGGTGCCATGGCACTGCTGCTGACACCCTGCCTGGTGCGCGACCTGCAACTCAATCGCCTGCTGGCACAGACCGATACCCGGACGCTGGCGCGCCAATGGATCGAGGCGCACATCGCGCCGGGCGGCGCCATCGCCGCCACCGACAACACGACCCCTTACGGCAAGCCCCAACTGTACACGGTAAGAGTGGTGCCCTTTTCCAATCCGCAAATACTCAAACGCGAGGGCGTGGACTACGTGATGTCGGATTCACTTGCGCCGCTGGCCTTTTACTCGCGCGGTCCGACGCCGATTGAGCAGAGCTGGCTGGATTCAAACGCGGCGCTGGTGCTGGACCTCAATCCGCTGCGTCCCGGGGCGCCGGCGCCGGTGTTCGACGCCGCCGACGCGTTTTACGCTCCGCTGCGCCACATCACCAGCATGATTCGCCCGGGGCCGCGGATCAGGATTTGGAAGTTGAATTCCTGAGTTATAGTGCGGCCAGCCCAATTCGCCGCCCTCGGCTGGTGCGAAGCCACTCCTTTATATCATGGCAGGCGTTTGCGGATTGCCCGGCTTAACACCGGTTTCAGATGCACCAGAATATTGCGTACACCGGCGTGCGGAGGCCGCAGCATGTTGACGTGAATCCATTGGAGGGCAACGTCGTCTTTTGGGCTTTCGCGCAGCTTGGGATTGGAGGCAATTGCCGCCTGAGCGGCGAACATCACGATGTTCTGCCGATACCACCATTCGACCCGGCAATCGTCGCGGATCAGCGGGCGAATCACGTCAACCATCCTGAAACCGCGCTCCTCGAACTGGCGCCGCCAATATTCCGGCCATTGCTCATTGACGTGGCCGATTCCGCCCTGTCCCGGAACCGCGGCGGAAAACAGCACCACCGGGGCAAGCGCGGTCAGCGCGTGTACCAGCCCGGCGCCGGAAGCGGGATCCAGATGCTCCGCGACTTCCAGACACAGCGCCAGGTCGTAGCGTTCGTTCAACACCAGCGGCCGCGTCAAATCGGCCGCCGTAAAACATTCGGGCGCAATCTGCAGTCTGGACTTGTCGACGTAATCGCCGTCGATTCCGCGCACCACCGCGACTCCGTTTTCGCTGAACGCGCGCAGCCATCCGCCGACCCCGCATCCTATGTCTATTACACTGTTGAAAGGAGCCAGGCGCAAAACGATTGGAGCAACGATTCGGGCCGATTGAAGCGATCGAGCCGCATGGCGCGAATAAAAATCGACATCATATAAAGTGTCTGCCATGACGACCCCGGGCAATGGCACCCGGCCCTGACCGCCGCGGCCTGCTTTGGAACGATCGGCAAAAAGTTTGCGCAAACGGCCGGCTACCCCCCATTATAACAATACATCAGGCCCGGCTGCGACGGCCGCTAACCGCGTGATAGAGCGCCAGCAGCACCACCGCTCCCACGAACGCTACGAAGATGCTCCACAGGTTGAAGCCGGTCACGCCGTGAGCACCAAGCGTGCGGAATATGATGCCGCCGATGAAGGCGCCGATTATACCCAGGACAATGTCAAGTATCACGCCCTCGCCCGACCGGTTCACCATCAGACTGGCCAGCCATCCGGCCACTAACCCAACCAGCAGCCACGCTATGATTCCGATTCCCGCCTCGCTGCTATTGTTGGCTTGCGCCCATGCCGCCGCGGGAACGGACAGGCCGGCAATGAACATCATCGCTGATGCGAATCTGGGTTTCATTTGGATGTACTCCTGGAAAATAATGCGGCTGGAAGCCGTCTTTATAATACTGACTGGACAATTGCCTATTTGTCCATACTTTATTTCCGGCAATCTGGAATGCCGCAACGCCGGAAATGGGTCAAAGACACGGGCCTCGGCGGTTGCTCATTCCTGCCGGCGGTTGGCGGCGAGATCGGTATAAAGGTCGAGGACCCGGCGCGCCAATACGCTCCATGTATAGCGCGACGTTACCTTGCGGTAACCGTTTTCTCCCAGCGCTCGCGCCAACTCCGGATCGGCGATCAGGCGCGCCGCCGCGGCGGCGATTTCGCCGGCGCCGCGGCATAGAACGCCGTCCTTCCCATCTTCTATAAGCGCGGCCACCGGGCCGCATCGAGCGTTGCCGATAACCGGCTTGCGCCGCGTCCACGCTTCCAGGAATACCATCCCAAAGCTTTCCGCCTGTGACGGCAGCAGGAATATATCGCAGGCGTCGTACGCATCGCCCAGGTCTTCGGGCGAAACCTCCCCCAGATAGGTAACTTGCGGCCCCGATACCGGCACGCGATCGATATCGCGCCCAATCATCACCAAATGCACGTCTTCGCGATTGAGACGATGTATCGCCTCGACCGCCAGATCATACCGCTTGAGCGCCTCCTTGCGCCCCACGAACAGAACGATCTTTTTGCGCCCCATTCCATATTTGGCGCGGAAACGCTCACCGCTGACCCTGGCATCGGAAAACGCCTCGAGATCGACCCCGGCGCCCAGATCGATCGGGTTGGACCGCGGGCAGAATCGGCGCAGGAGCGCGGCGCTGAACGCCGTCTGCGCCAGCACCGCGTCGGCGGCGGAAAAGCTCCAATAGATGCTGCGGAAATGATGATAGATGTCATCGGGATGAAACAGCGCCAGCACCACCGACGGCTTTCTGAACAGCCGCGCCAGCGCCACGATTTGCCAGGTCAAAGCAAACGGCACGAAACCCACCTGCACGGCGTCGAAGCGGCGGATGTTCCTGACCGCATAAGAGATAAGCCCGTGTGAAAAAGGGCCGCGCCCCAGCGTAACCAGGTCGTAGATTCGCGGCCGTTCGCGCGCGCGCCGATAATAGTAGTCGATCAGATTGCGCGACCCCTGCGCCATCGCGCCGTAGCGCTGCTCCTCCCGCCCCCATCGATCCAGCATCCGGCGTGAGATCAGATGCTTCAGCCGCGTCGGCAACACACCCGCGGCCCGAAAGCGCCTGACCCTGATGCCCTCGATTTCGGTAATGCCCTCCGCTTGCTGATGCGGCCAATTCAGAACGAAGGGGCCCCCGGGAACGAATTCCCTGGTCGTGGTCGTCAGCAGTTCGATTTCGACCCCCAGCGCGGCCAGCTTCCTCGCCAGCAAATACTCATACCGCTCGGAGCCGTTTAAGGAATCGGGGGTGAGCTGCGGAAATACGTGAAGGACCTTCACTGGAGCCGGACCGCCCGACCGGTCTCGATCGGAGCGGCGGACGAGCAGCTTAGTACATCGTCCCGCCCGATCAAGCGGTTGCGCCAAATCGACCTACAGCGTTGCGGTTCCAATCCGCACCGCCGGCGCGGGGCGGGCGTAGTGAATTGCGGCGGTTGCGAACTCGCCGTTATCCAGCGCGGTCGCCGCGGCGGTTGTCGATTTCCGCCTGGGAACCAATGCGTCAGGAGCACCAGTGGTGCCATCGTCTGAAGTAATGAGCGGTAAGAATCGAAATGGCAGGTATGCGGAGCAATTGTAGAAATTACAACTCGCCGAATACCCGGTCGGCGCAAAGAAATGGCCGCTTTCACGCAAACCTATGGTCCCCCACTATCATGCAACGCCCTATCGTACCTGTGCGTGTGGTCAGCTCAACCATTAGTGCAGAATTCCATGGCACACCCGTTGCGGAGAACTATCCATGCCCATCGCCATGCTCAAAGCGATGGGGGTTCATTACCCTGCGGCTCACGCCGGGATGAATCCAGGAGGAGACAGCCATGAAGTACGCGATGACTTTGGCGGCGGGAATCGCCGCCTTTCTTGCGACGGCGCCGGCAGGCTGGAGCCAAATCGCTCCGGACAACAACCCGAAGCTCACTCCGACCAGGAGCTCGACTCATCCAACTTCGAGCGAATCTCTCGCCGCCCAGGCGCAGGATTTGACCGAAAAGATCAATCAGGCCAGGTCTCAGGGCAAGGATACCAGCATCGCCGCGTCCGAGCAGTCGCAGGGCGAACAGGCGATGCAACAAGGCAAGGAACGGGAAGCTCTGAAGCATTTTCAGGCCGGCGAACAGGCGCTGGACTCGGATCAACGGCAGTGAAGCAGGCTTTTATCGTTGGGGCGAAGTTCCCGGCGGCGCATCGCTCCGTCTGGAGCGCATCTTTCTCGATGAAAAGGCACACCAGTGTCCTTCAACCGGCGTTCAATGGGAGCGGGTCGTTTCGGTCCGCTATTTCATAGCGCGATCGCTGCAATTTGCTGGAATTCGGTGTATGCATGGATTTCCATTCAATTGCGGCGAGGGCTTTTATGAAGGTTGGATATTTCAGCGTCGGAGTTGGACCCACAACCGATCCGCAATGGCTGCGCACCGCGGTCACCACCGCGGAGCGGCTCGGTTTTGCCACGGTCTGGGCTCCCGAGCATGTCGTGCTGGTGGAGCAATACACCTCCAAATATCCGTATACCAGCGGGGAGTTTCCGGGCCGCGCCAACGCTGCGATTGCCGACCCTTTCGCCGTTCTCGCGTACGTCGCCGCCTGCACCAGCAGGATTCGTCTCGGTACCGGAATCTGCATCGTACCCGAGCACAACCCGATGGTGCTGGCCAAGACCGTTGCCAGCGTCGATCGCTTGAGCGGCGGACGGCTGATCCTCGGCGCCGGAATCGGCTGGCTGGCGGAGGAATTTCAGGCGCTGGGAATTCCCTTCGAACGCCGCGCGCAGCGCACCCGCGAGTATATAGAGGTGATGCGCAAGCTGTGGACCGAACCCAGCAGTTCCTATCGCGGCGAATTCGTCAATTTCACCAACGCGTTCAGCCATCCCAAACCCGCCCGCTCCAACGGCGTGCCGGTATGGTTCGGCGGCGAGAGCGCTCCGGCGTTGAAGCGCGTGGCGGAATACGGCGACGGATGGCTCGGGTTCAAACTCTCGCCCGACCAGGCCGCGGCCAAGATCAGACGTATCGAGGAGTTGCTCAAGGCGGCCGGCCGCAAACGCTCCGACCTGTATCTGACCGTCTCCCCGTACACCGACCCGATCACGCCCGACGATCTCAAACGATATCGCGACGCGGGCGCCGAGGAGGTGGCTTTGCTGATTACCCGGCGCACGCCAACCGAGCGCGATTTGGTCGCCAGCCTGGAGCAGATGGCGCGCGATTTCGTCGAGCCCGCGGCCAAACTGTGATTTCAGGGGAGGAACCTGGCTCCATGGCCGTCAGTCATGCTTCCATATATGGATATGGGCTGCCGCTTCGCTCTCTCACATCTTCAACGTATGTCGGGCTCGGCCACGGTTGACTTGAGTCCTGAAGCGCGTGTGAAGCTCCGGCTGAAGATGCCCCGGCGCGTTTCATGAACAAGGCGCCGGCTGACGCGACAGGATTATCCGGCTCCGTTCCAATTGATCGACTTGATCGGCGCCATAGCCCAGCTCACGCAGCACCTCGCGCGTGTGCTGACCCAGGATCGGAGCCGGGGACCGCAATTCGCAGGGCGTGGCGGAGAACTTCAGCAAGACGCCGGTTTGAGCGATCGGGCCGAGTTCCGGATGGTGCAGTTGGGCACCCAGTTCGTTGGCGACGATCTGAACGTCATCGAAAACGTCGGCCGCCTTGTTGACCGGCGCCGCCGGAATTTCCAGCGCGCGCAGCCGCTCGAACCAGATTGCGGCGGGCTCCTGCGCGAAGACGCGGGCCAGCTTCGCGGCCATCTCGCCGTACGGCGACTGCTCGCGCGCGGTTGAAAACGCCTGCGCGGCAATGCCGCCGGCGACGGTGTCCAGCGTGCGCCATTGGCGCTCCTCAACGATAGCCAGATAAATCCACTTGCCGTCCTGACAGCGATAAACCCGCCGCAGTGCGGAAGCTCCGCGCGATTCGGGCGCGCCGCATTCGAGATTGGGCCGGCCGCGGTAGAAAACGAATTCGCCCGCCTGAAGCGCCATCGCCGAATGGATCAGCGTCACTTCACAATGCTGTCCGCGCCCCGTACGCCGCTGATGCCGCAGACCCAGCACGCACGCCAACGCCGCCAGCGCCGCGGCGCCGTAATCGCAAAACGGCAGATTCAGCACCACCGGATGGATCGGCGCACGGCCCCATGCGCTGCCGTCATGCGCCGCCATCACGCCGGAACGCGCCTGCAGCACCGGATCGAATGAGGGCTGATCGAAATCCGGTCCGGAGCTGCCGAATCCGTTGATGCTGACGTACACGGCGCGCGGATTAAGCCGTGCCAGCGCCGGATAGTCGATACCCAGTTCGCGCGCGCTGCCGGGGCGGAAGTTCTCGACGATCAAGTCAGCCTTGCGGGCCAGCGCGTAAGCGATGTCGCGGCCCCGCCGCTCGCGCAGGTCAACCGCGATCGCGCGCTTGTTCTGGTTCCATCCCTGAAACGCGACCGCGGCGAAGCGGAAGCCGTCGCCGCTGAGCGATTCGACCTTGATCACCTGGGCGCCCAGATGCGCCAGCAGCATCGTGGTGTACGAACCGGCGATATAGCCGGTAAAGTCGAGCACCAGGGCGCCGGCGAGCGCGCCTGGCGAAAAATCGCGCCGCTTGACCGCGTCGGGCTGACTTGCAGCGGCGCTCCCGCCTTGAACTTCGTCGAGCAGCGCCTGGAGCGCCGCGCGGGCGTCTTCCAACGCCGGGGCGGGACCCGCGATCTCGCCGGGAGTTTCGCGCAGCATCACCGGCACTCCCATCTGCACGGTCGGCCCCAGAACCGGATCGATCAGCTCGCGGCGCATCCCGACATGATCGACCTGCGCAGCGTCGATGAACTGGCGGCGCGTCAGCACCGGCGACGCGGGCACGTCCTGTGCGCGGAAGATTTGCAGCCACTCATGCGCCGGACGCGAGCGCAGGATCGGGGTCAGGATATCGATCAACGCGGCGCGCTGATCCGGCGCCAGACCCATCGGCGCGTTCTCAAAGCGCGGGTCGGCAACCAGTTCCGGACGCCCAATCGCCAGCGCCAGCTTGTTCCAGAACACCGGCGTCACGCATGAGAGCATCAGGTACTTGCCGTCGCTGCCCTGGTAGATGCGGTAGCTGGGCGCCGGACCCATCGGATCGCGCCGATTGGCCGCCATCATCGAAATCAACTCCGGATGGCGCACGATACTTCCGCTCTGCAGCGACAGCGCTCCGGCCAGCATCGACACCTCGATCTCCTGCCCCTCTGCGGTCATGTCGCGCCAGCACAGGGCGGCGCTCGCGGCCAGCGCGCCGAGGATACCGGTCTGATAACTGACCAGCGGAAACGCCAGCGGCACCGGATCCCCGCTGCGCGAACCCTGGGCCGCGGTGACGCCGCTCATCGCGGAGGCGATCTCATCGCCGGCGGGAAGCTCGGCGTAGGGTCCGCGGCTGCCCAGCGGCGGCATCTTCAACACTATGGCGCGGGAATTGACTTTCTGTATCGCGGCGTAAGTGAGCTCGAGCTCCTGCAAGCGGCGCGGCGTGAACCCGTGAACCACGACGTCAGCCGCCGCGATCAACCCGGCGGCCGCGGCCCGGTCCGGCGGGTAGTCCAACGCCAGCCCAACCGCGCGTTTGCTGCGATTGAGCACGGCGAAATGCGGGCCGCCGCGGCCCGGGTCGCCGGCGGGCGGTTCGATCCTGATGGTGCGGGCGCCCTGCTCCGCCAGCAGCATCGCACCGTACGCGCACGCCATGTGCGAGGCGAATTCGATTACCGTGATTCCATCAAGCGCCTTCATTTTTATCCCACTGGCGCCGGGCGCCGGGTTATCCCTCAACGGACTTGATGCTTCTTCCAGGCTCCGACACAATGCCTTAATCACGCCAAGAGATCGAATTGTCTAGGAAGGACGCTCATAAGGCCGGTGTCGGCGGGCCGCCGCGCCGGGGTCGAATCAGCCGCCGCCGTTTCGTTCAGGGGCTGATCGCCGGCGGCGTCGCCGCGGGGCTGGAACTGTGGCCCGCGCGCCTGATCGCGCTGGGGACTGCGCCCGCGCCGGCGCAGCTTTGCGGGGACAGCTTCAATCTCGTAATCGAGCGGACCGCGGTGAACTTCACCGGCTGCCCCGCGGCCGCAACCGCGGTCAACGGTTCCGTCCCGGGCCCGACACTGCGCTGGCGCGAGGGCGACACCGTCACGATTGCCGTTACCAACCGCCTGTCCGTCGACAGCTCGATCCATTGGCACGGCATCCGGGTGCCTGCGAACATGGACGGAGTTCCAGGGCTGAGCTTCGCCGGAATCGCTCCCAACCAGACCTTCGTCTACCGTTTTCCGGTCCTTCAGCACGGGACCTATTGGTATCACAGCCACAGTCGTTTTCAGGAACAAACCGGCCATTACGGGGCGTTGATCATCGACCCGAAAGGCCCCGATCCGATCCAATACGAGCGCGAGTACGTGATCCTGCTGTCGGACTGGACCGACGAGGATCCCAACGTCGTCTTCACCAACCTCAAGCAGCAGAGCGACTATTACAACTACAATCAGCGCACCGCGGGAACGTTTATCAAAGATGCCGCCAAAAGCGGTTTGGCCGCGACCATCGCGGATCGCCTGAGGTGGGGACGGATGAACATGAGCCCCACGGATCTGTCGGACGTAAGCGGCGCGGCCTATACCTATCTGCTCAACGGACATCCCCCGGCCGCCAACTGGACCGCGCTGTTCCGCCCGCATGAGCGGGTGCGGCTGCGCTTTATAAACGGTTCCTCGATGACGCTGTTCGACGTGCGCATTCCCAACCTGCCGATGACGGTGGTGCAGGCCGACGGCAACGACGTCGAACCGGTAACGGTGGACGAATTGCGCATTTCGGTGGCCGAAACTTACGACGTGATCGTGCAGCCGCATGAGGCTGCGGCCTTCACCATCTTTGCCCAATCGATCGATCGCACCGGCTATGCGCGGGCAACACTGGCGGCGCGCGCCGGCATGACGGCGCCGGTTCCGCCGCTGGACCCGCGTCCGCTGCTCACCATGGTCGACATGGGAATGGGCGGGATGGAGCAATCTTTAGGCATGGCGATGGACCGCGGACACGACATGGCCGCGATGCATCAGCATATGATGGCCGGCGCCGCGGTAACCGATCAGCCAGCGCCGCTGCCGCGCGCCGCGCGCAGCCCCGCCTCGCCGTCCGGCCAGCCCGGACCCGGCGTGGTGCCGATCCTGCCCGGCCCGGGCGCGTCAAGCGCCATAGTCACGCAGTCCGCCGCGATACGCCCGGGACCGCAGGTCGATAACGTCGCGATGGATTCCACGCAGCGCCTCGATACTCCCGGGTTGGGACTCAACGGCAATGGCCGGCGCGTTCTGACCTACGCCGATCTGCGGGCGCGATGGCGCGGGATGGATCTGCGCCCGCCCGACCGTGAAATCATCCTCCATCTGACCGGCAACATGGAGCGCTTCATCTGGGGTTTCGACGGCCGTAAATTCTCGCAGGCCGAGCCCATCAGGATGGCGCTGGGCGAGCGCGTGCGCATCACGCTGATCAACGACAGCATGATGAATCATCCGATCCATCTGCACGGGCTGTGGAGCGAGCTGGAAAACGGCCACGGCGAATTCAGACCTTACAAGCATACGATTAACGTCAAGCCCGGCGAGCGCCTGAGTTACCTGGTCAGCGCCGACACGCCCGGGCAATGGGCCTATCACTGCCATCTGCTCTATCACATGGAAGCCGGCATGTTTCGCAAGGTAGTCGTATCGTGAGCCCGCCGCCGAGGAGCGCGGGCGCCGCCATCGCGCGCATCGCCGCCATCGCGCGCATCGCCGCCGCGCTGATCGCATGCTGGTGCGCGAATGCCGGGGCGCAGCCGCTGCAGCCCGGTTACCAGGATGCCGCCGCGCCGCCGCCCGCCGACAGCGTCGAACCGGTGGAAGACAACATGATTATCGGCCATGTTTTGCTCGATCAGAATGAGGCGCGCACCAATGGCCGGCAATGGGAATATCGCTGGGACGGCGAAGGCTGGATCGGCACGGATATGAACAAGCTGTGGTTCAAATCCGAGGGTTTTGTGGAAAACGGGCTGGCCTCCGACGGCGACACCGAAGCGCTGTACGATCGCCCGATACCCCTGGTGCGCTTCTTCGATTTTCAGGCCGGCGTTCGCTACGATCTGGATTCCAATCCCGGACGGACCTGGGGCGCAATCGGCGTGGAGGGATTGGCTCCCTACTTCTTCCAGTTCGAGCCCACTTTTTACTTCAGCGACCATGGGCGTTTCGCCGGCCGCGTCAACGGCTCCTACGATCTGCTGATCACGCAGCGCCTCATCGCGCAGCCGCAATTCGAGATCAACTTCTACAGCAAGCCGGAGGCCGCCCGCGGAACCGGGTCGGGGCTGTCCGACCTCGATACCGGCCTGCGCGTCCGCTATGAATTCAGCCGTAAGCTCGCTCCCTATATCGGCGTGGCGTACACCGAGACTTTCGGCGAAGCGGCGAAATTTACCCGCGAGCAAGGCGCCATCGTCCACGATCCGCGCTTCATCTTTGGCCTGCGCGTCTGGTATTAGGATGGAGCATGCCCCCAAAGCACGGGCGGGCGAGGAGAACCATGAAATATACGCGCATTTACGCGGACCCCGGCGGCGAATCGCATTTCGAAGATGTTGAAATTGAAATGAAGGACGCCCCCTACAACACCGGCGCCATCTCCGAGATGTTCGCCGCCAGGGGCGTGATGTTCCGGGTGTCGCCCGATTATTTCGTCGATTGGCATCACGCCCCGCGCCGTCAGTTCGTCGTCAACGTCACCGGTACGCTGGAAGTCACGGTCAGCGACGGCACCACGCGCAGTTTCGGCCCCGGCACGGTGCTGCTGGCCGAGGACCTCAGCGGCAAGGGACACCGCTCGCGCGGAATCGGCGGCGGCGAGCGGATTTCCCTGTTTATCCCCCTGGCCGACTGATTGGCCGCGGGTTTAAGTTCACGGACCTCAGACCGCATGGGAGAACCCTCGATGGCTCAGCAACAGAACGAACACGTCCTCAGCGGTTACAAGGTGCTGGATTTCAGCCAATATATCGCCGGCCCCACCGTGACCCGGATGATGGCGCAGATGGGCGCCGAAGTGATCAAGGTCGAGATGGCGCCCAACG
This sequence comes from Pseudomonadota bacterium, assembly GCA_021324455.1. GTDB lineage: Bacteria > Desulfobacterota > Binatia > Binatales > Binataceae > JAJPJA01. Next base: position 14,306 of record JAJPJA010000064.1, on the reverse strand, counting down.
GCGACCAGACCCGCGGGATGCCTTACCTCAAAGACGGCCGCAGCGGCTACTTCATGCAGCAGAACCTGGGCAAAAAAAGCCTCTGCATCGACCTCAGGAAGGAAGCCGGGCTCGACATTATCAAGCAGCTGATCCCGCGCATGGACGTGATGGTGGAAAACTTCGGCCCCGGCACCATCCAGCGGCTGGGCCTGGGCTACGACGTGGTCAAGGCGCTCAACCCGAAGCTGGTGATGTGCTCGGTATCGACTTTCGGACAGAACGGACCCCTGGCCAATCAGCCCGGATGGGATTTCATCGGGGCCTGCTACTCCGGGGTAATCGACATGGTGGGCGAACCGGGCCAGACACCGGTGTTTCCCGGCCTCGCCGTGGGCGATACCAGCACCGGCGTGCACGCGCTGGCGGCAATCGCATGCGCCCTGCTCTACCGCGAGCGCAGCGGTATCGGCCAGCATCTGGACGTCAGCCTGCTCGATTCATACTTCGGCTATCATGATACCGCGATTCACGCTTACAGCCTGAGCGGCGGACAGTACCTGCATCGGCGCTTCGGCCGCCAGCATCCGCTCTACACTCCGATCGGCATTTTCGACGGGCACGAACATCCCATCTGCATCATGGCGCCGCTGGACAATCAATGGGCCGCGCTGTGCCGCGCGATGGAACAGCCGGAACTCGCCGCCGATCCCCGCTTTGCCACCGCCGCGCAACGCGTCAAGAACCAGCACGAGGCCATCAGGATCGTGCAGGAATGGCTCGACCGCACACCTGAGAGCAAGGCGCTCGCCGCGATGGATGAGCATCGCGTCCCCGCCGCCCCAGTGCTCACGGCGGCCGAGGCGATGGCGCATCCGCATCTGCGTCAGCGCGGCACGGTGAGAACTTTCAAGGATCCGATTGTTGGCCAGATCGATCTGCCGGGTTTGCCGCTGCGCTTTTCGGCGTTCCCCGACGCGCTGGAAGTGCAGGCGCCGCTGCTGGGCGAACACAATTCGGAGATTCTCGGCCGTCACCTCGGTTACTCCGCCAAGCGCGTGGAGGAACTCGAGGCTGAAGGCGTTTTGGTCTGCAAACGATGCTGATGCGGGCGCGTCGGGCGGCGGCGCGGATGCGGCAAAACCGGCGGCTGGGGAATTTGTGGACGCTGGCCGCCAGCCGGCCGCGTCCAATCGTGCAAGATTTGCATCCATCCTGAAAATAACCCGGCCCCGGACCCTCATTTTTCAATCAGATTCGGTCAGCTTTGCTGCAAATCCGGGCGAGCGGCGATTGCAAGTGCTCAAATCAGAGCGTAAGTTATCGCTTCAGCCAGTCATCTTTCAGACGCAGCGCTCATCATGTTTTGTCTGATGAGCATACAATTTTTCGGAAGCCTGGAGTTTGTGGAGTTTTGAAACTTTCAGTGCAAAACTTCTCAGCGCGTTTAGTCAATAGACCACAACTCAATCCCTACATCTTGTAGGGAAAAGCGCCGTCCGTCGCCTCCTCGTTTCTTTATGCAGCACGGGGATACGACTCCTGCGTCTGAAGGCTGCAAGGCGGATCGAGCGGGCAAACCGAGATGGCCAATGATGGGAGGAGCAACATGGCGGAGCGAGAGAGAGAGATCCTGACTCTGCGCGAGGCGTCGGAGTTTTTAAACTGTCATCCGAGCACAATCTACCGGCTGGTCAAGAGCAGCCAGATCCCGGCGTTCAGATTGGGAGGTTCGTGGCGGTTCGTAAAACCGGAGCTCCATCGATGGATCAGGAATCAGACCGAATGGCCGCAACAGGTCGAAAATGAATCCGCGTCCCGCGATCCGTTTCCCGCCAGCGGCGCGCGGCAATCACCGCCCAACCATCGCCAGGCGAACCTCGCCGCGGGTGCAAAGGGCCGGCGCGCCAGGCAGATGTGACCCGAGCGCGCGCGCAAACTGCCTTGCGGCGCCGCCGCGCGTGCCATTCGCCGCTGCGATCAACCCGAACCGCCGCGGCGGCGCCCTGAAAATCCGCCGGCTTGATGCCGGCCCGGCGGTTATCTTTAAATCGGCGCGCTGCACTGCTTTCCCGGTTGAGCAGCTTCCGGGCGGCGGGCATCGCCCGCTGCGCGCATTTTAAATCGGAGTGACGCCGCCAGGGCACCGCGCGCAGCCAATGGAGGAGGTGTTGTGGCGCCGCGCAAGGCGATCCTCGCAATCCCGTCCGCGCTTTTGATTTGCCTTCTACTACTGCGCGCGGCGGCCCGTCCCGCTCGCGCGCAGTATTGGTCGAGCACGCCCGCGGCGTCGATCACACCGACTCCCTGGATCATTGTCACGCCTGAATATGCCGCGTCGCCGACCGCGACGCCGGTCAGCTTGATCGACCTGTTCGCGCCGCGGCGAACTCCTACTCCCACCCCGCCCGGGGCCACGGCCACGTCCACGCCCAGTCCCACCCCGTGAGCAAGATTTGGGCAACGATGCGGGCGCCGCGCTTTCTTGACAATGAATTAACGTTTTATTACTCCATGTAGGGCTCGCGCGCGAGCCGGGGCGCGACTGCCGCGAACGGCGCCGGCTCCGATGTCGGCGAGAGACGGGACATTGCGGCCGGTTGCTTGACCGAGTTGTATAGGCGGCGTTGCACCACAATCAGCGCAAGAAGCTGAATTTTCGCCAAAGGTGCATACGAATCATCCTGATTAGTTAATGTTTGCTATCTAAAATTAATAGCCGGTTAAATATTCGATCGCCGTTGACGATGTGTCTAAATGTCGTTAATCTAGCTCACTGCTAGTCACCACCAACGGATTTCGCCAATGAGATTCTCATGGACGGTTAAAGCGCGCCCTTCATCGCGCATTTCAATACCTCTTTACCCGCTGGTAATTTCACTCTTCCTGTTCTGCGCCTGCGCCGCTCAACCGGAAAATCATGCCGGCGCGCCCGACCCTTCAACCGCTCCGATAAACGCCGATAACCAGTCCTCCGACAATTCTCTGGCGAAGCTGTGCGCCCAACGCGCCAGCGCCAGCTCGCCCCAGGATTTCACCGTCGGACCCGGCGACCTGATCCAAATCAACGTCCCCGGCATGGACGAATTCAGGAACTACCAGGCCAGAGTCAGCCCTACCGGCACGCTGGAGCTGCCCTTGGTCGGCTCGGTGCACGCCGCCGGGCTGACGGAACAGGGCCTCACCGACCAGTTGAAGAGCCGGCTCGGCGAATATGTTCGCACGCCCGATGTCGAAGTACTCATTACTCAGTACGAAAGCCGCGAGGTTGGAGTGGCCGGGATGGTCCAGAAGCCCGGGGTTTACACTCTCACCAGCCCTTCGGAGAGCCTGCTCGACGTAATCAGTGAGGCGGGCGGCCTGGCGCCGACCGCCGCCAGTGAGGTCTATTTCATACCCGGGAAGTCAGGCCAGCTGCCGGTGACCGCCAAGACATTGGTCAATGCCGGATCTACGGCCGGAGCTGTAGCCAGTGGTCAGGACGTCGCCGTGATCGACCTGTCCAGCCCCGAAAGCAGCAAGTACATGTCCTGCCCGGCCCGGCCCGGCGATGTACTGATTGCGCCCGCGGCCGGTTCGGTCATGGTCCAGGGATGGGTCCGGCAGCCCGGTTCGTTTCCGATCACGCCGAAAATGACGGTGCTGGGAGCGGTCGACGCCGCCGGCGGTGCGATGTTCAGTTCCTCGGCGCATCTGCTGCGCGGACATCCCGGCGGCGGCAAAACCGATACGCCGCTTGATCTGAGCGAAATCGCCAGCGGCAAGCAACCCGACATACCGGTCGAGTCGGGCGATGTGGTCGCGGTCTCCAGTTCCGCCGTCGGCGCCGTACCTTACGCTCTGTACACCATACTGTCGCGGCTGCAACCGGGGGTCGGAGCTTTCAGCGGCTTCTAGCGCCTCACGGGAATAAGGAATTTATGGACGATTCGCACCAGCTTCCGGACCGCCATACCGGGCCCCTAGTCCAATGGCATGCGGAACTGCCCGCATGGCAACCGGAACTGATTGCCGACCAGGAGTCGAACACCCAGCTGCGCAACTACTGGAGGATGATCAGCAAGCGGCGGCGGCTGGTGGCCGCGATCGCATGCGCCAGCGTCGCCCTGACTTTGGCTGTCTGCCTGGTTCTGCGCCCGCTCTACACCTCCACCAGCGTGGTGATGATCGAGCCGCACACGCCGCAGGTGCTCGAAATCAAGGAACCGCTGGCCGAAGAGGACCAGCCGGTCCAGGCGACCGAGGACGAACATTACTACGAAAGCCAGTACCGGATTCTCCAAAGCCGCAGCCTGGCCGCCAAAGTTATCCGCGACCTGAATTTTGAAAGCGCCCTGCTCAATCCGCCGCCGCGCCTACGATTGCCCTCCGCTGTTCAAGACACGTTGGATCGGACCGCCGCGGCTCTTTCAGGCGCCATCCAAACCGTGCGCAAGCTGATTATGGGGCCGCAGAAGCCGCGCGCCGAGGTCGAAGTTTACGGCGTTTCGGCACGCGCAATCGACGCCTATCTGAACGATTTGGTGATCAAACCGGGCCAGCGCGACCGTCTGGTTGAAGTTTCCTTCAGCTGGTTCGACCCGGATACCGCGGCCCGCGTCACCAATGCTCATGTCGCGGCGTATATCGGCCGCGGGATGGAGCTGCACGCGCAAACCGGCCAGACCGCGGCCCAGTACCTGCAGCGCAAACTGGCCGAACTCAAGGACAACCTCGAACATTCCGAGGCCGCCCTCAATGCCTACCGGCGCTCCAAGGGAATCGTCACTCCGACGCTCGACGACAAAAGCCGCATGATAATGGAACGCTACACCGTGCTCAGCGACGAGCTGACGCGCGTGCGCTCCGAACGGCTCGCGCTGGAGGCGCAGGTCGCGGTGGCCCGCAAGGGCCAGTACGAGTCCCTGCCGACCGCGGTCTCTGACCCGCTGATTCAGAAGTTGAAGGTCGATGTCGCCGAGCTTTCCACTGACTACAAGGGGATGCTCAATAGATATTACGAAAAATATCCGCCGCTGGCCGATCTCAAGGCCAAGCTTGCGGAAAGCCAGGCCCGGCTCAAGGCCGAAATCGACAATGTAGTACATAGTCTGTATGACAATTACCGTTCCCAGGTCGTGCGGGAGCAGGCGCTGCAGAAGCAGGTGGACAAACTGCAGGGCGACATCATGGCCGTCAACGACGCGTCGCTGCAGGATGCGGCCCTGACGCGCGAAGTCGAGGCCAATCAACAGCTCTATGAAAGCGTGCTTGGACGGCTCAAAGAAATCGGCATCTCGTCCCAGGTTCCCACCACCAACGTGTCGGTAATCGACCGCGGCGAAGTACCCATCGATCCCTCAAGCCCGCGCACCATGCTGTGTCTGGCGCTGAGCGGGTTTTTCGGGTTGTTTTTGGGGATCGGCGCGGTCTCGCTGCTGGATTACCTCGACGATCGGCTCAAGACCTCGGAAGAGCTCGAAGTTTATCTCCGTCTGCCTTGTCTGGGCGCGGTGCCCGACTTCGCCCTGATCGAAAGCCGCACCCGTGCGCTTAACGCGGCGCGCCGCCCGGCGCTTAACGGCGCGGCCGCTCCGCATCTGAACGGCACCGCCAACGGAGTAAACGGCCGCGGCGCCGACCCGGGCGCGGCGCCCGCCATCGAACCCGACCTCGAATCGGCCGTCGGGCTTCACAAACCGGGGCCTGTGCTGCTCACCAGGGCCGACTCCACCGCGCGCGAACTGGTGGTTATCGATCCCGCGCTGGCAGGCGCCGCCGACGTCTATCGCACCATCCGCACCGGACTGCTCTTTTCGCGCGCCGGAGCGCCGCCCAAGTCGATACTCGTGGCGAGCGCGACGCCGGGCGAAGGCAAAACGGTGACCGCGATAAATCTGGCCCTGGCCTTCGCGCAGCTGGGCAGCCGCACGGTTCTGATCGACGCCGACCTGCGCGGAGCGCGATGCCACAACCTGCTGGCCATGGAGAAACGCGCCGGCCTCAGCGAAGTGCTGGTCGGACAGATGAAACTGGCGGACGCCCTGTCTGCCACTCCGATCCCCAATCTGTTTCTGCTGGGGGCCGGGATGATTCCGCCCAACCCTACCGATCTGCTGGGGTCCAGCCGCATGCGCGATGTGCTGCGGGAACTGACGCGCGATTTCGACTACGTACTGGTCGATTCGTTCCCCGTAATCCCGGCGAGCGACGCGGTAATCCTGTCCACCATGGTTGACGGCGTCGTCCTGCTGGTCGGCTCCGATACTCCCCGGCAGGTGGTGCGCACCGCCGCCGCGCGTTTCAGCTATGTCGGAGCGAAAGTGCTGGGCGCCGTCCTTAACCGGACCGCGCCTCAGCCCGAGGTCGATTCCTACTATCGGTATTATTATCGCAATAATGACGGCAAAGCTTCGGGTTTAGACGCGTAGCAAACCGCCGCTGATGGAATCCGCCAATACTCACACTACCGGCCGCCGCTTTACCAACGGATGGCTGCTGGCGAAAAACGTGATCTGGAATGCCGGCGGCGTCGCCGGTCCGCTGATTGTTCTGGCGGTCGCGGTGCCGGTTCTGATTCACAAACTGGGCATCGAACGCTTCGGTCTGCTCACCCTGGTCTGGACCCTCATCAAGTACTTCACCGCGTGCGATTTCGGCATCGGCACCGCGGTTACCAAGTTCATCGCCGACCGCCTGCATCTTGAAGACGGCAATCGCGTGGCGCCGCTGATCCGCACCGCGCTGCTCTCCAGCGCCGTTTTCGGTCTGCTGCTGGCCCTGGCGTGGAGGATGCTGTGCGGGCCGCTGGTGCATCGCGTGTTCAATATTCCGCCCGCGCTCAAGTACGAAACCCTGTGGTCATTCTACCTGCTGGCGATCAGCCTGCCCCTGACCACCGCCAGCGAAGCGATGCGCGGAACGCTCGGCGCATTCCAGCGCTTCGACGTGATCAACGCCGTGCGCGCACCCATCGACATGTTCTCCTCGCTGGGCCTGCTGGCGGTTCTGCCCTTCAGCCACAGCCTGATCTGGCTGACGGCGGTTCTGGTCGCCGGACGGGCGGTGCAGTTCACCGGCCTGCTGATTGCCTGTCATTCGCTGATCCCCGAAGTCTTCACTTCCCTGCGGGTGGAATTGCAGGCGCTGAGAACGCTGCTCGGCTTCGGCGGATGGCTGATGGTATCGCGCGTTACGGAACCGCTGCTGGGCAACATCGAACGGTTTCTTATCGTTTCGCTGCTCCCGGTGGGTGTGCTCGCCTTCTATGCCACCCCGTGCGAAATAGCCAATCGCCTGTGGTACTTCCCAATCTTTGTCGAGGACGTATGGTTCGCGGCGCTCTCTCACAGCTTCGCGGGGCAAGCCGGCAAGGTGGCCGCTCTGACCGATTCGGTCAGCCGTATCCTGTTTCTCGTGATGTTTCCGCTGGCGGTGGTTATGATGCTCTTCGCTCCGGAAATACTCAATTTATGGCTGGGCGCCGCGTTCGCCCGCAGCGGCGCCGCAGTGATGCAAATGGCCGCTCTCGCGGTTCTAATCGGCGCCTTGCGCACCGTTCCCACCACCGCTCTGCAAGCCGCCAATCGCCCCGACGTCGGCAGTCTCATCCGCGTGATCGAGCTGCCCATTTATGCCGGCGTGGCATGGTTGTTCATCCGCCTGGGCGGCATCGGCGGAGCCGCGCTGGCGCGGCTGGCGCGCGAACTGATCGAAACCGCGGTCTTCATCGTACTGTCTCATCGGCTGCTGCCCGCGACAATCAATGATCATCGGCTGGAATGGATGCTTGCGGGCGCGTGCGCCGCCGGAGCGCCCATGATCGCGCTGCCGATGACGTTTGCAATCAGGGTGCTGGTCGCCGTGGTTTGTCTGACCGGGTTCGGGGTTTACGGATGGACCCGTCTGCTGCAGGGCAACGAACGCCGCTTCATAAGCACGCGCTTCAGTCTGGCCGCGTCGGGAAATTTGCGCGCCGCCTTTTCGGAGCAGGCCAGATGAAATTCTCCTTGATTATGGCGACTTTGGGCCGCGTCGAACAGCCGGAAGTCTTTCTCTCCAGCCTGCAGCGCCAGACCTGGCGCGATTTCGAGGTGGTGCTGGTCGATCAGAATCCTGACGCGCGCCTGGCTCCGCTTGCGGAGCGCTATTCGCGATGCTTTCCGCTGATCCATCTGGGGTCCAGACCCGGTCTTTCCCGGGCCCGCAACGCCGCCCTGCCCTACGCGAGCGGAGATATAATCGGTTTTCCCGACGACGATTGCTGGTATCCGCCCGATCTGCTGGAGCGGCTGCACCGTCTGATGGAATCGCGTCCGGAGATACAGGGAGTCTCCGGGCGGGCGCTGGCTGACGGCGGGCGTCCGCGGGGACGCTGGGCCCGCCGGCCGGCCCTGATCGGCAAGTATAATATATTCGGCCGCTGTATTTCGTTCGCCATTTTTCTCAAACGCCGCCTGGCGGAGCGCGTAGGCCCGTTTGACGAAACCCTGGGGCTGGGTGCCTCCACTCCCTGGCTTGGCGCCGAGGATTACGACTACCTGCTGCGAGCGGCCCTCCTGGGGCCCGTATTGTATCAACCGGACATCAGTGTATATCACGGCGATCTTACCTCGACCTTCAGCAGCGTCGATCGTCAAAAGCGCTATGGCAACGCGCTGGGTTTCGGGCGCTTTCTGGCCAAACACAGATACCTGTTTCCGTTCGTCGCATACTATTCGGCCCGCTACCTTATCGACGCCGGCATTTCGCTCGCACTGGGTAATGTCGCCAAAGCCCGGTACCGATGGGCGGCTTTGATCGGCAATTTCGAAGGATGGCTCGGACGCTCCGCGATGCAAAACAATCATTGATCCCGGGCGCCGCCCGTTCGCGCACCGAAGATCCGGATCGATTCCGGAGGATGAGAGGAGAACAAAATGGATCGTGCCGTGGTAACCGGCGCAGGCGGTTTTATCGGACATCACCTGGTCAGCTATCTCAAGCGAAAAGGCTATTGGGTTCGGGGCGTCGACTGCAAAGGTCCGGAGTACGGCGCGACGGATGCGGATGAATTTCTCCTCCTCGACCTGCGCGAGGCGGACGCCGCCCGCAAGGCGGTGGCGGGCATGAACGAGGTCTACGCGCTCGCGGCCGATATGGGCGGTATGGGCTTCATATCGAAATACCATGCCCGCATTCTCACTAACAACTCCCTGATTAACATACATACTCTCAGCGCGGCGGCGGATGCGCGTGTGGGCCGCTACCTTTACGCGTCCTCGGCTTGCGTCTATCCCGAGTACCGCCAGACCGAGATCGAAGTGACGCCGCTGCGCGAGGAAGACGCCTATCCGGCGCAGCCGCAGGACGCCTACGGATGGGAAAAGCTGGTTACCGAGCGGCTATGCACTCACTACCGCGAGGAATACGGTTTGGCCACCAGGATTGTCCGCTTCCATAACATTTTCGGACCGCTGGGCACCTGGGAGGGCGGACGCGAGAAGGCACCCGCCGCCCTGTGCCGCAAGATCGCGGTTGCGAAGCTGAGCGGAAATCCCGAAATCGAGATTTGGGGCGACGGCGAGCAAACCCGCTCTTTCTGTTATATCGACGACTGCGTCGAAGGTATTTTCCGCCTTGCGCATTCTGACTATTGCGAACCGCTCAACCTGGGGCAGGATCGCCTGATCAGCATTAACCAGTTGGCGGACCTCATTTCACGCATCGCGGGTTACCCGATTACAAAAAAGCACGTTCCCGGACCGCAGGGAGTCCGCGGCCGCAACTCGGACAACTCGCGCCTGCGCCGCGTGCTCAACTGGGAGCCCCAGATCAGTTTGGAGGAGGGTCTGGCACGCACCTATCGATGGATCGAAGAGCAGGTGCGGCAAACGTACGGCGCGCAAATTTCGCAACCGGCAGCCAAATAGCGCAGACAAAATGCCCGATCGGGTCAATATACTGGGCGTCCGCGTCAGCCTCATCGACATGACCGCCGCCCTCGACGAAATCGACCGATGGATAGCCGCGCGCGAGCCCCATTACATCTGCGTCACCGGGGTGCATGGCGTGATGGAAAGCTACCGCGATCCCGATTTGCGCGCCGTTCACAACGCCGCCGGACTGGTGACGCCCGACGGCATGCCGCTGGTGTGGCTCAGCCGGCTCAGGGGCTTTCGCCACGTGAGGCGGGTTTATGGTCCCGACCTTATGCTGGCGGTCTGCCGGAGATCCATCGCGGCCGGCTACCGGCATTTTTTCTACGGGGGCACGCAGGAAACTTTGCGCGCGCTGGAAGCCAGCCTTCTGCGCCGCTTCCCGGGACTCAGGATTGCGGGCAGCCTCGCGCCGCCCTTCCGCCCGCTCACCGAGGAAGAGGACGCGCAAATCACTTCGCGAATAAGAGCCGCGCAGCCCGACATTCTGTGGGTTGGGCTCAGTACGCCCAAACAGGAACGCTGGATGGCCTCGCATGTCGGCCCAATCGGCGCGCCGGTGATGGCCGGAGTCGGCGCCGCATTCGATTTTCACGCCGGACGCAAGCCTCAGGCCCCGGTATGGATGCGTCAGAGCGGACTGGAATGGCTGTTCCGGCTGGCGACGGAGCCCCGGCGCCTGTGGCGGCGCTATCTGGTGAACAATCCGATGTTTATCTGGCTGGTCCTGCTGCAGGCGGCGGGACGGATTTCGTTGGAGCCGTAGGTAAGGCGCTGTGGGTTGAACGGAACTGTATATGCTGCGGTGTGAGGCGTTAAATCTCCGGGAACTCGACCAACTGGATATTGCGGGCGAAACCATTCAGTTGCGGCGGGCGACTGCGGTCCAGATTGGAATACTGCTCCTGTGCGACGTCTACGCGATTTTGTTCTCCGCGGCCGTGGCCTACTGGCTGTGGGCCGATCATATACTCCATCAGTCGATCGCATTATATATTCACCTCATTCCGCTGCTGATCCTTTTTCCGATAACCTACGCAGTCGGGCTGCTCTATCCGGGTTTCGGCATCGGCGCCGTGGAGACGCTCAGGCGTCTGGTGGGATGCACCAGTCTGTCATGCCTGTGTATTGCCGCCGCCAGTTTCGCGCTGCAGGCCCATCCGCTGTATTCGCGCGTAACCTTCGCCATTTTCTGGGCCACCGCCGTGGTGGCGGTGCCGATGTCGCGTTTTCTGATGCTGTCCATGGTCAGCCATCTCTCATGGTGGGGCGAACCCTCCATAATATTTGGACGGCCTGACGAGGTTGAATTCGTAATACGGCTGCTCCGATCCGCATTCTCGCTCGGCTACCGCGTAGTCGGCGTGGTCACCAACGAGCCCGCCGGCGCTCGTGCGATCGACGGCGTGCCCGTACTGGGCGGAGCCGAGTCGCTGCCGCATCTGAGCCGTGCCGGCGTAAGCACCTGCCTGGTGTGCGACCGTTCGGAGGATTTTTGGCTTCTGCACAGCCCGCTGTACGAACAGTTTTTCCGCCATGTGGTATTGCTGCGCGACTGGCGATCGCTCCCGATTGAACAGATCAAACTGCGCAATCTCGGCGGCGTGCTGGGAATTGATCTGCCGGGCAGCCTGCTCAACCGCCGCAATCAGGCGATCAAGCGGGCCATCGATTTCGTGCTGGGCGGCGTGCTCAGTTTGATCGCCCTGCCTGTGATTGTGCTGTTCGGCCTGCTGGTGAAGCTGGTAAGTCCCGGTCCGATGTTCTTCACCCAGGTACGCGAAGGGCATCGCGGAACCAAACTGCGCATCTGGAAACTTCGCACCATGCATCCGCACGCGGAGGAAAAACTTGCGTCGTACCTCAAGGCAAATCCGGAGTTGGAGAAACAATGGCATCACTCGGTGAAACTGGTCGATGATCCGCGCATCATCCCGATCGTGGGGCGCTTCATGCGGCGCTTCAGTATCGACGAACTGCCCCAGCTTTTCAGCGTCGTAACCGGCGGGATGAGCCTGGTCGGTCCGCGGCCGTTTCCGGACTATCATCTGAACCGCTTCGACCGCAATTTCCGCAAGCTGCGCGCCGCCGTGCGTCCCGGCTTGACCGGAATGTGGCAAGTGATGGTCCGCAGTTCCGGGAACCTGGAACAGCAGGAGATGTACGACACTTACTACATCCGGAACTGGTCGTTGTGGCTGGATATTTACCTGATGGGCCGAACTGTATTCGCATTGGTTACCGGACGCGGAGCGGTTTGAATCGGATGAATACCAGGGCGCCGGCGCAGGTGCTTTACCCGAACGGAGATATACGTTCCGGCTTGCGGCCGGTGCGGACGTCGTCCAGCGTCCCCACGGCGCAGTGGGACCTGTCCTTCCGGGGATTGAACTTTCGCATCCTGCTGGTCGCCGGATACCTGATCTTTTCGCGGATTGGCTATTTGCCGGCGGCGAAACTCGGGATCAATATCGGCCCGATTCCCGTATTTCTGACCGACATCGTCCTGCTTGCGCTGCTCGCGGCGTCGTTCGTCAAAAGTCCGATCCGGCTGGTGAGCTGGTTTGTGGGCGGCGTGGGCGCAGGACCGGTGGGCGGAGCCGTTTGGCTGCTTTGCCTGGCCGCGATCGGTTACTGCGTCGCCGCCCTGCGCGGCTACGGGATGTTCGCGATACGCGACCTCGCTATCTTTGGATATAGCCTGTTCTTCCCGTTGACCTATATGGCTATTCCGGATCGGGCGGCGGCGCGCAAGCTTGTTCTTTACTTCATATACGCCGGGGTGGTGCTGGCCGGCTTCGTGGTGGTCGAAGTCGTAACCGGTGTGGACCTGCTGGTGGTCGAAGTGGGTAAAAGATGGCTGGGCGGCAAAACCATCGCGATCGTCGGCACCGACGACGTCGGCGGAATCATCGCTTTCTCTCTGGTCGCCCTGCTGCCTTACATTCTGATCGAGCAGCGGCGGCGATGGCTGCATGCTGGATGCGCTTTCGTCTGCGTGCTCGCTTTGGTCCTGAACACCGCCCGCTGCGCGGTGCTCGCCACCGTCGCGGCCGTGATCCAGATGTTTTTTCTGCTGCGCTGGCGCGAGCGGATTAATCTCCTGATTGTCGCCGTATGCGGCGCCGTACTGGTGATGTTCGCCGCCGCGACAGGTGTATTGCATCTCGAGACGCTTCAGAACTTCTACAAGGCGGTCGCCGCGGGCGCAACCGGTTCGGACGACAGCTCGCAGTTCCGGCTCGAGCGATGGCGCTACGCGGTCCATCTCTGGCGCCTGCATCCGCTGCTGGGCAACGGCTTTGGAGTGCCGCTGGCCAAATCCACCATCCTTGCCCCAAAGGAACTTGAGGGCCAGTTTAACGTCGGAATGCCGCATAATACGTTTCTGTTTCTGCTCTGCCGGATGGGCGTGATGGGTCTGGCGCTGGTCTGGTTCTGCTGGGGATACGCGTGGTACGGCGCCGCCGCCGGGGCCCGGGACGGGTCCAACGCCGATGACTTCGCGCTGGCTAATATACTGGTTGGCATGGCGGTATTCGGGTCGTTCGTGTTGTTTTTCGAGCGGCCAATGAATGGCGCCGCGTTCTGGATAATGGCCGCCGTAGCGGCCAGGGATGCCGCCGTCGGGGCCGCGCCCTTGCCGCTTGCCCGGCCCAGGCCCGCACCGCCCATCTACCGCTACCAGGGCGGGGCAATCGCGGCCAGATATCCGTAATTGGTGGTTTCGGCAATGGCGGATGAGAGAAAAATTATCTATATCGCAGGGTTTGGCCGGAGCGGCAGCACCATTATCGACGATATTCTGGGCCAGGCGGATGGCTTTTTTTCCGCCGGAGAGGCTTGCGATGTCTGGAACCAGGGCTGCCACGAACCGTGTTCCTGCGGCAAGCCGCTTAAGGATTGCGCCGTATGGATCGCGATCTTCGCCGCCGCCTACCGCTGCGCACCGGCCGAGATGGACTTTTCGCATCCGCTGCAGATGGCCCGGCGCGTGGACCGGCTCAGGCACATGTGGTGGCTGCTGACCGCAGCCGGACGCCACCTTGCGGACAGTTCCGGAACCCTGAGCGGTTATTTGGATATAACCCGCCGTCTGTATGACGCCATGTTTTCGGTATCCGGCGCCCGCATAATAGTGGATTCGTCAAAAGCTCCGAGCCACGCTTATTTGCTTCAGCAACTGGGCATCGCCGATATCTATATCGTGCATTTGGTCCGCGACTCGCGCGCGGTGGCGTTCTCATGGAGCTTTCCCAAGGGCAAGTGGCCGCCGCGCGGGCTGCTCAGATCCTGCATCGAATGGAACGCCAACAATCTGCTTTCGGAATGGTTATGGAGCGGTCAGCCGCGCCGCTATATGAGAGTGGCGTACGAGGATTTCACCCGCCGCCCGCGCGCCGTCATACAGCGGATTGTCGATTTCGCGGG
>JAJPJA010000010.1 GCA_021324455.1 Pseudomonadota bacterium | reverse complement strand
GCCGGCGCGGCCAGATAGGTCCAACTGGGCGATTGCGGATTGGCGCCGGCCGGCGGCGAGGACGGCGCCACGCCGGTTGCGCCGAACATCTGCAGGGTGCCGCCCTTGTTGACCGTGATCCCCTTGGTTACGCCGGCCACCGCCCGCGCGTCGGTGAAGTTGACGATCGCGACGCTGGTCTTGTTGTTGCTGCCTACCGGGCAGAACGAGTTGCCGACCTGAAACTTGCCGTTGACGACAATTCCGGAAGTATCCAGTTCGAAGCCCGGGTCATGCAGAAACACCAGTTGACCATCGGCGTTGATCGTGATGCTGCCCAGCCCGTTGGCGCCGGTGAACGACTTATCGACATAGACCAGCGGACCGCATCCGCCCGACCCGATCACCACGTCGCGATTGGCATCCAGTGCGCAGCTTGACAGCGCGACGGGCGCGGGCATGGTCGGCGACGCCGCCGGAACGGATGCCATCCGGGATACGGCCGGATCGAACGCATGCGAGCACAATCCCGGAACCGGACCCGGCGCCGGACCCGGGGCCGCGGCGGACGGACCGTTCCCGCCGCCACCGCTGCAGGAAATCGCCAGCGATGCCAGAGCGGCTGCGAGAAACGCAAAAAGAGCAGCAGTCGACGGAGCGGCGGAAGGTTTTTTCATTGGATACCTGCAAATGAATTGTAGATAGGACAAGCTGGTAACATTTGCGCAAGCGGCACGATAAAGAATACATAATCCCAAATCCATATCAAGCTGAGAAAAAAGAAACGCGGCGTTCAGGCTCCGCGCGATGCGGCGCCTGACGCCGCGCTTTCCTCAGGCGGCCGGACGCCGCCCAAAGAACTCAGGCCTCGAAGCGGAAAGCCTCGCCGCGCCGCTCGATGCGCCCGGCGGTGGGTGAGGCGAAATGCGTACCTACAAACAGCGTGCGTTCATCGGCGCATCGCGCCAGAAACCCGCTGCGCGTGGCGCACGCCAGATCGGCGTCGAAATCGAAGCCGGTTTTCCATTCCGGATGCCCGCACTGGATCGGATGATGGATCATGTCGCCGCTGACCACGCCTTCATGTCCGCGCGAGACAATCCGCACCGACATGTGCCCGGGACTATGCCCCGGCGTCAGTTCGGTGGCGACCTCTTTGGTCACCTGGAAGCCGCCCTCGATCCAGTCCACCAGGCCCGCGTCGATCACCGGACGCACCGAATCGTTCATGACCAGGCCATTTTCGCCGCCGGTGATTTGCGACCAATGCTCCCATTCGCGGCGGCTCAGCAGGTAGCGCGCATTGGGAAAGGTCGGCACCCAGCGCCCGTTCTCCAGCATCGTGTTCCAGCCCACGTGATCGACGTGCAGATGCGTACAGATCACGCGGTCGATCGATTCGCGCGGGTAGCCCGCCTGCTCCAGCGCGGCCAGATAGCCGCACTGTTTCATGTTCCAGCGGGAAAATTCGCGCTGCTTGTTGTCGCCCACACAGGTGTCGATCAGGATGCGCAGGCCGCCCGACTCGACAATCAGGCTGTGAAAGCTGATGCGGATGCGGCCGGCTTCGTTGGCGAAGCGCGGCACCAGCCAGCCCGCTTCCTTCAGCACGTTCTCCGCCGTCATCATGGGAGCGATGATGCGGCCCTGCCACAGGTCCTCATGCTCCAGCACCTTGATCAGCTTGAGATCTCCGATTCGCCATTCACTCATCGCGATGCTCCCTTCCAAAACGGTCCGGTATCGGCGCTCATTCGCCGCGCAAAAGATCGGCGCGGCCCGACGCCCGCGCATCAGCACTATTGGCGATCCGGGGTGTTCCGTGCAACGCTGGAAGCACCAGCGATTGGCAACATGGAGGAACTCAAGCGATGAGTGCAGCGCCTGCGGTCACGATCAATCCCAGGGTGTCCGAGTTCGTTAAAAGCCCCAAGCTGCTGTTGATCGGCGGCAAATGGATGCCGGCCAAATCCGGCAGGACGTTCGAAACCATCAATCCCGCCACCGAAGAAGTGCTGGCCAACGTCGCCGAAGCCGATGCCGCCGACGTCGATGAGGCGGTCAAGGCGGCGCGGCGCGCCTTTGAGGAGGGCAAATGGTCCGCGATGCGTCCGGCCGATCGCGCCCGCTTCCTGTTCAAAATCGCCGAGCTGATCGAGGCCAACGCCGCCGAGCTGGCGCAGCTTGAAACGCTCGACAACGGCAAGGCGATCAACGAATCCAAGAATATCGATATCCCGATGGCGGCCGAAACCTTCCGCTACTACGCCGGATGGGTAACCAAGATTTACGGCGAGACCAATCCGTCCTCCCCCGACATGTTCAGCTACACGCTGCGCGAGCCGGTGGGCGTGTGCGGCCAGATCATCCCGTGGAATTTCCCGCTGCTGATGGCGTCGTGGAAGCTGGCGCCGGCCCTGGCCTGCGGCAACGTATCGATCCTGAAGCCCGCCGAGCAGACGCCGCTGACCGCGCTGCGGCTGGGCGAGCTGATGCTTGAGGCGGGGCTGCCCGAGGGCGTGGTCAATATTCTGCCGGGATTCGGTCCCGGGGCGGGCAGCGCCATCGCCGCGCATCCGGGGATCGACAAGGTCGCGTTCACCGGCTCCACCGAAGTCGGCCGCGAGATCATGAAAGCGGCGTCGGGCAACCTCAAACGCGTGTCGCTGGAGCTGGGCGGCAAGTCGCCCAACATCATCTTCCCCGACGCCGACATGAAGTCGGCCGCATTCGGCGCGCTGATGGGCGTGTTCCTCAACCAGGGGCAGGTGTGCTGCGCCGGCACCCGCGTGTTCGTGCAGCAGGAGAAGTACGATCAGTTCACCGATCAACTGAGCCAGTTGGCGCAGAACATGAAAATCGGCGATCCGCTCGATACCTCCACCCGCGTCGGCCCGCTGGTATCCAAAGAGCAGTTCGATCGCGTCACCAGCTATCTGGATATCGGCAGGAAAGAAGGCGCCAAAGTAAAGACCGGCGGCGAGGCGGGCGGTCAGGGCAAAGGCTATTTCGTCAAGCCCACGGTGTTTGCCGACGTCAACAACTCGATGCGCATCGCGCGCGAGGAGATCTTCGGCCCGGTCGCGGCGACGATTGCGTTCAAGGACGAGAACGACGCGGTGTTCCAGGGCAACGATACCACCTACGGCCTGGCCGCCGCGGTATGGACGCGCGACATCAGCCGCGCCCACGCCGTCGCGCGCAAGCTCAAGGCCGGCACCGTATGGGTCAACTGCTACGGGATGCTCGATCCGATCTCGCCGTTTGGCGGCTACAAGCAATCCGGCTTCGGCCGCGAACTGGGCAAGTATGCAATCGAGTTGTACACCGAGATCAAGTCGGTATTCGTTAAGTTGTAGAAGCAATGGACGACTGACCGAAGTGGCATTGGCTGAAAGCCCGCTGGAGTTTTCACGATTGTGGAGATTTTTTCAGGGTTGTCAGCGCGGCCGGGAGGGTTCCGATTGGCAGCGGGGGACCGCTGTGTTTGGTCATGAGCTAGCGGGACCGCGCGCGATCCTTCGCTGCGCTCAGGATGACGAATATGAGGCTTGCCCGGAAAATATAAACCTGAGGAGTGGGACCCCGGTCCCATCGCGCAAGGCGTGATGTCAGCCCCGCATCCCGGTGCAAGGCCTTTCGCCCCATCTTCAATTCCGCTATTGAAAGCGCCGGGTCACGCACATGGGTTCGCTTACCGACAAATACTGTATCGTGGGTCTGGGGCAGACGCCGTTTATGCGGCCGTCCAATCGCACCACGCTTTCGATGGCGTGCGAGGCGATTCGCAACGCAATCGATGACGCGGGCTTGCGGCCCGACGAAATCGACGGCATGACCAGCTATCAGGGCGGCGCCGGCGGCGATTCGACCACGGCGGCGCATATCGCCAGCTCAATGGGCCTGCGGCTCAACTATGCCACCGAGATGCTGGGCGGCGGCTCGGCGACCGAGATGCTGATCGCGCACGCAATTGGACTGATCGAAGGCGGCTACTGCAAAAACGTGGTGGTGTTCCGCTCGATGAACGGGCGCTCGGGACGGCGCTACGGCGGTCAGGCGCCGGGCGGTCCGGTACCCGCCACACCTGCGGCCGCCGAAGGCCAGTTCATGGTGGTCAACGGATGGACCTCGCCGGCGCAGCTGTTTGCGATGTCGGCGATGCGCTATCTGCGCGACTTCGGCGCCACCACCGACGCGTTTGCCGAAATCGCGGTGGCGCATCGCTATCACGCCAGCCTCAATCCCAAGGCGCTGATGCGCACGCCGATCACAATCGAGGACCATCATCGGTCGCGATGGGTGGCCAAGCCCTTTCGCCTGCTGGATTGCTGTTTGGAGACCGACGTCGCCAGCGCGCTGATTGTAACCAGCCGCGAACGCGCCTACGACCTGAAGCAGCCGCCGGTTTTTATCATGGGCGGCAGTGCGCGCACCTTTACGCCCAGTCCCGCGTACAATTATTCGCGGCCTGAAATCCATTACCAGGCCGGACATTACGCGCGGCAGCGGATGCTCGGGACGGCGGGCATCACGCACAAGGATATCGACCTGATTTCCTGCTACGACGCCTTCACCTTCACCACCCTGATCCAGTTGGAAGGCTACGGCTTCTGCGGCCGCGGCGAGGGGGCCGATTTTGTCAAGGGCGGACGGCTGCAAATCGATCGCGAACTGCCCTGCAACACCGGCGGCGGCCATCTGTCCGAGGGCTACACCCACGGCATCAACCTGGTCGCGGAAAACGTCCGCCAGTTGCGCCATCGCGCCGACGACGCCTGTCCCGGATGGGCGGAGGGCAAACACACCTACGACCGCCAGCGCGGGTGCCGCCAGGTGCGAAACGCGCATATCGCGGCCTGCATCGGCTGGCGTACAGAGACCGGCGGCAGTTCGCTGATCCTGCGCTCGATGTAAAGGCGGAGAGCCTGCGCGATGGACACGACGGGCCGGCCGGATTAAAGATCACGCAGACTTAGCGAGCGTTCAGAACAGAAGGAAACCGCGCATGAAGATCGGATTGATGTACGAAATCGAGATGCCCAAGCCGTGGCATGAGGGACGCGAGGCGGAAAAGTTCAGGGAGGTGATGGAGCAGATCCAGCTGGCCGACGAGATGGGATTCTCCCACGTCTTCGCGGTCGAGCATCATGGACTGGAGGAGTTGTCGCATTGTTCCTCGCCCGAGCTGGTCTTCGCCGCCGCCACCCAGCGCACCCAGCGCATCAGGTTTGGCCACGGCGCAATCCTGCTGCCGCAGCCGTACAACCATCCGGTGCGGGTGGCCGAACGCATCTCCACCCTCGACATTTTGAGCGGCGGACGCCTCGACGTCGGTTTCGCCCGTTCGGTTACCCTGACCGAGATGGGCGGCTTCGGTATCGATCCGAACGACACCCGTCCGATGATGGAGGAAGCTTTGGAAGTCATCCCGCAGCTGATGGCGACCGACCGCTTTCCCGGATACAAGGGCAGGTACTTCACTGTGGGCGAGAACCGCAACGTGCTGCCCAAGCCGCTGCAGAAGCCGCATCCGCCGTTCTGGATGGCCTGTTCCTCGCCGGAAAGTTTTTATATCGCGGCCGACCATGGACTGGGCGTGCTGTCGTTTAACATTGCTCAGGCCGAGACTCTGGCCGAGCGCATCCGCAACTACCGCCAGATGATCAGGAATCCCAAAAAGCAGGTGGTGGCGCGGGTTAATAATCAGATCGCGGTCTTCCTGATGACGCTATGCGGCGAGCGCAACGATGAGACGGTCGAGATGGCGGGCGAAGGGATGCATTGGTACATGGGCGTGCAGCGCGGCCAGAGCCCGTATTGGATGAATATTTTCGAGCGCCAGCGCTACGAGTTGTTCGCCAATGTCGAAAGCTACAAGTACGCCGCGGTGCGCGCGCCCGAAGCGCTGCTGTTCGGCGTCGACGCCGACGAAAAAACCGCGCAGGAGGCGATGAAGCCCAAAAACCTGCTCAACATGGGCCTGCTGTGCGCCGGCAATCCCGACAACTGCATCAAGGTACTCGAGAAGTTCGAGGCGCTCGGCGTCGACCTGATGCTCTGCTTCATGGAAATGGGCCGCGTCCCGCACGAGCGGACGATGGAATCGATCCGGCTGTTCGGCAAGTACGTGATTCCGCATTTCGACAAGCGCGCGAGCGTCAGCCGCGGCGCCGGCGCGCCGGCTTCGGCGTAGTTAACCGGCGTCGTCGGCGGCTGTACTGCTCTCCCGTAACGGGAGAGAGGCGGAGCTTCACACGAACCGCTGCAGGAACTCGACTGAACGCAGTTTGCGATCGAGCACCGTGGCGAAGAAGCGGGCCAACGCCGCCTCGGCGTCGCGCCCGGCGGCGTGCGGCGCCGCCGCCGCCTCGGCAATCGGTATCGACCCCAGATGCGCCAGCGCCGCGACGCTGTCGCCGGTCATGCCGATGAAGCTCTCCGGCGCGGCGCCGCGGCATCGCTGGCACACGATACCGCCGTAGGACGGAACGAACACGAACGCGGTGGCATTCTCCGACGGAGTCCGTCCGCACACCTGGCATTGGCGGAATTCGAGCTGATATCCCGCCCATCGCAGCAGGTTCAGCTCGAACGCCTGACGGATAGCGCGGCCCGCGCCATGCCGCGACACCGCGCCCAATGCCGCCGCCAGAATCCGATAGGCGCCCGCGCTCTCCGCTTCTTCCCGGCTGAGCGCGTCGGCCAATTCCACCATGTAGCTGCCCAGCGCGATTTTGCCGAGGTCGTCGGTCAGATCGAAGGGCGGCAGGCCGGCGGCTTCGGCCCGGGTGAGAAAGACCAACTCGCCGTGCGGCCGGCGGCGGAAATAAACCATCACGTGGGAGAACACTTCCAGCTTGCGCTCGAAGCGCCGGCGCGATTGCTTGGCGCCTTTGGCGATGCCGCCCAGCTTGCCGGCATTGAGCGTGAGCAGGGTGACGATGCGGTCGGATTCGGAGTAATCGCGCGTGCGCAGGACGATGGCGGCGCTGGATTCCTCGGCCGGCATCGCGGGTCAGATCTGACGCAGCATCGACTGCTGGATGCGTTTGACCTGGGCGTGCATGTTCTCCACCGTCTCCAGCGGGCGGCCGCCCTGCGCAGCGTCGCGCACCAGGGTCTCGAAGCGGGTCAGGATGTTCCTGATCTTGGTGTGCGCCTCGAACAAGGCGCGCTTGCGCATCTCCTCGCTTTCCCATTGCCGCGCCGCGTACTCCTGCAGCTCCTGGGTCTGGATCAGCAATTCGCGCGCCTCTTCCTCGTAGCCTTTGATCAGATGCTGAATCGCGTCGCGAACTTTGGGCCGTTCCTCGGGGTCCTTCCACAACACGTGCTGCAGAAAGAGCAGGTCCTCCTCGCTTACCTGTTCGCGCTGCATCAGCAGGGCATGCGCGCGCAGCAGGTCGATGGACATGCGGTAGCGCCGGTCCGAGGCGATAATCTGCTGCTTTCCGAGCTCGCGCCGCAGATCCGCAATCGCGCGCAGGACGGCGGCGGGAACCGGCACCGCGGCGCTCATCTCGCGCAGCGCCTGAAGTTCCCTGAACATCAGCCGCGTGCGCGGCGCCGGCCGCCCCGCCTCAAGCATCTTGAGGAAGCGGAAATCCTCGCTGATGTATTCGGCCACAAAACGCAGCATGAAGCGGTCGTACAGCGCCGTCAGTTCCTCTTCGTCGGGCAGTTCGTTGGAGGCGCCGAACAGCGTAATCAATGGCACGCTGATGCGCTCGCGTCCGTTATGGAACAGCCGCTCGTTAATCAACGTCAGCAGGGCGTTGAGGATCGAGGAGTTGGCCTTGAAGATTTCATCCAAAAAAGCGATGTGCGCCTCGGGCAGCTTGTGCGTGGTGACGCGCCGGTAATCGTCCTGCTCCAGCGCCTTTAAACTCACGGCGCCGAAGATTTCCTCCGGCGTGGTGAATTTCGTCAGCAGCCACTGGAAGTAATCGGCGCCCTCGATGCGCTGGCATAACTCCTCGGCCAGCATCGACTTGGCCGTGCCCGGCGGCCCGATAATCAGCACATGATGGGCCGACAGCAACGCGCACAGCGCGCCGTCGATAAGCTCGGAACGTTCGAAGAACTGCGCGTTGAGTTCGTCGCGGATGCGGGCGATTTTGCCCTGCGCTTCAACCATCGTTGCCTCGTGCGAAAAGGTTATCAAAGCCGCATCGCGGCTCAAAGCAGGGCCTTGCGCCTGCTTGCCTATTCACCGCCTGAGGCGCTACAAGTCAGCCAAAGAACAGTTGCCCGGCATATTCGCGCATCCGTGCGGAGCCCCAGGCCGGTAGCGGGAGGATATCCATGGATAAGGCCCTGGCAGGCGTCAAGGTTCTCGACCTGACTCAATTCGAAGCCGGTACCTCGTGCACCGAGCTGTTGGGATGGATGGGCGCCGACGTTATCAAGGTGGAGAGCCCGGGCAATGGCGAGCAGGGGCGATGGTCGGTGAGCGAGCGTCCGGGGGTCGATTCGTTCTACTTCATCCTGCTCAACGCCAACAAGCGCAGCGTCACGCTCAATTTGAAAGACGAGCGCGGCAAGGCGATGTTCCTGGAGCTGGTTAAAAAGGTCGATATCCTGACCGAGAACTATTCGCTGGGGACCCTGGAAAGCTTCGGGTTGGGCTACGACTACCTGCGCACCGTCAATCCCAAACTGATCTATCTGTCGATCAAGGGCTTCGGCACCTACGGACCCTACGCGCCCTACAAGAGCTTCGACATGATTGCGCAGGCAACGGGCGGCGCGATGTCGCTGACCGGGTTTCCGGGATCCGAGCCGCTCAAACCCGGCCCGACCATCGGCGACACCGGCACCGGGGTGCATGCCGCTTTCGGAATTCTGGCCGCCTACATCCAGCGGCTGCGCACCGGCAAGGGGCAGAAGGTCGAGGTGTCGATGCAGGACGCGATCGTCAACTTCGTGCGTGTGCCGATGATGGGCACTCACATCACGCACAAGCCGGTCAAGCGCAACGGCAACCGCGGCGCCGGCATGGGCGTGTACGGGATCTACAAATGCGCCCCCGGCGGCGACGACGATTACTGCTTCATCTTCACCAGCAACGAGGAAATGTGGCAGCTCCTGTGCAAGGCGATGGGCCAGCCGGAGCTGATCAAGGATGAACGCTTCGCCAGCAACAAGCTCCGATGGCAGAACGTCGAGGAGCTGAGCGGTATCATCAACGCGTGGACCGGCAAGCACAGCAAACACGAGGTGATGGAAATTCTGGGCAACGCCGGCGTGCCATGCGGCAAGATCCTCGACAGCGTGGAACTGCTGGAAGATCCGCATCTGCGCCAGCGCGGCATGATCGTCGACGTGGAACATCCGGTGCGGGGCAGGTTCTCGATGCCCGGATGCCCGGTGCAACTGGAGGATTCGCCGGTGGAACTGCGGGTCGCACCGCTGCTCGGACAGCATAACGCCGAGGTATACGGCGAGATGCTGGGGCTCAAGGCCGATCAGCTTGCGCAATTGAAGCAACAGGGCGTGATCTGAGGCGCGGGTGCGCCTGTTGATGGTCCGCCGCGCATCGGATGAGGCGCTATTGCTCGCGGCGGGAATTGCAATAAGCTGTGGAGCGGGCCGCATCGATTTCGTGATCAGCGGCGGATTGCCATGGCGCGCCTGCGCAAGTCGCAAAAATTTTTCAGCACTTACCAATCGGGTCCGCAGCCATGGCCGGCGCCGTCTGCCGCGAATTATTTTTCGGTCGAGCCCTGCGACCTGTTCGGCAACGCGGCGCCGCTGGAAGTCGAAATCGGAGCGGGAAAGGGGGACTTCATTCTCCAACGCGCCCGCCAGACGCCGCAGCGTAATTTCCTCGCCGTCGAATTGGCCGGTTCGGTGTTTCAATGGCTGTCGATTCGGATTGCGCGCAGCGGACTGAACAACCTCAAAGCCATCCGGGCCGACGCCCGGCCGGTGGTCAACCTGATGCTGCCGGCGGCCAGCGTGCGCGCATTTCACATCTACTTTCCGGATCCGTGGCCGAAAAGCCGCCACTCCCGGCATCGGTTGTTCACCCCGGCGCTTATTGCCGGACTGGCGCGCTGCCTGGAGCCGGGCGGGCAGGTGTTTGCCGCCACTGACGTGGACTGGTACTTCGAATATATCGGCGCCCTGTTCGCGCAATCCGGCTTCCAGGCCACGGGCGAACCGGCGGAGGGCGCGCAAAGATCCGGCTTCGGCCGGCGCTTCGCATCCGAGGGTAAGCCGATTCACGGCGGATGTTTCCGGTTGGGGCGGCCGTTGACCGGCGTCAATCATGATTCGCCATTGGCGGCGGCGGATGCCTGATTCAGCGCCACGGCGGGCAGCTTGCCTTGAGCGGCGGCAATCCATAGGCTTGAAGGGTTATATGAGGCATCGGCGTTTTTTCACGCTTGCGTTGTTGGGGGTGCTGGCGGCGGGGTGCGCGACCAAAAAGCTGCCGACCGGTCAGGATTACTACAGCCAGGGCGAGAACTTCTATAACCGCAAACTCTATAAAGGCGCGATCGACAACTATCAGCATCTGATCGACCAGTATCCCTTCAGCGCCTACGCCGAAGACGCCGAACTCAAGATCGGCCTCGCCTATTACCAGATGAAGAACTATCCCGAGGCGATAAATTCGCTGACGGACTTCATCCGGATGCATCCGACGAACAAGAACCTCCCCACCGCGTCCTATTACCTGGGCATGTCGTACTTCGATCAGATGCCGGCGCCGTGGCAGGACCAATCGATGACGGAAAAAGCGCTGGAGCAGTTTCGCAGCCTGGAGCGGCAATTTCCCGAAAGCCCCTACGCGTCGCTGGCGCATGATCGCATCGAGGTGTGCCGCGAGATGCTGGCGCGCAACGAGCTGATGATCGGGACCTACTACCAGAAACGGGCCAATTATCGCGCCGCCGAATCCCGCCTGGCGGAGCTGATGGAGAAATATCCGGAGACGCCGGTTGCCCCCGACGCGCTATACAACCTCGGCGTGACCCTGGAGAAAGAGGGCAAGAAGTACTCAGCGGCGCAGGCCTTCGCCGCCGTCAACGTCCATTTCAAGGACAGCCGGTACGCCGCGATGGCGCGCGCTCAACTCAAGAAGCTGAACCAGCCGATCGATACCGAGGAGGATCCGCTGCGGATGGTTCTGGCGGAAGGTGGATTCGGACCGCCGCAGCCCGAGCCGCCGCTCATCGCCGTCAAGCATCATGAGGACGCCAATCCGGAGGCCGCCGCGGATAACGCCGATTCAGAGGCGTTGCCGAAATTCGATAGCCCGCCGGCGGACAAAGCTCCGCCCGCCGGCGAGCCGGTTACCTTGCGCGGCGTCCGCCTGGCATCTTCCAGCAATCCGCTCTCGGTGATTTTCGATATGAGCGGGCCGGTCAAGTTCGAGAAGCATCTGTCCAGCGGTCCGGGCTTCGCCTCCCTGACCGTACATCTGCTCAACACCCAGCCCGATTCCAGGCTGGATCATCATATTGTGTTCGACCGCTCGATCTTCAAGGATTCCGACATCAAGGCCGACAGCGGCGGCACCACGGTTACGGTGAACACGGGTCCGGTGGCGCGCTTCGCGATTATTCCGCTGGAGGATCCGTCGCGGCTGCTGGTGACGTTCACGCCCGAAGAGCACGATTTGGAAACCAACAGCCAGGGGTCCTAGCATCCGGCAGGGTTTTGATCCGGCACGCCGCATATCCGCCCGCGGCAAAGCGCGCCGGGATGAAGACCAAGGCCGCGGCGGAGAAGCGTTTTCCACCGCGGCCTTGATGGCGGTTTTGTTCCGGCCTCAGTCCTGATGCTTGCGCAGGAACGTGGGGACGTCGAGGTCGTCGTGGGCGTCGACCTGGTTGCCCGGTTCCAGTTTGATTGACTGGCTGTTTTCCTGCGCGCGGCGTTTGAAGGTCGGGATATCGAGGCTCTCATCCACGATCAGTCCCAGCCGGCGCACCGGTTTGTTGGGGAACATGCGCACCTGCGCGGGCGCGGCGGGTTCGTTGACCGGCTCGATCGGACGCGTGGCGGCGGATTGCACCGGCGCCGTGACCGCGGAATGCACCGGAGTCGGCGGCGGCGGCGGCGTCAGCTGGGTGGTGATCGGAGGGTTGACGTGGGCGCTGACGTGCGGACGCGGCGCGTAGCGCGTTTCCAGATCGCCAAACCCGGTCGCGATCACCGTGACGCGAATCTCGTCTGACAGTTGATCGTCGATCACCGCGCCGAAGATGATGTTGGCGTCCTCGTGCGCCTCTTCCTGGATCAGGCTGGCCGCCTCGTTGACTTCGTACAACGACAGGTCGCTGCCGCCGGTGACGTTGATCAGCAGGCCGCGCGCGCCTTTGATCGAGAGGTCTTCGAGCAGCGGACTGGAGATGGCGCGCTGCGCCGCCTCGACCGCGCGATTCTCGCCGCTGGCCGACGCCGCACCCATCATCGCCAGGCCCATCTCCGCCATGATCGAGCGCACGTCGGCGAAGTCCAGGTTGATGAGCCCGTGCACCGTGACCAGTTCCGAGATGCCGCGCACGGCCTGCAGCAGCACCTCGTCGGCGCGCTGGAAGGCTTCGCGCAGGGGCGTGTTGCGGCTGGCGACCGACAACAGGCGCTGGTTGGGAATCGTGATCAGGGTATCGACGGCGGCCTTGAGCTCGCGCATCCCGTCCTCCGCCTGGGTCATCCGCTTGCGCCCTTCGAACTGGAAGGGCTT
The DNA here is from genome assembly GCA_021324455.1 of Pseudomonadota bacterium. Lineage (GTDB taxonomy): Bacteria > Desulfobacterota > Binatia > Binatales > Binataceae > JAJPJA01. The sequence goes on along the minus strand of JAJPJA010000010.1, from coordinate 12,631 downwards.
GGTGACCACGCCGACGGTCAGAGCGCCCGACTCGCGGGCCAGGCGCGCGATGACCGGCGCCGATCCGGTGCCGGTGCCGCCGCCCATCCCGGCGGTAACGAATACCATCTCGGCCTCGGACAGCACCTCGCGCAGGCGCTCTTCGTCTTCGAGCGCGGCTTTGCGGCCGATTTCAGGATTGCCGCCGGTGCCGCGTCCGCGCGTGATCTGCTGGCCGATTTGCAGGCGGACGGGAGCGATATTGTTCTGCAGCGCCTGGATATCGGTGTTGACCGAAATGAATTCGACGTTGCGCAGACCGGCGGAAATCATGTGATTTACCGCGTTGCCGCCGCAGCCGCCCGCGCCGATAACTTTGATCCGGGCGCCCGGATCCGGGGTTTCAACCAACTCGATCATTGCTAATCCTCCTCAACCACTCCGCTGTGTGGCGATACCGGCGCGCAGGCGCGCGGCGCGCCGGAGTTAAAAGAAATCGCGTACCCACTCGCTCACGCGCGAGCGCAGTTTGATCCATCGTTTGGGCCGTCCGCCGGCCGACCGCCCGTTGCTGCGCGCCGTCAACAGCAACCCCGCCGCCGTGGCGAACATCGGTTTCATCAGGTCCTCGGGCATGCCCTGCAAATTGACCGGCAGCCCGCGGCGCACCGGCAGATTGAACACCCGCTCGGCCAGTTCCTGGGTGCCTTCGAGCAGCGAACTGCCGCCCACCAGCACCAGGCCCGAGGCCAGCGCCTCGGCCACGCCGGAGCGAATCAATTCGCGCTGCACCATGGCGAAAATCTCTTCCATCCGCGGCTCCAGGATCTCGCCCAGCAGGCGCCGCGCGATAATCCGCGGCTCGCGTCCGCCCACTCCCGGCACGCTGACCATCTCGTCGCGTCCCACCACGACGTTGGTGGCGACGCCGTAATCGGTCTTGAGCCGCTCGGCATCGGCCAGCGCGGTGCGCAGCCCCGCCGCCAGATCGCCGGTCAGATGATTGCCGCCCAGCGGCAGCACCGCGGTATGCATCACGGCGCCGGCGTGGAACACGATGATGTCGGTGGTGCCGCCGCCGATATCGACCAGCGCGACGCCCAGTTCGCGCTCTTCGGGAAACAGCGCCGCTTCAGCCGAGGCCAGTGGCTCCAGCACCAGCGCGGACGGACTGACGCCGCCGCGCTCGCAGCATTTCATCAGGTTCTGCGCGTAGCTCTGCGCGGCGGTCACGATATGAATCCGCGCCTCCAGGCGCACCCCGGCCATCCCGACCGGATCGTGCACCCCCTCCTGCTCATCGACGGCGAACTGCTGCGGCAGCACGTGGAGCACCTGCCGGTCGAGCGGAATCGCGACCGCGCGCGCCGCGTCGATCACGCGTTCGACGTCGCGCGGTCCGACCTCGCCGCCGCGCACGGCGACGATGCCATGGCTGTTGAAGCCGCGGATATGCGACCCGGCGATACCGACCGTGGCGGTGGAAATCTTCACGCCCGCGCTTTTCTCGGCTTCCACCACGGCCTCGCGGATCGACTCGACGGTGGCGTCGATATTGACCACGACGCCCTTGCGCAGTCCGGCGCAGGGCACGACGCCGTAACCCAGCATCGCCAGCCCGCTGCCGTTCTCACCGGCTTCGGCCACCAGCGCGCAGATCTTGCTGGTGCCGATATCCAACGCGCTCAGCAGATTTCTCATCATCGCGGCGCCGGCCCCCTGCCCGACATGGAGATGGTGCGCGGCGCGGCACCGATTTCCGCCAGCGCCGCACTGACCGGCTCGCGCAGGCGCACGACCGCCTCGCCCGTCGCGGTCAGATCGAGCGCTGCGACCAGGTTCAGATGGTCGCGCCATCGGTTCATGATTGCGGCGGCATGGGCCAGTTGCTCCGATGCGCGCGCGCGATCCAGCACCAGGGTAGTGTGACTGTGTTCGAGAAAGAGCGTTGCGGTGCCGTCCTGCGCCACGCGAATTTCGGATACCAGCTCCGACAAGGCGGCTTCGGCGCGGACCACCAGTTCGGCGCAGTCAAGCATCTCGCCTCCCGTCATTGACTCCAGTCCGGGTCCGCTGATGATCGCTAAATCGCTGACCGCCTGCGCCGACACCGGACCGCGCAGTTCGCCGCCCGCCGACAGGGTGTAGAAGCCGTCGCTGCGTTCGACCACGGCGACCGCGCCATCGCCGGCGCGCTGCGGCAGATCGCGGCGGGGGCGCAGATGCAGGATCGCGAACAGACGCGAGAGACGTGCGCCCCGCGCTTCGCTGTGCGCGCGGTTGGCCACGCTCACGCCAGCATACACGCCCAGGGCGAAGAAGGCGCACAGGACAACGCCAAACAGCCGCCATCCCCACTCCGAATTGCGCTTCTTTTTCTTGCGCTGCGCCACCACACCACCTGGGAAGAGAGCTTCCCTGAAAACTTCCGCTCAGTTCGCGCCCGCCGCGATCACCATTCGCCGACCAGCTTCACTTCGGGTTCGAGCCGAACCCCGGTATGCTGCTCCACGCGCCATTGCGCGAGATCCATCAGGGCGCGCACGTCGTTTGCGCTGGCGCCCCCGAGATTGACGATGAAATTGGCGTGCTGTTCGGAAAAGGCCGCGCCGCCCACGCGCTCGCCCTTAAGTCCGCATCCTTCCAGCAGACGGCCGGCGAACTTACCCGGCGGATTCTTGAAAATGGATCCGGCGTTGGGCACACCCTGCGGCTGGCGCGCGGCCCGCCTGGCTTTAAGCTGCGCAACTTTGGCTGCCAGCGCGTCGCGGTCGCCGGCCAGCAGATCGAAGCGCACCGCGGCCACGATGAATCCGGGCGGCAGCACGCTGCGGCGGTAGAAGAATTGGATTTCGTTCCCGGCCAGCGTTCTGAGCGTGCCGTCGCGGTCGGCGCCGCGCACCGCGCCGACCACCGGCGCCAGTTCGCCGCCAAACGCGCCCGCGTTCATGATCAACGCGCCGCCGACGCTGCCGGGAATCCCCTCGCCGAATTCAAGTCCCGCCAGTCCCCGCTCGACGCATCGCGCAACCAGCTCGCCGAACGGCACGGCGGCGCCGGCGTTGACGCGGCAGCCGTAAAATTCGATCTTTTTGAAACCCTCTCCCAGCCTTATCACCAGTCCGCGCACGCCGCGGTCGCTGACCAGGATGTTGGTTCCGGTGCCGAGGCAGAACGCGGGCACCTGATTGCGATGCGCCGCGGCGAGCGCGGCGGAAAGCTCCGCTTCATCCGCCGCCTCAACGGCGAAATCGGCCGGCCCCCCGATGCGGAACGAGGTGAAGGCGGCCAGCGGCTTGCCGCATTCCAGACGCGCGCCGAACCGCGCCCTGAGTTCGGCTTCAAACGCGTTCATGCGTTTGCACCCCCGCACCCAGAATGCGCAGGACCGCCTCGCCGATCTTGTAAACGTCGCCGGCGCCCAAAGTCACAATCAGGTCGTCCGCGGCCGAATCGGCCGCCACGCGATGCGCCGGGTCGGCTTCATCGCCCAAATAGCGCACCTCGATATGGCCGCGCGCGCGCAGCGCCTCGTACAGCCGCCGCGCGGTAACCCCGGCGATCGGATCCTCGCCCGCCGAATAGACCTCGCACAGATAGAGCAGGTCGGCGTCATCGAAGGCCACGACGAATTCGTCGAACAAATCGCGCAGGCGGGTGAAGCGATGCGGCTGGAAGACGGCCACGATTCGCCGATGGAACGCGGCGCGCGCGGCGGCCAGCGTGGCGCGCACCTCCTGCGGATGATGCGCGTAGTCGTCGAGCACCAGCCGTCCGCCGCCCTCGCCCTTGAGCTCGAAGCGGCGCGAGATGCCGCCGAATTTGGCCAGGGCCGCCGCCGCCGCTTCGAACTTGATTCCCAATTCCAGTGCCACGCCGATTGCCGCCAGTGAATTGAGCGCGACGTGGCGGCCGGGCACGGGCACCGTCACCTGGCCCAGACGCGCGCCCTTGCGCGTCACCTCAAAGGAGGTGGAGAGACCGTCGATTACGATCCGCTCGGCGCGCAGGTCGGCGTCGGCGGCCTCTCCGTAGGTGACAACCAGCTTGCGCGCCGCCGGCAAGAGCGCGCGCACGTTGGGACTGTCGATGCCCACAATCGCCACGCCATAAAACGGCACCCGATTGATGAAGCTCAGGTAAGCGTCATGCACGCGGTCCATGGTGGCGTAGAAATCCAGATGCTCCGGATCGATGTTGGTCACCACCGCGACGGTGGGGAGCAGGAGCAGGAAAGACGCGTCGCTCTCGTCGGCTTCGGCGACCATGAAATCGCCGCGCCCCAGGCGAACATTGGTCCCGCGCGATCGCATGTTGCCGCCGATGGCGACGGTCGGGTCCAGACCCGCTTCTTCAAGAATCAGCGCCACCAGCGAAGTGGTCGTGGTCTTGCCGTGAGTGCCGGCCACGGCCACACCCATGCGCGCCATGCGCAGCAACTCGCCCAGCATCTCGGCGCGCGGAATCACGGGGATACGCTGGTCGCGCGCGTGCTGCACTTCCGGATTGGAGTATTTGACCGCGGAAGAAATCACCACCGCGTCGAGGCCGCCCGCGATATGGTCGGGATGATGCCCGATGTCGATGCGCGCGCCCAGCGCGGCCAGCCGCGCAGTGACGGCGCTGGAATGCTGGTCGCATCCGCTGACCGTGAAGTTAAGCCGCAGGCACAGCTCCGCAATCCCGCTCATCCCGGCGCCGCCGATGCCGATGAAGTGAAGCCGGCGATGACCGGTCAGGAGACCCTTGGGCGCGGGACCGCTCATGCCGCCTCCTGAACAATTTGCAGACAGGTGCGGGCGATGGCGGCGGCGGCGTCGGGTTTGGCCGCGGCTGCGGCGCGAGCGGCCATCGTATGCAGCCGGGTGCGGTCGGCGGCCAGAGCACGAATCGCGCGGGCCAGATTGTCGGCCAGACGCTCGTCGTCGGGGATGATGATTGCGGCGCCAAGCCGTTCCAGGGTGCGGGCGTTGTGCTCCTGTTGGCGGTCGCGATGGAAGGGGTAGGGGACGAAAACAGCGGGGCGCCCGGCCAGTGCAATTTCCGACACGGTCATGGCGCCGGCGCGGGCGACCACCAGGTCGGCGGCCGCCAACGCCTGCGCCATAGCATAAATAAAGGGCACCACCTCAGCCTCGATCCCCGCCTGTTGATAAGCACCACGCACCAGGCCTTCGTCGGCGACTCCGGTCTGGTGGACGATGCGAAATTTTATAACATCTTTATTCAAAATATCAAAGGCTTTTAGCGCTCCAATATTTAACCGATGTGCACCGCTTGAGCCGCCTAAAACAAGGATTGAAAAAAATTCAGGGTGTTGACCAGGATTGTTGACAGGTGTGAATCGTACCGGGTTTCCGGTGAGCTGCACCTTGCCCCGCGGCAGCAACGGCACCGAATCCTCAAACGCGACACAAATCCGCTTGGCAAAATGCGCCAGCACCCGGTTGGTCAGCCCCGGCCGCGTGTTCTGCTCCATTAAAACCAGCGGAATACGCAGGCTCAACGCCGCGACCGCCGCCGGCATCGACGCATACCCGCCCACTCCCACCACCAGTTGCGGACGCCGCCGCTTAAGCAGTGCGCGTGCCTGCATGGTCGCGCGCGCCATTTTCATCAGAGCAATCGGCACCTCGCGCGCGCCATGCCCGGCAACGCCGCCCACGTCGAGCAACTCGTAGGCAAAGCCGCTGCGCGACAGGAATTGCTCGTCCAAGCCGGCGCGCGTGCCGATAAACAGCAACTCGGCGTCGGGGCGCATCCGCTTCAACTCCTCGCCCACCGCCAGGGCGGGCGACAGATGACCGCCGGTGCCGCCGCCTGAAATGACCACCATCATCGAATCCCCGAACGCCTGCCCAGCGCCATCAGTACGCCGATTGCCGCGAGCGAGACGACCATCGAAGTTCCCCCGTAGCTGAGAAATGGTAGCGGCAATCCCTTGGTTGGAACCAGTCCCGTGACCACCGCCATGTTCACGAACGCCTGCAGCGAGATTAGCGCGGTCAGGCCGAGCGCGAGCAGGCTGCCGAAGGGGTCGGATTGGCCGCGCGCCACACGCATGCCGCGGATCAGAATTACGCTGAACAGGGCGATTACCACCATCGCGCCGGCCACGCCGAACTCCTCGCCGATAACGGCGAAGACGAAATCATTATGCGCCTGCGGCAGGTAGAACATCTTCTGGCGGCTGGCGCCCAATCCGACGCCCCAGCCGCCGCCCGCGCCGAAGGCGATAAACGACTGGATCAACTGAAAGCCCGAGCCGCGCGCGGTCTGCCATGGATTGAGAAACGCGGACAGCCGGCGCATGCGGTAGGCCCTGTGTCCGGCCTGCACCGCCAACCCCAGCAGCGCGGCGGCGCCGGCGATACCCAGATGCTTTAAGGCCGCGCCGGCCGCAAACAGCATCGTGAACAGCAGCAGGGTCAGCATCACGGCGGCGCCGAAATCGGGCTGTTTCAAGAGCATCGCCGCCAGCATTCCGATCACGGCAAACGGCGCCAGCAGAAACTTCGGGGTATTGAGTTTGTCCTGGTATCTGCTCAGGTAACGCGCCAGGAAAAAGACGGTGGCGATTTTCAGCGTTTCCGAAGGCTCGATCAAAACCGGCCCTATGCGCAGCCAGCGGCGGGCGCCGCCGCGGACGATTCCAAGGCCGGGAAACCAGACCGCAATCGACACGATGACCGCAACGGCCATCAGAGGCAGCGCGAGATCGCGCAGGCCGCGCAGCGACAACTGCGCCGCCAGCGTCATCACCGCCAGTCCAGCGGCCAAATTAATCAACTGGCGCTCGAAAAAATAAAACGGATTGCCGTGCTTCTCCAGCCCCATGAAGTAAGTGGTGTTGAGCACCATCATGAGGCCCAGCAGGATCAGCGCCGCGGCCGAACCCCACAGCCACGGGTCGGCGCGCAGCGCGGCGCCGATCTCAAAGGTTTCCAACCATTGACGCGGATCGACGGCCGGGCGCCGCGGCGTGGTCAGGATGATTGGATTTGAGCGCGCCGCGGACGGCATCTGGTCCCGCCTCCCCGCTCACCGCAGCTTGAGCGTGCTCAGCGCGACCAGCGCGCACACGATTGAAACGATCCAGAAACGCGTGACGACCACCGTCTCGGGCCATCCCTTGAGTTCGAAATGATGATGCAGCGGCGCCATCCGGAAAACCCGCTTATGCGTCGCCTTGTAGTAGTAGCGCTGGATGATCACCGACGCCGCTTCGATTACGAACACCCCGCCGGCCAGAATCAGCGCCAGTTCCTGCTTGCACAGGATCGCCACGGTGCCCAGCGCGGCGCCCAGACCGAGCGCGCCGACATCGCCCATCATCATCGAGGCGGGATAGGCGTTGTACCACAGGAAGCCGAGCGAGGCGGCGATCAGCGCGCCGCAGAAAATCGCCAGTTCGCCGACGTGCTCGATATGCGGAATCGCCAGATAGGTCGCGAACTTCAGATTGCCCGCCGCATAGGTGAAAACCCAGTAGCAGAACGCCACGGTCATGACCGGACCGATCGCCAGTCCGTCCAGGCCGTCGGTCAGGTTAACCGCGTTGGACGCGCCGACGATCACCAGCGGCATCAGGACCATGTATCCGTACCAGTGCAGATTCGGATTGAAGTTCTTCAGGAACGGGATGGTCAGATGGGTGTCGAAGTGCAGGCCCAGAAACAGCACCGCCGCGGCCGCCAGCGCGCAGGCGAACTGCAGCATCAGCTTGTGCGGACCGGACAGTCCCATGCCGCGCCCGCGGCGCAGCTTGAGCATGTCGTCAGCCAGTCCGATGGCGCCGAAGGCGAGCGTGACCGAAATCGCGATCCAGATGTAGGAATCGCGCAAATCGGCCAGCAGCAGGGTGGTAATCGCGGTGGCCGCCAGAATCAGGACGCCGCCCATGGTGGGGGTTCCGGCTTTTTTCTGATGCGTGGTCGGCACTTCGTCGCGGATGGTCTGTCCGATATGAGCCTGGCGGAAGCGCTCGATCAGGACCGGACCCATGGTCAGCGAGAAGGCCAGCGCGCCGAGCCCGGCCAGCACTGACCTGAAGGTCACGTAGCGCAGGACGTTGAGTCCGGCATAATGGCCGTGAAGCGTAAACAGCAGCAGATACAGCATCAGTTCCGATCCGTCCACCTAACCAACTCCGCCGCACTCTAGTCAACTACCGTTCTCCGTTGACGGCATCCTCAGGCAAGCCTCCGACCGCATCCGCACCCGGCCACACGCCCAACCGCAACCACTCCTCCGCGCCCGCACATCCTCCGCCGGCCGAAGGCTTCCCCGACGATGCCGCACTCAAACGCAGTTCTCCCGCCTCAGCCATCCATCTCCGGTCCCTCCGGATCAGGCCCCACCATCCTCCTGCTGGCTACGCAAAAAATCCCGCACTACTTCACGATCGTCGAAATGAAACTTGCGCGTGCCGACGATTTGGTAATCCTCATGCCCTTTGCCCGCGATCACGACCATATCGCCCGCGCGGGCCATCGACAGGGCCAGTCCGATGGCGGCGCGGCGGTCGGGCTCGACCAGGTAGCCGCCGCTGCCGCGAACGCGTCCGGCGCCGATTAGTCCGGCTTCGACCTGCGCGATGATGGCGAGCGGATCCTCGGTGCGCGGATTGTCGGAGGTCAGCAGCGGAACGTCCGCCATCCGCGCGGCGATTTCGCCCATGATCGGACGCTTGCCGCGGTCGCGATCGCCGCCGCATCCGAAGACGCAGATGATGCGCGCGGGAGCCAGCTTGCGCAGCGCTTCGAGCACCGCGGCCAGCGCGTCGGGCTTGTGCGCATAATCGACCATCACAAGCGCGCCGTTGGGCCGCGCCACCACTTCCAATCTGCCGGGGGCCCCTGGGCATCGCCGCACACCCTCAACCACGGCATCAACATCGATGCCCAGGGCCACCGACACAGCCACTGCTCCAAGGATGTTAAGCAGATTGAACTTGCCGAGCAGTGGAGACTCCAAATCGATTTGTTTGTCGAAAATCCGCACCGCGGCGCGAATCCCGTTAAGTCCAAGTTCGCAGCGCAGCGGATAGACGTCGGCGCCGGGTTGGAGATCGAAGCTGACCTTGCGGCGCGGCGCGGCTTCCAAAATGCGCCTGCCGTAAGGGTCGCCGGTATACGCAATCGCGGCGGCCTCGGGATGGCGGCTGCGGGCGAGCAATTCGCTGAACAGCCGCAGCTTGGCGCCGAAGTAATTATCGACCGAGCCGTGATAGTCGAGATGGTCGCGGCCCAGATTGGTGAACAGGCAGGCGCGGAAGTTCAGTTCATCCACGCGCCCTTCGGCCAGACCGATCGAGGAGATTTCCGCCGCCGCCCGCCGCACCCCTTTGCGCACCATCTCCGCCATCGCGGATTCGAAATCCACCGATTCCGGCGTGGTCAGTTCGGTCGGGATATGGCGGTCGCCGATTCTGATTCCCAGCGTGCCGATAACGCCCGGGATTTCGCCCGCGGCTTCGAAGATCGACGCCAGCAGCCAGGTCGAGGTGGTCTTGCCGCTGGTGCCGGTAACTCCAATCAGCTCCAGTTGGCGGCTGGGCCAGTTGAACAGACGCGCCGCCGCCTTTGCCATCAGCAGGCGCGGATGCTCCGACTCGATCAGGGTTGCCGCGGGGCGCGATGCTCCGCTCCACCTGCGCATCACCACCGCACGCGCCCCGCGGCTCAAGGCTTCGTCAATATGGGTCTGGTTGCGATCCGGATCTTTGGCCATCGCGAAAAAAATGTCGCCGGGTTGCACGCGGCGCGAATCGTAGCAGACGCCCGCTGCGTCAAGCTGCGCATCTCCCTCCACCACCCGCCCGGCACCGGCAATGAGCGCCTCCAACCTCATGCACCCCCTCGGTGTCCGGAATGAAGGCGCCGAATCAAGCGCGGCGCCTGCGCGATCTCGTCATTCTCGCCCAGGGTCAGCTTGATCGGCGTGCCGTCCAGCCGCTCACCGGGAGCGGGCCGCTGCGCAACGACATAGCCGCTGCCTTCAACCTGAAGGTTCAGCTCGCGCTCCGCCGCCATGCGCAGGGCGCCGCGCAGCGACAGCCCGCGGAAATCGGGCACCGAGCGCGCGTCGCGCACGCGGTCGCGCTGAGGTGCGGTGGGTTGGGTGTCGGCGGTCCAGTTGTCGGCGTCGGGCAGCGAAACCGGCAGCAGACCGGCGGCGTCGTAGCCCGGACGCCTGGCGGCGACGTTGAGCCGGCTGAGCGCGCCGGCGGCGATTTCGCTGAACACGGGTGCGGCAATCAGTCCGCCCATGTGTCCGTGTCCGACGTCTTCCAGCACCACCAGAATTACCAGGCGCGGATTATCGGCGGGCACAAAGCCGACGAAGGATCCGACCAGGCGGTCCTGATAGTAAGCGCCGGTTGAAGCATTGATCATTTGGGCGGTGCCGGTTTTGCCTGCCACCACGAAGTCGTCGATGGCGGCGCGCCGGCCGGTGCCGTCTTCGCCGTTCACCACCGAGCGCAGGATCACGTTGGTGTTATGCGCGACGGTGGGCGAGATGATGCGTCCGAGCGCCTGCGGAGTGTGGACGAAGATCGGATTGCCGCCGGCGTCATAGGCCGCTTTGACCACGAACGGACGCATCCACACCCCGCCGTTGGCGATCGCGGCGTAAGCCGAGGCCAACTGAATTGCGGTTACGGCAATACCCTGGCCGAAGCCGTGGTTGCCCAGATCGATCTGCTGCCAGGTGCGCGCCGGACGCACGATACCGCCGGCTTCACCGGGCAAATCGATTCCCGTGGGGCGGCCGAATCCAAAGGCGCGCAGCCCACGGTAATAGCGGTCGGCGCCTAGGGTCAGCGCAATCTTGGCCGCGCCGATATTGGATGACACCTCGACGATGCCCTGCAGGTCGAGCCATTGATGGCGTCCGTGGTCATGAATCTGCTTGCCGCCAAGCGCCCATTCGCCGTTTTCGCAGAAGATTTTCTGGTGCTCGCCGATCGCGCGATCCTCCAGCGCGATCGCGGCCAGGACTCCCTTGATGGTGGATCCCGGCTCGAATACGTCCTGGACCGCGGGATTGTGCAGCCGATCGCTATCGCCATGAGCGTCGACCGACGCCATCGCCATCACCTCGCCGGTGAACGGGTCAAGCACGACGGCGATTGCGCGGCGCGCGCCGGATTGGCGGACTTCTTTGGCCAGTTCGCTCTCGGCGCGGGCCTGGATTTGCGAATCGATAGTCAACTCCAAGCGGGCACCGGGCGCCGCGTCGCGCAGCGCCATCGGAGTGTCCAAAATGGCGTGGCCCAACGCGTCGCGATCTTCGACCAGCGCCACCGGTCCCCCACGCATCAGGCGATCGTATTGCAACTCCAACCCGGAGAGCCCCTGGTCATCCGCACCTGCCTTCCCCACCACCGCCGCGGCCAGGTTGCTCTCCGGGTAATACCGTTTGTACTCGCTCACCACGCCGATACCGTCCAGCCCGAGGCTTTCCACCTGATCGGCCTGGGCGCGCGGGACGCGCCGGGCGAGCCACACAAAATGCGCGGGCCGGTTAAGCCGCGCGGACAATTCTTTGGAATCAAGCCCAAGTGCCGCTCCCAGGCGGGCCCGCTCGGCGGCTTTGACCGACCGCAACAGCCGCGCCGGACGGGCAAAGATCGAAAACGCCTGGGCCGAGAGCGCCAGGGCTTCGCCATGCCGATCGACAATCGGGCCGCGCGGCGCGGTCAACGTTACCTGCTCGCTGTGCTCGCCGCGCGCCAGCGAATTCAGACGCGAGCCGTCCAGCGCCAGCAGCACGGCGATACGGATCACGATCAGCGTGAAGAGACCCGCCAGCACGAGGGTCAACACCCCGATCCGCAAACGGCGCTTTTCCACCGCGGCGTTCACGGCACCACCACCACCTGCCCTCGTGCCGGCGGCGTCATCCGGTACTTCACTGCCAACGCGCGCAGCCGGTCATGCGCGGTCAGCTCCGCGACCTTAAGCCGCAGGGTGCGATTGGATTCCTTCAGATCGGCGATCTGCGCGCGCAGCTCCGAAAGCCGGTAGCCCTCGCGCATCGTCGCCAGCCGCACCATCAGGGTGGCGAAAACCGCCGCCACCAAACCCACTGCGAGCATCACCTGAAGCAGGCGATGGGGCGCACGCGCGGGCTTGACCCTGCGTTTTATGGATTTTGCTGCAGGCATCTAAGCCGCGCACTCCGTGATCGTGGGTTCGACGCGGTTTCCTCCGGCGCCGGACGCATCGCCTTGCGCGTAATCAGGCTGTATCCACCCTGACCGGCCAACTCGCGCATCCGCTTCTTCACCATCCGATCTTCCAGCGAATGATAGGCAATGACCGCCATCCGCCCGCCCGGGGCCAGGCATGGCGGCGCCGCGTCGAGAAACGCACGCAGACTCTCCAGCTCATCATTGACGGCGATGCGCAGCGCCTGAAAAGTGCGGGTCGCGGGATGCGCTCCGCCGGTGCGGCGATGCCCGATGGCGCGTTCGACCAGGGCGCGCAACTCGCCGGTGGTTTGTATGGGATGGCGCCGGCGGGCTTCGACGATGGCGCGCGCGATGCGGCGCGAGCCGCGTTCCTCGCCGTATTCATAAATGATGCGCGCCAGGTCGGCTTCGGGTTCTTCGTTGACCAAATCGTACGCGCGCAGCCGCGCGCCG
>JAJPJA010000041.1 GCA_021324455.1 Pseudomonadota bacterium | reverse complement strand
GCTGGCGCCGTTCGGTGCGCCGTTCGGCCAGATCGACTACCGCAACCGTGGTTCAGTGAAGCGGGAATTGCGTCAGCGCCTGGCGGACGGCGGCTACCAGGCGGTTCTTGCGAGCAGCGCACCCTGGCTCATGCAGCGGGACCTCGGCTATCCACGCGGCTGCCGTGTCGTCTACGACTTCGTGGACTCCCCGACGCTCCACATGCGCCGCGGGGGATGGCTCGCCGGCCTCGAGCGCTACTTCCGCTCCTACACCGAGTGGAAGTGTGCCAGGCGGGAGATACGTATCCGCCGCTTCGCATCCCGTTCGGTATACGTCTCGCGGCCCGACGCCGATGCGGTCGGGTTGGTCGAGGGCGCTCCGGACCCCGCCGTAATTCCAAACGGCGTGATGGCGGACCCGTCCGGGATGATCCGCGCCGTGGCCCCGGCGCGGCCCGTCGTCGGATTTCTCGGCAACATGGGCTATGTCCCGAACATCAATGCCGCGCGACGCCTGGCGCTGGAGGTGATGCCGCACATCCGGGCCACCGTACCCGACGCAGAGCTTCTCGTGATCGGTCGGGACCCTGCGGAGGAGATCCGCGCGCTGCGCGGACCCGGGGTGCAGGTTACGGGCACTGTGGAGGACATCTGGCCCTATGTTCACCAGGCCCGGGTATTCGTGCTTCCGATGCTCGGCGGCGCTGGACTTCAGAACAAGATCCTGGAGGCGATGTACGCCGGCGTTCCCGTGGTTACGACCCCGGTGTCGGCCGAGAGCCTCGGTGCACGGCTGGGCGTCGAATTGCTCGTGGCCGAGACCAACGCCGAGTTGGCGCGTCTGGCGGTGGAGCTGTTGTGTGATGATGGCCTGTGGCAGCGCGTGTCGCAGGCCGGGCGTCGGTTCGTCGACGCGCGCCATTCGTGGGAGCACGTCGCGCAGAGCTATGCGTCGCTCCTGGTCGACCAACCGTAGGGGCGATGTATCCCGGGAGCCGTGGTCAGGTCACAGCGACCAGGTAACCCGGTGCGGCAGGAAGCAGAATTTTCTCTTGAACCGCCGCGCGCTTTCGCCTGCGCCGTAGTACTTGTCATAGACGAAATACCGGACGCGGGGGTAGTTCGCGTACGTGTAGCGGACGATCTCGGAAATCAGTAGCGGCACCACGCCGTCGCTCATGAACTGTGCATGACCGAAAAGGTTGCCGATGCCGATCATTTCGCCCGCAACGAGGCATGAAGCGTAGGCCACGCACCGCCCGTCCTTGATGACGCCGAAGTACGGGTAGTCGTGTACGTTGCTGTTGGAAGGCGGGTCCGAAATGGGCGAGGGGCCCTGCAGGACGTCGGCGCGCACCGGTCCCTGGCGCACGTCGGTGGACTGGTGGATGTCGCGGATATCGCCGAGCCACTTATTGGGCTCGATCCGCTGAAACTGGTACCCGAGGCGCTGCGCCTTCTTGATGTTACGGCGCGCCGCACCCTCAACTGCGCGCAGATAAGCCTCGTGATCCGCGGGCAATACGCACACTGCCATCCCGATCTCGAAGTTCCGGATGAGCGGGAACCGTGGATGACGGCGGGTCGCCTCCCGATATTGGGTCTGTACGCAGCGCAGGTAGAACGGGTCGTTGCTGGCCGCTGCTTCTGCCATCAGGGATATCCTGAGATGAGGCAGCTTCGCTACCTCGCGGATGTCGTCCAGCAGTTGCCGGCCGGAATTCAGGAAGCGCATCAATGCGGTTCAGCCTTCAATGGTTCTGTTCGGGGGCCCAAAGCCGAGTTTTTCGATCGAGCGAAGCATGGGCGTATTGGTCGTATGCGTGTCGATGTAGAAGCGCGTATAGCCACGGGCCATCATCATATTCATGGCGGCCTTGATCATCTTGGTGGCCAGTCCACGCCCCTGATTCGGCGCGGTCGTCTCGATGGTTCCGATCACGACGGCATCCCGCTCAACTTGGTAGAAGTTGCAGAAACCGATGGCGATCCCGCCGCTGGATGCGATCGCGCCGGTCGCGGGAGTAAAGAAAAGTATCCTATTGGGGAACAGACTCTTGGCCAAAGCGCGCAGTGCGCTTCCCCAGCCAAAGCGCGCCGCGAGCCGCCGCGCCGCCCGGGTCGCGGCCAGCGGATTGTCGACCAGGAAGATGGGCGCGGTCTGGTCGCTCGGAAAGGGCACCGAGCGGTCCTGTACGAAGACGTATTTGCTCATCTCAGCCTGTTTGCCCTTCCCTGCAAAGCGACCGGCGCGCGTATCCGCGAGGGCCTGCAAGCCGCCGGGCGGCGTTGGCCGCAACCTGGCCCACCGCCCGGATGATTGTAGAGAGGGGGGGTGAACGCCTCTAGTCGGCGCCCTGCCAACCCCGTCGCGGGTTCGGCGCGCTTCTCCAAATTAGCATCGGCAATTTTCGTTTCAGTGAACTGTGCACGGCGCCGTGGACATCGCCGCGGGTTGCGGTTCCTCCCGCCGGCAGCCATTTGTAACTCATTGCATGGCCTAGCACGACCGGTCTGCCCACAAGCGGCTCGCCCGTCGGGCCAGAAGCAACGGCAGACGGACAACGCAGCCCATTACCAGTCGCAGGTACATCCAGGTTAGCAGCGTATTGTCGCGCCAGTAATTGAAATGGGAGACACCGCCGTCGCGGGCGGCGAAGTATCGTACGGGTGTCTTCAGGTTAAGTGCGGAAAGCCCGCGCCAGCTCAGGCGCACCACGGCCTCGGCGTCGAAATCGAACCGGCGCATCCAGCGCGTGCGGCGCATCACGGCCAGCAGGTCCGCGATCGGGTAGACGCGAAATCCAAACAGCGAGTCCTCGATGCCGCCGCCGACCGTCACGATCTTGGCAAGGCAGTTGGAGATGCGGCGCCCGCGCACGCGGATCGAGGGTGCACTGGCATCGAATATCGGCACGCCGAGGATCATC
>JAJPJA010000028.1 GCA_021324455.1 Pseudomonadota bacterium | reverse complement strand
TCAATCCGCGCCTCATCTACCTGACCATCAAAGGCTTCGGCACTTACGGCCCTTATAGCAAGTACAAAAGCTTCGACATGATCGCGCAGGCCGCGGGCGGGGCGATGGCGCTGACCGGAACGCCAGAGACTCCGCCGCTCAAGCCGGGTCCGACGCTGGGCGACACCGGCACCGGGATCCACGCCGCACTGGGCGTGCTGGCGGCTTACATCCAGCGGCAGGAGACCGGCAAGGGGCAGAAGGTGGAAGTCGCGATGCAGGACGCGGTGGTCAATTACGTGCGGGTGCCGATGATGGGCACCTACGTTACGCACAAACCGGTCAAGCGGATGGGCAACAAGCTGGGGCCCGGTATCAGCGACATCTACAAATGCGCTCCGGGCGGCGATGACGATTACGTCTTTATGCTGACCACCAACGAGGAGATGTGGCGGGCGTTATGCCACGCGATGGGTCAGCCGCAACTGAGCAGCGATCCGCGCTTCGACAGTCCCAAGGCGCGCGCCAAAAACAACGCTGAGCTGACGGAGCTTTTGAACCAGTGGACCGCGCGGCACACCAAGCACGAGGTGATGCGGATACTTGGCGCCGCCGGCGTGCCCTGCGGCGCGGTGCTCAACACCGTGGAATTGCTCGAGAATCCCCATCTGCGCCAGCGGCGCATGATCGTGGACATCGAGCATCCGGCGCGCGGCACGATTTCAATCCCGGGCTGCCCGGTTCAGCTCGAAGATTCGCCGGTGGAGGTAAAAAGCGCGCCGCTGCTGGGTCAGCACAATCTCGAGGTGTACGCCCAGATGCTGGGACTGGGCGAGCGCGAAATCGAGGAACTGAAATCGCAGGGAGTGATCTGAATCCGGCGCGCGGGCAATCAGCTTCGGTATCCCGCAAGATCGGGCGCGGCTCCTTCAGATACGACGCGCTCTCATCCTGACCCTCTCCCTGGTTCGGCATCGGCTCGTTGAATCAGGCGTGCGGCGATGGTTAAAAAAGATGCGGTAGCACGATGCCGATCGAATTTGAGTCGCGCGACGGCGCGCTGGTCTGGATCAGAAATCCGTTCACCGGAGTCATCTCCTACATCGTCGATCTGCGCGATAAAAGCTTCGCTTTCACCCTTGGCGGGCGCAGCTTTGCGCCGCCCCCCGGCACCCATTCGGACCAGGAGCGGATGGCGCGCGCGCTCGCGGCATGCCCGTTCTGCGTCGGCAACGAATCCAAAGCTCCTTCCGAGGTGATGCGGTTGACACCGGCGGATATCGCCGGATGGGACGGCGACGCCGCCGCCCCGTGGACCATCCGCGTGTTCAACAACCTGTTCCCGCGCATCCCGGCCGAGCTGACCGGCGGACGCAACGAATCGTACGTGGTGGTCGAGGATTCGCGCCATTTCCTGCCGGGCGCGCGCCTGCCCAGTGAGCTGATGTTCACCGGCGCGCTCGGCCAGGCCCATTTCATCCGACTGATGGAAGTGAACGCGGAAATAATCGGGCGCGCGCTGCTCAACCCCGGCGTGGCGTCGGTGGTGGTGCGCAAGAACCAGGGGCCGGAATCGGGCGCTTCGCAGCCCCATGTGCATCAGCAGATTATCGGATCGCCCGTATGCCTCCCCGCGGTCGAAGGCGAGCTGCGCGCCGCGCAATCCGACCCGCGCATCTGGGACGATCTGATTGCGCTTATGCGGCGGATGAATTTGACTATCGACGATGGGCCCGACGTGGTCAGCTACGCCAGCCCGATCGGGGCCTTCCCGCGCAGCTACGACGTGGTGATGCCGCACTATCGCGCTTTGCTCTGCCAGCTCGACAGCGCGGGCATCGCCGCGTTTGCCGCCGCCATACATCGCATCCTGCGTTTCATCGGATCGATACCGCTGGACTACGAAATCCACCAGGCGGACGGGCTGCCGCTGCACGCGCATATCAACGTACGGCGCTTTCCGTATTCCAACGTGGCCGGCACGCTGAATCTGCCCCAGGGAATATTCGAGACGGTTTCAGCCTTGCGCCGAATGCGCAACGATGGTTGACGTCTTTGGGTTGCGGCGTCGAGTGGAACGCCTGGATTGGGCCGCTATCGGCCAGTCGCTGGACCAGCACGGCTGCGCCATCACACCGCCGCTGCTGAGCGCAAGCCAATGCGCTCAGTTGATTGCGCTTTACCCGCAGCGCGAGCTGTTCCGCAAGAAGGTAGAGATGGCGCGGATGCGTTTCGGCGTGGGCGAGTACAAGTACTTCGCCGACCCGATGCCGCCGATAGTGCGGGAATTGCGCGCCGCCTCATACCCGCGCGCCGCCGCAATCGCCAACCGATGGATACGGGCGCTGGATGCCGCGGCCGATCCGCTGCCGCTGGATCTGGACGCCTACCTTCGCTATTGCGCGCAGCACGGACAGACCAAGCCCACGCCGCTGATGCTCCGCTACGAGGCGGGCGGCTACAACTGTATGCATCAGGACATCTACGGCCGCGTGATATTTCCCTTGCAGATCACGGTCGCGCTGAGCCGCCGCGGCATGGACTACAGCGGCGGCGAGTTTCTGCTGCTGGAAGACCGGCCGCGCGCGCAGGCGCGAGGCGCCGCGATCGCGCTGGAGCGCGGCGAGGCGGTCATCTTCCCCTCCAGCTTCCGTCCGATCGCGGGCGCCCGCGGATTGTACCGCGCCCGCATGCGCCACGGCGTCAGCCCGCTGCGCAGCGGCGTCAGGTACACGCTGGGGATTATCTTTCACAACGCGGAGTGAACCCGCGCAATCCCCGGCCGCGCGATCCTAATCGATGCCGTACAGGCGCTTGACGTTATCGAACACCATCCTGCGTTTGACTTCCTCGGGCACTCCCTCGAAATCCTTTTCGATTACCTTGTGCGAATCGGGGAAGGTGGAGTCGGGATGCGGAAAGTCGGAGGCCCACATGTAATTGTCGGCGCCGAAATACCGATACGTCATCGGACCGATCGGATCGTCCTGGAAGGTGGCGTACAACTGCCGGCGCATCAGCTCGCCCGGCGTCAGTTCCAGATTCAGCCCGGCGCGATGATGCAGCTTGTTGTAGGCGTGATCCAGCCGGTACATGAAATGCGGCAGCCAGCCGGTGTCATTTTCCGCCGACACGATCTTGAGCCTGGGAAAGCGTTGCAGCACCCCGCTCAGGATGATCTCGAACAGCGACTGCTGCACGTCGGTGGTCAGAAACATGTACAGCGCGATCATGCCGATTCCGGGCGCGTCGCCCTCATGCGCCGCGATGCGCTGGGCGGTGGGCGTCAGCAGATGCTTGCGGCGGGCGCCAGTCACGACGTGCAGCGAAATCGGCATCCCGAGTTCCGCGGCGGCCTGCCAGAAAGGGTCATAGGCGCGGCTGCTGTAGGGCTTGTCCTCGGGCGGCAATCCGGCGATCAGCGCGCCGCGCAGCCCGATCTTGCGGCATCGCTCGAGCTCCCTCACTCCGTCCTGAACGTCGTCGAGTCCGATCAGGGCGATTCCAAACAGGCGTTTGGGGCTGTGCGAGCAGAACTCCGCCACCCAATCGTTGTAGGCGCGGAAGCAGGCCTGTTGAACCTCCGCGTCGTCCAGTCCAAACAGCGGCATTCCAAGGCTGCTGTAGACGACTTCGGCCTCAAGCCCGTCGATTTCCTGATCTTTGAGCCGCTCCACCGGGTCCCATCCGCCGGGCCGCGCAGCCTCATAACCCGTGCCAATGAATTTGGTCAGATCCTCGCCGCTGCGGCCGGCGGCGGAAAAACCGGTCAGCGCGTAGGGCTGGATACCCGATCCGGGGGCGATCAGCGAGGGTACACCGCCCACCGGCTCAACACGCGGCGCCTTGTCGCGCAGACGCTTGTCCACGCGTTCCATCCATAGATTACCCGGCTCAAGGACGTGGGAATCGGCCGAGATGACTCGTAACGCGGCCATCGGATTACCTCCTGCGGACTCTTTTTCCATGCCGGTCGGCACATCCGCCCGGCCGGCGAAGCTTAAGTCGCGCGCCGCTGGTTGGGCGCGCCCGTGCTCCAGTGTTGTGCCCAAAGCGGCACTTGCACAACCGAAAGCGGCGGCCTGGGAGCGTAATAAACTTTACACAACCGCGTGATTGCCGCGCGGAGCAGGAGATTGCCCGCCCGGTCAATCCTGTCTGGCGGGCGGCCCGGAGCTCTCCGGGCGGCTGGACACCGGGGCGTATTCCATGATCTGAAAACATCGCGACAGCGGCGCGTTGGCCAGATTGACGCTGCCGACCCTGCCCAGCCGCGCCAGCGTCGTCAACCGGCCCTCGTCCAGCACCATCCGGCTCGAACGATTCGAGATGACGCCGCGCTTGCCGAGTTCGTTCAGCAGCATCGTGAGCTGCTGGCGCGAGCATCCCACCAACGCCGACAGATCCGTCCTCGTCACGCGGATCGTCAAGACCGTTCCGCCGGAATCGTGCACGCCGAATTTCGACGCGAGGTCGAGCAGGACCTGCGCCAGCCTTGAAATCGCGCGCACGCCGCGCAGACGCGTGTTGAGCGCCAGCAGCGAAAAAGTGGTGCCCAGGGTTGCCGTCACCGATTCCTTGAAACTATGCCACGACACGCCCAGGATCGCCTCGGCGAAAAGATCCACCGGTACCCGCAGCATCGTGCTGTCAGCAACCGTCTCGAATACGCGCGAGGTGCCGGGCGAGCAGAAAAACGGATTCTGCACCATGTCGCCGGGGCCGAGGAAATTGGACAGCCTGCGCCGGCATCCCTGATCGGTGTAGCTGGTGCGCACGGCGCCGGTCACCAGAAAGCGCAGATTGTTGTCGTCAGGCGCGATTATGCTGTGTGCGCCAACGCGTTCGAGCGCCGCCGCCGAACGCACCTTGGCCAGTTGATCGGGTTTGAGCCAGTGCAGGATGCGCGCGCAGGCGGTGTCGAGCAGGGTGGGTTCGGTTTTGCGCGCGCCGCTGACCGGTTGCGGACGGCGCCCCGCCATCCTCAATGACTGTCCCCGTGAACGGCCGGCCATAAAAATACATCCCCACCTTATTCGAACGACGTTAAGACTACTGCATAATCCCGTCAAGTGGTAGGAAACCGCGGTTCAGCGCTGGTCCTCCGGCGGCGTGCTTCATTTTCGCAACGCTCCGTGATAGGGAGCTTACACCGCGTCCGCGGGTTCTCAGCTCATGATTCCAAAACGTATTCTGATTGCCAATCGAGGCGAGATCGCCATCCGCGTCATCCGCGCCGCCGCCGAAATGGGTATCGGCACCGTGGCGGTATTTTCCGAAGATGACGGCAATTCCCTGCATACCGTTAAGGCCGACCAGGCGCGCAAGCTGCCGGGACTCGGCGCCGCCGCCTACCTTGATATGGATCGGATCGTCGAGGCGGCGCGGGAGGCCGGATGCGACGCGGTCCATCCGGGATACGGCTTCCTCAGCGAGAACGCGGAGTTCGCGCGCCGCTGCGCCGCCGCGAATATCACCTTCATCGGACCGCGCCCGGAGATTCTGGATCTGGTCGGCGACAAGCTGCAGGCGCGCGCGCTGGCCCAGCGATGCGGTGTGGCGGTGCTGCCGGCGACGCCCGGTCCGGTTTCGCTGGATGAGGCGCGCGCCTTCTTCGCCCACAACGGCGGCGCGGTCATGATCAAGGCGGCCGGCGGGGGCGGCGGACGCGGAATGC
>JAJPJA010000009.1 GCA_021324455.1 Pseudomonadota bacterium | reverse complement strand
AGCCGGCCGCGCGCGGCGGGTTTCATGAGTCCGGCCGTATTTGGTCTCAACCGCCGCTTTCGCGGCTGTTGCCGTGCGCCGGAATTGGCTTGCAAGGCCGCCTGGTCTAAAACCGGTTGGGTCCAATGAAATTTCCCCGTTCGAGAAGGCGCGGCGGAGTAAAAGCCGATGGCATACGTAGAGGGACGCACGATACATGACGCCGATTCGCATATCGTCGAGGCGCCGGATTTTCTGGATAACTATCTCGAGCAGCCCTGGCGCGATAAGGTCCGCGACGCCGGATTTTACGGCAGGTACGGCAGCCTGATCATCACCACCGAGGAACTGCGCCGCCAGCATGACGATGCGAAGTTCAGGGCTGGGCGCGCCGAGAAAATCATGACGCGCAAGAACTACAACGCGCTGGGTTCGTGGCGCGGCCGCGATCGCGCCGAGGCGCTGGACTATCTGGGTTTCGCCAGCCAGTTGGTGTTCCCCACCTTGTCGCTCAAGATCAACAATTTGGAGCATGGCGATGACCCCGAACTGACGTATGCCGCGGCGCGCGCGGTCAATCGCGCGATGGTCGACTTCTGTTCGGCCGACCGGCGCCTGCTGCCCGCCTGTTATGTTCCGCTGCAGGATTTCGCGCGGGCGCAAGCCACCGCGCGTGAAGCGATTTCGATCGGCGCCAGGGGGCTGGTGATTCCCTCGCGATGCCCCAGAGGGCATTCGCCCAGCCATATTGGTTTGGATCCGGTCTGGGCCCGGGCCGAGGAGGCCGGGGTGCCGATTCTGTTTCATGTCGGGGGCGGCGGTCAGTTGACGCCGCCCGATTTTCTGATCAACGGTCTGCCGCCGATTCCGGATTGGCATGGCGGCGACGGCGATTTGCGCTCGCTCGACTACGTCGCGATTCCCTACCCGCCGATGCGATGTCTGGCGACAATGATCTTCGACGGCGTGCTCGACCGCTTTGCGCGGCTTAAGTTCGGCGTCATTGAGCAGGG
Source organism: Pseudomonadota bacterium (assembly GCA_021324455.1). Lineage (GTDB taxonomy): Bacteria > Desulfobacterota > Binatia > Binatales > Binataceae > JAJPJA01. The sequence goes on along the minus strand of JAJPJA010000009.1, from coordinate 11,403 downwards.
CGCCTCGTGGCTGCCGGGATGGATGCGGACGATGGACGGCGCGCATCTGGCCTTCTACAAAAACGAGCAACGCCTGCAAAAAATGTCGCTCAGGCCCAGCGAGTTTGTCATCCGCCAGGTGCGGGTGACGCCTTACGCGTCCGAGGACGCGGGATGGATTATCGCCAATTCGCACGAACACATCTGCATGTTCTCTTCCGACTATCCGCATATCGAGGGCGGACGTAATCCGGTCAAACGATTCGACACCGCGCTGGCCGGCACCGCACAGGCGGCGAGGCAGCGGTTTTACTGCGACAACTTCGTGGATTTGATGGGCGCGGCCGCGATCGCCGGCCTGCATTGAAGCCCCGTCATTTACCGCCTGGATGGTTGAGCGGGGGCGCCGTGCGGGCAGGCGCCCGCCCTCAAACCGAGCCGGCGCGCCGGGCGCCGGGAGGGGTCCAGGCATCTTGCGCGGCTGCGCACCGTGGTTATTCGTAGAATTGAAACCAGACGCAAAGGAGGTGAACCTTTAGTGGACAGCGCTCTTGGTCGTTGGGCCCCAACTCACAGCCGGGAGCAGATACGCGCCGCAATCCGGCGCGCTGGACAAGCCCTGGGACGGTTGCTCCGGCGTGATATCGTTGTTCGCGCGAACCCGCGGCGCTGGCTATTTCGTCGTGCCGGACGGGGCGGTGGCTCGCAGTAACGCAATACACGCATAGAGCGACACCAGGCCTCTGAGCCTGGTGTTGCCGGTCGCTCTTTCAGCCGGGCACATGATGCTAGTGGCCGGAGGACGGAGTTTTGTGCGCCGCGGCTTGACGCCGCTGAGGTCCGCGGCCGGGAGCGGCGGCAACGACATGCCGCTGCGGCGAGAACGAATCTGTAAAAGCCAATCCGGGGAGTGTAGGAAAATGTGGAAGCGGGCTGCGCGCCGCCTTCGCATTGCGCAGGTGGCGCCTCTTTATGAAAGCGTGCCCCCCAAGCTTTACGGCGGCACCGAACGGGTGGTTGCTTACCTGAGCGAAGAAATGATCCGGCGCGGCCACAGCGTGACACTGTTCGCCTCAGGGGACTCGACTGCGGCGGCCGAACTGAAGGCCAGCCACCGTGAAGCCCTGAGGACTTCCGGCCTCGCCGCCTGGGGCAATAGCCTGCATCTGCCGATGCTCAGTGAAGTATTCGAGCAGGCGGGGCGCTTCGACATCATCCACAGTCACCTGGATTTCTGGAGTTTTCCGTTCGCTCGTTTTGTAAGCGCGCCGACCGTCACCACGCTGCACGGCCGGCTCGATATCAAGGAACTTCTGAGCGTCTATCGCTACTACTCGGAGGCGGCGGTCGTTTCCATAAGCGACGCTCAGCGCGCGCCGTTGCCTGAGCTGAATTGGGTGGCCACCGTGTATCACGGTCTGCCCAAAAATCAGCTCGCGTACAGTCCGGGGCCGGGCAAGTATTTGGCCTTCCTCGGCCGTATCGCGCCGGAGAAGCGGCCGGATCTGGCTATCGAGATAGCGCGCCGCTGCGGACTGCCGCTTAAGATCGCCGCCAAAGTGGATGCCGCCGATCGCGATTACTTCGAACAGACTATCCGTCCTCTGCTTGACAGCCGGGAAGTTGAGTTCATCGGCGAGATTGGCGAGCACGAGAAGAGCGATTTTCTGGGCAACGCGATCGCACTGCTTTTCCCCATCGATTGGGCGGAGCCGTTCGGCCTGGTCATGATCGAGGCGCTGGCCTGCGGCACCCCTGTCATCGCGCGGCCATGCGGCTCGGTTCCCGAGCTTCTTCGCGATGGGGTGACCGGCTTCATCTCCTCCACCGTCGAGGGGTTGGTGCAAGGTGTACAGCGAATCCACACCATCTCCAGGCAGCAGTGCCGGGCTGAGTTCGAAGCTCGCTTCACTGCCGACGTGATGGCGGCCAGATACGAACATCTCTATTACCGGCTGATAGATGAACGCGCCGCGCGAGTGTCGCGGGATGACGGCCGGTCAGCCTTCCCAATTCCTAAGCGGGCGATTGCCGGTCAAGCGGAGCAGCGTTACCGCCCGGACTTTGAAGCGGCGGCAAACCGGGCACCAGCCGCAGACCGTCATCCAACCGGGCTCTGACATCAACATCCGGATCGCTCAGCTCGCGCGGCGCCGGTTGCGCCGATAGGTCAATGGTTGTGCACCGGCGCAACACGATGCCAGAAAGATTGGTTTGAGCGGGCGGCTGAAGCTGATTTTCGCCGCCCGCTGCTTTTTCCTATAGCTGCTTGAGGAAGAGAAGATTTGAGGAGGCGGGTCTTCAGGCATGATGCTTGCCGAGCACTTGTGAAAACGCGCGGGCAGGCTTAGATGGTGGTTATGGCAGCTTCAAATAACGTCATCAACGAATTCACTGTCATCGGTACGCGGCCGGTCCGGCATGACGGCGTCGAGAAGGTAACCGGGCGCGCGAAATACGGCGCCGACTACTCCTTGCCCGGGATGCTGTATGGCAAGGTGCTGCGCAGTCCGCATGCCCATGCCCGGATCAAATCGATCAGCTGCGAGAAGGCGCTTGCGACGCCGGGAGTTTTCGCCGTCATCACCGGGGCGGATTTTCCCGATCCGGCCACAGAAATGGTGGCGGTAGTCGGCGAATACAAGGTCAACGCGCGTCACCTGTCGCATAACGTGATGGCGCGCGACCGGGTGCTCTACGACGGTCATGCGGTGGCGGCGGTGGCCGCGAACAGCCCGCACGTCGCCGAGGAAGCGCTGCGCCTGATCGAGGTCGAATACGAGCCGCTGCCGCCGGTGATGACGCTGGAGGACGCGATGAAGCCGGGCGCGCAGGTTCTGTTTCCGCAGATGCGCGAACAGCGCCTGGCCAGCCGCACCGGTCCGGCGACGGTCGCGGAACCCGATCGTCCGACCAACGTCGCCGCGCACATCACGCTTGAGCGGGGCGATATCGCTGCCGGATTCAAAGCCGCCGACTTCATCGTCGAGCGCGAGTTCCGGACTTCAGCGGTGCATCAGGGTTACATCGAGCCGCACAATGCGCTGGCGGTTTACCAGGAAGACGGGCACGCAACCATCTACTGCTCCACTCAGGCCCAGTTCCGGGTTCGGCGCCTGACGGCGGTTCTGCTGGGCATGGAAGAAGGCAGCATCAGGGTGATCCCGGCCGAGATCGGCGGCGGATTTGGCGGCAAAACCACGGTGTATTTGGAGCCGCTCGCCGTGCTGCTGGCAAAGAAAAGCGGCCGGCCGGTCAAGATGGTGATGACGCGCGGCGAAGTGCTGCGCGCCAGCGGTCCCACCTCGGGCACCAAAATCACCGCCAGGATCGGAGCGACGCGCGCGGGCCGAATCACCGCAGCCGAAGTATGGATGGCGTTCGAGGCGGGCGCTTTTCCCGGTTCGCCCTTTGCCGGCGCCGCGATGACCACGCTTGCCTGTTATGACATACCGAACTTCAGAATCGATTCGCTCGACGTGGTGCTGAACCGACCGAAGGTGGCGGCGTATCGCGCACCGGGCGCCCCCAGTTCGGCGTTTGCCTGCGAGAGCGTGATCGACGAGCTGGCGGAGCGATGCGCAATGGATCCGCTCGAATTCAGAATCGTCAACGGCGCGCACGAGGGCACGCAGCAGCCCGCGGGGCCGCGATTCAAACGCGTTGGCTTTATCGAAACCTGCCAGGCGCTGAAGGCGAGCGCGCACTATCAATCGAAGCTCGAAGGCAGGTATCGCGGGCGCGGGGTGGCCTCGGGCTTCTGGTTCAACGCCGGCAATCAATCCTCCGCCACGGTCAATATCCACGACGACGGCAGCGTCAGCGTGGTCACCGGGTCGGTCGACATCGGCGGCTCGCGCGCCGTGATGGCGATGATTGCGGCGGAAGTGCTCGGATGCGACGTCAAAGACGTCCGTCCGCTGGTCGGCGACAAGGACTCGATCGGCTTCACCGACGGCACCGGCGGCAGCCGCGTCGCGGTCGCAACCGGTCTGGCCGTCTATGAGGCGGCGCAAGACGCGCTCCAGCAGTTGAAGCGGCGCGCGGCGCGGCTTCTGGAGGTGAAGCCGGAAGAAATCGAGTTCAACCGTGGCACTTTCAGCGTCAAACCGGGTGCGGCGTCTCTGACGCTCAGGCAAATCGCCGCCAGCCTGGGCCGCACCGGCGGACCGATTGTGGGGCGCGCTTCACTTGACGCCAACCCCGCGGTCGGCAACGCCTTCGCCGCGGTATGCGTCGACGTCGAAGTTGATCCCGATACCGGCAAGGTGCAGATCCTGCGCTGCACGATTGCCCAGGACGTCGGCCGCGCGCTGCATCCGAGCTACGCTGAAGGTCAGGCGCAGGGCGGCGTCGCGCAGGGAATCGGATGGGCGCTGAACGAGGAATATATCTATGACGAAAAGGGCGTGATGCGAAACGCGGCGCTGCTGGATTACCGGATGCCGACCTGTCTGGATCTGCCGCCGATCGAAGCGATCATGGTTGAGGTGCCCAACCCGAACCATCCGCTGGGCGCGCGCGGCGCCGGCGAAATCGCTATCGTTCCGCCGATGGCCGCGGTCGCCAACGCCATCCACAACGCGATCGGGATCCGCATGACCGAATTGCCGATGTCGCCGCCGCGCATACTCAAAGCGATCCTCGCGCGCACGGACCAGCGCGGCGCGATGGCCGGGGCGAGCGATACCGGCAAACCGCCCGCAATGAGCAGGGCATCGTAGGACTGCGATGTTGCAGCGGAGTGAAAGCTCGATCCAGCCGGACGTGAACTCCTGCAATGGCGGGCGGCGCGGGTTGAGCGGCGGTTTCGCCGGCAGCGCGGCAGCGGCGCAGCGCAACATCCTCATCGCGCGGCATCGCGCGCGGATCGGCGGGAGATTCAATCTTGGAAGCATCGCAAGCTGAGGCGCAACAGAAATGGCGCAAGATCCTGCTCGAGGGGCATCGCCCGCTGCGCATCGCGCACGCGATTTTCCGTTATCTTCCCGGACCGCCGCGATGCAAGGGATGCCATAATCCCTTCGGCGGCATCGGAGGAAAGCTCGCCGGGCTGCTCGGTTTCACGCCCTCGCGCAAGAACCCCAACCTGTGCGCGCGATGCTGCGACAGGTTGCCTCCGGGCGGAGTCGAGGTCGATATCGCGGTGCTGTTCGCCGACGTGCGCGGCTCCACGTCGATGGGTGAGCGCTTGGAACCGGGGGCTTTCGCCGCCCTGATGAATCGTTTCTACGCGGCCGCCACCGGCGTGCTGATTGCCCGCGACGCCATAATCGACAAGCTGATCGGCGACGAGGTGATGGCGCTGTTTATTCCCGGTATCTGCGGTCCGGATTATCATCGCCGCGCCGTGCAGGCCTGTTGCGATCTGATGCGCACTGTCGGGTACGGGTCCGCGCAGGGTCCCTGGATGCCGGTGGGAGCGGCCGTGCATAGCGGTCTGACTTATGTGGGCAACGTCGGCGCTGAAGGCGTGGTCGACTTCACCGCACTGGGAGATACGGTGAATATAACCTCGCGCCTTGCGCAAACAGCGGCGGCCGGTGAAGTGCTGCTCAGTGACGCCATTTACGCCATAGTCGGAGCGGGATATCCGGCGCTCCAGACCCGCACTGTAAGTTTGCGCGGCAGAGAGGCGCCCATCGACGTCCACGTTCTCCCGGGTGGACAGCGCTGATCGGCGCTTAGCGCGGATCGCGCCTATCGGCGGGTGGCCGCAAAAAAAAACGCCGCAACCCGATGGGCCGCGGCGTTTCGTGTCCTGTCAAGCCGCGTCACGCCGATGCGGTGCGCTCCTGCTGCGGGATTTCCCATTTTGCGCTGGCGTACTGGCGGCTGACCGGGATACTGAACGGGTCGCCCAAGTCGAGCGACTTGGCGATCTCGCGCAGCGCGGGCAGCACCTCCTGGCCCATCAGGCGGATGTAGCTGAGCGAATCCTTGTGATCGATCGCGCCGTCATTGCCCCATAGCGCGAGAATCGAGCATCGGGTTTCCTCCAGGCGGATGCGCAGCTTTTCGATCACCTGCTTTGGAGTTCCGGCGATCAGGGTGCCGTTGGCGAGGCGCGCCTCAAAATCGGATCGATTGTCGCCGCTCTTGCGCTGCTTGCTGCGATATCCCGCGCGCAACTCGGCCATCGGCCGGCGCGCCCACTCGCCCAGGTATCCCGAAGGCGCGGCCCATACCGGATGCGTCAGGCCGGTGAACTCGCCCTGCATCCACATGAATTGGCGCGCGTTCTTCATCGCCTTCTCTTCAGTTTCATCGACCCGCACCTGCAGCAGCGCGCCGCGATATGCCGAACCGCCCTGGTAGCCATGCTGTTGCGCGGTGTCGTCGAACAGCGTGCAGACCTGCTTGGCCATGTCGGTGGGCAGATTGAGTCCGATGTACGGGTAGCCGTGTTCGGCGCACCATACTACCGTCTCGCGGCTGGACACGCCGGGTACCCAGATGCGCGGATGCGGCTTCTGCATCGGGATTACCCAGGGATTCACCACGCGGAACTGGTAATGGTTGCCCTCCCAGCGCCAGGGTCCGGGCTTGGTCCAGGTCTTGATGATCAGATCGTGCGCCTCCTCGAAGCGCTCGCGGTTGAAGGCGGGATTGGTGTTGCTGGCAAACGCCTCGACGCCGCCGCCGCGCACGATGCCCGGAACCAGTCGGCCCCTGGAGAGCAGGTCGATCATCGCCAACTCTTCGGCCAGACGCACCGGGTTGTCGGCCACCGGCAGCGGATTGCCCAGCAGCACGATCTTGACCCGGCTGGTGGTGGCGGCGATTGCGGTGGCGAAGATGTTGCATTTGGCCTGCATACAGAACGGCGCATTGTGATGCTCGTTGAGCATGATGCCGTCCCAGCCGCATTCCTCGACGTAGCGGTATTCTTCCAGCCGTTCGTTATACAGCCGGCTGCCCGCTATGGGATCGAAGAACTTATTGGGAAAGAGCAGGGCGGTGTAACCGTAGCGGTCGCCTTCCGCGGGCGGATAGGTCGACATCGGCTGCTCGGTGAAATACATCAAATGCATGATTTTCGCCTCCCGGTTGAGATCGATCCGGCATGCCGTGACCGTCTCAATCTGCCATACCAAAATTGCCGCCGCTTGTCTGCACAACGGGAGCCGCAGGGCGAGACCGCGCTTTCCCCGCCCATCCGGTTGCGCTGAGCCGGGCATGAAATTGACTAAGGCGTGCTCTTGAACTGGTTCAGGATCAGCACGCTCATGAAGGGCAGCTCGCTCAGTGATCGATCGGAGAGCCGCTGCTCAGACCGGGGCTTAAATAATCGAGCCCCGTGGTCGAGCTGGTCAGGAAGTCGTTGTTATCGACCAGTTCCTCTTTGTACGGACCCGAGGGATTCTGACCGGTGAAGTAGGCGAAGGCGACGTCGGAGTTTTTCCGCGTGACGACCGAGTCCTGCATCAGCGATGTCAGTGTAATCGGTACGGTGGGCACGAAACGATAGGTGTCGGCGGAGACCAGCTGCTGGTAAAGCGGATTGCTCGCGTCGCGACTGTGCAGGGCGGTTGCGTAATCCGCGGTCAGCAGCGGAGTGATCGCGTTGTTGCCCACGCTCCATCCCGTTTGCGTCGCCAGGGCATAGGCGAGCAACGCCACCTTGGTGTTGTAATCGGGACTCTGGGGAGCGGTGAAATAGAGACCGTCCAGGTTGTTGCTCGCCCCGCAATCGGTCGAGCCCGACGGACAATTGTAAAATTTGCTGGCCAGGATGTTGGTCGGCGAAATGCCCGAATAGCTCGCAAAGCTCAACGCCAGGTAGGCGCTCAGATAGGGCTTGCTCAGTGCCGAGATCGTCGGGTCGAGCGAGTACCACTTATTGTTCGAGCTCGAAATGTTGTCGAAGAGGTAGGACACCCCGGTACCCGAGAGATCGAAGAAGCCCGACAGCGGCACCGCCTTGAGCAGGGCCGCGTTCAGCACCGACGCGTACAGCGGATTGTCCTGCATCAGCTGCTCGGCCTTTAGCGCGTACGCGCCGCCCTCCGAGTATCCGGTCAGATAAAACGGCAGCGTTCCCTTTATGCCGTAGGCGCTGGCCAGATAATCGCGCGCCGCCTTGACCATCGCCAGCCCGCTCTGCGCGTTGACCCCGGGATAGGCGGAGTATGGGTGGACGTGGGTGGTGTCATCACCGAGCCCGATGTAATCCGGCATCACCACCACGTATCCCTGCGAGGCCCAGACCGCGGCCAGCACCGGGCTGTCGATGTAGCCGCTGGTGGCGGTGAGCGGCGCGAAGTTCGACGGCACGTCGTCGCGCTGCACGGTGGTTCCGTGAAAGTAGAGAATCATGCCCTTGAGCGACGCGGGGTCGATCCGCGGCACCAGCAGCCCGCCGGTGACCGGCAATCCGTTCTGATCCACATTGATCGCGCCATAGACGAGCTTGACCGCGTCCACTTCCGTGATGCCGAGCGGGTTGTGGCCGATCGGATCGGCGTCAAGATCGAAGTTGCCGAACAGGGGCGTGTCGAGGTTGACCCTGTTTTTCGCACAATCCGCGGCCTCCAGCCCGGAGCAGATGACGCCGCTGTAGAAATCGTTCAGGCCGATCGTGCCGCCGCTGGTCATGGTCGGATAAGTCGCGGCCACGTGATCACCGAGCAGAGCGCCTTCATTCTTGGCGCTGTTGAACGGCGGCGGAGGCGAAACCGGAACGATAATGGTCGAATTTCCGCCGCATCCGGCAACACCGATCGCAAGGAACACGATAACGGCGGCCAGCCGCGCCGCGACACGCTCGAACACGCCCTGCTTTAGTACTGAAACGGCTGCTGTTTCCATCAAACATCCTTGATTGCCAACAATCGCGCATCCACGTTCATTATGCTCGTTAGATCGCAGTTAATTTATGCTACTGCGCGGTCTGAAGAGCAATCTGCTGCTGGCAGGGAGCGTAAATTCCAGCTCCCTTCTGACTCTCGGCGCCGGCAACGCAGCCGCGAGCGCGGAGAAGCGCGCAGGATGCGGATAGCGCCAAAAGTCGAGGCACACAATTGGGCAAAGCCGGAGAAGAGAGTCATTGGTGGGCGGTGCAGGTTTCGAACCTGCGACCCCCGGCTTGTAAGGCCGATGCTCTACCGCTGAGCTAACCGCCCGCAGTCAGGTGGGCAAAAGTTAAACGGCGCCGGAAGAGATTTCTCCGGCGCCGTGTTCTGGAGTTGGATTGTTACGGCGTTCAGCCGGCCGTCGCGCTCTCCTGCCCGATCCCGTCCTCGTTCAGCGAGTCCTTGAGCTGCTTGCCCGCCTTGAACTTGGCCGAGCGGCTGGCCGAGATCTGAATCGCCTCGCCCGTCTTGGGGTTGCGACCCGTACGCGGCCGGCGCGCGGATACCGAGAACGTACCGAAACCGGAGATATTGACGCGATCGCCTTGCCGGAGCGCCGCTATGATGTCGTCCAGGATGATGTTGATCGCTTTTTCCGCCTCGGACTTATGCATCCCCAGTTTGTTGGCTAATCCCTCGATCAACTCCGTCTTCGTCATTCTTCCATCCTGCGCGGGCAGTTTAGCGGCTAAGTAAGCTCAAGTCTCTCCTTGTTGTCAAGTTCCCGCCGCGGTTAATTATCGAGTTCCGAACGCCGGGTCAGGGTGGGAGTCGCGGGAGCGTCCTTCTCGCGTTCCTCGTCTTCGTCCTCGTCCTCGTCGCTGAGTGCCGCTTCCCGCGCCCAGTCGATCGGGTTGGGCTGCGCCTTCAGGAACGTTTCCGGGTCATCCAGCACCAGCGCCTTCTTGAGCACGTCGTCCATGTGCTCGACCTGGATCAGGGTGATGCTCTTGAGCACCGCCTGCGGAATATCCTGAATGTCCTTTTCGTTCTCCTTCGGCATCAGGATGGTCTTGATGCCGCCCCGATGAGCCGCCAAAGCCTTTTCCTTCAACCCGCCGATCGGCAGCACGCGCCCGCGCAGAGTGATCTCGCCGGTCATGGCGAGGTCGTTGCGCACCGGCACCCTGCACAGCGCCGAGACCAGCGCGGTGGCCAGCGTGATGCCGGCCGACGGACCGTCCTTGGGAATCGCGCCCTCCGGAATATGAATGTGGATGTCGATCTTCTGGTAGAAGTTGGGCTCCAGCCCCAATGCCACCGCGCGCGAGCGCACGTAGGACATCGCCGCCTGTGCGCTCTCCTGCATCACCTCGCCCAACTGCCCGGTCACGGTCAGTTTGCCGCGGCCCGGCACAATCGTGACCTCAACCGCCAGCAGCTCGCCGCCCAACTCGGTCCAGGCCAGACCGGTCGCCACCCCGATATGCGGGCGGGTTTCGGCCAGCCCGTAGCGGAAGCGCGGCGGCCCCAGGTACTTGGTCAGACTGGAGCTGGATACCTTGACGTGCGCGTTGCGGTCGTTCTTGACCACCTCGACCGCTACCTTGCGGCAGATGGCGGCAATCTCGCGCTCCAGGTTGCGCACGCCAGCCTCGCGCGTGTAATGCCGGATCAGGCCCAGCAGCGCCTTGTCGGAGAACTCGACATTCTCTTCCTTGAGCCCGTTGGCCTCGCGCTGCTTCTTGAGCAGGTAGCGCTTGGCGATGTTGAGCTTCTCGTTTTCGGTGTAGCCCGGGATGCGGATGATCTCCATCCGATCCTGCAGCGGCCGCGGGATGCGCTCCAGCGTGTTGGCCGTAGTGATGAACATCACCTTGGACAAATCGTAATCGACGTCCAGGTAATGGTCGTTGAAGGCGCAGTTCTGCTCGGGGTCGAGCACTTCGAGCAGCGCGGAGGACGGATCGCCGCGGAAATCGGTGGACATCTTGTCCACTTCGTCAAGCAGGAACACCGGGTTGCCGGATCCCGCCTTGCGCATCGACTGGATTACCTTGCCCGGCAGCGCGCCGATATAGGTGCGGCGATGGCCGCGGATTTCGGCTTCGTCGCGCACGCCGCCCAGCGACACGCGCACGAACTTGCGCGCCATCGAACGGGCGATCGAACGGCCCAGCGAGGTCTTGCCGACTCCGGGAGGTCCGACCAGGCAGAGAATCGGTCCCTTGATCGAGCCGACCAGGGTCTGCACCGCGAGGTATTCCAGGATGCGCTGCTTGACCTTGTCCAGTCCGTAATGGTCCTCTTCCAGGATGCGCTCGGCTTCCTTGATGTCGAGCTTGTCCTCGGTGTACTCGTACCAGGGCAGCGAGAGGAACCAGTCCAGGTAATTGCGCACCACGGTCGCCTCGGCCGACATCGGCGACATCATCTTGAGCTTCTTGATTTCGCGCTCGCACTTCTCGCGCGCCTCGGCCGACATCTTCTTTTCGCGCAGCTTGTCCTCGAGCTCCTGGATCTCGTTCTTGAATTCGTCCTTCTCGCCCAGCTCCTTCTGGATCGCGCGCATCTGCTCGTTGAGGTAGTACTCTTTCTGGGTCTTCTCCATCTGCTTCTTGACCCGAGT
>JAJPJA010000151.1 GCA_021324455.1 Pseudomonadota bacterium | reverse complement strand
AAGTTGTCCGCGAAGTTGGTCCACGCGGGCTTCATCTGCGCCACCTGCTGGTTGAGCGCCGCATTCTGCTGGGCCAGCGAGGCATTGACCGACTGCTGCTGGCTCAACTGCGATTCCATTGCCTGGGTCTTTTCCTGGACCTTCTGCTCGACTTCGCGATTCAACTGCTCCTCGGTGACCACGCCGGGCATGTTGAGCCGCACGCGATGCGCTCCGGGTCTGATGAAGACCTGCCCGGTCCGCGTATCCACCCACAACTGCACCGGGGTGCCGCCGGTTTGCGCGCTTACCGGTCTGGCCGCGGCTGACATCGTCAGCACAGCACAGATTAGGGCCGCTGCGAGCGCCTTAATCCTCCGTCCTCTCATCGTGCTTCCCTCTCAATGGCTTTGCCTGGGCCCGGGATGGCCGATCCCGGTTGCTATGACTTGCTGCTGGATTGGGTCGAAGTGGCGTCCTCGCGCATCTTGCGCAGTTCGTGCGAAGTGTAGGTCTTGCCGTTGCACACGTACTTGCTGGGTGTTCCGCTGTTGATGTTGATGCAGTCCTGGACCCGCGGAACCGGCTTGTCTCCCGCCACCGGCATCGGCGCCGCGGGCTGACTCGTGGGCCATCTCATCGAGGAGCCGGCGCATCCGCACAGCACCGCCGCGAGGGCGGCGGCCGCGGCCGCGCTTGCGATTAATGTACTGGTTGATTTCATCTGCCGTTCTCCTGTGGTCGCATTGTCTTATCGTCGCATTTGGATTAGTCAGTCCGCGCTGCGGTTATGAAATCGCCTTCGCCCCTCTAACCGCCCGGCAGCGTGATCTTCTCAATCTGCCGCTGTTCGCGGCTGACCAGCGCGGACGGCAGCGGGGCATACTGCAGGTCCGGCGCGTACTTCTGTCCCTCGGTAAGCATCCAGTGCAGAAATGCGGCCAGCGCCTTGCCCTTGGTCGCGTCGGCCTGGCGCTCATAAACCAGCAGGTAGGTGAAAGATGAGAGCGGGTACGAATCCCGGCCCGGGGCGTCGGTGATGGAAACGCGGAAATCCGCCGGCATCTGCGCCGCGTCGGCCGCGGCGGCCGCGGTTACGCCGGCCAGACTGCCCGTTACCCAGGCGCCGTCATGATTACGCAGCGTCGCGAACGGGAGCTTGTTGTTTATCGCGTAGATCAGCTCCACGTAGCCGATCGCGCCGGGAGTCTGCTGCACCAACGCCGTCACACCCTCGTTGCCTTTGCCGCCCAAACCGGTGGGCCATTTCACCGAGGTTCCCTTGCCCGGCTGCTTGTTCCAGTCCGCACTTACCTTCGACAGGTAATCGGTGAAGATGAACGAGGTGCCGCTGCCGTCCGAGCGATGGCAGACGACGATACTCTGATCCGGCAGCGCGGCTCCCGGATTGAGAGCGGCGATCGCGGGATCGTTCCACTTGGAAACTTTTCCCAGATAGATGTCGGCCACCAGCGGACCGCTCAGCTTCAGCGGAGCGCTCAGAGCGGGGAGGTTGTAGGTAACGACCACGGCGCCCAGCACGGTGGGAAAATGAAGAATAGGATCGGATGTCTGAGCCAGCTGGGCGTCAGTCATCGGAGCGTCGCTGGCGCCGAAATCGACCGTGCGATTGAGCAATTGCTTGATACCGCCGCCCGAACCGATGGACTGGTAATTGAAGCGGACCGACGGCGCCACTTTGGTGTAAACGTCGAACCATTTTGAATACAGTGGATAAGGGAAGGTTGCGCCGGCGCCGTTGATCAGGACCTGGGCAAGAGCCGGCCGTGGACCGCCGGCAATCAGGGAAAGCACCCCGAAAGCCGCGGCGAGAACAGTGTTACGCATGGGTCTCCTTTCGCAATTGAGCGCAAATTTTCCGTCAACTCGCGCCGATTATCGCGCGGGACGGTTACAGGCAAATTACACAGCATTTATCGAACTATTAAAGCTGCAGGGCGCCGCGTTTACTCTGTCATTCTCGCGCAAACGCGCTCACTGGTCCTCAAAGCAATCGGCTCCGCCAATCTCCAAACCGCATTTTTTGATCAAATGCGCGATCAGCCCGTCGATTGCCGTATGATTGGCGCAATACATGATCGTGCGCGAACGGCGATGCGAACTGACCAGACCGGCGCGCTTTAACTGGCCCAAATGATAAGACAGGGTGGGCGGCGGGATATTGAGTTTTTCACCGATATCGCCCGCACTGAGTCCTGCGCATTCGCCCCGAGCCAGCATGCTGAAAATCGCCAGCCTGGTCTCCTGTGCCAGCGCACTCATTGCACAAATGGCGTCGTTGCTTTCCATCTCTGTCCCGGACGCCGCACTCCCCCTGCGGCGCCCTCAACGAATCCTTTTGCGGATTCACACGGCGGCTGTCCTTAACGCGGCATTAAGGAAATGTTAAATCGCGCTGCGATCGGACGCCTTGATTTTGCTCAGCCGGCCGCCCGGGCCGCCGTCAACGCAGGTTTTGGACTGGAACAATAGCGGGCAGGGACGCCCGCCCCGCTCTCGCAAGCTCCACCGTCGATAGCGGACGACAGCCTCGAACAATGAGAAAGCGGTCCATGCGCGCGGCGTCAGGAGGTGACGCGGCGCTGACGCACCGGCCTGCTGGTCTGGCGAACGCCGACTTTCACCGGGCCGCGCGATATCACCGGAGGCTTGAGCATCAAGGACGCATGGTGCGGATGCGCCGGATCGCTTCGCTGGCCGCCATACTTCAAGCGAAACAAGCGCTGCCGCAGGGCGTCAGGATCTATTCCGAGCGCGTCGCACGCGTCCTCAAAGGACACCGCCTGGTATGCCGAATCGGCGCCGCGAATCCACTGGCGCGTCTCGGCCTTAAGCCGCCGTTCGCCGGCGTTCTTGAGAAAGATATTGACCGCGTCCGCCAGCAGCGCCAGCATCAGCAACCGCTCGCCGCTGCGCGCATGCCGCGGACTGACGGCCGGGCGCATTTGAGTCGGCAGCATGGCGCCCTCGTGCTCGGGATATTCCGTTTCCAGTTCGATAGTCGCTTTCAGCATGACCTTCGGCTCAACCGTGGGATCTCGATGAGCCTTCAGGCTAGCCGACAGGCTGTTGCCGCAGGGTGGCGGCGGCGTTACGGGCGGGTGAATTCAGCCCCGTGCCAGAGGCAGTCGGGGAAGCGAGCGTCATTCAATAGCGAGGCTGGCGAAAGTCACGGCGGATTGGGTCGGCGGCTCCATCGCGACGTCATACTTGAGCAGCCGTCCGGCGCGCCCGCGCAGCAGCTCCAGCTGGGTGTACATCGGCGACAGGCCGCAAATGCGGCGGCGGTCCTTGTCCTTGTCGATGGCGCGGAAGAAACCTTCGGGGTCGCCGCGCACGATATTTTCAATCAAAGCGCGATCTTCCTGTTCGACCCATCTGACGAACTCTTCGTCCGCCGCCTGCTCGTCGCCGAACTTCTTTCCCACGTGCGCGAAATCGACCCCGGCGATAATGCAGACTGGGCGCGAATCGGCGGCCAACTCCGCGCGCAGCGCATCGAGAAACGATCCGACGCGCGGGTCTTCGGCCGGCATCCGCCCCGCGGCAACCATCTCATGGAAAGAACTGACCAGAATCGGCACCACCTTATAGCCGCGGTTGCCCAGGGCCCAGGCCAGAAACAGCGCCTGGAATTCGATCGAATGCTCGTTGCGATGCAGCAGCTCGTCGGCGAACAGATCTCCGCCGGAATAACGCCGCGCGAGCCGTTGGATGAACTCGCGATCGGTCTGCACGGCGCCCAGCGGCGTGGCGTAATCCTTAAGCGTCGCGCTGAACAACTCCGGGCCGGCGCCGTAATGCGCCGTACCCAGGATGATGAACAGCTCCGGCGGTTCGCATCCCATCAATTCGAAATAGGCGTGCGCATAAGCGGGGCCGCCGCGGCGCGGATCGATATGCGGTGCGATAAGCCCGGCCGGCGCGCGGGCGCTGCGGGTCTGCGGACTGCGTCCGGGGCCGCCCGGCGGATCGAAAAACGCCGCCAGCTCCTCGCGCAGCCGCCGCGGCTCGCCTTCGTAGCACAAGCCGGCGTGGATGGCGGCGCGTTCGCTGCTGGCCTTGAACTCCTCGCGCACGGCTGCGCGGCGCTGCGCGAAATTCTCGCTCTCCAGGTAAAAAGCCTGGTCGAGCGCCGCGATCAATTCTTCAAGCTTGCCCGCGGCGAGCACCTCGCCGAATTGCCGCGCGTACGCCTCTCTCATCTGCTCCAGCGTGTGCTTTCCATCAAACAGCGCGGCGAGAAAGTATCCGCCCATCCCGAGCAGGATCGGATTGGGAGCGATCGCCAGCGGGTCGCGCAGACAGATCATCGTCTGACCCTGGTGATCGACCGGAAAAGCTTCAACCGCTCGGATCCTCGGTTTGTCCATGGCTTTCTCGCAGCGGCGGCTGGCCGCGTTTCATGATGCTACGGTGTGCGCCGGGCGGCGGCAAGGATCATTTCGCGCCGCGATGGTATAATTCGCCATGCCGCGCCGCTGGCGCCGCGCGGCGCAGCCTTCATCCGGGGTTCCGCAAAGCATCATTATGACGGTACGGCCGCGCAAACGATTACGATCAACCGCATCCGGAGCAAAACCGCTGCGCTTTCTGGTGGCGCGCACCGCCGAGCTCGCGCCGGGACAATCGCGCAAGTTTATGCTGCCGATCGACGGCGTCGAAGAGGAATGCTTTGTGGTCAATTTCCGCGGCGAGTTTTATGCCTACGTCAACCGATGCCGCCACATACCGATCCCGATGGATTGGGTTGACAACCATTTCTTCGAAGAGAGCGGACGCTACCTGATGTGTCAAACGCATGGCGCGCTGTATCAGCCGCAGACCGGCGAATGCCTGGCGGGACCGGCGGCGGCATGCGGTAAATATCTGTTCCGCATTGCGCTCGAAGTCGAGCACGACAGGATTTACGCGCGCGCTCCGCGGGAGCCCATAGAACGCGGAATCTGACCCGGCTTGACAGGTTGGCTCGGGGCGACGCGGCGGTGCCCGATGCGTGGTACCCGGCGGATGTTATTCGTACTCGTCGCCGAAGTGCGCCCGCACGATGCGCGACTTCAGGTACTCGAGCGTGCCGAGGTCCTCGACGATGTCCCCGCCGGTGTCATAGAAGAAAAGCTCGCCGTTCTTGGTTCGTCCCACCGCAATGATCCACTCCAGATCGTCCCGATCTTCGAGCAGATAATTGATTGTCTGAGCGACCCCGCGGCCGGGAATAATGGTGATTTTTGGTCGAGGAGATTTCTCTTGCTTGGCCATCTGACAGCCTTAAAACTCGCCGCGGCAGGATGTTCGGCGTCTCCGTAACAATATGAACCGGCGTTGCTTCAAGTCAATACCGCCATCACCTCGCAATGATGCGTGTTGGGGAAGAAATCGAAGGCTTTGACTGCGGAAATAACGTAACCATCCCCGGTCAGGAGGCGCAAGTCGCGGATCAGAGTCGCCGCATTGCACGACACATACACGACCCGTTCCGCCCCCAACGCCGCGATCGTCTTCATCAGTTCCCGCGCCCCGCTGCGCGGCGGATCCAACACTGCCACCTGCGGCCGATAGCCGGCCCGCAGCAGGAACGGCCCCATCGTCTGCGCCCGCAGCGCGAAAAAACGCGCGTCATGCAGACCCAGTTCGTGCGCGTTGCGCTGCGCCGCATAAATCGCCCTCGCGTCGGCGTCCACGCCCATCACCTGCGCTCCGCGTCTGGCGGCCGGCAGGCTGAAGTTACCTGCTCCGCAGAAAAGGTCAAGCACGCTGACGCCGCTTTCAATCCGCGCCAGTTCCATCACGGCTGCGATCAACTGGCGATTCAAGGCATGGTTGACCTGCGTGAACGCATCGGCGTCGGCGCGCAGCGTCAAACCCGGTTCCAGTTCGATCGCAATCGCGGCCTCGCCTGAAACAAACCGGCTGCCATCCGCGCGCAGGATCACTCCGGCGACGGCGCCGTTGGCCGCCATCAGGCGGGCGACGCGATCGATGTCGGGTTTGGCGCGGCGGTCGAGATCGGCAATCAGAACCTGGCGCTCGCCCGACTTCACGATTTCGATCTCGATGACCCCGGGCCCCAAAATTCCGGCCAACCCGCGCGCGGGGCCGAAGTCCAAATCTTCCCCGACCAGGCAGCGATCGACCGCGACCAGCCGATTGCTGCCGAGCTCGAAAAATCCCACCGCGCCGTCCGCTCCGGCCTTAACCCGCACGCGCGATCGATAGCCAAACTCCGCCGGCGCCGGCACCACCAGTCCATCCGGATCAAGCTCGACGCCCAGGCCGCGCTTGAATTCGCCCGCGATCAGACGCGCCTTGGCCGCGGTCTGCTCCGCGTACGCGATATGCTGCCAGTCGCATCCGCCGCAGCGCGGCAGATATGCGCACGGCGCGTGCCGCCGCACGGATCCCGCCGCAACGATCCGCTCCAGGCGCGCGACCCAGTAATCCGAACGGCTTTGTGCGGGTGTAATTTCCAGCACGTCGCCGGGCGCGGCATTGGGCACCAGCACCGCCCTGCCCTGATGGCGTCCTACGCCGTATGGACCCAGGGTGAGGTCGTCGATCGCAAGCTCGATCCGGGCGGCGGATTTCGCGGTGAGCGCTGCGCGCGCCGACTTCGGCGTAGCGCTGTTATGACTCATGCTTCTATTATAATGATGCGGCGTACGGATCGCAGATAGCTGGCGCATCCGCACGCTTTTATGTGAACCGAGGTGCTGGATGCGTGAATAGCTCAAGTTCGCACCAATTCTCCGCGCCTCCAGGGATGCCGGCGGCGCGGCAATTCGAAGTCTTCGCTGATCGCCTGTTCAAGCGCCTTCCGCAACCAGCCGCCGCCCGCCTCTCGGCGCAGGAGCGGCAGGCGATCGCGCGGCAGGCTTTCGACTTCTTCAGTACGCGCACGCAAGCGGTCAAAGCCGCGGTCACCCGCGAGATGGTGGGCGGCGAGCCGGTCACCGTGCTCCAGACCGCGATGCCGGACTGCGCCTTCATCGTCGACACCTCGCGCGAGTATCTGCATCAACTCGGTCTGGGGCCGCTGATTTTGCTCCATCCGACTTTCAGCGTCGCCCGCGACGCCGAAGGACGGATCATCTCGATCGAAGAAAGCAGCGCGCGGGAGCGGCGCGAATCCCTGGTCCAGGTCATTTTCGAAACCGAGCTGCCCCAGGAGACGGCCGCTCAACTGGTTGCCGAAATCAAGCGCCGGATGCATGAGGTGCTGGCCGCGACTTCGGACTTCGAAAAAATGACGGCGCGCGCGCTGCACATCTGCGAGGAGCTGGCGCCGGTGCGCGAACTGGTCGAAGTGCGCGATTTCCTGCGCTGGCTGGCCGCCGGCAGTTTTCTGTTTCTCGGCTACCAGCGCTACACCGCCAATCAGGGCTCCCCGGCGCCGCGGTTGGAACCCGGCTCCGGGCTCGGCATCCTGCGCGAGGCGCTCCCCGACGGCGCGCGCGCCTTTGATACGATCGAATCGCTGGAACCCGAGCTGCTCTATCACGGTCCGGTTCTGATCGTCAGCAAGAGCCGTCTGCCATCGCACGTGCATCGGCTGGAGCCGATGGACGACATTGTGATTCGGCGCGCCAACGGCGAGGGACGAATCGCCGCCTTCGACCGCTTCCTGGGCCTGTTCAGTTCCAAGGCCGCGATGGAGGAAGCGGAGCACGTACCCATTCTGCGCGACAAGCTGCGTCAACTGCTGCAGCAGGACAATCTGCTGCCCGGATCGCATGATTACAAGGAGCTGGTCGCCGCTTTCAACAGCCTGCCCAAGGAGGAACTGTTCCGCGCCTCGCTGAGCGAACTGCGCCAGGAACTGGACGCCATCGTCGGCTCCTTCGGCGACAGCGAAGTGCGCGTCACGGTGCTGCCGGATGTGCAGCGCGGGATGGTGGTGGTGATGGTGCTGCTGCCGCGCGATCGATTCTCCTCCGACGTGCGGACGCGGGTCCAGGCGATGCTGGCGCAACGGCTCCACGCCACCCCGGTTTACTATCATTTGGAGCTGCGCGAGGGCTACAGCGCTCATCTGCATTTCTGCTTCGCGGCGGCGAAACCCGACCTCTCGGTGCTGCCGGCGCTGCGGGCCGAAATCACCGCGCTGACGCGGACCTGGTCCGATCGCCTGCGGCAACAGCTTATCGCCCATTTCGGCGAACCCCACGGCGAGGAGCTGGCGCGCCGCTACCGCGACGCGTTTGCGGCCGAGTATCGCGCCACCACCGACGTCGCCCGCGCTATCGCGGACATCGAGCAGGTCGAAGCGGCGCTGGCCGGCGGCGCGGCCGGAGTCGAAATCTACCAGCCGCCCGACGGCGGCGCCACGCAGCTCAGGATTTTTCAGGCGCGCGAGGCGATGGTGCTGTCCGAGCTGATGCCGCTGATGCAGAACTTCGGCATCCGCGTGATTTCGGAAGACGCGCACGAACTGCGGCCCAACGTCGACGGGCGCGTGGAACTCGCCTTCGTGCTTGCCTTCCAGGTACAGGGTCCGGAAGGTCAACCGCTGGCGGCATGTCCGGGCGCGCCGCTGGTCGCCGAGGCGTTGAGCGCGGTGCGCAGCGGATTGGCGGAGAACGATCAGCTCAATGCGCTGACCCTGAGCGGCGCGCTTGGATGGCGCGAGGTCGCGCTGCTGCGCGCCTATCTCGCCGCCGCATTTCAGATGAAGCTGGGTCCGGCGCGACCGGCGCTGCGCCGGGTCTTTTTGGCCCATCCGAATCTGGCCCGCCAACTGATCGATTTTTTCATCGCCCGGATGCATCCCGAGCGCGACGCGCCGGCGGCGGAACTGGATGCCATGAAAGCGGTGTTCATCGAATCCCTGGGCGCGGTCGATAACATCAACGACGATCGTATCGCGCGCCGCGTACTGGGGATGGTCGAGGCCACGGTGCGGACCAATTATTTCCAGCCGCTCGGCCATCCGACTCCCAATATCGTGCTCAAGTTCGAGAGCGCCCGCATCGCCGATCTGCCCGAAGTGGCGCCGCTGTACGAAATCCACGTGGACAGCCCGCGGATGCAGGGATGCCATCTGCGCGCGGGCAAAGTGGCGCGCGGCGGAATCCGCTGGAGCGACCGGCTCGACGATTTCCGCACCGAAATCCTCGACCTGATGAAAACCCAGACGGTCAAGAATGCGATCATCGTTCCGGTCGGGGCAAAAGGCGGATTCATCGTAAAGCCCGGCGCGCGCCCGCCCGCGGCGCAGGACGTGGTCGAGGCTTACAGGACGCTGATCAACGCGACGCTGGACCTGACCGACAACATCGTGGACGGCCAGACGGTGCATCCGCCGCGCGTCAAGGTGCTTGACAGCGACGGCGCGTATCTGGTGGTAGCGGCCGACAAGGGCACGGCGGCGTTTTCCGATATCGCCAACGCCATCGCGCAGGAGCGCGGCTTCTGGCTGGGCGACGCGTTCGCCTCGGGCGGCACGCATGGATACGACCACAAGAAACTCGGCATCACGGCGCGCGGCGCATGGGAATCGGCCCGCCGCCATCTGCGCGAGATGGGCCGCGACATCGAACATGGCGCGCCGGTCACGATGGTCGGTATCGGCGACATGTCGGGCGATGTCTTCGGCAACGGTCTGCTGCAATCGGCCAACGTCAAGCTGCTGGCCGCCTTCGATCATCGCCACATCTTCCTCGATCCCGACCCGGACCCGGCCCGAAGTTACGCCGAACGCAAGCGGCTGTTCGAGCTGCCGCGCTCGCAATGGTCGGATTACGATCCGAAACTGATCAGCGCGGGCGGCGGCGTGTTTCGCCGCGGGCAGAAGGTGATTCCACTCAGTGCGCAGGCGCGGGCGGCTTTGCGGATCGACGCCGCGGAACTGGACAGCGAAAACCTCATCCGCGCGATTCTGCGCGCCGACGTGGACCTGCTCTACAACGGCGGGATCGGCACCTACGTGCGCGCGGCGGACGAAACCGACGCCCAGGTCGGCGACCATGCCAACGACGGATGCCGCATCACGGCGGCCGAGCTGCGCGCGCGCATCGTGGTCGAAGGCGGCAATCTCGGCTTCACGCAAAAGGCGCGCATCGAGTACGCCCTGCGCGGCGGCCGCATCAACACCGACGCCATCGACAACTCGGCCGGCGTGGATCTGTCCGATCACGAAGTGAACCTCAAAATCCTGCTGGCTCCGGCGCTGGCGCGCGGCGCGGTCTCAGTCGATGAGCGCAACCGCGCGCTGCAAGAGTCCGCCGCCGAAGTCGCCGAGCAGGTGTTGAAGGATAACCGCGATCAGGTCCTGCTGCTCAGCCTCGAGCAGATCCGCAGCCGCACACAGGACAGCGTCTTTCGCGAGCATCTGACCGCGATCGAGCAGCGCGGTCTGCTGCGGCGCAGCGAGGAGGCGCTGCCCACGCGCGAGGCGCTGAGCGAGCGGCATGCGCGGTTCGCCGGACTCACGCGCCCCGAGCTGGCGGTGCTTACCGCATATACCAAACTCGATTTAAGTCAGCGGCTGGAGAACGCGCCGCTGGTGGGAGATGCGTATTTGGTCGAGCGCTATCTGCGGCCCTATTTTCCGTCGCTGGTTGCGGGCAAATTCGGCGCCGATATACCCAACCATCGGCTGCGCCGCGAGTTGGTCGCGACCCAGTTGGTCAACGAACTGGTCGATACGATGGGCGCGACCTTCATCTTCACCCTGGTGCGCGACTTTGATGTCAGTGCCGAACGCGCCGTGTGCGCATGGCTGATCGCGTCCGACAGCGTCAGCCTGCGCACCGAGGTGGAAGTGATCAAGGCGCGATGCCGCGATCTGATGGTAGAGGCCGAGATGCAGGCGCTGTTTGCGCTGGAACGCGCCGCAACCCGCGCGACCCGGGTGATCCTGCGATCCACCGATGAGCGCGCGGGAGAACTCGCGCATGCGGTAAGCTGTTTCAAACCGGCGTTCAAGGAATTGGCGGGCCAGTTCGAACGGCATCTGGCCGGACGCGAGCGCGAGCGCTTCGAACGCTGCTATCGCGACCTGCGCACCGCCGGTCTGGCCGAAGCCGACGCGCATCAGATGGCGCGGCTGGAGTTTGCCGATCATCTGTTCGAAATAATCCGCCTCGCCCTGGAGCTGGGACTGCCGCCGGAGCGGGCCTCGGCGGTATATTTCGCGATGGCTGGCGGGATCGACTTCTCGATCATGGATGACGCAATCCGCGCGGCCGGAACCGAGGATCGATGGGAGCGGCGCGCCGCGCTGGAACTGGACGAGGCCTTGCGCGCGGCTCGCGTCCGCATGACGCGCTCCATCCTGGCAGATTACAAGGGCGAAGACCGCGCCGAGATTGTACGCCGTGTCAGCCGCCTCCACCCGCGCCAGTTCGAGCAGGTCCAGCAGGTCCTGGCACAAATCCGCAGCCTGCCGGCGATCGCGTTGGCGCCCCTGCTGGTCGCCGTGCGCAGCGTTATCCTGCTGTCGCTGCCGCAGGAACCGGGGTCAGGCAGCACCGAGCATCCGGCCTCGCCCGAATTGCTGCCCCGGCGCTGAATCGCAACTTGGCGCGGCCGCGCAGTTGACGCTTTGCGGCTGCGCAGGAAACCGTCAGCGGCCTGACGCCAGCGGATCGGGTACTTTGGTGTCCACGAACGGCGCCACGTTGAGGAAATACCATTCGCCGCCGATTTTGCGCAGTTGTGTATTGTATCCGCCCACCAGCATCAGCGAGGTGACGCCCTCCCGCGTGACGTAAACGGTCAGATTGCACAGCGCGGTGCCGCGATCGGCCTCCAGCGACATGCTCAGATTGGTGACGAGGTGGCGCTGCCTGGCTTTGCCCATCGGGCTGGCGGCCAGATCGCGGGTGAATTTCAGCAGCCCCTCGCGGCCGGCATGACGCCCCGCCACGGGGCTGTCGAAGACGCCGTCGGCGGTGAAGGTCTCGACCCATTCCTGGTAGCGTCCCTCGTCGATGCTGTGGCAGAAGCGCGCGAACAGTTCGCGCACCTTTTCGCGATCCTCGATATTAAACATACAGCGCTCCATCAACCGGGCGCGCGACTACGGCCGTCATTTTTAATGACAATGGCCGGCAGGCGCGACGCCGCCCTGCGTCGATTGCTTGTAATCTACTGTGGAAACATCAGGATCGTGCGAACCACCTCGCCGGCCTTCATCGCGCGGAAGGCCTCGTTCAAATCCTCCAGCCGTCCGTGCCGGCTTACCATGTCGTCCAGATTGAGCCGGCCCTGCTGATAGAGTTCGACCAGGCGCGGGGCGTCGATACGCCATCGTGTGGATCCGCTCAGACATCCCTGGACCTT
>JAJPJA010000032.1 GCA_021324455.1 Pseudomonadota bacterium | reverse complement strand
TGATTGGCGTACTGCCGGCGGAAAAAATCGCCGAAACGGTCAAGGCCATGGCGGCGGCGCAGGAACGCCACGCGGCCGCCGGCCCCTAGCCGCGGCCGTCTCTACATCTGGCATTCCCGCTCCACGCGGCAGTTGAACGCCGGCCGGGCGTTGATGCATTGTTGCCCACTGATGTTTGCTGTTGCTTATATTCCCGCGCTGATCAGTCATAACTTTCTCGAAGACCTGGCGCTGGTGCTGTGCGTTGCCGCCATCGCCACCGTCATCTTCCAGGTTTTGCGCCAGCCGCTGGTGGTTGGATACCTGATTGCCGGGATGATTGTCGGGCCGCATGTGCCGCTGCCGATTTATGTGGACCCGGAGCGGATTCAGGAAATTTCCGACCTCGGCGTGATTCTACTGATCTTCTCGATCGGACTGGAGTTCAGATTTGCCCGTCTGGCGAGGCTGGCGCCCACCGCCGGACTGGTCACCGTAATTCAGGTCGGCGCCATGATTGTGCTGGGCTATGGCGCGGCCCGCCTTTTAGGTTGGACCCGGATGGAGGCGGTTTTCACCGGCGCCATTGTGTCCATCTCCAGCACCACCATCGTCGCCAAGGCGTTTGAAGAGCAACGCGTCGAAACGCGCGTCAGGGAACTCTCCTTAGGCATCCTGCTGGCCGAGGATCTGGTCGCGATTGTGCTGCTGGCGCTGCTTACCGCCGCGGCCGCCGGCGAAGCTTTCACTTTGCATTCCTTCTCGGTGACCGGGGGACGCCTGCTGCTCTTCCTGACGATTTTGATCGCGATCGGCATCGTCACGGTACCCTACGCGGTTGCGGCTGTGGTGCGGCTGCAGCGGCCGGAGACGCTGATGGTGGCCGTTATCGGCATCTGCTTTGCCTTCGCGATGGCGGCCGAACACGCGGGCTATTCGGTGGCGCTGGGAGCCTTTCTGGCCGGGTCGCTGGTGGCGGAATCGGGTCACGGCACCCACATCGAGCATCTGATTGGGCCGGTACGCGACATGTTCGGAGCGATCTTTTTCGTGTCGGTCGGGATGCTGATCGAACCGCGTCTGCTGCGCGAGTATTGGCCGGCAATCGCGCTGATCGCGGCGGTGGTGATCAGCGGCAAGATAGCCGCCGTATCGGGGGCGTCGCTGTTAATCGGCGAGCGTCCGCGGGTGGCGATCAAGACCGGATTCGCGCTGGCCCAGATTGGCGA
Organism: Pseudomonadota bacterium; assembly: GCA_021324455.1. Lineage (GTDB taxonomy): Bacteria > Desulfobacterota > Binatia > Binatales > Binataceae > JAJPJA01. Next base: position 2,883 of record JAJPJA010000032.1, on the reverse strand, counting down.
GTTCTCTTTCATCATGGCCGAGGTGGGACGATCCCAGGCGGCGGCGCGCGGATTTCTGTATTCGGTTGCCGTCGCCGTATCCACCCTCACCGCCTTCATGACGCCCTTTCTGATCCGCGCCTCGCAGCCGGTTGCACGATGGCTGGAGCGCAAGGTACCGCCGCGCCTGGCCAGCGCCGTCATTCATTACGTGGGATGGATCGAAAGGCTGCGCGACCGTCCGCAAACCTGATCCGGCCTGGCGATCAGTGGCCGACCGCGCGCAGCGCCGAGGCGGGCACCGCTTCGACTCCCGGCGCCGGCGTTATCAGGACGACGGCGGCGGCCGCCGCCAGCAGCATCGCGGCGCACAACTCAAACGCCATCGCATAGCTGTTGGCGGCGTCGAACACTGCGCCGACCAGCAACGGTCCGCCGGCCAGACCAATCGTGGAGCCCAGTCCGATCAGTCCCCACAAAGTTCCGAAGCGGCGCAATCCCAGCGTCTCCACCGCGACCACTGGGGTCAGCGACGAGGTGCATCCGGCGGTCATGCCGAAGCCCAGAATGAACGCCGCCAGCCACCAGCCCCAGGCATGCGCGCCGCGCGCACCCAGCAGCGTCAGCACCGAACATCCGAGCACCGCCAGCGCGCAGGGCAGAACGCGGCGCGCGCTAAAGCGGTCCGCCAGCCAGCCCATCAGCAGAAAACCCGCCACCGACGCGGCCGCCTGTGAACTCAGCACCAACGCGCTATGGGCGGGCGAGTAGCCGGCGTCGATCATGGCGGGGACGAGATGATAAAAGGTTCCGCCCAGACCGGCCATCCCCAGCCCCTGGACGAGCGCGAGCAGCCAGAAAGCGCGGGTGGCCAGGGCTGGACCGACTTCAACTCCGGGCAAAGTTTTGACCTGGTCGGCGACGGTGGCCGCGGCCGCGTCACTGTCGGGCCTGGTGCGCACGACCAGCAGGACCGCGGGAATCACCAGCAATGCGATTGGCGCCGCGAGGGCGATAAAAGTGGCGCTGACGCCAAAGCTGCGTATCAGGTAGTCAGCCATCGGCGGCATCGTGATACCGCTGGTCGAGGATCCTGCGACCACCACGCCGACCGCCAATCCGCGTTGGTCCTTGAACCAATTGGCGGCCACCAGCGAGGCCGGAATAAAGGTCGCGCCGCCGACCCCGATGCCCATCGCCACGTACGCCCCGACCATCGAGCCGATGGCCGCGCTGTGACTGGCGATCAACAGTCCGGCAATCGCGGCCAGCGCGCCCGCGCATACCACGACGCGCGCTTCCAGCCGGTCAAGCAGGTAGCCGATAAGCGGCGAGACCAGTCCCACGGCCAGGGAGAACGCGGTGGGCACCAGCGATACCTTCGAATGCGTCCAACCGAAGCGTTTCATGAACGGAGTGAGGAAAACGGAGATGCAATTGGTGGTGGCGCCGGAGACGAAAAAGATCGCCATGAACAAGGTTGCGATTATCAGCCATCCGCGCCGCTGCTGTGTGGTCATCGGCTGCTCTCGGTCCCCGGGAAATTGCCGGCCCCCGCAGGCCGATTGCGTCAGCCGGGGAGTATCGTTCCTCATACTCTGTGGCGCGCCGCCGCGGCAATCGCTGTGCGCGGCATCCTTGACCGAGCGCACCCCGCGGGCGCAGCGTATCGTCACCAAACGCCGGCTTGATGAGGAGCCTGGTCATGTCAAAAAGCCTACCCGGCAATTACGAAATCGATATTGAGGAAGTCGAATACCTGCGCCATGGCGAAACGCCGCTGATGGCGCGCATGTTCCGGCCGCGCGGCGCCGGACCGTTCTCCGCCGTCGTCGAAGTCCACGGCGGCGCGTGGAATCTGATGGATCGCACGGCGGACGACGCCGTGAACATTCCACTGGCGCAAAGCGGCGTGGTGGTGGCGGCGCTGGATTTTCGCATGCCGCCGCAGGCGGCTTATCCCGCCTCGATGGCCGATATCAACTACGGCGTAAGATGGTTCAAGGCGCACGCGGCGCAGTTTGGCAGCCGTCCGCAATGGGTCGGGCTCATGGGCAGTTCCAGCGGCGGGCATCAGGTGATGCTGGCCGCGATGCGGCCGGAGGACCCGCGCTACCGCGCGCTGGCGCTGCCGGCCGGCTCCGCTGAGGCCGGCGCGAGCGTCAATTGCGTGATCATGCTGTGGCCGGTAATCGACCCGCTGGGACGTTACCGCTTTGTCAAGCGGCTGCAGGCGGCGGGCAAGCCGTATCCGGAGTTTGTCGATCTGCTGATCAAGATGCATGACCGCTACTGGGGCGGCGAAGACGCGATGGCCGAGGGCAATCCCGCGCTCGCGCTCAAACGCGGCGAGAAGACGGCGTTGCCGCCGGCGCTCTACATCCAGGGCACCAGGGATATCGTGCATCCGCGCGAGGATCTGGACGCGTTCGTGGAGAACTATCGCAAGGCGGGCGGGCAGATGGACCTGGGCATGTTCGAAGGCGAAGCCGAGGGCTTCATCATCCGGCGTCCGTCGTCGGAAGCGGCGGTGCGAGCGATCGACCAAATCGTGGATTTCGTCCATCGCCACGCGGGCTAGGCGCGGGCGGGCAAGCTCATCGGCTGGAAATAAAGGCCCGGCCTGTTAAGAGGGGTATCTTGATCGGATTACCGGCTGGGCCAAGACTAGAGTATTGGACTGCGCAACGAGGGGCCATTACCGCGGCGGGAAGCGTGCGCCCGCAAATGCGCGCGTTCGCGGGGCCGGCATGAAGAAAACTTAACCATAACCATCGTGCTTGAAAGAAGGACTTCTTGACACCCGTATTTCACGCAAGCTAGATGAGGGTTGGAAACGACGACAATGTACTTCCAGTTTGGGGTTCCGCTTGCCCTCGCCATAATCGGGATCGGGTTCATGGC
>JAJPJA010000037.1 GCA_021324455.1 Pseudomonadota bacterium | reverse complement strand
CCGCGCCGCCGGCAATTCGCGCCGCACCGACGCGAATATGCGCAGCAGCAGGTCGATACGTTTGCGCGCGATGGTCGAGCCGACATGCAGGATCTCGATTCGGCCCGTATGCGGTGCTCCAAGCAAGCGGCAGGCTTCGCGGTCGGCGTCCGCATCGGGACAGGTCCTGAACGTTTCCGACACCCCGTTGTGATTGACGTTGACCCGCTCCGCCGGGGCCAGCCGATGGCGCACGATGTCGTCGCGGGTGGCGGCGCTGACGCACATTACCGCGGCGGCATCGCGCAGACCGGCGGCGGTCCGCCGCGCCATCGCGCGCATCGGCGGCGAAAAGCCGGATTCGATCAGGGGCCGGAAGGCGTCGATATCATGGCAGGAAACGATACATCGCTGGGGTCCGGCGGCGTGCGCCAGATGCGAGTAAGTATGATCGATTATATGGAACAAATCGAAATCGTTTTTGCGGGCGCGCAGAAAGCGCGGATAATCGAAGAACCGGTTCATCACCCGGTCGGCATTGAACGCGGCCCGCCGCCGCGACACGGCGCCGAAGCGCCGCACAAACGCGGGCCGCAGCATCTGCGCGTCGATCCCGCCGCTGTTGCGCAGTTCGGAGAAGAGCATCTCCGCGGCCAGATCCATACTGGGCCAACCCTCTTCGAGGTAGTCGCAAACGACGGCGATGTTTAACTTGCTCAACAAACCATGCACGAGTACATCGGCACACTCCAGCGCTTCAGCAATGATGTATTTTACATTGTGTGCCGACCGGGGGTACTCCGAAGCTTAAGACTGGTAGCGTCGCGCAGTCGCGTCAGGTTGTTCCTCTCTCGAAATACTGCGGCCGTCTTCAGAAGGCAGTCGCTTATGATTCCGCGTGGAGAAGGCCACTGATCCGGTTTGGTCAGGTATCCATAATCGGGATCGTGATCGTACAGTTCAACCTTACCGATGTTGAGGCTCCACAGAATGATATTTGAGAAAGCGAGAGCGACGATTGCTGACCCGAGCAAGATCAGAGCTTTTTCAAGGAGCGGTGACACGACGCTAATCGGCCACGAACAGGAAGCCGAGCCAGCTAACCGGGTTGAGCGTCCGTTTCGCTAAATGCTTTTTCGATAAAATCCAGATGCTGGCGGGCGACGGCGGGCCACGAAAACAGTTGGTGAGCCCGCTGCATACCGCGTTGGCCCAGTTGATGACGGTACCAGGGATGGTCCAGCGCGCGGTTCAGCGCATCCCTCCAGGCCCCGCCGTCGTTTTCACCCACGATCAATCCGGCGTCGCCAATCACGTAGGGAATCTCACCGCTGTCGCTGGCAATCACCGGCACACCGCAGGCGAAGGCCTCGATCAGCATCCGCCCAAACACTTCTTTCCAATGGGACCGGGTCTGACTGGGCGCGCACAGCAGGTCCATTGCGTTGAGATACGCCGGCACCTGGTCATGAGCGACGCCGGTCGCTATGCGGACGCGTCCGGGATGGCGCTCGCCCCACTCTTTGAGCCGCGCTTCCAGCGCTCCGCCGCCCACGAAAAGCGCGCGCCATGGCGTCGATAGCTGGTCTAGTACGGCCGTCAGCAGCGCAAGACCTTTCTCTTCCACAAACCGGCCCAGGAAACCCACCACAGGCGGACCTTCTTCAGACCAGTCCAGATGGCGGATGGTCTTTCTGCGTGCGTCCGGATCGGGCCGGAACAGTCCGGTATCGACTCCAAGCGGTACGGCACGATACGGTTTGCGCCCGTAACCCCTGGCGAGCAGGGCGTCGATCCCGGTGTGGCCGCGCGCCATCCAGCCCGCGCACCGATCGATACAGTACCGCTCGAATTGCGAGAAAGGCGGCGGGTAGTGCTTTGCGATATTCTGTCCGGTCCAGAAAAAAATCGGCACACGGCGCGGCGCCAACCAGGCGATTTGCGCGCCGGCGGCGATGTAGGGCTCTTCCCAGCAATGGATCGCGTCCCAGCCCTGGTGCAGGATCCGGGCGAGTTTGGGTCCGTAGAAGAAGAAATGGATCCTTCTGCTGAGAAATGCCGGGACAGTCTCCAGGGCGCATCGCTCACCGGCTTCGGCACGGGTGCGGATTGGACTCAAATCGCCGTGGAAAAAGGCGGGCGCGACGGCCGTGACCGACCAGTGCGAGTCCGCGATGCGGGCCATCTCATTGGGCAGACGCCGATTGAGTCCGACGCAGTAGGAATGCCCAATCGCCAGCAGCCGGCGGACTCTATGCCGAAACATTGGCAACCAATGAGGAAAAATCAGCAGGCCAGACGCTGTCGACCGGAATGGCTAGAACGCTGGCGTTCCAATGCGCTTTAGCGATTGGAGCTGAATCACCAATTACTGCGCTCTTGTAGCTCGCTTGCCATAGCAGGTTACCAACCGCCTCGTTCGTGCCGTGCAACTCGATAAGAAGGGACGGCCGGTACTTGCTTAAGGTTTTCATTGCACCTTTCAGTACATCGACCTCTGCTCCCTCGACGTCGATCTTGATAACGTCGGGTGGAGGCAGGGAAGCCTCCTCGATGATTGCATCCAGACGTTTCAGGGCGACTTTAATCCGGCCATTCATCTTGTCAGGATACTTACCCGTGCCGGCCAATTTACCCCAGGTAGGTTCCGCGGAGGTCCAAAACTCAGTTTCACCGTCAAAGTTGCCGAGGGCTGCCTCTATTACTTCGATGTTGTTGAATCCATTGAGGCCTGAATTGTACCGGAGTTGACGAAAATTCCGGGGCAAAGGTTCGAAACAAATCACTCTGCCGCTCGGACCCAATAAGCGCGCCGCAATCACCGCAAAGAATCCGACGTTGGCGCCTATATCATAGAAGTTCATCCCTTCAGTGATCAGTGCGCGCAACGCAAGCTGCTCCAGAAACTGAGAAGAGCCAATGATAAACCTCGCAGCAGAACCACCGGAATTGAAGCGGAGTCCTCTTCCAATTCCTTCCTGAATGATCAGGTCGGATTGGCGGATTTGCTGTGCCGCATATGCGACAATTCTGTTCAATCCTGGATGATGCCACCGGAGTCGCGAAATGGTGGTTCGCCAACTGTCGGGAAGCGCGGAGATAAGCTTCAGCAGTAAAAACTTTGACACCGGCATTGTGTAGTTCCGTGCTGTACTTATGCATCAGTCGTGGCGTGACAAGGCCACGAGGAAAAACCTTCCCCAAGAAGTTCAGGCTGTTCGGGCCAGTCGTGATCGTACCAGCCCTCGGCCATCGGATCCGCGATATGCAATTTCAGCGGTACCCCGCCGCAGATGTGATGCACCTGGCGGG
>JAJPJA010000150.1 GCA_021324455.1 Pseudomonadota bacterium | reverse complement strand
GTCCAACATTGAGAGTGCGCGAAGGAATACCTCATGGCCCTTCCAGCGCGCCATCGTGGCGACCAGGCCGACGCGGATCGTGCCCTCCGGCGCGGGCGCGAGTCCGCTGAGCCGGTCGAGGTCAAGCAGCGGGCCGCACGGATTGAAGCGGCGGAGATCGACGGCGTTATGAATCGTATGAATGGTCAGACCGGCGCCGCATACGGTACTCAGGTCGCGGGCGACGCTGTCGGAGTTGGCGATTGCGCGGTCGCATCGGCGCGCATGCAGATGCATGAGGTGCGACATCAGTGGACGCGAGCTGACGTAGTCGTGGACATGCCAGATCAAGCGGCATCGCCGCGGCGCCGCCCACGCGCTCAGGATGTGGGTTTTGAAGCCGTTGCTGTGGATCAGGCGGGGGCCGCGCTGGCGAATGAAACGGCGCAGGCGGACCGAGTACGATGCCAGCGGCGCGATGGAGCGTCCCAGATCAATCATCAGTTTGGGTTTTGAGATGGCGCCGCCGGCCGGTCCGCCCGCGCCGGCGTCGCCCAGCCGGTCCAATGCGGAGGGCATTGCCATTACATGAACATCGATGCCGCTTTCACGCGCCAATGAAGTAAAATCGCCCTCGCCGCCGGTGAGTAATTCGAAACCCCAGTCCGGACGGGCCGCCCGCACCGAAGTGATGAGCTCGAGCAGGGCGCGCTCGGCGCCGCCGAGACTACCGACCGGATTGAAATAAAGAATGCGCACTGGAAACTTTGCGGATGTGCGGTTGATTCAACGGGCGGATGCCGTGTGGCCCAGGACCAGCAGATTGTCTGACAGCCTTCGCGGCCACATCCTGGCCAGGAGTTCGGGATAGTGCGAGGCTGTTTTTGGAATGGGTCCCTGACAAGTGTATATGACCGAAACGTCAATCAGGCCGGTCTCTTCGGCCATCCGCAACAAGTCAATTTCCAGCAGTGCGGTCAGGTGCGCAGGGTAGTGCACGTCCTGAAACATTGCGAACCGATGCTTTGTAATGAGCGTCAGCAGGCTCAGAATGCTCAATTGATTGGGGGTGGTCACTATGATGACGCCGCCCGGCTTTGCCACGCGCACGAGTTCGCGCATCAGCGCGCGCGGATTCTCAAGGTGCTCAATTACTTCCGCGGCAACCACGGCGTCGGCGAATGAAGCCGGGAAGGGCAGACCCATGTCGAGGTTTGCCGGCCGGAACTCGCAACCGGCCGGGAACGTTTCATAGCGGACCAGATCCGTTTCGACGTAGCGCTCGAACATCGAGTCGACGAATCCTTTCAGGGCGCCGCCGCCGCAGCCAACGTCGAGGATAATGCCTCCGTTCTTGTGGCACCTGCGCAAGCTCTGCGCGACGCAGTTGTAAATGGCGTGATGGCTGCTGCCTGCGCTGAGTTTGGCGCGATATTCGGGGTTGTTGCTTTGGCGCGAAGAGGTGGTTGAGACCAGGCCGGCCGTAGTCATTTGTGCGCGCTGAAGATTGAATTCACTGTTTGCTGTCCGCGTCTGCGATTTTGCGGGCCAAATCCAGGCTGCGGGATTTGAATTGGGCGTTGTTGGGTTCCAGCGCGATGGCGCGGTCGTAGTCGGCGCGGGCGGCCGGGTATTGGTAGGCGCCTTCTTCGGCCTGGGCAAGGCGGAAGTAGGCTTCGCCCGAGTCCGGATTGATCGCGATGGCGCGGCGGATGGCGGTGTTGGCCGGACCGAACTGGTTCTGCGCCAGATAGTAGCCGCCCAGGCGCATCCAGTTGGAGTAGGACGGGTCGGTGTTGACCGCGGCGCGCAGCGCCGCTTCAGCCAACTGGCGATCACCCGCTTTCTGCGCGGCGTCCTGCAGGGCGGAGTAGAGCTGGGCGGGGCCGACGCCGTTTTCGGCCGCCACCTGGATGATGTGGTTCGCGGCTTGTGCGTTGCGCGCGGGGCCGTAGATGGCCGTTATCAGGGCGTTGTAGGGGCGGGGGTCGCCGGGGACCAGCTTTGCCGCGCTGAGCAAATAGTTCTCCGCCTCATGACGTTTTCCCGCCTGTGCGCAGGCCATCGCGGCGGCAATGGTCAAATCCGCCCGAGTCGCCGTATCGGGTTCGCGGCCGGCGGCGGCGGCGTACAAGGCGGCGGCGTCAAGCGGGCGGTTCTCGGCGAAGTATAGTTGCGCCAGGGCGTCCATCGCGCCGGCAAAGCCGCTGTCCATCGCCCGGCGCAGCCCGCGTTCAGCCGCGGCCCGCTCGCCGGCCGGCAGCCATCGAATCAGCCGCGCATTGAGGTAGCCGTGATTGCTCAGTTCCGGCGCCGACCAGGTCGAGATCGCGATCTGCTCCAGCGCCTCATCTTTTTTCCCTTCCGACAGCAACGCCTGGACGTAGCGGTCGCGGGGGTGGGGGTTGGTGGGGTCGAGCCAGATGGCGGCCCTGAGCTCCGGCGTCAGCCAGACGCCGGTGGCCCGGTGGATGCGGTCGGCCAGCCACAGATGCGGGATCGGGCTGGCCGGATGCTCCAAAATGGACGTTTCGTTGTCGCGAATCGTGGCCGGGTAGGCGAGGTCGTCCGGGTACACCGTCTCGCGCTGGTACGCGACGCCGACCAGCCCGGCGGCGGCGATCGCAATAATGGCGGGGACCGCGGCACCGGCGCCGCCGGCCCGGCGTATCGGCGCGCCGCCGTACGTCCGCACCAGGCGCATCGCCAATCCCGCGATGAGCACGAACATCACGGCGTTGGCCGGAATCTGCATGCAGAAGTCCAGCGTCTCGTGAAACGCCATGATAATGAGTGCCGCGATGGCCGCCGCGAACACCGGCCAATGCCGCGACGGTATCGAGACCGCGCCATCATACAGCTTGCGGCCGACCGTCCAACACAGCCATCCGAGCAGCGCCATCCCGAGCAGGCCGCATTCGGCCGCCGCTTCGACGTAGTCGTTTTGCGCCTCGCCGGCGAAGAACATGGTCCACGGCGGCCGCTGGTAGCGGGGGAAGATGGTCGGCCAGGTATCGGAGCCGGAACCGAACAGGGGAAAGTCGCGCACGATGCCGCCGGAGTCGATCCACATGTCGATGCGATCGCGAAAGCCGACGCCGCCGTACACGCTTTGCGCCATGCGCGCGCCGGCGTCTTCGCGACCGCTGTTGCCGACCAAAATGAGCGATACGGCGGCGATGGCGATCAATGCGGCGGCCGCCGGCAGGATCCAGGCGATGCCGCGATGGGGCCGCTGCGGATGGCCGTTTGCGGCGTCGCGATCGAAGCGGCGCGCATGGAGCATCCAGGCGAAGATTAAGGTCCCCAGCCCGATTTCGATCCATCCGGCGCGCGATAGGCTGAGCACGATCGCCGTCGCCATCACCAACGCCGCGGCGGCGCACAGGAACTGGAAGCCGCTGAATTCCTCCGTCCGGTCCAGCGGCACGCGAAAAAGCGCGCCCGCCGCGACCATCGGCAGCACCATCGCGACGTAATTGGCGAAGTGATCGGGGTTGACGAACGTGCCGCTGGCGCGGCGCGTTCCGGCCGCCGCCCCGGCCAGGCTGCCGCCGTAGAAAAGTGCCTGCTGCGACAGTGCGATGATTGCGGCCGCCACCCCTGACGCCATCACCATCAGGATCAGGACGCGCCGGAACCTGTGCTCCGCGTGCGCGTCGCCGCTTGCGGCGCGGTAGAAAACCACGACCAGAAACAAGGCGGCGTAAGCGGCGCATTTGAGCAGCGCCGCGCGAGTCAGGATCGGCGCTATCGAAATCGAACGCCATCGGCCGGCCGCAATCGGCGCCGCCTTTAAGACGCCCGCGGGCTGCGGCGCGAACGGTATCGCGGCGCCGCTTTTGACCTCATCCACAGTCGGCAGCACCGTCATCAGGGTGTCCGCTTTGGGAGCCGGACGCACGTAAGCGGCATCTCCATAGACGGTTTGCGAGGGCCAACCGGGCAGGCTCTCCCGATACAGCTCATAGGAATGCGGCGAGACCACGCGCAGCATCGCGGGCGGCAGGGGGATAAGCTGAAGCGTCAGCAGCGACAGGACGGCGAGCATCGGCGGCGCCAGCGCCCGGAAATCGCCGCTGGCGGCCGGCGCCAATCCCGTGCCCGTGCGCGAGGTCAGCGCCAGCTTCGCCATCCACAGCAGCGCCAGCGCAAAGCAAACCGCCTGGGCAAGGTTGGCGGCCCACACTTCGACGCCGCCCCAAACCACTGGGAGGAAGAACACCAGCAGGCCAATGCCTGCCGTGATCAGCCAGTCGCAGATGTCCAAAGCGTCCAGTGCGATACGCTAGTGGCGCGCCAGGCGCGGCTCTCAGTTGAGCGCGGCGCCGCTGTCCGGACGTTCGTCGATCTCTTCTTCGCCCCCACCGCCGTAATACTTGTAGTAGGGATAGAAGTAGTCGACCTTGTGAATCTTGATCCGATTGAGCACGATGCCGAAGACCTTGGCGTGCGCATGGCGCAGGCGCGAGAGCGCCGCCTTGACCTGCTGCTTGGGGGTCTTGCTGCCGGCCGCGACCAGCACCACGCCGTCCACCAGCTGCGCCAGCACGATCGGATCGCTGACCGGCAGCGCCGGGGGCGAATCTATGATGATGTGGTCGAAGCTGCGGGTTAGATGCTCCAGCAGATGGCGCATCTGGGGGGCGCTGAGCAATTCGCTGGGGTTGGGCGGCGTTTGCCCCGACGTGATCAGGAACAGATGATCCACGGCGGTGGCCTGGATGCATTCCTCGGCGGTGGCCAGACCGGTCAGGATTTCCGTCAGGCCGCGCGTATTGCCGACGCCCAGCCGCCGATGGCATTGCGGGATGCGCAGGTCGGCGTCGATCAGCAGCACGCGGCCGCCCGCATGCGCCAGCACGATCGCCGTGTTCACCGACACCGTGGTCTTGCCTTCTTCGGGAACGGCGCTGGTAATGAGGGTCAGCCGCGGATGCGAGCCCGCGCGCGACAGCATCAGTCCGGTGCGCAGATTGCGATAGGCTTCGCCGAGCAGCGAGTAGCGGCCGTTGTAGCTGACCACCGCCTGGTTCTTGTAGGAATTGCCGTTGACCAGTTTCGGATCGGCGGGTTCGGCGGCCGGGTAGAGCGATTCGCGCGTCCTGGGCGTCTCCGGAATCAGCGCGAGATTGGGCAGACGCAGGTAGCGCTCGACTTCGCGCGAATCCTTCAAGGTGTTGTCGAGCAGGTCGATGAGAAAGGCCAGGCCCAGTCCCGCGGCCAGTCCCAGCACCAACGCGGTTATCGCGTCGCGATTGCGGTCGGGACTGGACGGCCCGCCCGGCGGTTCCGCCTGATCGACCAGCGATACGTTGGAGGCGTGCACGTCGGCCACCACGGTCAAATCCTTGATGCGCTTGAGGACGGCGTTGTACAGCTCGCGGTTGGTATCGGCCTCGCGCTCCAGAATCAGGTAGCGGACGGCGGAATCATTGAGGCCGAAGGCGTAGGACTTTTCCTGGTCGAGGTCCTGCTGCAGGGTGGCTTCACGCTGCTGGGCGGCGAAGAACTGCTCCTTGACGGCCGCTTCGGCGTTGCGGATTTCCTGGTTCAGGATGTCGCGGGTGCCCTGGATTTTGCGCTGCAACTGCTGCATCGGCGGATAATCGGGCTTGAAGCGGCCGGCCAGCGTGGCGTACTGCGCCTCGTCGTCGTCCAATTGCGACTTGAGCTTCTGCACCAGGCTGTTCTCAACCACGGCGGGGAGCGCGTCCTGACGTCCTTCCTTGATCATCGCGACCTGGGTGCCCAGCGCGATCGTCTGCAGATGCGATTCCTGCAGATCGCCGGCCAGCTTGTTGAGCCGCTCCAGCACCACGTCTTCCTTGCCGTTGAGCGAAATCAGGCCGGGCACGATGCCCTTGTCGCGCCGGTAGCGGTTGACGGCGGCTTCCGAAGCTTCGAGCTGCTCGCGGATTTGCGTCAGCTTGCCTTGCAGAAACCGCTCCGCGTCCTCGCTCTGGCGCGAATTGATCTCGATGCCCCAGTTGATGAACTCGCGCGCGTGGGCGTTGGCCAAGCGGGCCGAGAGGGCCGGGTCGGGAGTGGTAATGCCGATCGTAACCATCTGGGTGTCGCGCACCGGGGTAATCGTCAGCGCTGAAAGATAGGCACCGATTAGGCCGCGCGAAAGCGCCTGGGAGGGCGGCGCGGCGGATTTGCGCTGGCGGGGCGTATGCAATCCAACGCGGTCCGCGACCCATCGCTTGAGCGCGTCCACGGCGCCGGCGGATTTTTTCGGGGCGCCGCGAAAGACCGGATCGTTGGCCAGCCCTTCCGCGGCGACCACCCGCGCGGCCAGGCTCTTGGACTTGAGCAGCTCGATTTGGGTCTGGTCCTGCCCGGCCGAATCGGAGTCGGTGCCCTGCGAGACGATCGTCACGGTGGCGTTTTCCAGCACCGCGGGCGGCGAATTCCTGATCAGCAGCATCGCGGTGGCCGTGTACAGCGGCGTGGTCATCGCGTCGCGCAGCACGGTCAGCGCAACGATTACGGCCGGCACCGCCAGGACCAGTCCCAGATGCTTGCGGATGATGCGCCAGTACTGATGCAGGTCGTCCTGGATGTTGGTCTCGACGTCCTCGGCCAGAACGGTCAGCTGCGCGCGGCGCGTATTGCGCGCGCGGCGAATGCTGTACGGAGAGAGCTCCTTGTTCGCCATCAGAGACCGTTGACCATCAGGGCCGCGGGAGCAAAGCTCACCAGCCCCTGCGCCGCATAATACAGCGCGTAGCCCGGAATTTTGCCGGGCGAATAGGTGACGTCGATTACGTCGTTGGCCTGCACCAGCACGTCGGGCGCGGTGGCCGCCCTGATGTCGTTCAGATTGACGATCACGGTGCGGGTTTCGTGCGCCGAACCCTCGCGCAGGATTTTGATTTTGCTCGTATCGGCGGCGAACAGCGGACCGCCGGCCTGCGAAATCGCGTTGAGCACCGTCAGCCCCGGCGTGATGGTGATGGTCTTGGGGCTGTACACCCATCCAATAATGGTCACGCTGCCCGAGGGCGGCACGTAAATCGTATCGCCCGGACGGACCGGAATATTGAGATAACGCTGGCTGGTCTGACCTTTGGAGAGATCGATCACATAGGTGGCGCTAAGCGTGGTGCCCGATACGCCGGGTGCGGAGAGCGGATTGGTGTCGCTTACCTTGGCGTAGCTTGGATCGTCGCTTTCGCCGCCGGGGGCGGAATTGTTGGCGGTCAGCAGCGCGGACAGTTTGAGCGGCGCCGGGGTCAACACTATCCGCGCGCCGGCATTGTCCGTGGTGCCGCCGGCGCGCACGATCATGTCGCGAATGGTCTCGTTGGGCCGCGCGATCGTGTACATCCCGGGTGACCGCACTTCCCCCGACAACGATACCTCGCGGCTGTTGTAGCTCTGCACGCTCAGTTCGACCTCCGGACTGTACATGTACTTGTCGAGCCGATGCGCGATTGCGTCGCGCAGTTGCTGCTCAGTCATCCCGCCCGCCCGCAGCTGCCCGATGAGCGGTAATTCGATAAAGCCTTGCGCGTTGACCTTCACCGTGGAGCCGCCGATCACGCCGGTGGTTTGTCCGGCCTCGGGCGCACCGCCGCGGGAGAGGTCGGGCAGTCCCGGGACAAAGACGGAGATGACGTCGCCGGGACCGATGGGAAAATCACCGCTTCCCGACCGCCGCGCCTCCCACAGCCGATCCAGCCGCGACATTTTCAAGCCGTTCGCCGGTGCCGGTGCGGACCCTCCGGCCGCCGCCGGCAGAGGCGAGGATGCCCCGGGGGGAGCTGCGGGATTGGAAGCCGCACAGCCCGAGATGAGCAGGGTGAGCGCGATTGACGCTGCGAGGCCTGACTTTCGCTTCATCTGATTCGATTCACGACCCGTTCGACCAGCGGGTCAGTCCATCAAGCGGGAAATCAGGAGCGATCATAGTGGGGCATGCGTCCGCCATCCCGGAAAGCTTGAATTCAGCCCCGATTGCATCCTCTGACTCATCAGAGGTCTCTGCAGCACTTCCGAGCAAATGGCTGCCTTAAATAAAAATGCAAACCTAAGAGGAACTCGACCGACCGGCAAGTTAGCAGCTTCAATCGTTATTTAGCAAGGGTTGCCGCTCGCTAGATGATAAAAGAGATAGTAGGTCAATGAATAACTGAAGCTACCAAATTCTTGAAAATTCTCGGCGCAATGCCAAAGTTAGAGAGGAACGGAGCATCCCTCCAAACTAAAGCAAGGATTGCGATTGCGACAGCTTGCTTTACTTACCAGCTTTGACTTAGAGTGGCGGCCGATCGTCAACTACGCTTTTATCGGGGGTGCCAAAGATGAGCAGAGTCATCCTGGCTTTTATGGGTTGTGTGCTGGGCTTGGCCGTCGCTTCCGCGGCACCATGCCAGGACCTGGTCGGCACCGTGCGCAACGCCGACGGAATGGGCGTGGCGGGTGTGAAGATCATCGCTCGCGGGGCGGACGGAAAAATAACCGGCGTGGCGTCCAGCGATGCCAGCGGAAATTACCGTATCGGCAACCTGGATCCGGGTCCGTACTTCATTACTTTGGACCCGGCCGGTTCCGGCGTACGGGGCCAGACCGTGGCCAGCTATCTGAGCGCTTCCGGACTGACGGTAAACTGGTCGGTGGCGCCTGATCTGAGTCCGATTGCGGAGGCAAATCCGGGTACCCGTCTGGTTTCCGCCGCGCCCGATAACGGAGCCGGCCCCATTACGGTGTCGAGCGATTCGACCCCGGAATGCAAAAAGAAGCCAGGGCATCCCTGCAAGCCCAAGAAATCGAAAAAGCGCGACGACGACTGAGCAATCGCCCGCGACGTTAGTTCCAGGCGATCGGGCAGGTCCGGCTGCAGGCCCGCGGAAATCGGCGCTTACGGCAAAAAATCGCAAAATCGCCGTCGTATTCGCCCGCATTTCATCTGGATTGAGAACGGTCCCCAACTTTCGAACAATCAGTTGAAAAGCTAGTCTGGCAGGCAGGTCGAGGCGGTATTGGGCGCCTGCGCCGCCGGCGGATGTCAGGCACGCGGCGCGGCCAAGCGCGGATGATTGGCGCGGCGGCCCTTTTTGCGGCTCGCTGTATCGAGGAATCAACCATGCCGGAAATTCGCTACGTATGTATTTCCGATACTCACTTCGGCGCCGACAACAGCGTGCTGACCCACCTTGGTCCGGGAACCGGCGCGGTGGATCCCTCGCGCCCCAGTGAAGTCCTCTCATGTCTGGCGCAATGTCTGCGGGCGCTGATATCGCGCAATCCCAACGGAGTGCGGCCCACGCTGATTCTCAACGGCGACATTTTCGAGTTCGCGCTCAGCACCGACAATCTGGCCGCGATGGCATTCCAGCGATTTATCGAACTGGCGATGCCGCCGGACCCGGCGGCCCGCCTCTTCGATCCGAAGATCTTTTTCATACCCGGCAACCACGATCATCATCTGTGGGAATCCGCACGGGAGATTCAGTATGCGCGGTATCTGGAAGAACTTCCGGCGCAATGCTTCATACCGGCGCCGTGGCATACGACCGAAATGCTCGGCGGCCGCGACATCCCATGCGTCTTTGCCAATGCCGTTATCAACCGATGCGGATGGCTGGGCAAAGAGACCGCGGTCATAACGAGGTATCCCAATCTGGCGTTCCAAAGCGGCCGAAAACTTGCGGTCTTCAGCCACGGGCATTTCACCGAAGAAATATACCTGCTCATGAGCCGTCTGGCCGACGCAATGTTCAGCCGGCCGCCGGGGCAGACAGGAATCGACCGGTGGGAGGAGGAGAACTTCGCCTGGATAGATTTCTTCTGGTCGACGCTGGGCCGTTCAGGACCGGTGGGACCGGACGTGGAAGTTATCTACGAGACCATGCAGGACGCGTCAAAATTCGCGCAGTTCGTGGGCGCGGCCGCCAGAAGCCTGCTCAATCTATACGGCGGCAGGTTAACCCGGCGGTTCGGATGGTTGATTGCCTTGCTGGTCCGCTCGATGGTCGCGGGACGGCTGGAGCGGGCAAAGCCCGATAAGGTGCTCGGAGATGACGGCGCGGGTCTGCGCCGCTACCTGCTGGCTCCGCTGCAAATGCAGCTGCGAAAAGAACTGGCGGAGGGTCCGCAGCCCGACGATATCACGTTCATTTTCGGTCATACTCACAAGCCGTTCGAGCAGGTGATGACATTGGCCGATTTTCTGACGCCCTGTTTGCGCGTATACAACAGCGGCGGATGGGTGGTGGACAGGCCGGCTCCGCAGTTGCTGTACGGCGGCGCGGTCATACTGATCGACGAAAATCTCGACGCCGTCTCGCTCAGGATGTACAACGAATCGGCAAATGCCGCGGACTATGCAGTGGCGGTGGCCGCCGCCGGTCCGCCGCCCGCCTCTCCCAGCCCGTTCTATAGTTGGATTAAAGCCGGCGTCCGATCCGATCTGTCCCCATGGATCGAATTTTCAAAGGCCGCCGCGGCTGCCGTCGATATCCATACGGGTAAAATTGCCCAGACGCTTGCCGGCAAAAAGTGAGTAATCATTCCCGGGTTTTATGCCGGGCAGGCTTCCAACTGCTCCAGGAACAGCGGATACGAATCGATATTGGCGCGGTAGCCCATGAAATTGTCGATGTGCCCATAGCCGGGCACGACATGGCGTTGGTAAAGCTCCGGGCCGTTGGCGGCGCGCAGCCAATTATATGTTTGCGCGGTCGACTCCGGCAGGTAAGTGCGATTGAGCTCGCCCGATACAAACGTAATCGGGATCCGCAGGTGCTCCGGATTCAAATATCCGGGCGGAGTTTCGGTTCCGTAGCGCCGAAGATTTTCCTCCCGCCCCCAATCGTACCTGAGCGCGGATCCGTGGCGCACGATCTGCGCCAGATGGCGGAACGCGGTGATATTGCAGTTGCCGAACTGATCGCTCAAACGGGCATGGGTCGCCGCGTTGAGCTTGTCGTGGCGGTAGAGATGGCCGAACAGAAAGGTTATCCGATGGCATACCGAACTGGTGCATTCGTGATGCGCCAGGTTGACCATATCGGTGAACAGCCGCTGAAAGAGCGGATGCTGCGGGTCCTCGGTGCAGGACAGATAATCCAGCCCGGCCGATTTCAACACCGCGTCCAGATGCAGCAGGCACTTGGTTTCGGTCGCCGCCGGCACTTTGTAATGCAGCGCGATTTGCGAGCACGACACGCATCGCACGTCGGGCGCCAGGCCCGCGGCCAGAGTCATGAAGAACGCGCTGGCGCCGGCGCAATGCACCACCGCCTGAATCGAATCCGCCCGCGTCTTATCCTTGATAAAGGCGATCGCCGCGGGAAAATCGTTCTCTGCGGCCTCATCCAGCGTGAATTGCCGCAGCGGCATCCTGATGCTCGCGCGCCAGTCCAGCAGCCATACGTCATAACCGTTGCTGGCCAGAAAGGCGGTGAAGTTTTCCTCGATGGTCGGCAGCATGAACATGCCGCTCCACACCGCCGCTCCGTGTGCGACCATCACCGGCCCCTTGCTCCCGGCCTTGTAACGGGTGAGGCGGTTCTCCACTCCGTCGGGGGCATTGAAGGTGTAGACCTCGGCGTCTGGAAGATTCATCGGAGGACCTCAGCGGGCGCTGGACCCGCGGTTGCGGCACAGGGACGGCTACTCAAAATGCGGCCGGACAAAAACGTCCCACAGGCTGCCGAAAAAGCTTTCGCCAA
The DNA here is from genome assembly GCA_021324455.1 of Pseudomonadota bacterium. Classification (GTDB taxonomy): domain Bacteria; phylum Desulfobacterota; class Binatia; order Binatales; family Binataceae; genus JAJPJA01. Next base: position 64,262 of record JAJPJA010000150.1, on the reverse strand, counting down.
AACGCGTCAGCGCCGCGGCGCGCTGCAGGGCCGTTTTGGCGCCGACCGCCGTGAAAGTGGTTAATTGATGGAGAAAATCGGGAATCAGAATCCGCACGATGCCGGTTGCCAGCACCTGACCCTGATGCGAATGGCCCTCGCGAATCACGGTGTAAAGGGTGCTGGTCGCGCCCCATACGTCAAAATGTCCGTGGTCTCTCACGTCCTTGAAGCCGTCAAGCAGGTAAGGCTTGCCGTCGCTGCCGGTAAAAGGCAGCGCATACAGCATCCGGCGCTGATAAAACTGATCGCCGTCCACGAACAGATTGAATACGCCGTCGGTTACCGGCGCCCCCTGCGGCGGCGTGAAGCCATCGACCAGCACCGTGCCCACCGCTTTCCCGGCGTGTTGCGGACTGACCAGGAAGGCATCGAGATCCGGCATCGTGATCGTGAGCGTGAACTCCATCCGCCTGCCTGCCGCCTGCCCCGCTTTTTCCGCTCCGGCGTAATCCTCGGGTGGATTCCATCCCTTGCTTAGGTGCCCCTTCATGGTTTCGGTAAACGCGATACCTACTGCCGGGGTTCTGGGCGGCAAGGTGCCTTCGGCGGGGATACTGATCGCCCTCAGCGGATCGACAATCGGTGCGGCGTGGCTGCTTTCCGGCGCGCGCCAGGTGGGATCCGATTTGAACCTGCGAATGGCGGCTTCGATGTTGCGTTCCGCGACGGCGGCGATGGTGTGGGAAGGATTTACCCCGGTGGCTTTGGGCAGGATCGATCCGTCGAGCACGAACAGGTTGGGATAGTCGAACACCTCGCCGTACGGATCGGTAACGCCGCCATCTTTGGAATCCGCCATCAGGCATCCGCCGAGATTATGAACCGTGACCGGCACATGCAGCAGGCGCCACAGCGGATTGAGCGCAACGTTGCCCCCCATCGCCTCGGCCACGTCGGCCGAAAATCGCTGCTGCGCGCCGTATAGAGGCATGTTGGAGGACGTATTCCAGGTGATTTTCAGGTCGTGCGAGAGCGCGTGCAGCTCGATTTGACCGTCGGCCAGATCGCGCCCCATGGCGAGAAAAATCGCGGTGCTGTCGGAGGCGGGATCCGGGTATCCGTACTTGCCCGCCGTTTGGCGCCGCAGCGCGTTGTAGAACTCGTCGCGGGACAGCACTTCGGCTTCGCGAAACAGGCCGCGGCTCGGATTGAGCAACTGCAGCAGCGCTCCGATCTCCTTTGGATAGCCGCCTTCCTGGAAAATGAACCAGTTGTCGAAGTCGTCCTCCTTGCGGCTGTATACAATTGCGGTCGTGATGGTCGGGCCCTCGGACGGCTTGAAGGGCCGCTCGGTGTTGAACGCGAAAGCAAGAAAGTCGCCGTTTCCGGAATAGCCGTATCCCAGGCGGCCGCTGAGATTGGGCAGGCTGCGATGCACGTCGCGGCATCGCAGCAGCAACTCGGTGGAATTGACTGCGCCGGCGCAGACAAAAACGTAGCGCGCTTTGCATTGTAGCGGCGCCCCGCCGTTGGCGTGGTCCTTGTACTCGACCTGGTAGTGGCAGCCGCCGTCATTGATCGGGGCGATGCGCACGACTTCGCATTGCGTTCCGATCTCGGCGCCGCACTTGCGCGCCAGCGCCAGATAGTTGAGATCGAGTGTGTTCTTGGCGTGAACGTTGCATCCGATATCGCATTCGCCGCAGAATGTGCAGCCTCTTTGCGTCACCCCGAACTTGTTCAGATGCGGCGCGTCGGGCGCGCCGAAATCCACCGCGATGTTCGGATAGCAGAACTGAGCGGAGCGTCCCAAAGAAGCCGCGACATCGGCCATCACCCGGGTTTTGGCCGGAAGACCCAGATGGCGCGACTGCCTGATCGAATTGATATCGAGCATGTAGGCGGCCAGGTCATAGTAGGGATCCAGCGCTTCGCGGCTGTAGCCGCGCGGCCATCCGCGGGCGAATACTTCGTGCGGCGCGCGCAGATGAACGTTGGCGTAAATCAGCGATCCGCCGCCCAGTCCGGCGCACTGCACCACGGTCATCTTTTCGAAGGGGCGCACGTCGAACAGTCCCTGGCCGGCGGTCCACAGCCAGCCGTCGGCCGGGTCTTTCCAGTTGCGCGGGAAGCGCTCGGTTTCGTAGCTGCGTCCGCGCTCCAGCACGCCCACCGAGAAGCCCGCCTGCGCCATTCGGCAGGCTGAAACGGCGCCGCCAAAACCGGAACCAATCACGATCGCGTCGTAGGCCGGACGCATCATGGACCCTCCGCGACCCCGGCTTTCAAGGGCCGCCTGTCGCGCGGAATATAACCGGCGGGATTGCCTCAGGCGGCTAACTATTCCACGGCCCAATGGCAAGGTCAAGCCGCTTTTTCTACCAAAAGTAGCCTCGGGGCGGCGCCGGTATAAAAATGTCCGGAACAGGCCGCCAAAGCTTGCCTGCGCCCGCCGATCAGGCGTAGTTGAAATCCGGCAGACAAGCGGCGCGGGATTGTGCCGGAACGCGGGCGAACTGTTTATTCCGCACGCCAGGGACGATCAGCCATGGAAGAACATCTTTCAGACGCCGTCAGTGAACTCAGGCAGGCGATCGGCGAGGTCAACGTAATCGATGCCGCCGCCGAGATTGCCCGCCGCACCAGGGACATCAGCCTGTGGAACCGCCGCGGCGCCGCCGTGGTCTATCCGGGCTCGGCCCAGGAGGTCGCCCGCGTCATGCAGATCGCAAGCCGCCACAGGCTTGCGGTCTGGCCTTTCAGCATGGGCAAGAACTGGGGCTACGGCGCGACCATGCCCTACCGCGACGGCGCGCTGATCATGGTGCTGGAACGGCTCAATCGCATCATCGAGGTGAACCAGGAACTGGCCTACGCCGTTATCGAGCCCGGCGTTACCCAGAAGCAGCTCAACGATCATCTCAAGAGCGCGAACATTCCATTGTGGGTGGACTGCACGGACTCAACGCCCCAGGGCAGCATCATCGGCAACGCCCTGGAGCGCGGAGTGGGATACACCCGCTATTGGGACCATTTCGGCCATCTATGCGGGCTCGAGGTGGTGCTGGCCGGCGGCGAGATAATACGCACCGGAGGCGGACCGGCCAATAGCCTCACCTGGAATACATATAAATGGGGTACCGGTCCGTATATTGACGGATTATTCAGTCAGGCCAATTTCGGAATAGTGACAAAAGCCGGAATCTGGCTGATGCCGGAACCGCAGGCGTTCAACTGCTTCATCTGCGAACTTCACGACGAAACCAGGCTTTCGCCGCTGGTGGATGCTCTGCGCCGCCTGGCTCTGGACGGTATCCTGCCGGCCAACGTGCATATCGTGAGCGATCTGCTGTTCACGGCGCAGATTATGCCTTATCCATACAATCTGCTTGAGGGCGGCACCTATCTGTCGGCGGACGCGCGAAGCAAACTGCGCGACCGATTGCGCATCGCGCCGTGGACGGTTACCGGCGGACTTTACGGCACGCGGGTCCAGGTGCGCGCGATGCGCCGGGCCGTGTCCGCGGCGCTGCGTGCGTTCGGCAACGTGCGCTTTATTGACGATCGCAAGCTGCGGTTCCTCGACCGGATGACAGCGATCTGGAACAGGACCCGCAACTTCCCGCTGCTGCCGGATCTGTTCGCCCGGCTTTCCAATTCGTCGCTGGAAAAGGCCCAGGCGATTCCCCATGTGTATCCGATCCTCAAGGGTATTCCCGGAGAATACATTGTCAGGTTTGCCTATTTCAAAAGCCGCGGCCCCAGACCGGTGAGCGACGTTGACCCGGCGCGCGACGGCGCCGGGATGCTGTGGGTGGCCGCGCTCAGCCCGCTCACCGGAAAACATACCGGCCGGCTTTTGGAGCTGTGCGAGCCCATTTTTCACAAGCATGGATTCGACCTCTCGCTGGCCTTCCTGATGGTGAACGCGCGCTCGGTGATGGCACTGATGCAGATTTTCTTCGACAAGGAGAACGCGGCCGAGGGGCAGCGGGCGCTGGCGCTCTACGATGAAGTGATCCATGCAACCGCCAAAGCCGGATTTCCGCAGTACCGGACCAGCGTCGCCTTCAGCGACCGCATCATGGAGGAGGCGCCGGAGCTGCAGCGGACTCTGGATGCGATGCGCCGCGCAATCGATCCGTACAACCTGATTGCGCCGGGCCGCTACGGCGTAGGTCTGAATAACGAAAACAGCGGCATCCGATAGTACACAGCCGCGGACGGGCGGCAGATTATGGCCGAAAAGCTGGAACGGTTCGACGCCGTGGTGGTCGGCGCCGGGTTCGGAGGTTCGATCAACGCCCTGCGTCTGGCGCAGGCGGGCAAGTCCGTGCTGGTGCTGGAACGGGGCCGACGCTACGAACCCGGCGGGTTTCCGCGCGAGGTGCGCGACGTCGACCAGCTGCTGTGGCGCTATCCGACTCATCCACAAGCGCAGGGATTGTATGATGTGCGTTTCTTTTCCGGTATCGGAGCGGTGGTGGCCAGCGGCGTGGGCGGAGGTTCGCTGATCTACGCCAATATCCATATCCGGCCCGATCCGGTCGTATTCGAGGACCCGCGCTGGCCGCGCGGGATCAATCGGGACTTTCTGAATCCATACTACGATCGTGTGCGCGATGAACTGCATATCGCACCGCTGCCCGAGGATATAAAGCTGCCCAAACGCGACGCCTATCGCGGCGCGGCCCGGCAGGCGGGCCGTGAGATTTTCGATCCCGACCAGGCGGTGAGCTGGAAAACTTCGCCTGGCCCGGGGCGGCAGGCATGCCAGCTGGCGGCGCAATGCGAATTCGGATGTCCCTACGGAGCGAAAAATACTCTCGACCTGACCTATCTGGCGCAGGCGCAGCGGCTCGGCGCGCAAATCGCCGCCGGATGTCTGGTCCGGCATATCGAGCCCGGCGCCGACGGTTACGTGGTCCATTACGCCGATATCGCCCGCGGTTCCCCGCGCGCGGCGGCCGGTAAATGTGTCGTTCTGTGCGCCGGTACGCTGGGTACCAACGAAATATTGCTGCGCAGCCGCGACCTTTATCGTACGTTGCCGGATCTGAGCCCGCGCCTGGGTTTTGGCTACTCCGGCAATGGAGACTTCCTCGGATCGATTCAGAATGCGCGCGAGGACCTGCGCCCGTGGGAAGGTCCGGACGTCACTTCAGTCATCCGCTATTTCGATGCGCCGCCGCAGTTTACAATGGCCGCGCCGACCTTCAGCCGGCCGGTGATGGAGGTGCTGGCCTCCCTGGGCCAGAGCGACGGCCGCTGGCTGCGCTATCTGGGTCCGATGCTCTGGCCCTTGATGGGCCGGCTGCTTCCGTGGGCGCTGCGCCGCGGCCTGTTGAGCAAGCCGCAAAGGCCCGCGGGACCGCACGCCGGCGACCCGGCTCATATGACCAATCTGTTCGCGATCGGCCGCGACAACGCCAACGGAATAATGAAACTGAAGCACGGAGCTTTGGATATCGAATGGAATTATGCGGCTGAGAATTCGGCGTTGATCGAGAAAATGACCAACGCCATGCGCGAACTCAACCAGGCCTACGGCGGCACCTTCGCGCCGCTGCTCACCTGGGAGGTTTTCAAACGCATAATCACGGTGCATTCGCTCGGCGGATGCCATCTGTCGGAAACGCCGCAGACCGGAGTTGTCTCGCCGCGCGGTGAGGTGCACGGCTATCGCCGATTGTTCGTGGCCGACGGCTCCGTTATCCCGACCTCGATCGGGTTTCATCCGGTAATGACTATTTCCGCGCTGTCGGAGTATATTGCGGAGGCGGTGGTGGATTCGCTCTGATCGCTATGCGGCACAGGCCCGCGGCGGGCGCCGTCGTAACCAAAGGGGGGCAGGTGAGAACGGCGGTTGCGGATCCTGCCTCAACCGGCGCATCGCGAGCTTATCTGAACGCGACCACGTTGGCGGGCCGCGCGCGATTGTGTCCTCCGTCCTGATCCTTGCCCGGTCCCGAGGCTTCGGGCCGCAGCACCCCGTGCAGGTAGACTTTGTGAAACTCGACGAAGGCCTGGCTCAGACTGAGCCCGCTGTGCGACAGAAAGCTGGGCTGTACGATGCGCGCGGCGCCGCGGATCAGAATTTCGGCCGTAAGCCGCGGATGAACCGCCTGAAAAGACCCGTCCTGGATGCCGCCGGAGATGATGTCCGCGATCATGGTTGCCATCAGATCTTCATGCTCGCGGCGGCGGCGCTGGCCGCGCGGAAACTCATTAAGGTCTTCGGCGAAGCGCACGCTGACCCGGCTCACCGCGTGCTTGATCGCGTCCAGGCATCCGGTCAGCGCCGTGACGCGGTCGGGCGCCTCGGTGCTGGCCTTTTGCGCCTGGGCGCGGATGCTCGACAGAAATCGTTCGAGGATTACCTCGAACAGTTCGTCGCGGCTTTGCGCCAGCGTGTACAAGGTCTGTTTGGAGCAGTGGAGGCGATGCGCCAGTTCTTCGGTATGGATATGGAGGAAGCCCTCCTTGAAGAACAACGCCTCCAGTTCCTCGACAATGCGCTGCAGCCGGGGCGACTTGGCCAGCAGCTCCGCCCGATCTTTTCGACTGCGCCTGACGGCGGCCCTCGTACCCATAGGCGACTAAATTACTCTGAAGTGCGCCAGACTGGAAATCCGGCGGGCCTGACGCTGCGCCCGGCAATCCGCCTCAGACCGGTTCGCGTTCGCCGCGCGCGAGGGCCGCGCAGCACCGGAAATAATTTCGTTGCGCATCAAAAATAACTCAAGTAGCCTACCCTGGTCAGCCCACGAAACGAGGATTCCAATCTTGCGCAGGTCCGGAGACTCCATTGCGGCGGAGGATGAGCTCCGCCGTCTGCTGATAGAGAGCGTCACCGATTACGCCATCATTTCCCTCGATCCCGCCGGGTGCGTGATAAGCTGGAATCCCGGCGCTCAGAAGCTCAAAGGCTACAGCGCCGAGGAGATCATCGGGAAGCATTTTTCCCGCTTTTTCACCGCCGAGGACAAGGCCGCGGGTTTGCCCGAGCGCGCCCTGTCGGCCGCGATTTCATTCGGCCGCTCCGAGTACGAAGGATGGCGCGTTCGAAAGGACGGTTCCAGATTCTGGGCGCTGGTCGTGCTTACCGCGATGTACGACAGCGCCGGCACCTTCAAGGGTTTTGCCAAGATCACCAAAGATTTGACCGAGCGCAAACGAGCCGAGGACAACCGGCTGCGGATGGCCCAGCTCAAGGAAGCGGCCCGGGTGCGCGACGAGTTTCTGGCTTACGTGTCTCACGAAATGCGCGGGCCGCTGGCCTCGATTCAACTGCAGCTTGAGCTGCTGCGCCGGGAACGCGACTGCGCCGCACAGGAGCGGCTGGATACCATCCTGTCGCGGCTGGATCGCAGTTACGCGCGGCTGGCCGAACTGGTCGATTCGGTGCTGCAACAATCCAGGATCCAGGCCGGCCGCGCCATGATAAAGCGCGCCCCGGTTGACTTGGGCAAAATCGTTGCCGAAGTGGTTGAAGAGCTGCGGCCCGAAGCCGAACGCAAGGGCCTGCGGCTGACGGTTGCCGATGACGCGCGGGGAAAATTTCTGAACACGGATGGGACCGCGTTGCGGGTGATTTTGCAAAATCTGATCGTTAATGCGGTGAAGTTCTCGTCGCGGGGCACCATCAGCGTCCACGTCCGGACGGCCGATTGCGTTCATCGCATCAGCGTGTGCGACCAGGGTCCTGGTATCCCGGCCGAAGATCGGGAGCGCATTTTCGAACCGTTTGAGCGGCTGGAAAGGAGCACTCACAAGCATACCTCCGGTTTCGGCCTCGGTCTCGCCACTTCCAGGCGGCTCAGCGAGGCGCTCGGCGGGCATATCGAGTTATCCTCGACGCCGGGCGCGGGCAGCACCTTCACCCTGGTCCTTCCGGAGAATGCTCGGCTCGGCGTATGATTCAGGTATGGATACAATTCTGATCGTCGAGGACGACGACGACCTGCGGGATTCAATTCTGGAGCTGCTGCAGTTGCGGGGCTTTAACGTGGTCGCCGCCGCCGACGGGCAACAGGCGCTGGACGAGTTGCGCGCGGGCCTCACGCCGTGCCTGATCATTCTGGATTTGATGCTGCCGGTGGTCAGTGGATGGGAATTTCGCAACCAGCAGCTCTCAGATCCGCGCTTGTCTGAAATCCCGACGGTCATCGTGTCCGGGATAAACAATCTGGAGATCGAATCCAGGCGGCTGCAGGCCACCGCCTTTGTATCCAAGCCGATAAATTTCGATTTGCTGTTCAAGACCGTCGAACAGAACTGCTGACGCCCGGGCGCGGCTTCTCGTCAGCCGCACCTGTCGCGGCCGATCGAGCGGCAACCCAAGCGGCGATCCGGTGGTGTTACCCGCCGCGGCACATTTGCGGAGGTAGGCTGATGGCAACAGTAGAGGTCAAACTGCTCTTCGCGCTCGAGATGGAGGTGGAAAACCGGGCGGAGCCGATCGGGCCGATTGCGCAGGGCGCGCGCTCCATCGGCTATGTCAACGGCCGCTTCGAAGGACCCGGAATCAAGGGCACGATTAACGCCTGCGATTGGTTCCTGACCCGCTCCGACGGCGTGGGCGAAGCCGACGTGCGCGGCACGATGCGGACCGAGGACGGCGCGTTGATTTACCTGCGTTACAGCGGCCTGCTCGATTTCCGCCAGTTCGGCGGCGCGATGCCGGCGGCGGGGGTGTGCCAGGTTCGCACCGCGGTCAGGTTCGAGACCGGAGCGGAGCGCTATCGCGAACTGAATTGCGTGCAGGCGATCGGTATCGGCGAAATCAACTTCGAAACCGGCCGCATCAAGTACAATATCTACGCGCTTTAGGCAATTTTTCGCGGCTGCCTTGGGCTGCGCGCCAGGCCAGGGCTACTTGCTTTACTCGCGCGCAGCCGGTACCAAGAATAGTTCCGAAGGGCGCTTGCCCGGCACGCGCATGGCGCCTGAAATGCTCCCCGGTAGCTCAGTCGGTAGAGCGGACGGCTGTTAACCGTCAAGTCGCTGGTTCGAATCCGGCCCGGGGAGCCAAACAAATCATCCCCTCACACGCGGTCTTTGATCGGCGACAAGCCGGCCTCACCCTGAACCGATCGGCTGACTTCAGCGGGGCGGCGCGTCCGCGGCCGGGCCTTGAATCGTCACCACCGCGGTCTGGCCCATCCGGAACGGACGTTTGGGGTCGCGATCCAGCAGCGTGATGCGCACCGGAAAGCGCTGGGAGAGGCGCACCCAGTTAAGCGTCGGCGCGACCCGCGCCAGGCCGTCCACCGTCGCGCCGTTGTCCTGGAACAGAGCCCAGCCCACGCCCTGCACCACGCCGCGGAAGCGATGGTTGCGGTAGCCAATCAGATAAACCTGCGCCTTCATCCCGGGCTCGATTCGTCCCAGGAAGTTTTCGCGAAAATTCGCCATCACGTACCAGGTCCGGTTGTCGACCAGACTGAGCACCTGCTTGCCTTCATTGGCGTATTCGCCGGCGGCGATATTGAGGTTGGTGACGTAGGCGTCAAACGGCGCCCGTACGTAACAATAATCGACATTCAGTTTGGCGTCGTACAGGGCGGCCTGGGCGGCGCCGCGCCGGGCGTTGACGTCGCCGTACTGGCCGAGCTGGTTGTGCGCCTTCAAGACTTCGTTGCGGGCGTTGTCGACCGCGGCCTGCGCGGCAGCCAGGCGGGTGCGCGCGTTGTACACTTCGTCCGCGGTGACGAACTGCTCCTTGAGCAGGGGCAGCAGTCTTGCCAAATACTGCCGGTCGTATTTGACCTCCGCCTCGAGCTGGGTCTGACGCGCGCGCGCGGCGCCGATCGCATTATCCAGCGCCTTGATTTCCAAATTGGTCAGGTCCAGTTTGGCCTGCGCCATCCGCAGCGCCGCCTGATACGGGCGCGGATCGACCACGAACAGAAGATCGCCCTTGCGCACATGCTGGTTATCCTGGACTCGCAGATCGACGATCGGTCCGCTCACGTGAGGTGCGATATGCACCACGTTGGCGCGCACATAGGCGTCGTCGGTCTGGGGAAAGTAGTAGTACAGGCGCGCCACGTACACGCCCAGCGCGGCGGTCACCGCGACGATCAGGATCCCCAGTGCGCGCCCGATTACCTTGAGCGCGGGATGGTCGCGGCGGGTTTCGCGCGGCCTTACCGCCATCGGCAGCTTCCTAAACGCGATTGAAGAACACTATCCACACGATCAGCGCGAGCATCACGGCCAGACTGGTATAGATGACAGGGGCGGGGCCCAAATACGGATCGAGCCGGGCCACGATCAGCAGCGGACGCAGCGCGGCGGCGGCCAAAGCGCCGGCCAGGATACACAGCAGCCAGGCGGGGAAATTGGCGCCGGCGACGTCGATCACCGGATCGCATGCGGCGGCGCCCGCCGACAGGACCAGCAGCAGGGGCGGGCCTATGACTGTGCGCAAGCCTCGTTCCACGGATTCGCCCAGCGCTCATCTTTTCCAAAACCGTCCACCGCGCGCAACCATGGAATGAACCGGCTACCGACGCGCGCCGCCCCCGATTTGACTGTGCGACTGAGGCGCATCGATAATTGCACAAGCAACGCCGCCCCGAACAGGCGGTGTTCGCAAACCTGCCGGGGAGCAGATATATGCCGTGGCTGGCGGAAAAAAATTCGATCGCGCCGGGAGAGATGCTCGCGGCTGTGTGGCGCCGGGACGGTATCGTCGCGATTCCCGGGGCGCATAACGCGCTGTGCGCGCTCATCGCAAAGAAGGCCGGCTTCAAGGCGCTCTACCTGTCGGGCGCGGCGCTCAGTGCCAGTCTCGGATGGCCCGATGCTGGCCTTGTCGGTTTGGAGGAATTGTGCACCTTCACCCGGTCGATCGCGCGCGCCAGCGGACTGCCGCTGATTGTCGACGCGGACACCGGCTTCGGCGGCGGGCTTAACACGATGCGGGCGGTGCGCGAACTGGAAGAAGCGGGCGCCGCCGCGATTCAAATCGAGGATCAGGTCCAGCCCAAAAAATGCGGCCATTTGGAGGGCAAGCGGGTGGTGGCGGCGGCGGAAATGGCGGCCAGAATCAGCGCCGCCCTCAAAGCCCGCCGTCATGCCCGGATCATCGCGCGCACCGACGCCGCTGAACCCGAGGGACTTGAGGCGGCAATCCGGCGCGCCCGCATTTATCTTGACGCCGGCGCCGACGCAATTTTTCCTGAAGCCCTGACCGATGAGCCGTCCCTGCGCAGATTCGCACGGGAAATCGACGCGCCGCTGCTCGCCAACATGACCGAGTTCGGCCGCAGCCCCGCGCTCAGCGCCCACCGCCTTGCGGAAATGGGCTACAAGATGGTGATCTGGCCGGTGTCTTCGCTGCGCGTCGCGGCCAAAGCCGTCGAGGATCTCTATGCCTGCATCGCACGCGACGGCGGCACCGGCGCGATGTTGGCGCGGATGCAGACGCGGGCCGAGCTTTACGACCTGATCGCCTACGGCGAGTTCGAGTCGCTTGAGAAATCGATCGCGGCCAGCGGCGCGCCGCGAGCACAGCCGTGAGCGGATTGCGCTCGGCGGCCGGGCAGATGGCGGGTCTGCTGCTGGATTTCATCTTCCGTTTCCGCGTGGCACTTGCCTGGACGGTCGGCATCTGCGGCTTTGTGCTGGCGCGCCCCAGCGCGCTTTCGATTCTGATTGGATCGGTGTGGGCGGGAATCGGGCTCGGATGGCGCGCGTGGGCGGCGGGGAACATTTGCAAGAACGTCGAAATGGCCACCGCGGGGCCTTACGCCCTGTCGCGGCATCCGCTTTACTTTGGCAATCTGATGCTGGCGTGCGGCTTCGGTGCGGCCAGCGGACGGGTCATCGTGTTCGCCGCCATCAGCCTGCTGGCGCTCGGGATCTTTGTGCCCCTGATGCGCCGGGAAGAGGCGGCGATGCTGGATCTGTTCGGCGAACGTTATCGCCAATATATGCGCGCGGTGCCGCCTCTGGTGCCCGCCCTGCGCCGCGCGTCGTGGGGCGGCTTCTCCTGGCGCCAGTACCTGGCCAATCACGAGTACAACGCCGCGATTGGCTACTGCGCCGCCGTCGGCGCGTTGATCGCGATCCATCGGTCACCGGCGGTGGCCGCCGGCTGGGGGCTGCGCTGTCCGGCCCTAATGGATCGCGCGCGCCATCTGCGGTATGAGATTGGGTTCGGAAATGCGATCAAATTCACCAGGAGAAAAGCCCGATGAAAGCCGCCGTTTACCACGCCCCGCTCAAGCCCCACACCATCGAGGAGGTCGAGATCGACCATCCCAGGGGCACCGAAGTCCTGATTCGGATCATGGCCAGCGGAGTTTGCCATAGCGACCACGTGATCTGGTCGGGCCATCGCGCGGTGTTCGCGCCGCCGATGATTCTTGGGCACGAGGTTGCCGGCGTGGTCGAGGAGACCGGTCCGGACGTTACGACGGTCAAACCGGGCGACCACGTGATCGCCGGCGGCGGTTTGCGCTTTTGCGGGCGATGCAAGAATTGCCGCGCCGGCCGCGCTTACATGTGCCTCAACAAATTCACCGCCAGTCGTGGACCCGACGACAAGCCCGCCATCACCTGGAAGGGCAAACGTATCGGCGGTATCGGCGGCTCGTCGGTGGGGTTCGCCCAGATGTCGCTGACCGACGAATTGAGTCTGGTCAAGATCGACAACGACTTACCGATGGATCGGATGGCGTTGATTGGATGCGGCGTGACCACCGGCCTGGGCGCGGTGCTGCGCACGGCCAAAGTGCCGCCCGGCGCCAGCGTGGCGGTAATCGGGGCGGGCGGAGTCGGTTCTTCGGCCATTCAGGGCGCGCGCATCGCGGGGGCCGACCAGATAATCGCGGTGGACGTGGTCGACAGCAAGCTGGAATCGGCCAAAAAATTCGGCGCCACCCACGCCGTCAATGCCGCCAAAGTCGATCCGGTGGAGGCAATCAAGGAGCTCACCGACGGCGGCGTGGAGTATTCGTTCGAGGCCTTGGGCAACGTCAAAACCATCGAGCAGGCGATCCGATGCCTGATGCCGCGCGGAACCGCCACCCTGATCGGCGTCACGCCCGACGCCGACGATCTCAAGGTCAACGCCTATTTCGTCATCAGCGGCGAGCGCCGGATCCAGGGGCATCATCTGATCTATTCGGTCGGCGCGCTCGACCAGCGCTACATCGTCAACCTCTACCGGCGCGGTCTGCTCAACCTCGATGATATGGTCAGCCGTCATGGCAAGCTGGAGGACCTCGACGGCGCATTCCGTGCGATGGAAAAGGGCGAGGTCGTGCGCACGGTACTGATGCCGAATTGAGCTGGCCGTTGACGATCATGGCCGACGCCGACGATCTCCGGTTCATCGAACGCGCCCCGTTCTCCGCGCTGCTGGGGCTGAAGGTTGAAAGCGCGGGCGACGACCAGGCGCGCATCCGGATGCCGTTTCGGCTCGACCTGCTCAACGAAGGCGGTCCGCAGGCGCCGATCCACGGCGGCGCGATAGCCTCCCTGATCGATACGGCGGCGGTGACGGCGGTGTGGACCGACCCGAAAATGCAGCAGAGCGCGACCATTTCCATGACCATCAACTATCTGACCGCGGGCGTCCGCACGGATCTGATTGCGACTGCGAAGGTGCGCAAACGCGGCCGCCGAATCGCCAGTTTGAGCGTGGAAGTGGTGGACGAAAAGGGTCAAGCGGTCGCCGATTCGCTGGTCATTTTCAGGATTGGATGACCGGCGGCGCGCTATTGTATGGCTGTGAGCGAGTTGCTCGAAATCATCCGCGGGCGCGCCGCAGCGCATGGGCTTAACCTGATCGGCGCGGTTCCCGCCGCCCGCTACGACGCCGCGGTGCCGGCGCATCTGCGCGCCCAATCGATCGACGCCGCGGCGCGGTCGATTGTCGTGATCGGCAACGGCGGCGGCGCGTTCTGGCATGCCTACCGCCGCCACGCCGATAACCATCCGGACTGGACCCGCCGCGAGCATCCGCTGGACGATTTCACCCGCCACGTGATCGAAACCGATCTAACGCCGCCTGTGCGCGAGCGCGGAATTCGACTTACGGTGGTCTATCCGTTCGTGAGCGGCGCGGCCGCTTTGCACTTTATGGAGCTGGGCCGGATCGCGGGAATCGGCGGCCCCAGTCTGCTCGGTGTGCTGATCAACCCGCAGTATGGCACCTGGATTGCCCTGCGCGCCGCTTTGCTGATCGGGGATGAGATCGACGAACCCGGCGCGGCGGCCGGCTTCGACCCGTGTCCGCAATGCGCACCGCGCAGTTGTATCAGCGCCTGCCCCGCGGGCGCCGTCAGCGGCGGCGGATGGGACGTGATCGGGTGCGTGCGGTACCGGGTGGAACGCGAGCCCGATTGCACCTCGGGATGTCACGCGCGGATGCGATGCGTAATCGCGCCGCAGCATCGCTATCCCGACGACGAACTGCGCCATCATCAGGAGCGTGCGCTGCGTTCGATGCGGGAATACTACCGCAGGCATTTGGCGGAATGATGATAGGGCCGCCCTCGCCCCGAATTTTGCGGTTGCGATGCGGTACTCGGCGGACTATGGTGAAGACAGTTCCGAATCGGAATGCGATACAGGGAGGATCATGGCCGCGAAACAAACCTCCCAGGGCAGCTCCGAGTCATCGCTGCATCATCGCTACCACGCGCTGCTAGCTCCGCGCCAGGCTCTCACCAGCGAACAAAAGCTGATGCTCGCGCTGATCGCCGACGCCATCGATCTGACCCTGCGCAATGACCCTGCCGAACATCACGCGGCGGCGCAGGCGTGGGACTGGATGCTCGGGTTGGGCCGTGCCGGAATCTCCTTCGAAGATGCCTGTGATGCGGTGGGACTGGACTCTCAGGCGTTGCGGAAATATGTCTGCCGCCGGCGCGGAAATCCGTCACGAGGCGAGCGCCGACACTGAATTGCCCCCGCGTCCTGACGCGGATCCGGCGCGCAGTCGGGCGTCAGACCGCTCCGAATAGACCGCACCGTCAATCAAATTTGACAGATAATCGCGGCCGTTTTGCCTTGAAATCCGCCTTTTTCTGACATTTACCCGAAAGTGACATTTAAATACTTGACAGACGGTGCCGGATTGCCGCATAGAAAGAGCCAGCCGCAGTCGTCCCCGGTTGAGCCAAAGCGACCGCCGCCCATGTGGTCAGCTTCCCGGGTGTCGCCAACTTCCGGGGTCCGATCGCGGGGGTGACGGCCGCCGTCATCACCTCGGCCCAGGAGGGGAAACTCGCCCGTGCCATGGTCGGTCACATGAGCCTGAACCGGTGGGATTAGAAGGGGAGCCGGACTGAGGCGCCCGGTGACATCGGCCACACGGGCGAGTTTGCCGCGCCAAGCCGAGAGCTCAGGCCGCGGGTGTTTTTCCGGGGGGAAAGCGGAGCATGATTTGCAGTTTTCGGCGCAGCAGGCGCAGCCGGTACAGCCGGCATCGCCATTGATACTCACGAACCCGCCACAGGTTCCTTTTGAACTGATAATTCGATGACGCGCCGGTCAAAATTGCGCCGTCCACCGTTTTCTCGGGCCTCATAGATACTGTCCAGTTCGGCGATGGTTGCCGCCGAAAGTTGGGCTATACCGTCGCGATTGATCACAAAGGCGTCGGTCATTTTACCGACGCCGCCGGCCGCTTCCGCGCGCTTTTTGGCTTCGAACGCCACCCACAACGCCTCATTGAGGCGAAAAGCCTGGGTGTAGCGATACCAGGCGAACACGCCTTCGACATGCCGGTTGCCCATCCCGGCGTAGGCATGCGCGACCATGTCCCAACTGGTCCAGATTCCCGGGTCCTCGATTACAATCACGTGCCCCTGACCGTCATATCCGGCCAGCAGCAGCGTCAGCCCCAGCGAGAACTCGGCGATCCTGCCGTTAAGCTCCATCAGTACGCCCTCATGCAGCGAGGATTGCTTCTGATGGAACTCGCCGAAGGACCTGATACCGGCCAGCGGCCGCAGCAGTTCATCCTCGATGCGGCGCTCGCGTATCGTCTGGTACTGTTCCTTGAGTACGTCGGCGATGTCGCGGATGCGGTCCTTGCCGCGAATCAACTGGCGCGCGTCGTCGATCAGGTCCGGCTCATGCATCGTGCCCGAGGTCAGCAGCACGGCGTTGCGCGAGATGGGAATGGCTTTGCTGCGGTCGGGCTCGAAGGTAAGCGTCATGTCGCCGGTGGAAATCATACGGTCGGAGACGGTAACCACCGTCTGACCGCCGTCGCAGATTGCCGCAATCAGTTGAGTCATCCCTCACCACAGCGCGGCGCCGCGCCGCGTCCCGCTGATTGCCGATTATCGCACGAGTTTCGATTTATGGAAAATCCGCGCGCGGTGCGAAACAATCGGTAGCGCTTATGATGAGAGTCCTGGCAGGAATTGTCGTGGTGGTCTGCGCGTGCGCGATTGCGGCCGCCGGTGCGCTTGTGGTCATCGCGCCGCAGCTCAACTTTACCGCGAGGGCCACGCCGTCATGGCTCGAGACGCGGCTGGCCGGATATGTCCTGCGCCGCGCGGTGCGCAACCACGCGGCGGCGCAGCCCAATCCCTTGCCCGCCACGGCGGAGAACATCAAAGCCGGCGAGCACGAGTACCTTGAGCATTGCGCCGTATGCCACGCGCCTGACGGCAGCGCCCGCGACCTGCTGGGTGCGGATTTCTTTCCCCCGATCGCGCGGCTCGCCCGCGGCGCGCCGAGCTGGTCAGACGGCGAGTTGTACTACATCATCGCCAACGGCATCCGCTACACCGGGATGCCGGGTTTCGGGCAGCGTCATGATCCCGGCGAGATCTGGAAGATGATCTTATGGATCCGCCATTTGCCGCATCTGACGGCGCAGGAGAAGGCGGAATTGAATCAGCGCGGCGAGTGCATGCCGCAGCACGAGCAGCATTCTCCGGCCCCCCTCTCATACTTCAGCCGCGGGAAGCGGCTGGCGTAAGGGCGCGGTCAGGTTCGCAGCGGCAATTCTCTTCCGATGCCGCGGTTTCAGAAATTCAGAAAGTTGTTGATCACCTCAAGCGTTTTCTCCAACTGGTCGTGATGCACCCAATGGCCGGCATTGCCGATCGTCACCAGCTTCGCGCTGCGGAAGGCGCGCAGGCGATCGTACTTCTCCCATTCGATGGTCCATGATTCGCTGCCGCGCAGCAGCAGTGTGGGACACTGGATGCGCGACCAGATCTCCTCGGCGTCCTGCAGATTGAACTGGTAAGGCGACGCCGACCGCACATAGTTGTCGAATTTCCACGAGTAGGTGCCATTTTCGTTGCGGCGGGTGCCGTGGATGGTCAGATGACGCGCCTGATCCGGCGTCAGATGCGGGTTCTCCGCGCGCATCCGCGCCAGCGCCTCTTCCAGATTGGGATACTCGCGGACCTTGCGCTGCGCCAGCGATTGCATCGCCGCCACCCAGTTCGCCATCCGCTCGTGCGCGGGCGCCTGCGAAATCATGGCCGGCGGCGGACCCAGACCTTCGATCGCGACTACCCGCTCCACCCTTTCGGGGAACACGCCCGTATATTGCAGCACGATCGCTCCGCCCAGCGAATGGCCGACCAGAGTCAGCGGCTGTTTGCCCAGGGCGCTGATGAGCTGCGCCAGGTCCACGACGTAGTCGATCATCGCGTAAGGGCTGCCGACGGCCCAATCCGAATCGCCGTGGCCGCGCAGGTCGGGCGCGATAACGTGAAAACGGCGGCGGAAATGCAGCGCCATCCAATCCCAGTTGCGGCTGTGGTCGCGGCCGCCGTGCACCATGATCATCAGCGGCTTGCCGCCGTTGCCCCAATCCACGTAATGGAGCTTGAGGCGCTGCGAATAAAAGTAATGAGAGGTCGGCCCTATGATGCTCTCTGTCATAACGGTATCAGCCGAGGCTGCCGTGTAATCATGCCGCGCCCCGCGCTTCGGCGCCATCCATTGCCTGAAAGGCGGTTCAGGCGCCGGGCCACAGCCATGCCGCGCCGCGCACGCCGCTGGAGTCGCCGTTTAGCGCGCGGAGCAGCGGCGTGTCGATGCCGTCGGAAAAGGCGTAGCGCGACATCAGCGGCGGGACGGCGGTGTACAGGCGTTGGATGTTTGACAGCCCGCCGCCCAGCACGATCGTGTCCGGGTCCAGGACGTTGATCACCATCGCCAGACCGCGCGCGAGCCGATCCTCGAACCGCTCGATTGCGGCGATGGCGTGGCGGTCTCCGGCGTCCGCCGCGGCGGCGATCTGTTGCGCGGACAGACGGCGGCCGGTACGCGCGGCAAACTGCGAAGCCAGCGCCGGTCCGGAGATGAGGCTTTCGATACATCCGGTTTTGCCGCAGTAGCATCGCGGCCCCGGCCATTCGTCGGCCCCCGGCCACGGCATCGGATTGTGGCCCCATTCCCCGGCGATATGATTGCGTCCGGTGACGATGCGTTTGTGCACCACCAGCCCGCCGCCCACGCCGGTCCCGAGGATCACGCCAAACACCGCATCCGCTCCCGCGCCGGCGCCGTCGATCGCTTCGGACAGCGCGAAGCAATTGGCGTCATTTTCCAGCCGCACCGGGCGGCCCAGTGCGCGGGCGAGGTCGCGGTCCAGAGGCCTGCCGTTAAGCGCGGTGCTGTTGGAGTTCTTGATCAGTCCGCTGTGCAGCGACAGGGCGCCGGGCGTGCCCACGCCGACGGTGCCGCGGCTTGCGGTGTGGCGCTCGAGCTCGGCGACCAGCTTTGCGATAGCGCCGACGACGGCGGCGTAATCGCCTGCGGGAGTGGCTATGCGGCGCCGGCAGAGCACGGCGCCGCCATCGTCCAGAGCGATCGCCTCGATTTTGGTGCCGCCCAGATCGATACCGATGCGCATGGATGGAGCTTCAGTCGAACATCACCACCGAGCGCACCAGGTCGCCGCCGTCCATCAGCTTGAACGCGTCGTCGATTTCATCGAGGCGGCAATGGCGGGTGACCATCTCGTCAAGGTTGAGCCGTCCCTGCCGGTAGTACTCGACGTAGCGCGGCGCGTCGATGCGGAAGCGGTTGGAGCCCAGTACGCATCCGGTGACGAAGCGGGCGCCGCCGATAATCCATCCGGGCTCGATCTCCAGCTTCTGTCCCGCCGGAACCATCCCGATCAGGGTCGCCATGCCGCGCACGCCGAGGCTCTGGATGCATTGCTCGCCGGTTTTCTTGAGCCCGACGGCTTCAAACGAGTAATCGACGCCTTTGCCGCCGGTGATTTTCTGAATTTCCTTGACCGCGTCGGACGAGGACGCGTCAACGGTATGGGTTGCGCCGAGCCGCCGCGCCATCGCCAGCTTGCTCTCGAACGTATCGACCGCGATGATCTGAAGCGCGCCGGCGATGCGGGCGCCCTGGATGGCCGACAGCCCGATCCCGCCGCATCCGAACACCGCCACCGACGTGCCCGGCTTGACCTGGGCATGGTTGAGGACCGAGCCGGCGCCGGTGGTAACGGCGCATCCGATAAGAGCCGCGCGGTCGTAGGGCATGTCGTCGGGAATTTTGACGAAGCTGTTCTCGTGTCCGAGCATCTTTTCGGCAAACGCGCCGCCGTCGGAAACCGGGGTCACTTTCTGGCCGCGCCAGGTGGTGCGCGGTTTTTCGTCGTCGCGGCGGCGGGTGGATTCGCGATTGACGCAGGAGCTGGGATTGCCGGAAACGCACTGATCGCATTGGCCGCAATAGATCACCGACAACGCGATTACGTGGTCGCCCGGTTTGACGTTGCTGACCAGGTTGCCCACTTCCTCGACCACGCCCGCGGCCTCGTGGCCCAGCAGGGTGGGGATCTTCATCGGCACCAGGCCCTTTACATAATGCAAATCGCTGTGGCATACGCCGCACGCCTTGACCCGGACCAGCACCTCGTGGTCCCTGGGCCGGTCGATTTCAACGTCGTCTATGAGCAGCGGCTTGTTGGCGCCCTGAAACATCGCGGCTTTCATTGCTCAACCCTCCCTGGAGCGGAGCCTATTTCGCTATCATGGCGCTCGCATTGGTGTAAACCGGATCGCAAACAGGACCGCGCCCGACAGGAGAACGGAAATGGCTTTGGATTTGCGTGCGATGGTGGAGCCGAAGACCACGGCAATCGTAATCAACGAGATGCAGGAGGGGATTGCGGGACGGCTGGTGCCCGAGCCGCTGAAAAATCTGGCCGCTGTGGTGCGCCAACGCGGGGTCAGGGAGCGTCTGGCGCGCCTGCTGCGGGCGGCGCGCAAGGCCGGGGCCCAGGTCTGTCACGGAGTTTACGAAACCCGGCCCGACGGAAAGGGGATGTCGGTCAGCACGCCGCTGGTCGAGCGGATGATCAAGTCGGGCGCGCTGCCGCTGGTCAAAGGCAGTGAGGCGGTTGCGATTATGCCCGAACTGGGTCCGGAGCCGGCTGACTTTGTGATTTCGCGCACCCACGGATGGCATCCGTTCGAGGGCACCGAACTCGACAGCATCCTGCGCGACATGGGAATCAGAACGGTGATTGCGGCCGGGGTCTCGATCAATATCGGCGTGCAGGGAATCGTGGTGGAAGCGCTCAACCGCAACTACCGCGCGATGGTGGCGTCGGACTGCGTGGCCGGATTTCCGGTCGAATACGCGGACCTGTCGCTGAAATACGGCGTCGGCATCGTGGCGCGCGTCGTCAGCGCCAAAGAAATCGCCGCCGCGTGGGGAATGGACTGGGAACAACTATAGTTGCAAGTCAGACCGAGCAATCACGGCAGCACGCTTCTGATGCCGCCGAAGATGTTGCCGACCGCGTTGGCGCCGCCCTTGATTATGTTGACCGGCGCGCTCACCACGCCCAGCGCGGTGCGTTCGGCGAGCTTGGGGATGTTGGGCAGCACCAGCAGCGCGGGATAGCGGCCCATCACGACCACCGGAATCGCGGCCGACAGGCCCAGCGTCAGCTTGATATCGCCGCTCATGTCGATGTTCTTGTCGAAGTCGAACCATCCGGCGCCGGTGATCTGATAGTCGGGCGAGACAATCAGCAGGTCGTTGGTGTTCACCCGCTGGCCGGCCAAAGTATAGGTCATGCTGGTCTGACGGAGATCGGTGTTGCTGGACGCGAACAATCCCTGATGGCTTGACCTGAAGGCGACGCCGACGAGCTGGCTGACGACCGGGGCGGCGGCGATTTTGTTCAGCGCCACGGCCACGATGTTGACGCCGTGCAGCTCGCCGCTGGAGAGAAACACCCGGCCGCTGCTGCGCAAGGTGGGCTCAATCTCCTTCCAGCTCGTACCCGCGCCCGATACGCGCGCGTCGGCGCTGAGAAAGCCGCTGACCGCGGTCGTTCCCACCTCCAGCCATCGGAGCAGCGAAGCGACGTTGAGATGCTTGACGCTGGCAGACGCGTCGAAGGGCGGACGGTCCGAAACCACGGCATTGACGTTGGCCAGCACCGAGCCGTCAAACACGTTCACCGACAGCGGCTGCGCCCAGAGGCGATCGTGTCCGTCGTAAATCGCGGTCAGATCGAGGTTGCTGTACGCCAGGCGCTCTATCAGCCCGCTGGCCGACTTGATGCGCGCGTTGACGGAGGGCGCGGACAGATCGCCGCGCGCGCTGCCCTTGACGTCGATGATGCGGACGAACTCACCCGGCGGTCGGCTGGGAATGATCTGCGACACTTGCAGCGCGTCGGCATTAAAGGCGAAATCCGCACGCAGCGGCGACAACGAATCGGCGTGGGCCTCCAGCTTCGCCTGCTGTGAGCCGAGCAGGAAGGTCGTGGGCGCCAGTTCAAATCGTGCGGGCGTCAGATGAAGACGGCCGTTGAGATCGGTTATGGCGGGGAGCTGCGCTCCTTCAAAGCGCGCCGCGATGCCGGTCAAGGCCGCCGTGAAGTCCCATCCGGACTTGCTCTCCAGCCGCAGCGTTCCGTTTACCGCGCTCTGCCCGGACACGTTCAGCACCAGCGGCGCGGTGCCGGGCTGGTTGGACGCGGCGCGGTATATGATGCGATAGCCGGACAGCCCCGAATTCGCGGCAACCGCGAATGCCGTCAGCGTTCCCTTCGCGCTTCCGGTCACAGTGAGCGCATCGGGCATCGACAGCGTTGCCGGGATGATCGCGCCGGGAGCGAGCAGGGTCCTGAGGCTGTCTATCTTGATCGGATCGGCTTTGAAGACCAAATCGAGCGGACAGCCGCCGATATCAAGCACCCCCTGACGCAGCATCGGACCCATCTTGCCCGACAGCGACAGATTGGGCTGATCGTTGAACAAAGCCGCTTTGATGTCGAGGTCGAAAGGAGAGCCGCTATGGAACCCGGCCATCTCGATGGTCAGATGGTTAATCTGAAGCGGCACGCCCTTGAGGGCGGCGTCGCTGTAATAGATCGTTCCGTCGTCCAGACCGAGACCTTTGATCGAAACCTCGCGCGCAATCGACCAGATAATCGCGCTGGCCGCGCCTTTGGCGCCGCCGTGCGCCGCGGCCTGCGGATTTGATGAGCCGCCCAGGGTATCGACATTGAGCTGGCCGTCGGCACGGCGCAGAATACGAATCGCGGGCCGGACCAGCTCCAGCTTTTGCACCTTGACCCGGCCTTTGAGCAGGGGCAGGAACTCAACCTCAAACGAAGCCTGAGCGGCGTCCAAAAACGGCTCGCGCGAAAAAGCCGGGTCGTCGGCGATCTTGAGATCATCGACCTCGATCGCCAGACCAAGCCCCACCGCGGCCTTGATATGGGCGATTTGGACCGGCCGCCCCAGCGCTTTACTGGCGCGATACACAATGCGGGTCTGGTTGCGCGCGATCACGGCGGTGAGGTTATAGGCCGCATAACCGACCATGCCGCCGGCCACTACCAGCACGACGGCCAGTGCGACACCGGCGATGCGCAGCGTCTTATGCCTTGGTCCCATGCCTCATGGGCAATGCTGACAGCCGATGGTCCGCTGCCGCAGTGTAGCCTGAAGCTACACCAATCGAGCCGGTCTTGCGAGGTTGACTGGCAGCGTGTTCATCCAGCGCGTCAGGCGCTGCGTTTCGAAGTATTTATGGAGAGGTAAAACCCGCGGCCTGGTGGTTTCCAAACCGCGGGCCGGACTACCAATCAGTAGTTGGTCGTGGTGGTAGTTTCGCGATAGGTGGTCGCCGGAGGCGGGACAGTCTTCACCGTGCTCGACTCGCTGCGGCTGCGGTAAGTGGTTACGGCCGCATCGCTGCCAGGCTCCGCCTCGTTTTCGGAACTGGACGAGTTGTACGAGGTGGTGGTTTGGCTGGTGGAGGTGGTGCTTGGTTCCGCCATCGAGGTCGCCGGCGGAGTTACTACGACCGGCGCCGGAGGCTGCACCACCACTTTAGGCGGCTCCGGCACATAGGAGGTGTTGGTTTTAACCTCGCGGCTGAAGCATCCGGCGGTCAACCCGGCGGCCAGCAGTGAGATAGCGGCCAGTCCCGCTGTTATTTTTGACTTCATTCACGTGCTCCTTCCCGTAATCCGGATGATCGCTCCGGATCTTTGGTCCAGGTCAGTCGATTGTTGACGCTCTTGACGCCGTCGATTCCTTCGACCAGGGCGAGGGTCCGTTGCACATCATGGCGCGACCCCAGCACTCCGGTAAGCGTGACCCGGCCGTGATCGGCGTCGACGGTGAGCGGATAATTGTCGGCCATTGCGGCGTCGGCGATGGCGGCTTTGACCTTGACGATGAGGAGGTCATCCTCGGCGCGTTCGGCGGGCGAATTGTAATGATGCCTGGCGGCGCTTTGCACGGAGAGTTGCTGCTCGCGCACCGATTCCCGGGTGGTTCGCGTCTGCGCCCATCCAGGCGCCGCGATCAGCATCATACAACCCGCCGCCGCGGCGCCCCATCGCAATCCGCGGGCGGCTTTGCCCTTCATACCCAAGTACCTCGGCGCCTGCGTTATTGGGCGGCGGCGCTGGTGTGCCAGGTCAGCTCGTTTTTCACCGACTGAACGCCGCTTACGCCGGCCGCGACTTTCTGCGCGCGCGCGGCGACCTGCGGCGAATCCACCGTGCCGGTCAGAGTCACGAGTCCCTGGTTGGATTTGACATGAATCGCGGTGGTGCGGGTTTCGCGATCGCGCATCAGGGCAGCCTTGATTTCGGTGGTCAGGGCGGCGTCGGTCACTTCATCGCGGGTCGCGCGATAGGCATGCTTGAGCGTCTGACCGGGCTCCATGCCTTTGGCAGCGGTGCCGCTGGCCTGCATCTCCTCGCTGGCCGCTTTTTCGTGGCTGGGCGCGGTTGCCTGAGCATACAGCATCGGCGGCGCCGCCAACGCCGTACACAGTAATCCGGTCATTCCGAGAATTGATAATTTCGCTGATTTCATAAATGGCTCACCTCAAGTTGACTTTTGACGTTTGAGGACGAGTGGCGGGCCAGCCGCGCGCGACGCGGCCGGCCGTTAGTCTGAAACTCAGTACTTCTGCTGGTCCATCCAGCGCCGGATTGCATCGCGCTGTTCGCCGGTCCGTTCCTGGATCTTACCGATCAGTTTGTCCATGTCGCCTTCGGCCTGCATCAGATCGTCGTCGGTAACCTGACCCCATTTGCGTTTGATGTCGCCCTTGATCTGGTTCCACTTGCCTTTCATTCTATCGCTATCCATCGGTCATTCTCCTCATGCGAGCTTCATGCATGGTTTTCGGGCCGTACGGCCCTGCCGGGAATGTCGCAAGCACCGTTCCAGCCGGCATGATGAGGTTTCCATCGCTCAAGCCGCTGCCCTCAGGTGTAGTTTTTACACGACAGTAAAAGGGTCTCGATCGGTGGGGCGGAAAGCTCCGCGGCATATCGGTAAATTGCCGATGAAATAATCCGCTGGCATTGTGGGGCGATAATGCGAAACTCAGCCCCAGGCAGGTCAGCAAAGGACGGAGTTGACCGGCGGCTGCGGATAAAATCCGCAACCCTTCTTGTTTTCTCTGGCTATCGCAAGCACAATGTTGCCGTTTTGCAGACATTTTTTACCTGCGATATGCCCTGACGGCGCCAAACCGCCGGACCGGGATACAACGATGACAGACCTCGGAATGAGGCCACGGCAGGAGTTCTCGATGGTAAGACGCGGCAGCATTGGGTGGCTGGTTGGCCTGATCGCGATTGCGATGCTGGTGTCGTATCCGGCGCGGGTGCGCGCGCAGGAGAGTATGCGCGACGCGCTGGAGACCTTCGCCTTCGACCTACATGAAGGCATGAAACGCGCCAATTTGACACCGCAACAAAGGGAGCAGATCCGCACCGACCTCAAAAATCTGCGCCAGGCGCATCAGACCGGCGACCGGCGGATGGGATTGAGGGCGATGATGAACTTTCATCGCATTCTCGACAGCGGCGCGTTCCAGCCCCAGGATCAGCAGCGCATCAAGCAGGACCTGCAAAACCTGCGCGAGGCCAAAAAAGAATCCGGCGGCGGAGGCGGCATGGGAATGGGCGGTATGGGCGGAATGCGATAGCCGCGTTGTCCTCCAACGTCATATCGCGGTTGGTTTTTGGGAGCGGCAAATCCTGCGGTGGGAGATTCTCTGTGCGGGCGCCCGGGATCGCAACCATACTGGCCGCATCCATGTTTGCCGGCGGATGTATGCTCGGGCCCGATTTCAGGCGGCCCGCGGCGCCGGTGGCGCAAAATTGGACCGAAGCGGGCGATTCCGCCGTCAACGTCAAACGGCAGGAGTATCGCGACTGGTGGACGGTGTTTAACGACCCCGTTCTGACCCGCCTGGTCCGCCTGGCCTACCAGCAGAACCTGACGCTGCGCACCGCGGGAGTGCGAGTGCTGCAGGCGCGCGCCCAGTTGGGTGTCGCGATCGGTGAGCTGTATCCGCAGCAGCAGACGGCGGGGGCCGCGCTCAGTTACAATCGCCTGCCGATCTCGTTGCCTTACAATCTGAGCGGCAACACTTACTGGTCGGATATTTTCTCCGCTCAAGCGGCATGGGAAATCGACGTCTGGGGCAAGTTGCGCCGCGCCGTGCAGTCGGCGGACGACGCGTTTCTGGCCTCGGTCGCCGATTATGACAATGTGCTGGTCTCGCTCATCGGCGATGTTGCCAGCAACTATGTTCAGATTCGCACCGCGCAAAAGCAAATCAGAATCGCCCAGGACAATGCCGAGCGCCAGCGCAAGGCGCTGCAGATAGCCGAGGCCAAATTCCACGGCGGCACCGCCACCAAACGCGACGTCTATCAGGCCGCCAACGTGCTCGGCGCCACCGAGGCGGTGGTGCCGCAACTGACCAGCCAGGTGGCGCAGGCCAGCAACTCGCTGAGCGTCCTGCTGGGCTTGCCGCCCGGCCACATCGAACAATTGCTGGCCGGGCAAAGCGAAATTCCCGATGCGCCGCAGACGGTCGCGGTGGGTATTCCGGCCGACCTGCTGCGCCGCCGTCCCGACGTGCGCAAGGCGGAGCTGCAGGCGGCGGCGCAATGCGCGCAGATCGGGTTCGCCAAGGCCGACCTGTTTCCTCTTTTCAGCCTGACCGGCAACGTCGGCACGCTGGGCAGCAATATCACTCGCGGCCTGGACAATGTGTTTACCGGACAGAGCATGTTCTATGCCGTGGGACCCTCGGTGCAGTGGAACATCCTGAATTACGGCCAGATCACCAACAACGTCCGCGTGCAGGACGCCAAATTCCAGGAGCTGCTCATCAACTATCAGAACACCGTGCTCCAGGCGCAGCAGGAGGTTGAGGACGGACTGGCCATATTCCTGAATTCGCGTCAGGCGGTGAAATTCCTCCAGCAGAGCGTCAAGGCCGCTTACGGCGCCTTGCGTATCGCGTTTATTCAATACCGCGAGGGCACGGCCGATTTCACCACCGTCCTGACCGCCGAACAGAACCTGTATACGGCTCAAAACAATCTGGCGATGGCGGAAGGCAGCGTACCGCTGGGTCTGATCGCGGCTTACCGGGCGTTGGGCGGCGGATGGCAGATTCGAGAGGGACAGGACTTCGTACCGGCGCAGACGCGCCAGGAGATGGAACAGCGGACTGATTGGGGACGGCTGCTGACGCCCGAGCTGCTGCAGCCCAAAGCGCCGGGATTGCCTTCGTCCAAAGACCAGGGACCGCTGGTCCGGCCGCCGCAATGGTGAGGAATTCAATGTCGGGATATCGGGGCAGGACTCGCAGCGCGCGCCGGATGCGGATTGGGATAGCCGCGTTGGCCGCGATAGTCGCGGCGGCGGGATGCCGCGGCGCGCCCAGCGCGCCGGCGCCGCCTCCGGTGGTTACGGTGGCGCATCCGATCGAGCACAGCGTTGCCGACCATCTCGACTTCACCGGCAACACCGCGGCGATCAATTCGGTCACGCTGGTGGCGCGCGTGGAAGGATACCTGGAAAAAATCCATTTCACCGACGGCGCCACGGTCAAAAAGGGCAAGGTGCTGTTCACCATTCAGCAGGATCAGTACAAGGCGCAGCTGCAGTCCGCGCTGGCCGGGGTGGAGGCGCAGAAAGCCGCGTTATGGCATGCCAAAACCGAGTTCGCGCGCTACTCCCGCCTGCTCAAACAGGACGCCGCCACCCAGACCGAAGTCGATCAATGGCACTTCAAGCGCGACGCCGCCCAGGCCGATCTGCTCAACGCCCAGGCGCAGCTTGAAATCGCCCGGCTCAACCTCAGCTACACCACGGTCATTGCGCCCTTCGACGGGCGGATCGGACGGCATCTGGTGGACCCCGGCAACCTGGTCGGCGCGCTGGGCAAGCAGACCCCGCTGGCCGAAATCAATCAGATCAACCCGATCTACGTTTACTTCACCATCAATGAGCGCGACCTTCTGCGCATACTGCATCGCACCAGGGCGACCCCGGGCGAGATCGAGGCGTCGGCGCGCACGATCCCGGTTTACTTCGGCCTGTCCAACGAGGAAGGCTACCCGCATCAGGGGCGGCTGGATTTCGCGTCGATCAGCGTCAACCCGACCACCGGCACGCTGCAGCTGCGCGGCATCTTTCCCAATCCGGAACTGGTTATCCTGCCGGGACTGTTCGTGCGTGTGCGGGTCAAGTCGCTGGAAAAGCGCACGGCGCTGCTGGTGCCGGGCGACGCCATCAGCTTCGATCAGCAGGGCGAATACGTCCTGGTGGTCGACAGCAGGAACACGGTCGAGCGCAGGGGGGTGAAGAGCAGTTTCCAGGTCGGCGACATGATGGTGATAGACAAGGGGCTCGGCGCCGATGACTGGGTAATCACCGAAGGATTGCTGCAGGCGATTCCGGGGCGCGAGGTGAATCCGCAGCGCTCCAGCTTAAAGCCGCCGGCGGAAGCGGACAGCGCGGGCTGAGCGGCGCGGCCGGAAATGAAAATGGAGGGGCACGCTTAACGCTCCGTTTCCCGCCGCTTAATCAGCATGTCGAAGTTTTTCATCGAACGGCCGATCCTGGCCAACGTCATCGCGATCGTCACGATCCTGCTCGGCGCGGTCTGCCTGCTCAATCTCCCCGTCTCCCAGTATCCCGATATCGTTCCGCCCACCATCGTGGTCAGCACCAACTATCCCGGCGCCAGCGCCGATGTGGTAGCGACCACGGTCGGGATTCCGATCGAGCAGGGCGTCAACGGGGTCGAGGGCTCGATCTACATGCAGTCCACCAGCGGCAGCGACGGCAGCTATGCGCTGACGGTGACGTTTGCCGTCGGCACCGATCTCAACGCCGCGATCGCGCTGGTGCAGAATGCGGTCAACGGCGCGCTGTCGCAGCTTCCGCAGGCGGTGCAGACCCAGGGCGTCAGCGTGCAGAAGGTCAGCACCAACATCCTGCTGATCGCCAGTCTCTATTCCGACGACAATCGCTTCGACGAAACTTTTCTGAGCAACTACGCGATTATCAACCTGCAAAATCCGCTTGCCCGCCTGCCCGGAGTGGGCCAGGTGCAGGTACTCGGCGCGGGTCCGTACAGTATGCGGATCTGGCTCGATCCGTTGAAGCTGAAGGCCTACGGGCTGACGGTGCTCGACGTTCAAAGCGCGGTGCAGAACCAGAACATCCAGGTCGCGGCGGGGCAATTGGGCGGTCCGCCGGTGCCCTCCAACCAGACCTTCCAGTTCACCGTCAAAACCCTCGGGCGCCTGTCCGATGTCAGGCAGTTCGAAAACATCATCATCAAAACCCAGCCGCCCCAGTCCTCCGAAGCCCAGATCGCGCAGACCGATCAGGGCAGCCAGGCGGCGGCCGTGGTGCGGATCAAAGACGTCGCCCGGGTCGAACTGAGCCAGGAGGTTTACTCGACTTTCTCGGGACTGTCGGGCAAGCGGGCGGCCCAGATGAACGTTTACACCCTGCCCGGGGCCAACGCCCTTAAGGTCGCACAGGAGGTGCGCGATCTGATGGGCCAGATGAGCAGAAAGTTCCCGCCCGGACTTAAGTACGTGGCCCTGCTCGACACCTCGACCTTCATCAAGGATTCCATTCACGGCGTGTACCAGGCGCTGATCGAGGCCGGCGTGCTGGTGCTGATTGTGATCATGCTGTTTCTGCAGAACTACCGCGCGATGCTGGTGCCGGCCACCACCGTGCCGGTGACGATTATCGGCGCGTTCGCGGCGATGGCGCTGCTGGGGTTCAGCGTCAACCTGATGACCCTGTTCGCGCTCATCCTGGCCATCGGTATCGTGGTGGACGACGCGATCGTGATCGTGGAGAACGCGTCGCACTATATCGAGACCGGGCTCACGCCCAAAGACGCCGCAATCAAGGCGATGAGCGAGCTGACCGGCCCGGTCCTGGGCATCACGCTGGTGCTGACCTCGGTGTTCCTGCCGGCGTCCTTCCTGCCGGGGATTACCGGTCAGATGTTCCGCCAGTTCGCGTTGGTGATTGCTTCGACCGCGATCATCAGCGCGCTCAACGCGCTTACGCTCAAGCCCACGCAATGCGCGCTGTATCTGAAGCCGGTGCCCAAGGACAAGAAAATCAACTGGTTCTATCGCGGCTTCAACCGCGCCTATCAGGCGGTGGAAGACGTGTACATCGGACTGGTCAGCCGCATGGCGCATCATGCGGGCGCGATGGCCTGCCTGTTTTTCGTAATCGTCGGCACCGCGGGATGGTTGTTCGGGCATCATCCGACGGCCTTCCTGCCCACCGAGGACCAAGGCTACTGTTTGGTGGTGGCGCGGCTGCCGCCGGGAGCGTCGCAGCCGCGGGTGCGCGAGGTGGCCGCGTCGCTCGACGGTATCCTTAAGCGGACACCGGGAGTGAAAGGATGGGTGACCAGCGGCGGTTTCTCCGCGCTGGACGCGGCCAACCTGTCCAACGTCGTCACCGAGTACGTGATGTATCAGCCGTGGGACCAGCGGCCCGATCTTGCGCAGTCGCGAATCGTGAGCGATCTCAGGTCGCGGCTGCGCGGCGTGCGCAAGGCGGATTGCTCGGTGCTGATTCCGCCGCCGATTCCGGGCCTTGGGCAGGCGGGCGGTTTCCAGATGATGGTCGAGGACCGCGGCGGCACCGGCCTGCAGGAGCTGGGCAAAGCGGCGCAGCAGATTATCCGCGAGGCCAACCGGCAGCCCGAATTGCGCGGCGTTACCACCACGTTCAGCGCGGCCAGTCCGCAGCTCGACCTCGACATCAACCGCACCATGGCGGAATCGCTCGGCGTAACGATCAACGACGTCTTCCAAACTCTGCAGACTTACCTCGGATCGACCTACGTAAACCAGTTCAACAAATTCAATCAGAGCTTTCAGGTGCGCCTGCAGGCCAGCGCCGACTACCGCCGCGAGTTGCAGGATATCTCCAATTTGTGGGTGGCGAATCGGGCCGGCCAGATGGTGCCGATCGGCGCCTTGGTCGACGTGCGGCGGATGCTCGGGTCGGAATTGCTGACGCGCTACAATCTGTATCCCGCGGTGCCGATTATCGGCAGCGCCGCCTCCGGCTACAGCTCCGGGCAGGCGCTGAGCACGATGGAGCGTCTGGCCAGTCAAAATCTGCCGCTCGGCATGGACTACGACTGGACCGGGCTTTCCTACCAGGAGAAACTGATCGGCAACCAGGCCTATTTCATCTTCGCGCTGTCGATCACGCTGGTGTTCCTGGTGCTGGCGGGGCAATACGAAAGCTGGACCGATCCGGCCGCCGTAATCCTGACCGTGCCGATGGCGCTGGTGGGAGTTCTGCTGGCGCTGGTGGTGCGTTCCTTTCCCAGCGACCTGTATACGCAAATCGGACTGGTGTTGATGATCGCGCTGGCCGCCAAGAACGCGATTCTGATTGTCGAATTCGCGCGCGAAATCAGGGCCGAGGGCACCCCCGCGGTCGACGCCGCGATCGAGGCGACGCGCCGGCGCTTCCGCCCGATCGTGATGACCTCGATCGCGTTCATCCTCGGGGTGGTGCCGCTGCTGACCGCGACCGGGGCCGGCGCCGCCAGTCAGCAGGCCCTGGGCACGGTGGTGTTCGGCGGGATGCTGGCTTCGACGCTCATCGCGATCCCGTTCGTGTCGGTGTTCTATATCGAGATGGAACGCTTCGGCGAATGGTATCGCCGGCGCCGGGCGCCCGCCGCGCTCGCGGCGCCCGAGGCGCGCAAACGCGCGTAGCGCCGGGCCGCGGGCGGCGGAATGTCGAAATTCTTCATCGAACGGCCGATTCTGGCCAACGTGATCGCAATCGTGACCATCCTGCTGGGCGCGGTATGCCTGTACAATCTGCCCGTCGCGCAGTATCCGCAGATCATTCCGCCCACCATCCAGGTCACCTGCACCTACGCCGGCGCCAGCGCCGAGGTGGTCGCCAGCACCATCGGAATTCCGATCGAGCAGGCGGTTAACGGAGTCGAAAATTCGATCTACATGCAGTCCACCAGCGGCAGCGACGGCAGCTATACGCTGACCGTCACCTTTGCCGTCGGCACCGACCTCAGAACGTCGCTGGTGCTGGTGCAGAACGCGGTCAACGCGGCGCTGCCGCAGCTGCCCTCCGAGGTGCGCGCGCAGGGAGTGAATGTGCGCAAGGTCAGCACCAACATCCTGCTGATCGAAAGCCTGTTTTCCGACGACAACCGCTTCGGTGAGACCTATCTGGCCAATTACGCAATCATAAATCTGGAAGATCCGATCGCGCGCCTGCCCGGGGTCGGCCAGGTCAGCGTCTATGGCGCGGGACCCTACAGCATGCGGGTGTGGCTGGATCCCGACAAGCTTAAGTCCTACGGCTTGACCGTGCTCGACGTGCAACGGGCAATCAAGTCGCAGAACATGCAGGTGGCGGCGGGGCAGATTGGCGGTCCGCCGTCGCCGCGCAACCAGATGTTTCAGTTCACGATCAACACGCTGGGACGGCTGTCGCAGGTCGAGCAGTTCGAAAATATCATCGTCAAGAGTATCCCGCCGCAAAGCCCGGCCGGTCAGTTGAGCGCAACCCAGGGGGCGCAAACCTCGGCGCTGGTGCGCATCAGGGACCTCGCCAGGGTCGATCTCAGCCAGCAGGTCTTCACCGTTTTCTCCCAGCTCAACGGCAACAAGGCGGCCAACGTGGCCGTGTTCGCGCTGCCCACGGCCAACGCCCTGCAGGTGGCGCAGGAAACGCGCGCTCTGATGGCGCAGATGGCGCGCAAGTTTCCCCAGGGACTCAAGTACACGACCCTCTACGACACCACCCTGTTCATCAATCAGTCGATCAGCGCGGTGTACGACGCACTGATTGAAGCCGGCGTGCTGGTGCTGATCGTGATCATGCTGTTTCTGCAGAACTACCGCGCGATGCTGGTGCCGGCCACCACCGTGCCGGTGACGATTATCGGCGCGTTCGCGGCGATGGCGCTGCTGGGGTTCACGGTCAACCTGATGACGCTGTTTGCGCTGATCCTGGCCATCGGCATCGTGGTGGACGACGCCATCGTGATCGTCGAGAACGCGTCGCATTATATCGAGACCGGGCTTACGCCCAAGGACGCGGCAATCAAGGCGATGAGCGAGCTGACCGGCCCGGTCCTGGGTATCACGCTGGTGCTGAGTTCGGTCTTTCTGCCGGCGTCCTTCCTGCCGGGGATCACCGGTCAGATGTTCCGCCAGTTCGCCCTGGTGATAGCGTCCACCGCGATTATCAGCGCGCTCAACGCGCTTACGCTCAAACCCACCCAATGCGCGCTGTATTTGAAGCCGCGGCCCAGGGACAGAAAGGTCAACTGGTTTTATCGCGGCTTCAATCGCGCTTACCAGGCGGTGGAGGACGTGTACATCGGGCTGGTCAGCCGCATGGCGCATCATGCGGGTGCGATGGCCTGCGTCTTCGCGGTAGTGGTTGGAGCGGCGGCCTATGTGTTCGCGCATTACCCGACCACCCTGATGCCGCTGGAGGATCAGGGCTACTGCATCGTGGTGGCGCGGCTGCCCGAAGGCGCCTCGCAGCCGCGCGTTCACCAGGCCGCGGAGTCGATCAACCGGGTGCTGGGCAGCACCGCCGGCATCAAGGGATGGGTCACGATTGGCGGGTATTCGGCGCTGGATTCGGCCAAGCTCTCCAACGTCATCACCGTCTTCGGCGTGTACGACGATTGGGACAAGCGTCCGCCCGGGTTCTCGCAGATGAAGCTGATCCCGGAACTGATCAAAAAATTCCACGCGGTGCATTCAGCCGATTTCGCCGTGCTGCCGCCGTCGCCGATTCCCGGTCTGGGCAACGCGTTCGGCTTTCAGATGATGATCGAGGATCGGCGCGATATCGGACTGCGCGAATTGCAGAAGGGGGTTCTGGCTATTCTCGGCGAAGCACAGGCCAAACCCGGCTTCCTGCGCACCGGCTTCACCACGTTCAGCGACGACAGCCCCCAGCTTTACCTCGATATAAACCGCACCATGGTCAGTTCGCTCGGCGTCTCGATGAATGACGTTTTCCAGACGCTTCAGACCTATCTCGGATCGACCTACGTCAACCTGTTCAACCAGTTCAACCAGAGTTTCCAGGTGCGGGTGCAGGCCGGTGCCGATTTCCGGCGCGAGTTGCAGGATGTTGCGAATCTTTATGTAAGGAACAGGAGCGCGCAGATGGTTCCGCTGGGCGCGCTGCTCAATGTCCGGCGCGTGCTCGGCTCCGAACTGGTCACGCGCTACAACCTGTATCCCGCGGCGACTTTGATCGGTATCCCCAACCCCGGCTACAGCTCCGGCCAGGCGATGGACATCATGGGGGAGTTTGCCCATCAAACCCTGCCGGTAGGCATGGATTACGAGTGGTCGGGGCTCTCCTACCAGGAAAAGCTGGTCGGAAACCAGGCCTATTTCATATTTGCGCTTTCGATTTCGCTGGTGTTCCTCGTACTGGCCGGTCAGTACGAGAGCTGGATTGACCCGGCGGCGGTGATTCTGACCGTGCCGATGGCCCTGGTCGGCATCGTTGTCGCGCTGGCGCTGCGCCGTTTTCCCGCCGATCTCTACACCCAGATTGGGCTGGTGCTGATGATCGCGCTGGCGGCGAAAAACGCGATTCTGATCGTGGAATTCGCGCGCGAGCTGAGCGCGGAAGGGATGCCGGCGACCGACGCCGCGATCGAAGCGACCCGCCGCCGCTTCCGCCCGATCGTGATGACCTCGATCGCGTTCATTTTGGGCGTGGTCCCGCTGATGACCGCCAATGGCGCCGGCGCGGCCAGTCAGCAGTCGCTGGGAACGGTAGTGTTCGGCGGGATGCTGGCCTCGACGCTGCTGGCGATTCCGTTCGTCCCGGTGTTCTACATACTGATGCAGCGCCTTGGAGCCTTGTTCGGAAAACCTCAGCCGGCGCTGGAGGGCAGGGCCCCCGCGCCGGAGAAGACGCAATCATAACGCCGGCCTCCTTTATGGCCACCAGCGCCCGATCGCAATGCTTACCCGGGCGGATTCAGCGTAAATGCGTGATTGACCGCAGGCGTGAACAGCGCGCCATCCCGGCGCGCGTATAGCGGGATGCGGCGCCTTGGTTGCCTGCCGGTTTTACTTCGGATAGCCTCGTTTGCGATGCGGTTATAAAGGTGCTGAGCGGGCGCAACAATATGATCGGCGCGAATCCGTTGCGGCGCGC
This sequence comes from Pseudomonadota bacterium, assembly GCA_021324455.1. Taxonomy (GTDB): domain Bacteria; phylum Desulfobacterota; class Binatia; order Binatales; family Binataceae; genus JAJPJA01. The sequence continues at coordinate 29,274 of JAJPJA010000150.1, read as the reverse complement.
TATCGCGGCTCCGGCCGCCGTGCTGATGCTCGCGGCACAGTTGATTGCCGCCGCGCATATCCATCCGTGGGCCGATGCCTCGGCGTTTTCCAGATCGGGCGCGCTGGTCTCGGGTGAGATAGCCTGTCCGGTATGCGCCCTGCACGCGCATGCCCCGGCCAACACCAGCATCGCTCCGCAATTCATCCGGCCGCTGCCGGAATATGAGTTCGTTGCCGCCTCAATCGATCCGCGGCTGCTGAGCACGCGCAGGCCCCAGCTCCTCGGACGCGCTCCTCCCGCCGCTGTCTGATCTCTTCCTCAAAAACCATCTGACACAGTACGCGTGCCGCCCGGGCGCGCCGGATTCCGGACGCGCGCCTGTTCTGGCGCATGCGGGAGAGTCGATCGAATGTCGAGGAGCATCAAATGCGGAGGTGCGCTGCCCTGTTAGCGGGATTATGCGTAGCGCTGGTCCCGGCGGTAAGCGCCGCGGCTCCGGCGGGAAATGTCAAACACGCCGCGATCGGATTGTCGGGCGTGCTCCAGGATTCGCTTGGCCGCGGTGTTGCGGACGCCGAAGTTACGGTTCAAAACGCCGCCGGCAAAACTGTGGCACGCGCGCACAGCGATAATCTGGGCCGGTTTGATTTTGCAAATCTCCCCGCCGGCACCTATGCCGTAACGGCGAACAAGTCCGGCTTCAAACCGGCAATCAAAATCGTGGCGATAAGGCGCAAAGCGGTAAAGCTCACGCTGGCCATGCAGTCGCAGCAGGCGCTGAGTTTGGCGGTCGTCGCCAGGCGCCTCAATGCGGCCCGCAACAGTCTGTCGCCCCACAGCGGCGGCAGCGTTTATCGGTTCACGCAGCAGGCCATCCACGACCTCCCGCAGGGCAACAACACCCCCCTGAACCAGGTGCTGGTGCAGGCGCCGGGCGTGGCGCAGGATTCCTTCGGCCAAATCCACGTCCGCGGCGAGCACGCCGACCTGCAATACCGGCTTAACGGCGTGCAATTGCCCGAGGGTATCGCCGGTTTCGGCCAGATCGTCAGCCCGCGGCTGGCCGATAATATCAATCTGCTGACCGGAGCATTGCCGGCGGAGTACGGCTACCGCACGGCCGGCGTGGTCGATATACATACCAAAAACGGCCTTTCATTGAGCGGAGCCGACCTCGACATGTACGGCGGCCAGCATACGACCCTGCAGCCAAGCTTCGAATTGGGCGGGTCGAAGGACAAACTGGACTACTTCTTTACCGGCCAGTATCTGCAGAATGAGTTGGGCGTCGAACCGCCGACGCCCGGACCCAGCGCCTACCACGACCAGACCTACCAGGGGCAGGCGTTCAGCTACCTGTCTTACTTCCTGAGCCCGACTCAGCGGTTGAGCCTGATGAGCGGTTTCGCGCTCAACCGCTTTCAGATTCCCGACAATCCCAATCAGCCGCAGATGTTCGATCTGGCCGGCGTGCCCTTCTATCCCTCGGCCAATCTGAACGATCGCCAGCTGGAGCAGAACTACTTCGGCGTTTTGTCATGGCAGGGGACCGCCGGTAAATTCGACTACCAGCTCTCCGGCTTCAGCCGCTATTCGACCCTGTCGTTTTATCCCGACATCAACGGCGACCTGATCTACAATGGCGCGGCCTCGCGGATCTTTCGCAGCAGTTGGTCCAGCGGCTTGCAAGGCGACGGCGCCTGGCGTCTGAACGATTCGCATACCATCAGGAGCGGATTGTATTTCAGCGGCGAGCGGGCCGAGATCGACAACCACGAGCATGTGTTTCCCTGCTGCACTGCGGCCGGAATGCAGACCAGCGACGTTGCGGAACTTCTGGTGGACAACCGGGCGATAACCGCGTGGCTCTACGGTGTATATGTTCAGGACGAATGGCGTCCCGCGGAGCAGGTCACAATCAATTTCGGCGGCCGCTTCGATCTGTACGACGGTATCGTGCGCGCGGACCAGGCCAGCCCGCGGGTCGCAATCGTTTACAAGCCGTTGAGAAAAACCACGCTGCACGCGGCCTACGCGCGTTACTTCGTGCCGCCGCCCACCGAACTGGTGACGGTCGAGTCGGTAAACAAATTCGCCCACACCACCGGCGCTCCGGCTTCGCCGTTTGCGGGCAATCCTTCGCCGGAGCGATCGCATTACTTCGACGCCGGGGCTATCCAGGAATTGCTTCCGGGGCTGAACGTCGGAATCGACGCCTATTACAAGAAATCCACCGATTTGATCGACGAAGGCCAGTTCGGTCCTGCGATTATATTTTCGACTTTCAACTACGCCAGGGGCAGAAACTACGGCGTCGAGTTTACCGGGACCTATAATCGCAAAAGCCTGACCACCTACGCCAACTTTGCCTACGCGGTGGCGCAGGGCACCCAGGTCGAGTCGGGCCAGTTCAATTTCGATCCGCGGGAGCTGGCCTACATCAATAGCCATTATGTATTCCTCGACCACGACCAGACCTTCACGTCGTCGGCGGGAGCGGCGTATAAATGGCGCGGATTCAACTTCATGCTCGACGGCCTGTATCAAAGCGGACTGCGCGAGGGCTTCGCCAATACCGGCAACCTGCCCTACTACATCCAGGTCAACGTGGGTGCGACCAGAGATTTCGAACTGCCGGCGATCGGCGCGATGCAGGCGCGGGTGTCGATACTCAATCTGTTCGATCGCACCTACCAGATTCGCAGCGGCAGCGGTATCGGCGTTTTCGCCCCGCAGTTCGGGCCGCGGCGCGCGCTGTATGCGGGATTGAAGTGGGAAATACCTTTTTTCAAGGCGCCGCCCGCGGCGTCCGCGATGGGACATTAAGCTTGCGGCGGAAGGCTTGCCCGCCGATGGAGTCGATATGAACGCATTACAAACCGCATGGGACTCGCTCCGCTACGGCGGCGCGATGGTTTACCCGCTGCTTGTGCTCGGCGTGCTGGCGGTCGCGATAATTCTCGACCGCGCGGCGGCCTACCTGCGCTGTCTGAGGCTCCCCGCCGAACTGGCCAATCTGGTCGAGACCTACGGCTTTTCCTGGGAGGAGCTGGAACGCCAACTGGCGCGCTTGGGTCCCGCCAACGCTTACGGCCGCTTTTTGAAAGTGATCGCCGATAATCGCACCGAGCCCGCATGGTGGGTCGAGTCGCGCGCCGGCGATGAAGCGGGGCTGATCGAAAAGGTGCTCAACCGCGGGCTGTGGCTGCTCGAAACCGTCGTTACGGCCGCGCCCCTGATGGGTCTGCTCGGCACGATTACCGGCATGATGGCGGCCTTCAACGTGATTGGCAGCTCCGGTCTGGTCGCGCCGCATGAGGTCACCGCCGGCGTCGCGCAGGCGCTGATTGCGACCGCGCTGGGCTTGTTCATTGCGCTTATGGCGCTGTTCGGTTTCAACTTCTTCTCCCGCATGCAATCGCATGCGCTGGATCGGATGGAACGGCTGGGCTCGCGGCTGGTCGATCATATCCGCCTCGATCAGGAGAGCGGGGCGGCCGATCCCGACTCCGGCGTGCACCGGCTGCCGTCGCGCGAGGCCAGAGCGCCACGATGAAACTGAAACGAGCGCGCAGCTATCGCAAGGGACGCATCGAGATCATCCCGATGATCGACGTGATGTTCTTTCTCCTGGTTACTTTCATGCTCGCGTCGCTCGCGATGCAGAGCCTCAATTCCATCGGCGTCAATCTGCCCAAAGGCGAGGCGGAAAGCCTGCAGCACAAGGAGCCGGTTACGCTGACCGTCACCCGCGACAGGAAATTGTTTCTGGACAAGACGCCGGTCACGGTCGATAACCTCGCCTTGATTCTCAGGCGGATGCTGCAAGGGCGCGACCCGGGCCTGGTGGTCGCGGCGGACACCGCGGCCCCGGAAGGAATCGTGGTCGAGGCGATGCTGGCGGCGCGGCGCGCCGGCGTCGAGCATTTCCAGATCGCGGTCAAACGCGAATGAACGCGCACGCGCAACTGCACTGGCGCGAGAATTTCGACCAACCATGGCGCCGCCTGCCGTGGATTATCCTCGGCGCACTGGCCGCCTGGGTGGTTCTGCTCGCCAGCTTCGCCCGGATGCTCGAGCAGCGCGCCCTGCCGCAACCGCCGCCGGCTGCGATCGAAGCGCGCATCGTGAAATCCCGGCGCCGGCCGGATTGCAGGGCGGCGGCGCGCCCGCGCATCCCGCGATGCGTCCGGCGCCGCTGATGACCAAACCGGTGCCGAAAGCGAGACCGAAGCCGACCCTGCATCATGCCAAAAAATTGGAGAAGGCGCATCCGATAGCGATGGCGCCGCCCTCCGCTTTCGGCACTCTCAAGCACGCTGAGCATCCGGTGATGTCCCCGCCCGCCGTGGGTCCGGCATCGGGCGCGATTGAACACGGAAGCGCCAGCGTCAGGGAGGGCGGCGGCGTCGGCGGCGGAACCGGTACGGGCGCTGGCGCCGGTCTGGGCAGCGACAGCTCCGGCGCCCGCGCGATGTACGCGCCGACGCCGACTATCCCCGACGACATGCGCGAGACCCCGTTTTCCACCGTGGCGGTCGCGCACTTCAAGGTCTCGCCCGAGGGCGACGTACGCGTCACCCTGCTGAAACCCACTCCGAATCCGCGCCTCAACGAGATTCTGCTGGAGACGCTCAGGCAGTGGAAATTCTTTCCCGCGATGAAAGACGGCGTCGCGGTCACCTCCGACTTCGACGTCCGCATCCCGATCGCCGTGCAGTAAGTGCGCAGTGCGCGTTCAACTCGACGGGCGGGCGGGTCAGTGTCAGCCTCTGCGGACCGGATGCGTCAGTCTATGTCGTACAGCCGCGCGCAGTTGTCCCACAGGAATTTGCGCCTGGTCTGGTCGCTCAGGGACAAGGTGAGAAACTTCTCCACCGCGTGCGGGAACTTGCTGTCCGGATGCGGATAGTCGGTGGAGAACACGACGTTGTCATCGCCGAGATAGTCGACCACCATGCCTGCCGGCTTTTCGTCCGCCTCGATCGAAACGTAGCAGTTGTCGCGGAAATGCTCCGACGGCAGTTTGGACAGCTTTACTTCGAAGCGCCCGATGTATTCCTCGTAATGGTCGTCCAGGCGCGCGAGCAGCCAGGGCGCCCACGAGCAATTCGCCTCCAGAAAGCCGGCGCGCAGCTTTGGAAACCGCTCCAGCACGCCGCCGCCCGCGAAGCTGACCAGCGCCGCCATCGGACCCAGGCTGTGCGAAAACGTGTGCCACAGCATCAGCTTGTCGTACAGTCCCTGGCCGAAGTCGTTCAAATAATCCGGGCCGCCGCCATGAAACACGACCGGGATGCCGAGCTGTTCGCATTCCGCCCACAGCGGGTCGTAATGGGGGTCGTGCCACGGGCGCCGGTTGACCTGGCCGGGCAGCAGGAAGATCGCCTTGAAGCCGTAGTTCTCCACGCATCTGCGGGTTTCAGCCACGGCCGCTTTTACCTCATGCGGCGCGATCATCGCCGCGCCGTACATCCGCTTGCGATCGGGCGCCATGAACTCGTACAGCCAGTCGTTGTAGGCGCGGGCAATCGCGGCGGCCAGCGCAGGTTCGATACCCCTGGAACCGGCGGTTTCGCTGCTATCGACTCCGAGCACGAACAGACCCCGGGACGGGTACAGGAAGGCGACGTCGATGCCTTCGCGATCCATCGCCTCGAGCTGCGAGACGCCGTCGAAGCCGCGCCGCGCCGCAAACTCATATTCATGCTCCACCGGAGCCATATGTTTGCCCAACGCGCGCCACCAGTTGGCCATGTGCGGCTGAACGCCGGGATGCTGCGCGGGCATTCCAAAGGGCAGATTCACCCCGATATTGCGCGGGAATGGAGCCGTGTCGCCGATCGGCGCTCCCGCCTTGAATTCGGGATCGATGTAGCGCTGCCACAGATCGGCGGGCTCGATAATATGCATGTCGGAGTCGATTACCTTGAAGCCGTGATTTGACATGCGAAGGACCTCCTCTTATTTGCAGCCCTGACCGCGTCCGGGCGCGGCGCGCAAGCTGGCGGCGCGAACCGCGGTTTCCTCACGGTTCGGCTCCGACCTTCCGCTCATCCGCCACTTTGACATACTCGTCTTCATAAAGGCCAGTCCCGATCCATTGCATTGCCGCGGCCGGCGAGGACGCGAGCTGCATCCGGCCCGCGCCGCGGTCCGCCCCGGGCCTTTCGACAGCATCGATTGTGGAAGTAAGGCCGCGGCTCCGGGCGCCTGATTGCGCCGGCCGAAACTCTGAGTTAATGGTCCGCCATGTTGTAGACATTCAGCCGATAAAGCGAGGCGCACCCGTGGGCGATATCATCGCATTCATCCTGGGCAATTTTACTCTGACCTTCCTCGTGATCGGACTGATCGCTTCGATGATCTCGTTGGCCCGCGCCGAGACCCCTCGTACATCGGCAGCGCTGATGGAAGCGCTGATCTCGTATTTCATCCTGTTCTCGATCGGCTTCAGCTTTTTGTACAATTTCGTGGTTCACGTGTTTTTTGGCGAGCTGAGCGCGCGGCTCATCGGATGGCGGGACAGCCCGTTCCAGGCCGAAGTCGGGTTCGCCAGTTTGGGTTTCTCGCTGGTCGGATTTCTGGCGTTTCGCGGCAGCTTCGATCTGAGACTCGCGGCGATTGCCGGGCCCGCGATGTTCCTGCTCGGAGCGGCCGGCGGCCATCTGTACCAGATGATCACCGCTCACAACTTCGCCTCCGGCAATGCCGGGGTGATCTGCTATACCGACATCCTGATCCCGATTACCGGGGTCACGCTGCTGTGGCTGCGGCACCGATGCGAAGCCGCCGGCCGCTCGCGCGCCGAACCGGGTCCCATCGGCGGCCGGCAAACGGCTTGATCCTCGGGCTCATCCGGAGCGACCCTGTTTACAGGAGCCGATCGTTCCAGGAGTCGCCTATGCATACGGATCTGTTCATCGGCGGGAAATATGTCCCGGCGCAGAGCGGGCAGCGTTTTGCCGACATCGAGCCCGCCACTGAAGAGCAAATCGCGCTGGTTGCACAGGCCGCGGCGGCCGACGTCAGCCGGGCGGTCGCCGCCGCCCGCGACGCCGCCGACCGCGGACCATGGCCCCGGATGACTTCGGAGCAGCGCGGCAAGCTGCTGGGCCGCCTGGCCGACGGGATCGAACGGCGCGCGCGCGAACTCGGCACGCTTGAAGCGCGCGACGTCGGCAAGCCGGTCAGCGAATGTATCAACCATGACGTCGCGCGGGCCGCCCGCAATATCCGCTTTTTCGCCGCCCAGGCCGAAACCTGGACCCAGGACGCCTCTTTCGGCGCGGCCCAATTTCTCGGCGGCGGCGTGCGCCTGGTCAATCTGACCGCGCGCGCCGCGCTGGGAGCCGGCGCGATTATCATTCCGTGGAACTCGCCCCTGATGCTGGCGACGTGGAATCTGGGGCCATGCCTGGCCGCCGGCAACACCTGCGTGCTCAAGCCCTCGGAGCTGGCGCCGCTGACCTGCCTGGCGCTGGGCGAGATTGCCAACGAAGCCTCGATACCGCCCGGCGTGATCAACATCGTTTCGGGGATGGGCGAAGCCGGCGCCGCCCTCGTATCGCATCCCGGCGTAGACGGCGTCGCGTTCACAGGCGGCGTTGCTACGGGACGTGCGGTGATGAGCGCGGCGGCGCAATCACTGAAGCGCGTGGCGCTGGAGTTGGGCGGCAAATCTCCCAATTTGGTATTTGCCGATGCCGATTTGAAACGATCCGCCGCCGGCGTGGCCCGTTCCATCTTCCGCAGCCAGGGCCAGTCGTGCGTCGCCGGATCGCGTCTGCTGGTCGAGCGGAGCATCGCCGACCAGTTCATCCCGATGGTGGTCGAAGAGGCCGGCCGGCTGCGCATCGGCGATCCCCTCGACGACAGGACCGAATACGGCCCGCTCATCACCGCGGCCCATCGCGATCGCGTTCATCGTTTTGTCCGGGAAGCGGTCGCCGAGGGGGCGCAATTGCTTGCCGGAGGCAAGATGCCCGAGCAGCGGCGCGGATTCTATTACCCTCCCACGATTCTCGACCGCGTGGCGCCGCGCTCGCGCGCCGTATGCGAGGAAATCTTCGGCCCCGTGCTGACCATCGAACGCTTCGGCGACGAGGAGGAGGCGGCCGCGATGGCCAATGCGGGCAGCTACGGTCTGGCGGCGTACCTGTGGACCTCCAACCTCGAGCGCACGCTGCGGATGGCGGATCGGATTCGGACCGGGATGGTTTGGGTGAACAGCTTTTTCCTGCGCGACCTGAGAACGCCCTTTGGCGGCGCGCGCAGCAGCGGGCTGGGCCGCCAGGGCGGACGCTACAGCCTGGAATTCTGGACCGAACCCAAGCTGGTATGCATGACCTATACGGAGGAAGAGCGGGATGGGTGAGGTGGCCGCCGCGATTTTCACCACCCACGTGCCGCGGCTTACGATTCGTGATCCGGCCGCGCGCAGGGCTTACATGGGCCGCAACGTTTCAACCTTTTACGATGCGATGGATCGGCTCTACCGCGAGCGCCTGCGCGCTCTTGATTTCGATACCTTCGTGCTGTTCGATTCGCATTGGTTCACCACTCTGGATTACGTGATCAATGCGCATCCGCGCCTGAGCGGCCTTTACACTTCCGAAGAGTTGCCCGAGATGCTGCACGAGATGGCTTACGATTACCAGGGCGATCCCGAACTGGCGCGCGCGATCGAGCAGGCGGCGCGCGGGCGCGGGATGCATGCCGTGGCCAGCGCCCATCGCAACCTGCCGATTCATTATCCGACGCTGACGGTGATGGCGTATTTCAATCCGCCGCCCGCGGCGCGGCGCGTGCTGTCGATCGGCGTATGCCAGACCGCGTCGATCGAGAATGATTTGAACTTCGGCGGCGCGCTGGCCGACGCGGTGCGCGCAGGCAACCGGCGCGTGGTGCTGGTAGCTTCGGGCGGGATGTCGCACAAGTTCTGGGATTACGATCATGCGCGCGAGCACGCCTCGGCGTCGCCCGACGATATCAGCACGCCGGAGAACCGCGCGTTCGACCAACGCATCATGGAATGGTTTCGCGCCGGACGGCATGACCAGGTGATCGCGCATGCGGAAGAATATCGCGCGCAATGCTCGCCCGAAGGCCGTTTTTCGCATTACCTGATGATGGCGGGCGCGATGGGCGGCCGCCGATGGAATTGGCGCGGCGATCAGTTCGGCCGCTATGAGGCGGCGTTGGGCACGGGCCAGGCGATTTTTTATTTCGCCCCGCCGCGGGGAATGTGAGGGCGCAAGGGCGTTTGCAGTTCAACCGCAGGCGTCTCTCAACGCCATCCTGAGCGTTGCGGAAGGGATTTCTCGCACGCTCGGAATGACCATCGGGGACAGGGCAGCGACTTTATCCTGACCTTGGGGAGAATTCATCGTGAAGCTGGCGCATGGGATTATTGCGATGCTGGTGACGCCGTTTACACCGGACTACATGCTCAATGAAGAGGCGCTGCGCGCGGAGGTGCGATGGGCGATCGATTCCGGCGCGCAGGGGATTGTCGCCACGCCTTCAATCGGCGAGTTTGTGCATCTGAGCGAAGCGGAGCGGCTGCGCGCCTGGGAAGTCACGTTGGAGGAAACCCGCCGACATCCGGGAATTTGCGCCGTTGCCATGACCTCGGGCGCGACCACGCTGGAGACGCTCAGCTACGCCAGGCACGCGGCGCGGATGGGTTTCGACGCGCAGCAGGTGATTCCGCCCTATTACTGGCGCTGCGGAGAGCTGGAAGTGGAGCGCCATTACCGGATGGTGGCCGAAGCCGCGGGACCGCCGGTCGTGATCTATCATAATCCCGCACTGAGCAAATTCACGATTTCGCCGCGGTTTGCCGGCAAACTGGCCGGCATCCCGAATATCGTGGCAATGAAGGAAGTGCTGACCGACTTGCAGCATCTTGAAGCGCTGTACGACGAGATCGCCGCACGCATCGACATCTACAACACCTTCCGCGCCCTGCTGGCCGGATTGATGCTGGGCGCCGCCGGCGGTTTCATCAACGTGTTTGCGGTACCCGCCGCCGCCGCGCTGCTTAAATCATTCGGAAACGGAGAGTTGAAGCGGGCCGAAGAGATTCAGCGGCGGCTCAATCGATGCTTTCCGCGCGGCGGCGAGGAAACCCTGGGCCATCTGGGGACGACCAAGGTTACCGCCAGCGTCGCCACCGGAATTGACATGGGTCCGGCGCGGCCGCCCTACATGGCCCCGGAGGGCGCCGCCGATTTGATCAAAAGCCGTCTGCCCAGGCTGATGGAGATACTGTGATGGGCGCGCGGTCGGGCAACAACTATCTAAGCGCTTTGCGCAAACTCAAAGCTGAGGTCTGGATCGGCGGCGCGCGCGTCGAGGATCCGACCACACATCCGGCGCTGCGGCATTGCGCCGACTCCATCGCCTCGCTCTACGACATGCAGATCGAGCATCCCGAGGCGATGACCTATCGTCTGGAAGGCGGTGGCCGCGCGGGCATGTCATTCATTCAGCCGCGCAGCGCGCAGGACGTGGCCCGGCGCAGCGCGATGTTCCGGCGCTGGGCCGAGTTCAGCGGCGGGATGCTGGGGCGCACCCCCGACTATCTCAACGCGAGCATTGCCGCGATGGCGGCGGCGTGGCAGTTTTTCGCGCAAAGCGATCCGCGCTTCGGCGACAATATCCAGTCCTACTACCGCTGCGCGCGCGACAACGACTGGTGCGCGACGCACACGCTGGTCAATCCGCGCGCCAGCCGCGCCGCCGGATGGGCCGGGCAGACCGACGCCGAGCTCGCCCTGCGCATGGTGGACCGGAACGACCGCGGCATCGTTGTCAGCGGTGCGCGCGTTTTGGCCACGCTGGGCCCGCTGGCCGAGGAACTGATCGTGTTTCCCTCAACCGTGCTCAAGGCGGAAGCGGCCGCGGAGCAGTTCGCCCTGGCTTTTGCCATCAACTGCAACGCCCCCGGACTGAAATTCATCTGCCGCGATCCGCTCGATTTGGGCCGGTCGCATTTCGACGCGCCGCTGGCCTCGCGCTTCGACGAGATGGACTGCGTGGTGGTGTTCGACCAGGTGCTGATTCCGTGGGAGCGCGTGTTTTTGTGCGGCGATATCGCGCGCTGCAATTCGGTTTACGCCGACACCAACGCGGTCGTGAACATGATGCATCAGGTGGTGGTGAAGAACGCCGTCAAAGCGGAGTTCATGCTCGGCCTGGCCGCGAAAATCGCCGACGTGAGCGACGCGATGGCGCTGGCGCATGTGCGCGACCGCCCCGCCGAGATGATCATGGCGGCGGAGCAGATGCGCTCGTGCCTGCGCGCCGCCGAGGCCGACGCGCATCAGGATCGATGGGGCGAGTTCGTGCCGGCGCGGCCGCCGCTGGACGTCGCGCGCAATCTCTTCCCCCGTTTGTATCCGCGCTTGGTGGAGATCATCCAGCTTAATTCCTCTTCGAGCCTGATGGCCACGCCGGCGGAGTCGGATTTCGCCGGTCCGCTGCAGGCGGACCTTGAACGCTACCTGGCTGCCGCCGGCGCGCTCGCGCGTGATCGGGTCGCGCTGTACCGTTTGGCGTGGGACGCGGCGGGCAGCGCGTTCGCCGGACGCCAAATGCTGTACGAGCGGTTTTTTTTCGGCGACCCGGTGCGGATGGCGAGCGCGCTGGTGGACGCGACCGATCTGAAGCCGCTGATTGCGCGCGTCGACGAGCTGCTCCGGCGCAAGGGATAGTTGATATACGGCTGAGAGCGCGCGGCGGTGTACTTTTCGCCGCTAATTGGCGATATTAGGCAGGATGAAACGTGAACCCCGCGCTGACGCGGAATATGTCCGATTAAACGCCGGGATGGGCCGCAACGAGGCCTGGCGGCGTTGGGGCCCCTTTCTTTCCGATCGTCAATGGTCCACCGTTCGAGAAGATTATTCCCCCGGCGGCACCGCCTGGGAATATTTCCCGCATGACCACGCCCGCAGCCGCGCCTACCGGTGGGGCGAGGACGGGCTGCTCGGCATCTGCGACCGCCGATGCCGCCTGTGCTTCGGCCTCGCGCTGTGGAACGGCCGCGACCCGATCCTGAAAGAGCGGCTGTTCGGGCTCACCGGAAATGAGGGCAACCACGGCGAGGACGTCAAGGAATGTTACTTTTACCTAGACGGCACGCCGACCGCGTCGTATCTCAAGGGGCTGTACAAATACCCGCAGGCGGAGTTTCCCTACGCGCGTCTGGTGGAGGAAAACCGCCGCCGCGGCCGCAATGAGCGGGAGTTCGAACTGATCGATACCGGTATCTTCGATGACAACCGCTACTTCGACGTTTTTGTCGAATACGCCAAGGCCTCGCCCGAAGATATCCTGATCAAAATCACCGTATGCAACCGGGGTGCGGAGGCGGCGCAACTTCATCTGCTGCCGACATTGTGGTTTCGCAACACCTGGTCATGGGGGCGCGACGGCGACGATTACTGGGAACGTCCCGTCATATGGCAGCCCGATCCGGTCTCGATCCGCGCCGAACATGAAGCATTGGGCAATTACATCGCCTGGGCGCAGGGGGCCGGAAGCGAGGCGCCGCAGTGGCTTTTCACCGAAAATGAAACCAATACCAAGCGTCTTTGGGGCGTCGATTGCGCGCATTATTATGTCAAGGACGCGTTTCATCGCTGCGTCATCAACGGCGAGCGCGACGCCGTCAATCCCGATCAGACCGGCACCAAAGCGGCTGCCTGGTACCGGCTGGCTGTCCCCGCGCACGGCGAGGTCTGCGTCAATCTGCGTCTGACCAGAGCGGAGGAAGCGGCCGCGGCGGGGCCGTTCGAAGGCTTCGAAGAGATCGTGGCGCTGCGCCGGCGGGAGGCAGACGAGTTTTACGACAATCTGTTCCAGTTCGTGCAGCCGCATTTCAAGGAACAGCCGCAGGCGTCCCCGCCATCCGATCGCAACGGCTCCGGCTCTCAGCCGCTGACCTTTACGCTGGAGGAGCGGAAAGTAATCCGCCAGGCGTTCGCGGGCCTGATCTGGAGCTGTCAGTTCTATCACTTCATCGTCAGCGATTGGCTGGAAGGCGACCCTTCGCAAATGCCGCCCCCGCCGCAGCGGCTGGAGGGACGCAATCATGACTGGAGCCATCTGTACTGCCGCGACATCATGTCGATGCCGGACAAGTGGGAGTACCCATGGTTCGCGGCGTGGGACCTGGCGTTCCATACCATCGCGTATACGATCATCGACCCCGATTTCGCCAAGCGCCAGATCGAGCTGGTCATGTCCGAGCGCTTCATGCATCCCAACGGCCAGATTCCGGCCTATGAATGGGCGTTCGGCGACGTCAATCCGCCGGTTCACGGATGGGCCGCTTACCGGCTTTATAAAAGCATGGTCCTGTTCGATCATCCGGAGGACCGGCTGTTCCTCTCGCGCGCCTTTCAGAAGCTGTTGCTCGGATTTACCTGGTGGGTGAACCGCAAGGATCCCGACGGCAAAAATATATTTGCCGGCGGGTTTCTGGGGCTGGACAATATCGGAGCATTCGACCGTTCCAAGCCGCTGCCTACCGGCGGTCAGCTGCAGCAGGCCGACGGCACCGCCTGGATGGCGTTCTACTGCGCCAACCTTCTGACCATCGCGCTCGAACTGGCCTACCACGATCCGGCATACGAAGAGATCGCCTACAAGTTCTTCGAACACTTCACCACCATCGTATCCGCCATCAACCATCTCGGCGGCGAGGGACTTTGGAACGAGGAGGACGGCTTTTACTACGATCACCTGGTGGTCGACGGAAAGAAAATTCCGCTTAAGGTGCGCTCGATGGTGGGGCTGATCCCGGTACTGGCGGCGTCGGTTTTGGAAACCAACCTGATCGCGAAGCTGCCCGACCTGGTCAGGCGCATCCGCTGGTTCATGCGCAAGCGGCCCCGGCTGATGAAGCATCTGTCGATCATTCAGAATCCCGGCGGAGAGCATCCGATGCGGGCGCTGCTGGCGATTCCGACCAGGGAGCAGCTCATTCGCGTGCTGCGCTATGTGCTGGATGAGGAGGAATTTCTCTCGCCCTACGGCATCCGGTCGATTTCCAAATATCACGCGCAGCATCCGTTCGTATTCGCCGCGGGCGGGCAGGAATACCGGGTCGATTACCGGCCGGGCGAATCGGATACGGCGCTGTTCGGCGGCAATTCCAACTGGCGCGGCCCGATCTGGTTTCCGATCAATTACCTGCTGATCGAAACCCTCGAGATTTATTACCTGTTTTACGGCGACGACTTGAAGGTCGAATGCCCCACCGGATCCGGACGCATGATGACCCTGATCGAGGTCGCGCACGAACTCGGACGCCGTCTGGGCAGCCTCTTCCTGCCCGACAACAACGGACGCCGTCCCTGCCATGGCGACGACGCGCGCTTCGCCAACGACCCGAATTGGAAGGACTTGGTGCTGTTCTACGAGTACTTCCACGGCGATACGGGCCGCGGCCTGGGCGCGAGCCATCAGACCGGATGGACCGCGTCGGTCATCCGATGTTTCCATCGGGGGGCCGAGCGCTTCCAGCGCTTCCAGTTCGAACCGCACGAAGCGGTTCCAGAGGTATGACGCGAACCCTCAGTGCGCGGCGATTGTTCTGCTCACCGCCGCTTTGCGGATTACCAGGTAGGCGGGCAGCAGCAGGGCGAGCCAGATGGCCAGCACCCAATAGATGTCTTCAAAGCTGAGAATGCCCGCCTGCGACTGCACCTGACCGTACACCGCGGCCAGGCCGTGGCGCTGGGTGAGAAAACTCTGACCGGCGAAATGGAAGGTGGGCGCGCCCGGCATCCGGCTGGGGACCGCACTCATCCGCCATGCGTCGAAAATCGAGAAATGCTCCACCAGGCGCGCCTGATGCACCTGCTGGCGCTCGACCAGCACGCTGGTGAGCATCGACACGCCCAGGGCCGAGCTGATGTTGCGCATCAGGCCCGACATGCTGGCCGCGTTGCCCATCTCGGGCGCCGGCACTGTTGCCATCGCGATTGCGCTCAGTTGCGCGAAGATGAGACCGTTGCTGAAGCCCGAGACCACCAGCGCGTCGAGGATTTCGCGCGGACCAACCTGCGCGTTCCACTTCGACATCATCCACAACGATAAGATCAGTCCGGCAACACCCACCGGAATCAGCGGTTTGGTGTTGAGGCCGAGGCGGGAAAGCTGCCCCACCAGCAGCAGCGAAGCCATCGCGCTGAGCGCGCGCGGCGCCAGCGTGAGTCCCGCCTGCCACGCCGAATAGCCCATGTACTCCTGCAGGAAGATGGGATTGATCAGGTTCACGCCCCACAGCGCGAACGTCATCGACATGGCGAAGCAGGTGGTCACGGTGTAGACCGGGTTGGCAAGGATACGAAGGTCGAGTACCGGCGCCTCGAAAGTCAATTCGCGCCAGATAAAAATCGCGGCGGCGATGAACGATATGATCGAAGCCTGAACCACCCAGGCCGATTCAAACCAATCCGCACGCTGACCGCGGTCGGCCACCAGCTGCAGGGAGGCCAGCGCCAGCACGATGCAGGCAATGCCGACTCCGTCGACCTTGTCCTCGCGCCGGGCGCGCAGGTAGGGCGGGTCTTCCAAAAACGTCTGCGCCATCAGGATCGCGACGATGCCGACCGGGACGTTGACATAGAAGCACCATCGCCACGACCAGTTATCCGTGATCCATCCGCCGACCGTCGGACCCATCACCGGCGCGACCATCATCCCGAACGACCAGATCGCCATCGCCGCGGTCTGCTCTTTGGGCGGAAAGGTTTCCATCATGATGGCTTGCGAGGACGGCTGCATCGCGGCGCCCGCGAAACCCTGGATCAGCCTGAACAGGACGATCTGCTGGAGCGATTGCGCCGCCCCGCACATCGCGGAGGCGGCGACGAATGCCGTGACCGAGAACAGGAAGTAGTTTTTGCGGCCGAAGCGCGAGGAAATCCATCCGGTAAGCGGAATCATGATTCCGTTCGCGATCAGGTAACTGGTGGCGACCCAGGTGATCTCGTCGACACTGGCGGAGAAGGTGCCCTGCATGTGGGGCAGCGAGACGTTGACGATCGAGGTATCGAGCAGTTCGAGCACGGTGCCGAGCATCACCGAAAGCGCAATCAGCCATCTATAAGGATTGGGCTCCGATTCGCGCAGATCGATTGTGGTCGCGGTTGCCAAGTGGACGGTCCTGCCGGCGCCGGAATTTACCACGCCGGTGAAACGACTGGATAGGCGCCGCGCCGGTTATCGCGCGAGCCTGCGCCCTCGAAAAGGCTGTGGGCAGCCGCACCGGAGGAACAGCCGTGTCGGCCAAAGGACGATGCGCGGGGAAAAAAAAGGGCAGGGGCCGTCCCGCGGACGATCCCTGCCCCGGCTCTACTTATGGCGGGCCGGCGCTGCGGCTCAGCCTTCCGGCTTGATGACGGTGTACAGCGTCATATTGCCGCGCTGAACCAGAAGCAGGGCGGGTTTCTTCTGGTTCTTGGCCTGTTTGGCCTGCGACATGAAATCCTGCAGTGTATTGACCTTGGTGTGATTCACTTCAAGGATCACGTCGCCCTGCTCAAGTCCGGCCTCGGCGCCCGGGCTGTCGGGCTTGACCTGCCGGATCACGACGCCCTTGTCGCCCTGCAGGTTGAACTGACGCGCGATTTCAGGCGTGATCTCACCCACCTGCAGACCCCATCCGCTGCCCGGCTGCTCCTCTCCGCGCGCGCTGGCCATCTCGTTCTCTTTGAGCTCACCGACGGTGACATCGACCGTCTCATGCTTGCCGCCGCGGATGACCTCGACCTGGACCTTCTTGTTGATCGGCGTTTCAGCCACCAATTCGGGCAGTTCATGCTGTTCATGAACGGTGCGCCCGTTGAACTTCACGATTACGTCGCCGCGTTTGATTCCGGCCTTGGCCGCCGGCGAGTCCTTTTCCACGTTGGCGACCAGGGCGCCTTCGGGTTTGGACAGGCCGAAGGACTGCGCCAGTTCCGGAGTGACCTCCTGGATCTCCACCCCGAGCCATCCGCGAACGACTTTGCCGTGCGCCTTGAGCTGTTCCATCACGGCCTTGGCCAGATCGATCGGAATCGCGAAACCGATCCCGGCGCTGGTGCCGGTGCGGCTGTAGATCGCCGTGTTGATGCCGACGACCTTGCCATTGACATCGAACAGCGGACCTCCGGAGTTGCCCGGATTGATGGCCGCGTCGGTCTGAATGAATTCGTCATAATTGCCGCCCAGGGCGCGTCCCTTGGCGCTGACGATTCCGGCCGTCACGGTGAGTGAAAAGCCGAATGGATTACCGATCGCAACTACCCAGTCTCCCACTTCGGTATTGTCGGAGTTGCCCAATGCGGCGAACGGCAGCGGTTCCTTGGTGTCGATTTTGATCAGCGCGAGGTCGGTCTTGCTGTCCTTGCCGATGACCTTGGCGGTGAACTCGCGCTTGTCCATCAGGGTGACCTGGATGGTATCGGCGTTACCGACCACATGGTTGTTGGTCAGAATATAACCGTCGGGCGACACGATGACCCCGGAACCCAGACCGTGCTGCTTGAATTCATGGGGGATTTCGCCGAAGAAGCGGCGGAACTGCTCAAAGGGGTCGCCGCCGAAGGGACCAAAGGGCTGCATCGGATTGCCGCCGCCCTGGCCTCCTCCGCCTCCGCCGCCTCCCGGCTCGTCACCAGGCTGATCTCCGCCACCGCCTTCAAAGCCGAAACCCTGGACCTTCTGTACCACGCTGACGTTAACCACCGTCGGCATCACCCGCTTTACCAAAGGCGCAAACGACGAGATCACGCCGGGTTTTTCCAGCGGCTCGGGAGCTCCCGCCGGAGCCGGTTTGGCCGCAGCGGGCGGCGGTGCCTGCGGCTGGGCGGCCGCCGCGACGGGAGGAGCCGGCTTGGCCTCCGGCTTGTCCTGTGAACCCCATAAAGAAAAGGCGCTTGCCGATGCGAGCGCCAGCGCCGTCGTCATCACCACCACGGCGACTACGGCGTAGACTCTTTTAGACATGCGATTCTCCTCGGAATCCTCGATAAGCGGACATTATCACCCCGAAGCGATCGCCATAAAAGCGCTAAACGGTTGCAATGCCCCTTGGAAATTCTGACGACAGATGCTCATTTCTATTCAAATTCTGATCGGCCTGCGCGGCGCCCAAGGCCGCGAAGTCAAAGCGGATACTTTACACTAACCTGTTGCAGGATAAGCGGCAATCAGGATCAAAAGTCCGGCTGCAGCCTTGCGCCGGCCGGCTCAGCATCCCTGAAGCCTCATTGCGATTGGAGTACCTCTCGCAAATGCCTGAACCATCTCACCTTGTCTTCGAAGCCGGGATAGGCGGCATTGCGTCCGCTGGGATTGGGCAGCACGAAAATCCGGGCGCCGTCTATCGTCTCCGGCTTCAAACCCGCGCCCTTGCTGACACTGGCGGGAAACAATTGGCGATAAATGCTGACCCCGACCAGGGCGACGACCGCGGGATGGAGGCGGCGGATTTTCTTCAGCAGGGTTCGTTTTCCCGCTTCGATTTCCGCCGCCGACAGTTCGGAAGCTTCGCGCGAGGCGCGCGGACACAGGTTGGTCAGCGCCATGCCGAACTCCGCCAGGCGCCGGTCATCTTCATAGCCCAGTTCGATCGGGGTCAGGCCGGCGGCATAGAGGATGCGCCAGAACGGATTGCCGCGGCCGGCGAAATGATGCCCGAGTTCGGCCGAGCGCAGGCTCGGGTTGATGCCGACGAACAGCACCCGCGGATTTTGCGCAATCACGTCGCGCAAAGTCCGCATCAGCGATGCGCTCCGCTGCCGGCAACTGGCCGCGGCCGTTCAGCCACCCGTATGCGCGTGCATTCGATCACGAAATAGGACTAGGTTGCTGGGAAGCGGTTTGCAAAGACACTCATTATGGCGGTTTGGAGACTTCGATGATTCCATTTACCGGCAATCCTCTCAATCGTGCCAGCGAACGGCGCACCGACCAGAACTGGATTGATTCCAGGCGGCGCGATCCTTCATCGCTGGTTCTGCCGCTGTGGCGCCTGCAGCCTTTTCTGGCCGGGCCGGAGCGCTCCCGGCCTCCATTGAAGCTGGGGCTGCTGAAGCCGCAAGTGGCAGACGCCATCGCGGGTACCGATACGATCTGCATCTTTTTGGGGCTGGAGGGCGAAACCGCGCTGTTCGCGGTCGAGGTGCCCGACCGCGCCGACCCCGCAAAAATACCTTCGCTCGCAAGTTTGGGCCATTTCCGCGACGCACGCACGGCCGCGTCCTCGGTTTCACTGCGCGACGCGGCGCTCATCGCCCAGGCCAAGGCGATGATCGACTGGCATCAGCGCCACGGCTTCTGCCCCAAATGCGGCGCGCGGACCAAATTGATGGACGCCGGTTACAGGAGGCTGTGCGGCCAATGCAATTCGGAGCATTTCCCGCGCGTCGACCCTGTCGTCATCATGCTCGCCACTCACGGCGACGCATGCCTGGTCGGACGCGGCAAGCAGTTTCCCTCCGGCATGTTCTCCGCGCTGGCGGGGTTCGTCGAACCCGGCGAGACCATCGAGGAAGCGGTGCAGCGCGAGCTGATGGAGGAAGCCGGCGTCAAGGTCAGCGACATCAAATATCACGCCACCCAGCCATGGCCGTTTCCGTCCTCGCTGATGATCGGATGTTTTGCCAAAGCCCAAAGCCGCGATACCAGGGTTGACGAAAACGAACTGGCCGAGGTGCGATGGATCGAGCGCAGCGTCGCGCGCGACCTGATCGAGGGCAAGCCGGTGGCCGGAGTGAAACTGCCCCCGCCCATCGCCATCGCCCATCACCTGATACGAGCCTGGGCGCTGGACGAAAAATAACTCGGCTGGCTTTTGCGGTTTCTTCCGTCACAGTCTGAAACTGTGGATTTTCGATCGACAGGCAGTTGGGCGGGCGTCCGTGCGCCATTAAGCGCACATCGGCACCCTGGAAAAATGGCCGTGAACGTCCGCCTTTTTTATGCATTTACCGCAGCGCCGTGTCCATCTGTCATTGCGAAGCGAAGTCCGCGAAGCGGGGAGTCCCAAGCCATGTCGGGGTCAGCGGGGGAAGCGGAGGAATCAACGCGAAGCGACTATTTCCGGTGCATGCGCAAATCGATTCGCTTTGATTCCTTTGCGGGCGGCCAAAGAACGCCGGGGAGCGACCCAATCCAGTTTCACATGCGGCGGCCGTCGGGGTTCTATATCGGCGAGGTGAGAATCCGATGAAAGCGGAACTGTCTAACCATAATGATCCCCAGGGCCTGCTGCGCGCGCTGCTCGTGAGTACGGCAAGCACGGCGGCGCCGATGCGGCCACGATCCGATCTTCCGCAGGCCGCGATCGAAGTAATCCCTTCCTCGCCGGTTGGACCAGTGCTGGCAGCGCTCAGCCAACGCGGCGTCGCGATGATCCACTTCCTCCGGCATCCGGCGGATGTATCCGCGGCGATCGCCAGATTGCGCCGCCGATTCGACCCCGTGCCGGAAACCGGCGCGAGCCACGGCCTGCGCGATGAGCTCAACGGCTTCGCCGGCGGCGACCTTACGGCGTTGCGCAGCAATATCGACCTGTCGCTGGTCGCAGGGTCCTTCCAGAAACGGATTCTGGAACTGCTGATCGAAGTCGGCGCCGGCGCGCTTGTCACCTATTCCTCCCTGGCGGCATGGGCCGGCGCCCCCGAGGCGTCGCGCGCGGTGGGGGCCGCGATGCATGACAACCCGATCCCGGTTTACGTACCGTGCCATCGCGTGGTGCGATCGGATCTGAGCCTGGGCGGTTACGGCGGCGGTCTGGAGATCAAGCGCAAGCTGCTGAGCGTAGAGGGATTTACTTTCGCGGCGTCAGGCCGGGTGTCGGAAGCGGGCGCGGTCTGGGGCAACCGGGCGACGAAAATCTTCTGCCGCCCCGAATGCCACTGGGTGGCGCGAGCGCGGCGCACAAACCTGGTCCTGTTTCGCGACCGCGCCCGCGCCGTTGAGGCCGGTATGCGTCCCTGTTCCCGCTGCCGCATGTTCCCTTTGGCGTGATCGATCCGCCGGATCGGACGGCGTAGTGCCGCATATCCGATGCCAAGTGGATGATCCGGTTCGGCGGCCGTCTGTTTCAATCCCACAGTCCATGCCACCACGGCGTGGGCTTTGCCGACGGATTCAGACCCGCCTTGCGCAGGGCCTCGCCCAGGTCCCATCCGGTCAGGTCGGCGAGGTTGCGCGCTTCGTTCCGGCGGCGCTGCTCCAGTTCTTCGAAATAGCTTTTGGCTGACGGACATTCATTGGCCGATCCCTGCCATGGCCGATGCAGCACAAAGCGGACCTGGTAGTTATCCGTATCCTGCGTCTCCTGGAAAACCAGATCCTCAGGAAATGAATCCGCCGAATAGCGGACGTGCAGGCGTGTGATCATCACCGGCACCGCCGCCTGTATCGGAAACAGCAGCGGCCGGGGCGCGTCGGGCGGCTCAATGTCCCGATCCATCCAGAACACGCCCAATTGGCGCAGCTCCTCGCGGGTAAGCGGATCGGCGGCGCACGGATCGCACCATCCCATGTTCCACGCATACTCGGTGAACACCGTGGTCTTCCCGCTCAGTTCCACCTGATGGTCGAACATGTCCTTGTAAAAGGATCCGAATTCGCCGCGCACGAATCCGGGCAGATCTGATCCGGTAGGCAGCTTTTGCGTCCGATAGTTGGTAGTCTCGACGCGCCCGTTTTCGGTCAAAGCATAGATCACTAAATCCTGCGGTCCCTGCGCGTTGAGCATCCCGAGCCGGATTGGCAGCATGAACCTGGGCGAGGTGAACGCGAACTGAAGCGGGCGCAGGTAGCTGAGGCCGATAGCGGCGTGCTCCTTCAGATTGACCCGGGCGACGAAGAACTTCATGTTCTGGCGCAGGTATGGCTTGAGGGCGCGGCTTGCTCCGGCGGGGATGTGGTAGCCGTTTTGACGCAGCCACTGTTCGAGTCCGTCCGACTGCCGGGCCGACAAAATGACAATGTCGTATTCGCCCACCGTGTATCGGGCCTCCACCGTGACGCCCAGACTCTTGTCCTTCATGACCGCCGCCTGATTCATTGGAGCCGCGGGAGCCGACATTTCCAGTCCCCTCATCATCATGGGCCTCTGGCAGGGGTCGGGATCGTAATATTCGACCAGGCGTGGAGCGCTGTACGCGTCGATACGCTGAAACAGGGCGCGGTTGCCGACGTGAATCTGATCGCGCCGCAGAACTTCGGGCACGGGAACCACCAGGGCGAACTGCGACGGCTCGCCCTGGTAGTCGTTCATCAGGCTCAGCACGGTTTTGTCATCATGCCGCACCATCACGACTTGTGAGGCGTGGTTGTAGAGCGACGCATCGCTTTTGCCCACGTAAAACCCGCAAAAAGCCATCGCCGTCAACGGCATTGTCGACAGCCCCGCCAGCACGATCGCGAAGGCGAACATCCGCCGTGGATTGCGGCTCCGCTTCATTGGTTTCTCCTTCGATCCATCGGAATGAAGGCGCCGGCCAGATCAGGTCCCACAGCGGTACCGCTGGAGCCGCAATCAGCAGCGCCCATAAAAGGCCGTTGGTGCGATAGAAATGGAATTGCCAGAGGTACGCGATTGCGGCGGCCGCCGCGGCGTGCGCGATGCGGCCGCGGCGATGGTTGGGAGTGGTCATCGGATCGGAGATCATGAAGAAGGCGAACAGCAGCAAGGCGCCGCTGCTCAACTGATGGGTCAGGACGGGCCATCGCTGACCCAGCCACATCACGCGGAGGGCAAGCGCACCGACATAGAAGGCGAGGAACGACCAACTGATGTCGGCGCGCCGCGCCTGACGGGTGACCACGCCGCCCATCGATACCATCCATCCCGCCAGCGCCACGTCCTGGCCCCATTGGCCGGCGGAGACCCACGCTCCCGGAAGCGTCGCCAGCGCGAACAGCACGCCGAAATTGGCGGGATTAAACAGATGCTTGCGGCGTATCCGCAGGACAAATTTCGATCCAATCGCGGCCCCGGCCGCCGCCGGATGTATCCACCAGTTATTGGCGCGCAGCAGGAGCGTGACGCTGAAGCAGGTGATGACGGCGCTGCGGATGGAGCTGGAGGGCCGCCGTGCAAAGCGTTCGCACAGCTTCTGGCACAGCAGTCCGCATGCGAACGTCAGCGCGATCTGGCCGGGCCGCAGACTGAAATCGCGCAGCCAGGCGCCGGCGGAAAGCAGAATCCCCAAAGACAGGATTTGCGCCATCCGCGGATCGGGACAGATGCCGCGCAGCCGCGATCCGATTTCGCCGCCGTACATACCGCCAAGGCCCTCGGAGCTTTGAACGGCAACGCGCGCCGAACTTGCAGAAAATTTTCATCCAAACCGGGGCCGCGCGCGCACGCATCCGCATCCGCGGCGCAACTGACCGATGAAATCCACAACAACCGCGGAAATTGACGCCTCACATGCCGGGTCAGGATCGGACGGGCCCGGGGCGCGGCTACTTCGGCGCGCGGAAGTTGGGCTTGCGTTTTTCGACGAACGCGCGCGCGGCTTCGCGATGCTGCGGAGTGACGAAGGTTACCGCTTCCAACGCTGCCGACGTATCCAGCACCTGATGCAGCGCCTTCTTGACCAGCTTGTTCACCGACTGCTTGGTCCAGCGGATAGCCCAGCGCGATCCGTCGGCCAGTTCGCGCGCGATTTCCTTCGCCTTCGGCATCACTTCGGCGGCCGGCAGCGCGTAGTTCACCAGCCCCAGGCGGGCCGCTTGGGCGCCGTTAATCAGATTTCCGCGCATCAGGTATTCCTTGGCGCGGTTGGGTCCGATGAGCGGCGGCCAGATGACCGCGCCGCCGTCGCCGGCCACCACGCCGATGCGCACATGGGTATCGCCCAGGCGGGCGGTTTCGGCCGCGATCGTAATGTCGCAGAACAGCGCGATGGTGGCGCCAAGGCCGATCGCGTCGCCGTTGATGGCGGCGATGATCGGCTGCTGGACGTCGAGGATGTCATTGAGGAGCTGACCCGGATCGCGCGGGTTCATGGGAAAATCGCGCGCCGCGGCGGCGTTGCGCGCGTCCATGTTCTTGATGTCGCCGCCGGCGCAAAACGCGCGCCCCGCACCGGTGATTATGATCGCGTCCACCTCTTCGTCGCGCGACAGCTGGTGGAACAGCGTGTCGAAGTCGGCGTTCATGTCGTCGTTGACCGCGTTGAGCGAGTCGGGCCGGTTGAGCGTTACGGTTGCGACCCGGTCGTCCTTTTCCACCAGCACGGCTTTGTACTTGCTGTAATCGGTCATCACGAAGCTCCTTGCCGCGCGCGCGGGCGCGATCTGTAAGAGCCATATATCCGAAAGGTATGTTGTTCGCCAGCCGGCTCTTCAGCACAGCCACCACGCGGCGGCGCCGGCCGCGAGCGCGGCCAACAGCGGAACCGCCACGTACAGACCCATCCGCAACCCGCCGATTGCGGCCGTAAGCACCGCCTTGACGACGGTGTTGACGGCGGCGGCGGCTAAAATCGCGCCCTGCGCCGCGACAATGCCGGTCTGCCCCGCGTGAAACATGGATCCGACCGATACCGTGATCGCGTCGACGTCGGCCAGGCCGGAAATCGCGCCGACCGCGACCAGACCGCCGCTGCCGAGCCAGGCTCGGAAGCCGCGCGCCATCACCATGATCGCGGCGAGCAGCAGGCCGAACTCGATCGCGAAGCGCAGGTTGAAGGGATTGCGGGGATCGAGCTGCTGATGAGCGCCGAGGTCCTGGTTGCTGCCGCGCCATAACTGCCAGGCGGCCAGAGCAAACGCCACCGCCCCCGCAGCCAGCATCGGCGCGATGAGCGACACGGCCAGATCCGGCGCAACCACTGCCGCCATCGCCAGCATCCGCGGAAACATGGTGGCCGAGGCGATTACGATTCCGCATGCCAGCAGATCCCGGCTGCCGGATTTTTCTACCGCCAGACGGGAAAAGTTGACCGACACCGCGGTCGACGAGACCATCCCGCCCAGCAGACCGCTCAATGGAATGCCGCGCTCGCGCCCCAGCAGCTTGATCCCGAAGTAACCCAGGTACGATATGCCGGCCACCAGCACGACCAGCCACCACAGCCGGTAAGGATCGATCGCGTGCCAGGGTCCGTAACCGCGGTTGGGCAGAATCGGCAGGATCACCACGGAGATGAGCAGGAGCCGCAGCGTCGCGAGCAGTTCCTCGCGTTCGATGCGCGCCACCAGATGGTGCAGTTCGGGCTTGAAACCCAGCAGGAGGGCGACCACGACCGCGGCCGAGGACGCCGCGACCAGCTCGCCCCTGCCGGCCAGCGCGCCCAGCGCGAAGGTAAGCAGCGCGGTGATCTCAGTCGTAATCCCGATATGCCGATCCTGAGATTCGCGCCAGTAACCGAGCGCGACCGGCGCGGCCATCGCGATAAAGCCGGCCGCAAGCAGCACGGTCGCGTCGGGAGCCAGCACCGCAATCACGGCGCCGAGCAGACTGATGATGGCAAAAGTGCGCAGGCCGGCGGAGCGCGCTCCCTCAGGCAGTTCGCGGCTCTCCCAACCCCGCTCCAGTCCAATCAGAAGTCCCAGCGCCAGCGCCACACCCAGCCGCCCGAGCGCGTGGAGGTTATCCTGCGCCATCAAAGCCTTGTCCCCCGCGCAGCGGACTCGGGTCAAGAGCTTCAGCGCGCGCGTCAACCCGGCTATCGACAGCACGATGCCATGCGCGGGCCGCTTTGCTATGTTGCCCGCACAACGTCAATGGAGATGACGCCATGATGCGCAGTAGTGAACGAATCCTGACCACTCATACCGGAAGCCTGCCGCGGCCCGAAGATCTGCTCGAAATGGTGCGCGCGGGCGAAGCCGGCAAGACGGTTGACCGCGCCGCGATGCAGGCTCGGGTGCGCACGGCGGTCGCCGAAGTGGTGCGGCGTCAGATCGAAAGCGGAATCGATCTGGTCAACGACGGCGAGATGAGCAAACCGTCCTACGCCACCTATGTCAAGGATCGGTTGAGCGGATTCAAAGGTGCATCGGGCCGTATTCCCGGCGCCGCGGATCTGGCCGAGTTCCGCAGTTTTACGCGCCGCACCGTGGGAAAAATCGGCGTCCCCGAACTGGGCATGCCCGCATGCAACGGACCCGTACGCTATGAAAACACGGCGGCGGTGCAGGCCGACATTGAAAATCTGGCCGCGGCGCTGGGCGCTTCAAAGGAACGCGGTTTCCTGACCGCCGCCTCGCCCGGCGTAATCTCCTTCTTTCTGCCCGACCAGCATTACAAGGATCACGAGAAGTATATCGGCGCTTTGGCCGACGCCATGAAGACCGAGTATCAGGCCATCAGTGCGGCCGGGTTCACGCTTCAGGTGGACTGCCCCGATCTCGCGATGGCGCGCCATACCCATTACAAGGACAAGAGCCTGGCCGAATTCAGGAAAATCGCCGAGCTGCACCTCCAAGCGCTCAATCACGCGATCGGCGGCATCGCGCCCGAACGCCTGCGGATCCATCTATGCTGGGGCAATTACGAAGGGCCGCATCATCATGACGTCGCGCTGCGCGACATTATCGACATCGTGCTGAGGGCCAACGTCGGCGCAATTTCCTACGAAGCCGCCAACCCGCGCCATGAGCATGAATGGGAGCTGTTTTCGCAGGTCAAGCTGCAGGGCAAAACCCTGATACCGGGCGTGATCGACTCGGTTTCCAACTTTATCGAGCATCCGGAGTTAATCGCGCAGCGCCTGTGCCGCGTGGCTGAGCTGGTTGGGCGGGAAAACGTGATGGCCGGAACCGACTGCGGTTTCGGCACCGCCGGCACTTCGCGGGTCGATCCGGAAATAGCCTGGGCGAAGCTGCGCGCGATGGTTGACGGCGCGCGCATCGCCAGCGAACGGCTGTGGCGCAGCTGACGGCCGCGCCGCCCGCAGTGTCATTGCGACCGGCAGCGAAACTGAGAGCGTCAGCGGGGAGGCGGAGGAATCAACGCGGAACGATTATTTCCGGTGTGCGCATCCAGGCTGCGGGCTGACGCCCGCCCGCGCCTTGCAAGGCCGTCCTCTCCCGGGACGCTCTCCCCACTGACGGGAGTTTTTCCACGTGAGAAAATCGTCCTCATTCTCCCGAAAGAAAACCCTGCCCGCGGCGAGTGGGAAAGGACTGTTCGTGCTACATCTTCGATTCCATATCCGCCTTGCCGGTCTTCATATCCACCGGGAGCGAGATGTGCTGATGAATGATTTTCCATTGACCGTCGATCTTGCGCAGCACGTCCGTCTGCCGGAACGTGATATCGACCGGCTTGCCGTCAGCGGTTTTACCGGTAAAGTGCTGAACGCTGTGGGCGTAGCCCAACTTGCCGTCGGAGTCCACCTGTAATTCCACAAACGTGACTTTCAGGTCCTTAAACCCGGCGAACGCCTTTTCGAAGTCGCCGCGAATCGCCTTCTGCCCCTGGTACTCGCGCGGCGGACCGCTCATGTCGAACAGCGTGGTCTGATCGCTGGTATCGTAATATTTGAGCGCGTCATTAGCGTTGGTCGCGTCGGCGAGTTTATGCTCCACGTCGGTTATCGCCTGCCGGTCGTCGGCAGCGGCCGGATGCGTCAGGCAGATGACGGTTGCGGCCAGGACCAGCAATCCAACAAATAAACCGGACCTTTTCATCGCACGCCTCCCTGTTTGTGCTTCCCGCGCGGCGGGAAATGCCATCAGCAACCGGTTTCAGACTTTCACCTCATTGAGTTTTCCGCTGGCGACGTCATATATAAACCCGCGCACGGGAATTTCCCTGGGTATCCAGTGATGCGACCGGATGCGGCCCATCTGCCGGCGCACGTTGGCCTCCAGGTCTTCGAAGGCATGGAAATGCGCGGGCGACAGCACCGACACGCCCTGTTCGCGCTCGAGCTTTTGCAACAGGTCTGAATCCTTGAAGGTCAGCATCCCGCAGCCGGTATGGTTGATGACCATGAACTCCCGCGTGCCGAGCAGGTGATGCGAAATGATCAGCGAGCGGATTGCGTCTTCCGTGGCGATGCCGCCGGCGTTGCGGATTATATGCGCGTCGCCGGTGGACAGCCCCAGCATCGGCTCGATCGTCAATCGCGCATCCATGCATGCCAGCACCGCGAGTTTTCTGGCGGGCGGCGTTGCCAGCTTGCCCAGCTTGAAGTTGGCCGCATAGGCGGCGTTGGCTTTGAGGGCATCGTCGATGATGCTCATGGCGGAAACTCCATTTCCTGAAATTACTTGTTCTCGATGATGTCGCCGACCAGAAAGCTGCGCAACACGTCCTGGTCGAGCGCGTCGAGGTCCCATCCTTGTTCGCGGAACGAGGACTTGACCAGTTCCGGTTCGGACCACAGGCCGACCTCGCCGCCGCCGATTTGGAAGGTGCGGCCGTTAATCCCGGCCATCGAATCCGTGCACAACCACGCCACCAGCGCCGCCACTTCTTCCGCTTTGGCCGGCCGCGGCGTGTGCATGCTGCGATTGCCCAGCACGTGATTGCCGAAGGTTTGCGCCAGCTTGATTCCGGCTTCGACGCCGCCGCCCTCGCCGCCGGCCAATCGAGTGTCCAGCGCGCGGGGCCGAATCGCGTTGCATCGGATGTTGAAGCGGCCCAGGTCGCGCGCCACGGTGCGGGTAAACCCGATGATTCCTTCCTTGGCGGCGGAGTAATTGGCCTGACCGAAATGCCCCAGGCCGGATTCCGATCCGGTATTGATGATCACTCCCGAGCGCTGCTCGCGCATGATCGGCGCGGCATGCCGCACCATGTTGAAGCATCCCTTAAGATGCACCGCGATTACCGCGTCCCAGTCCTCTTCGCTGAGGTTGTAAATCACGCGCGGGCGGGCGTTGCCGGCGTTATTCACGAGAATGTCGAGGCGGCCGAACGATTTGATCGCCGTCTCCACGATCCTGGCCGCTCCTTCGTAGCTGGCGACCGAATCGCCGTTGGCCACCGCCGTGCCGCCCGCAGCCTGAATTTCCTGCACCACTTTCTGCGCGACGCCGCGGTCCGCGCCTTCGCCCTTGGTATCGCCGCCGAGATCATTGACGACTACTTTGGCGCCCTCACGCCCCAGCAGCAGCGCTTCCGCGCGTCCGATGCCGTTGCCGGCGCCGGTCACGATCGCGACCTTGCCGGCCAGGCTCAACCGGTCGGGACTCACGGCACGAGCTCCAGCGCGTTCTTGGGGCACCGCTCGACCGCCTTGCGAACCCGCTCGAGCTGGTCGGCCAGGGGCGCGGGCTGCTTGATGACGAGCAGCTCGTCGT
>JAJPJA010000033.1 GCA_021324455.1 Pseudomonadota bacterium | reverse complement strand
TGGCAGACGAGCGGATGCACCAGCCCCATCGATGGCACGAGCGGCGGCTTGCGGGGGTCAGGTGGGCCGCACGTTTTACCTGGAGCGGCTATGCCCGCCGCGCCGCCGATCTTTACCAAAGCGTCGCGGCGCCGCGCTGAGTCGCCCAGCCTCGGGCATCTGATTCACAGGGCAATCCCAGAGCAGGTTTTTCGCCGTTGAAAGAAGTAGAGGTTCGTTGACCGGCCCCGATAGGGGGGAAAGCTCAGACAATATGACACAGGCTATTCAGGATCTGCGGCATCTTCGCGTGTTGCATGTCGGCAAATTCTACCTGCCGCACGTCGGGGGGATGGAGACCCATCTGCGCACGCTGTGCTCGGAGCTGAAGGACGCGGTGGACCTTCAGGTGCTGGTCGCCAACGACGGGCCGCACACGGAGCATTGCGCGCCCGACGGAGTCAGGCTGACCCGCGCCGGCACTCCGCTCAACCTCTATTCGACGCCGATTTGTCCGCAGATGGCGCGCATCATCCGCAACGCCCGCGCCGATTTGGTGCACGTACATCTGCCCAACCCGTGGGCGGTGGTCGCATACCTGCTGAGCGGGCATAGCGGACCGCTGGTGGCGACCTGGCACAGCGACGTGGTGCGGCAGAAGGCGCTGGGGCCCGCCTTCGAGATTTTCCTGCGCCGTTTTCTGCGCCGCTGCAACACTATCATCGCAACCTCAGACAATTACATCCGGAGCTCGCCGGTGCTGTCGCGCAATCGCGAGTTGTGCCACACCGTTCCCTTCGGCATCGCGGTCCAAGACCTGTGGTGCCGCGACACCAACGCGGTGCGGCAAATCCGCAAGCGCTTCGGCCGCCGCATTGTGCTGAGCGCCGGCCGCCTGGTCTATTACAAGGGACTCGAATACCTGATTCGCGCGATGAGCGCGGTCGATGCCAACCTGCTGATCGTCGGCGACGGACCGATGCGCCAGCGGCTGGAAGCCGAAGCCGCCCATCCCGGCCTGCGCGGCAAAGTCACATTTTTGGGCCATGTCGAGGACGTCGCGCCCTACTATCACGCCTGCGAAGTGTTCGCGCTCCCCAGTATCGCGCGCAGCGAAGGCTTCGGCATCGTGCAACTGGAAGCGATGGCGTGCGGCAAGCCGGTGGTCAACACGCGCCTGGAATCGGGCGTCCCGTTCGTCTCGCTCGACGGCGTCACCGGAATCACGGTGGAGCCGCGCGATTCGGCTGAAATCGCGTGCGCGCTCAACCGCCTGCTCGACGACGAGCCGCTGCGCCGCAGGTACGGCAACGCCGCGCTGGAACGCGTGCGCAGCGAATTCACGGTCAGCGCGATGGTGCGCCGCACGCTCGAGGTTTACCGGCGCATCGCACCGCCCTCGGTCCGCGCCGGCTCCGATCGGCCGCAAGTCGATGACGCCGGGCTCGCCTCCGCCGCGACCTGATTCGGCACGCGCGGCGCCCCGCTCCGCCAGATGTTCGCATTGATTCGGGAATACGCCGGCGCGCTGGCGCGGACAGCGCGATGGCGGCTGGGGTACGCCGCCGCGCTGATGATTGGCGCGTCGATGACGGAGGGGCTGGGGCTCGCCCTGATGCTGCCGCTGCTGGAGCTGGCCGGCGTCGCACTTGGCGCGCACAGCGAGGCCGGACGTTTCGCCGCCGCCGTCCGCGGCGCATTCGGCGCGCTGCACATGCGTCCGGCGCCGGCGCCGATACTGGCGCTGTTCGTGGCGCTGGTATGCGTGCATGTTCTGCTCAGCTTCATGCAGGGCGCCGTCATCACGGAGCTGTACGAGGACTTCGCGCGCGGTCTGCGCGGCAATCTGTTCGAGGCAATCAGTGGAGCCGATTGGAGCTTCATCTGCCGCAACCGCAGCGCCGATCTGGTTCACGCCCTGACCGACGAAGTCGATCGCGCCGGCGCCGCCGCCTGCCAGGGCCTGTACGCGGTTGCGGGCGCCGCTCTCGCAGCGCTCTATATCGCCGCCAGCCTGCTCCTGTTTCCCGCCGCGACCTTGCTGATGCTGGCGTTGTGCGCCGTGCTCGCCGTTGCGCTGCGCACGCGCACCCGCGCGGTCCATCGCGCCGGCGCCGACTTCTCGGGCGTTGCGGGCGCGGTTTACTCCGCCGCCATCGAGCATCTGCAAAGCCTCAAGACCGCCAGGATGTACGGGGCGCAGCGCCGCACCTGCGATATTTTCGCGCGCCTGACCCGCGAGCTGGCCGCAACCGGCGTCCGCATGACGCGCGAGCAGCTCGCCGCCGACGCCTGGTTCGAAGCGGGCGCCGCCGCGCTGCTGGGCGCGATCCTGCTGGCGGCGCTCCAGTGGTTTGCGATCTCGCCCGCCGAAGTCCTGGTGCTGCTGATCCTGTTCGCACGCCTGGTGCCGCGCGTGCGCGCCACCCAGAGCAGCTATCGCAGCTTCGTGAGCCTGCTGCCGGGATATGCAACGGTTGCGGCGCTTCAGAGGCGATGCCGCGCGGCGGCGGAGCCCTCCGCATCCGGACCGGCGCCGCAACTGCGCACCGCGCTGCGGCTCGAAGACGTGTCCTTCGCCTATCCCGCCGGTGAACGGCCGGTAGTGAATAACGTCAATATGACGATCCCGGCCGGCCGCATCGTCGCGATCGCCGGACCCTCGGGCGCGGGGAAGAGCACGATCGCGGACCTGCTGATGGGTCTGATGGCGCCCGCGTCGGGACGAATCGTCGTCGATGGCGTCGCGCTGGACGGCGGCTGTGCGTTGGCCTGGCGCGAACAGATCGGCTACGTCGCGCAGGATACTTTCCTGTTTCACGATACCGTGCGCGCCAACCTGCTGTGGGCGCGGCCCGGCGCCACTGAGGCCGAACTGCAAACCGCGCTGCGGATGGCGGCAGCGGACGAATTCACGGCGCGTCTGCCCCACGGTCTCGATACCGTCGTTGGCGACCGCGGCTGCGCACTGTCGGCGGGCGAGCGGCAGCGGTTGGCGCTGGCACGCGCGCTGCTGCGCCGTCCCCGGCTGCTGGTCCTCGACGAAGCCACCAACAGCCTGGATTCGGAGAACGAAGCGAAAATCCTGGGCGCGATCGAACAGATGCACGGGGGCGTGACCACCGTGCTGATCGCGCATCGCCTGTCCACGGTGCGCTGGGCCGACCTGATCTACGTGATCGAAAACGGCGCGGTGGTCGAGTCGGGCGAGTGGACGGCGCTGTCCTCTAAAATCGGCAGCCGCTTGCGCAACTGGTGCATGGCGCAGGGCATCGCGGCGTGAACCGCAACGTCCACAGGAGCGCCGCGATACGCCTGCTGCTGGCGTGTGCGCGATGGTTTTGCGCCGGGGCCGGCGGCGTATCGATGCGCGAGGCGGCGGACGCGATTCGCGATTGGGATGAGGCGCTGGACGTCGCGGCGGCGCACGGCCTTGACGCGCTGGTCGCGTGGTGCGTCGCGGCGAACTGCGGCGCGAGCCACCCCCGCGCGATCCATTCGCGCCTGCGCGCCAACCTCGCGAGGAATCTCGCGCTCAGCATCGAATTGATTTCGGTGCTGCGGCTGCTGCGCGAGAATCGAATTGACGCGATACCGATCAAAGGTCCGGTGCTGGCGGCGGCGCTGTGCGGCGCGAGCGCGTGGCGCGCCTCGAGCGACGTCGATGTGCTGGTCCGTCCGGCCGATATAACTCGCGCCAAAAAAGCGCTGGCCGACTTCGGCTACCGCACCATCTCGCATCTGCCCTGGGAGCAGGAAACGGCGCGGCTGCATTGGAACTCGCAGATGACGTTTGTGAGTCCGCGCGGCGGCCTCCACCTCGATCTGCATTGGCGGATGCTGCCGTGCGGGTTTCCGTGCGCGCGCTGGTTCGATTCAATCTGGGAGCGCGCGGCGGCGGCGCAATTCGAGGGCGAGCCGATTTCCGCAATCGGCCCCGAAGACCTGCTGCTCTACCTGTGCGCGCACGCCGCCAAGCATTCGTGGCAAAGCCTCTGCCACGCCGTCGATATCGCGCTTGCGATGCGCCTTGAGCTGGATTGGGAGCTCCTGTTCGACTATGGCCGCGGCTGCGGCGGCATCCGAATTCTGGCGACGGGCTTATGGATGGCGCATCGGCTGCTCGGTGCGCCAATGCCCGCAGGCGTGCAGGACCGGGTCGAGTCGATCGTGCGGCGGCTGCGCTTTGCGCCGCGCCTCGTGGAGCGGATTACCGTCAGACTGCCGGAAGATTACGCGACGCCGTCGGAGTTCAAATTGCAAATCGGGTTGGCCGACGGGATTGGCGCGAAACTGCGCTATGCCGCCGCGTACGCGCTGCTGCCCACCGAAGCCGATGCGGCCAGCCTGCGTCTGCCGTATCGGCTGTCCTTCCTCTATTATCCCTACCGCCAGGCGCGGCTGGCGTTTAAGTACGGCGGCCGCATCGTGCGCGCGCTCGGCGCCGCAGACGCATCGCCCGCCCGCGGCTGAGCTGCGCGGCGGCGGCGGAAAACTTCGTTTTCAGCCGCCGGGAGTTTATGCAATTGCGCCAGCATCTTCACGGTTGCATCCCGGCCGCAGCGGCGCAGCGCCGCTGCGGCCGGGATGCAACGCGAAGCGGTTTGCCTTTGCGCGCACACCGGAAATATCGCTGCGCGTTGATTCCGGCGCGCCCTCGCTGACGCTCGGTCATGACAGTCTGCGGCGGCGCGGGCTGACGCTCGCGCCGCAACGGCGGCTGAAAACTTCGTTTTCAGCCGCCGTTGCGGCTTCAGCGGTTGGAGGCCCGTTTGGCGGGTTCCTCTTCGCGTCTGACCGCGGTCAGGGTCTGACCGTACGTGCGCCATCCGAAGGCCGACACTCCAATCAGGAACAAAAACGTGGCGACCAGCGTCCATGGGCTGCCGATAGGAACCTCGGCTGATTCCTTGCGGATCTTTTCCAGGTCGAACAGCGATTGCGCGCCGTTGGGCGGCGCCGCCACCCGTTCCATCCTGATGTTCCGGCATGAAACCGTGCCGGTATTGAGGCTGCCGAATCCCCCCACCCGGCACGCCAGTTCAAGGTCCGCGCCCTTGGGACCGACCTTCAGATAGAAGCCCACCTGCTGCCATCCGGTGGTTCCCTTGAGGTCGGGTGAAGTGATGCTGTCCTCCATGATGCTGAGCGACGCGCCGGTGGCGTTGTTGCCGACATTGCGCGCGCGCAGGTCGGCGCTGAAGTGATACCATCCGGCGGTCAGGCTCAGCGACTGCGCCCATCTGGCATCGTTGGGCTTGAGATTAGTGACCGAGAGCTCGCCCGGCTTGCCCTCCTCGTGCGTCCATTGATAAGTGGAATACTCCGGCCCTTCCTGCCATGCCTGACTTTGCCACGCGTCGGGCGAGTTGCCGGCGCCTTTGGTTAAATCGGGATTGGCCAGCAGGTTGTCCGCGGACCAGGCTGGACGCGGCAGGGCGGCGCACAAGGCGGCGCCCAGCAAAATCGCGCGTATGGCAGGGCGGAACATCTTCTAGATCCAGTTGCGCAGCCCGGGTCCCTGCAGCCACATCCGCGCATAATATCCCGCGCGCTGAATCGGCAGCGCCAGCCAAATCGGAACGTAATAGAAGAACAGAATCACCACCGCGCCGACGAATATCGCGCAGACGAACTTGCCGTCGTAGCCTTCGCCGCCGAGCAGCGCAAAAAAGGTCACCAGCATCGCCAGCGCCAGCGCGGCGCCGACGGTGACGCCGAACCCGAGCAGCATCGCGGGCCCCAGCGTCAGCAGAAGCGCGACTTTCTCCACCAGCAGCGCCGTACCCTGCCAGCATTCGGCCAGCACCGCGGCAAGCGCGATGTAACCGAGGTAAACGGCGGGCATGTAATGATAGAGGAAGAGCGTCCGTCCGATCGGTATCCACATCCCCAGGTAAGCCGCGTAGCCCAGGGCGAGAAACGTGCGCGGCAGGCTGCGCCGCTCGAAGGCCTGAAAAGCAACCATGATGATGGCGGTCAGCGCGCCCCACCATGAGGCGGGATTGCCGCCGCCCCAGATCGTCGCCACGATGTTCCCATTAGGCGGGAAATCCTGCCAATAGGCGATCGGACGCAGCATCAGCGGCCAGCTCCACCATGGGGCGGCGTAGGGATGGGTGGCGGAGGTGACGCTCTGTTCGTACCAGACCACCTTGCCGTAATAAGCGAACAGGTCGGCGATGCCGCCCCACCATCCGAGGATGAAATGGGGCAAAAAGATGCCGAGGTAAACGATTGCGGCAACCCCGCCGACCAGCGCCAGCGCGCCGCCGACGCGCCGCTCCAGCATCGGATCCCACTGGCGCTGAGGTGGGGGCGGCACCGGCGGCGGCGCTTTTTTCGGCTGGCTGCGCCGATTGCGGCGCCGCTGCGGCTCCGGCGCGGGCGCCGGCATCGATACCGGCCGCGGCGCACGCTCGCCGATCAGCACCCATACCAGAAAGCCGGTCACCAGCAGGAACGTAACGGCCGGTACGTAGAGCTTCGCGCTCAGACACAAGCCCAACGCAATCGCCATCCACAGCAGCGTGGTGCGGCGCCGCGGCGTGTCGGGCATCTGGATAAAACGGAACAGCAGCAGATAGGCCCATGCGCCGAAGGTGACGTAAACGATATCCAGCACCGCGATCCGCGAATCGACCACGAACATCCCGTCGCACAGCACGAACAGACCGGCCAGGGCGCCGACCAGACGAGAATTGAACATCCGCCGCCCCAGCAGATACGTAATCCCGACCAGGGCGGTGCCGATGGCGGCGTTGGGCAGACGCCACGCCCACGAGTGATCGCCGAAGAGCAGAATCGACAGCGCGATGAGCAGCTTAGCCAGCGGCGGATGCGGATCGAGGAAGTCCTCGCCATGCAGATAATGGCGCGCCTGGCCGACAAAATGCACCTCGTCGAAGACGATCTCGTTGGGATGGCCGAGGCGGTAAAAGCGCAGGAACACCGCGGCAATCAGCAGGGCGGAGATGATAACGGTATCGACGCGCTGCCATGGCGGGTATTGCCTGCCCTCGACGCCGGCGGGCGGCGCGGAGCGCGCGGTCGGCTGGTTGGCCGCAATTTCGAAGCGGCGCCAGATTTCAGACAGTTTCATCGCCGGCTGAGAATGCTCAACGGTCCGCCATCCATACCAGAGGCTCGCGCCGAAAATAACCACGTTGACGCTCGACGCCAGCATCGCCCAGCCGTCGCGCGCGTCCAAAAAGGAATTGGTGTCGAGAATCTTCTTGACATAGATCAGATTGAACAGGAAGGTCAGCGTCAGAGCGCCGAAAATGGCGAGCGCGGCGGGTGATTCGATTGCCAGCGGAATCAGGATCACCAGCGCGGGGTAAAGGTAGCGCTCGTGCATCCGCGGGGCCAGAACAAAAAATCCCGTAATCGCCACAAACGAGGCCAGCAACAATCCCGTGCCGTCGGATCGCCGCCACAGCAGATATGCGACCAAGGCGTACATCGCTGCCACCAGCGTCATGCCCAGCGCGAAGCATGACACGCCCAGGACTGCGATACCGTCGTCGCGCCGCAAGCCGAAGATCAGCGCCATCAGATTGAACGCGTTGACCGCGGTTTCATGATAGTAGCCGGCGGTGCTGGAATAGAGCTCGAAGAGCCAGCTCCATGGATGCCCGATCTGAAAGGGCGCGATGGTCACCAGGCCGAAGGCGGCAAAAGCCAGCGCCGAGCGCAGCCAGTCCTGGCGCTCGCCCTTGATCAGCGTCCATAGCCCCAGCACCGGCATCAGCGCCAATGCCTGCGGTTTGGTCAGCACCGCCAGCGCGCCCAGTCCCCATCCCAGTTCGTATTCCCGCTCCAGCAGCATCAGGATCGACAGCAGCATCAGCAGCGCCGGAATCGAGTCGCTCTGTCCCCATACGACGGTGTCGTAGAGCAGGGCGGGATTGAGCGCGAACAACGCCATCGCGGCGTACGCCAGATAGGCCGGCGCGCTTTTGCGCACGAGCGCGAATATCAGCCCGCCCAGCAGCAGGTCGCCGGCAATCGCGGGACTTTCGATCATGATGCGCTGCATCTCGCCGCTGAGCCCCAGCGCGCGGGCGGCGGTGCCGGCGGCCCACAACAGATAGAGATAGCCGGGCGGATAATCAAGGAAGTATCCGTGCTGGTACATCCGCGCCGGACCCACGTCCACCATCCGCAGCGCCCATGACTCGTAACTGCCGACGTCAATTCCCAATCCCGGCAGAACCGGCAGGAGCGCGAACTTCAGCATCATCAGGGCGAGCAGCAGCAGGAAGGCCCAGACGATCCCCTGGCCTTCGTCTTCGAGCAGCGGCCTGCAATAGAGCAGAAATGAGTAGAGCACCAGCGCCAGGAGGATGACGCCGCAGAAGATGCCGACCGCGCGGCCGTCGCCGCTCTGAGGCTGCGCCGACTGTGCCCAGG
Organism: Pseudomonadota bacterium; assembly: GCA_021324455.1. Classification (GTDB taxonomy): domain Bacteria; phylum Desulfobacterota; class Binatia; order Binatales; family Binataceae; genus JAJPJA01. The sequence continues at coordinate 77,578 of JAJPJA010000033.1, read as the reverse complement.
CCGCAGACGCGCACAATAACAGCGACGCGGCGGCGATCGCGGCGGCCTTCGACTTACACCACCTATCGGGCCGAATCATAACCGGGAGCGCACTTTTCCTCCTGCCAGCGGACATCGTGTAACATACTTGATCGGCGCCGGGCAGGCGAAGGCCGCGAGGCCCTTCTTTTTGAGCCGACCGGCGGTTAAAGTTCGGTTATGCCGCGGCTGTCGAATCCTCCAACTCCAACGCGCGCCATCGCGCCCACAACGGTACTCCGGTGACCATGAAGAAAATCCGTTTCGCGGCCGCCGCCTGCGCGGCGGCATTCGTCCTGGGAGCGTTTCTCTTCGCGACCCGGGGACAGGACCTCAGCGCCGCCGCCGGCTATACGGACGACCAGCTGATCGCCTTTTTGCAGAAGCATTACCGGCTGCCCAGCACCCGCAATATCACGCTGGGGCCGCCGGTCAGGACGCCGCTCGGGCGCATCCAGAGCCGCACCATCACGGTCAGCGACGAACGCGGCGGCTCCTTCAAGGCCGGGACGCTGTTCACTGAACCCGGCGTCAGCGACGTAATCGTGGGCGAGTTGCTGGACCTTAACGCCGATCCATGGGGCAGGGTCAAGCTGGGCTCGATGCATCTGGAGGACCGGCCGACTCTGGGGCCGGCCAACGCCCCGATCACGATCGTGGAGTTCGCGGACTTCGAATGCCCCCATTGCGCGCATGCGATGGGCGTGGTCGAGACCGCGGTCGAGAGCAAGTATAACGGCAAGATAAGACTGGTGTTCAAGAATTTCCCGCTCCAGGGGCATCAATGGGCCCGCGCGGCGGCCATCGCAGCGGAATGCGTGCGGCTGCAGAATCCGGGCGCGTTCTGGGATTTTGCCCGCGAGATTTATCGCGACCAGGCGTCGATCACAACCGACAACCTGGCCCAGCATATCGACGATTTCGCGCGCCACAATCAACTGGACCCCGAGGCGCTGCATGCCTGCATGATGGGTCAATCGGCCGACCAGCGCGTCGCCCAGGACATCATGGACGGCCAGAACGCGCACGTCGTCTCCACGCCAACGCTGTTCATCGACGGTATCCCGGTCCTCGGCGCGGAACCCGAGGTGCTGGATTCGGTAATCAATTCGGAACTGAAGAAAAAGGCGGGCTGATCCCAATCGGGCAGCGCCAGATCGGCCGCATCCGTATTTCGATCGGAGGGTTGCCTTTGCCGCCCGTTCCTACAGACAGCGCTCGATAATCTCGAAGGCCTGCGCCAGTTCCGTTTCGGTCAGCACGCCGGCGGGCAGGAACAGGCGCACACAGGCGGGGTCGCGGCCCCCGTAATACAGCGCCAGTCCCTCTTTGAACGCGCGCTGGATGAAGGCGCGGGTGTGGTTGAGGCTCGCGTCGCCCACGCGAAAGGAAATCATCGCGCCGATTCCGTCGACTTCGGAGATTTGATTGGGATGGCGCCGGGAGAGGGCGGCCAGATGATCGCGAGTGAGATTTTCCAGCTGCTTTTCGCGTCCGTGCGGGCCGAAGAAATTCTCCCCGGTCAGCTTTTCGACGATCCGCCGCCCCACCGCCATCGCCGCCGTCGCGCCCGAGAACGTGCCCGAGATCAGACCCGGATCGGGCGCCAGCTCATGCCGGTAAAGCATCGCACTGCCCTGCAGCGTCTTGCCCACAGTGATGACGTCGACGTATTCGGCCAGGTTGAGCAGATCGGCGGCGAACAGCTCGGTGACGCGCGCGAAGGTCTGCACCTCGTCGACCCAGACCGGGATTCCGGCGGCGCGGCATTGCTCGAACAGCGGCACGAAGAACTCGCGCGGGGCGGTGCGGAAGCCGGCCTCGCCCTGCACCAATTCGAGCACGAAGGCGGCAATCCGATCGCCGCCGCGGGCAATCACGCCGCGCATCGCCCGGCTGGTGCGCTCCGCGCTGGAGGGATCGCGGCGATCGTAGAATGGCAGGTACTCGACCGGAAACGTGGACGGCTGACCCATCCTGTAATCCGGGCGATCGGTGATTTCCGCCATCGCGCCGGTCCGCCCGTGAAAGCATCCGCGAAACGCGATCACGCCCGGGCGGCCGCCGCGCTTCTGGCGCAGCAGTTTGAGCGCGTTCTCGTTGGCGTCCGCCCCCGACAGCGACAGCCAGCAGCGGTCGATGCCGCGCGGCGCGTGGGCCAGCAGGGTTTCCATCAGCCCGAGGTATTCCGAATTGAAGATGAGATTGCCCTGCATCGCCACGTCCGCGGCGGCGGCGCGAATCGCGGTTTCAATCAGGTCAAGGTTGCCGTGGCCGAACAGATGAACTCCGATCCCGAGGGTGAAGTCCAGAATCCAGCGGCCGTCGGCCAGCCGCACGCGGGCGCCCTGTCCGATTCCCGATCCGAGATAATCAAAAAAGGGCGGACGGCCGCGCAGATGAGTCAGCTTGGCCAGCTCCGCCGCCATGTCGATCGCGGGAAGATCGGAAGAGCCAGGCCGCTGCGCGCGCGCGATCGCGTCGAGCATCATGCGCAGCCCGCGCTCGAACTCCGGACCAAATTCTGGGGCCACCGATGCTCCGCCGGGCGCGGCGCTACTTCAACGCCTTGGCCGAAAAGCCGCGATCGTTGAAACACAGCAGGCTGCGCTTGCCCTGGACGGTGGTCTCGAGCACGCATTCGCGGCCCCACAAGCGGTACAGGTAGGCCAGCGTTTTCTCGGCGTACTCCAGATGGAGGTCGCGGCCGTCGTGATAATGCTTCACGTACAGGGTGCGGTTCTGGCCGAAGTCGGCGTCTTCGATCTTGATCACCGGAATGGTGGCCATTCCGATGTTGCGCAGCAGGTTTTCCTTGACCGCGCGCCATCCCTCTTCATCCGAAACCTTGCTGACGACCAGATCCTCGCCGCGCGGCTCGTACTGGAAGATGTCCATGTCGCGCATCAGGTCCTCGGTGAGATAGCGCCGCACGAAGGAGACGTCGCGTTCGACTTCGCGCGCTTCGAAAATCTTCTCGTCGCCGGTCTTGTTGGGCGGACCGTCGCGCTTGATCTCTTCGGGCGTGGGATTGGTGTATCTCCGATGCAGATCCTCCCAGATGCGCAGCCCCAGATGGTAGGGGTTGAGCTGACCCGGTATCGGCCGCACCACCTGGTTGTGGCGCACGATAAACTCCAGCCGCAGCCCCTGCTCGAGGCCGAGCGATTCCAGTATCCGCTTGTGCCAGTAGCTGGCCCATCCCTCGTTCATGATCTTGGTCTCGATCATGGGGATGAAGTACTTGGACTCCTCGTCCACGATGGTGAGGATGTCTTTTTCCCATTCCTGCAAAAACGGATTGTGATCGCGGATAAAGAGCAGGACGTCCTCTTCGGGTTCGTAGGGCACCTTGCGGATGTTGGGCTCGACGTAGGGCCTGGCCTGATGAATGCGCTTGAACGGATCGTCGGGGGGACGCGCGGTTTCCAGCGCCCGCTGCACCTGCTCGGCCTGGGTTAGCTTGCGGATCGCGAGATTGCGCCGGCGCTGCAATGACAGCGCGTGCGCGGCGTCGAGGATGTGCTCGACTTTCTCGATTCCGATCGACGGATCCTCGACGTAGCGCCGCACGCGCAGCGCATGCGCCTTGAACAGCTCGATCGTGTACTCGGCATGAGTGGAGCTGTAGGTGAAGTTGCGTTTGAAGAAATCGTTATGCCCATAGACGTGCGCGATGGTCAGCACCTGCAGCAGCAGCGTGTTGTCGCGCATCAGGTAGGCCAGCGCGGGATTGGAGTTGATCACCATTTCGTAAGGCAGCCCGCTGACGCCGTGGTCATACAGCGTCTTGAGCTTCTCGTACGACTTGCCGTAGGACCAATGCGGATAATGCGAAGGCATCCCGGAGTACGCCATGTACCCGAGCATCCCGTTGTGATCGCACAGCTCGAATTCCTGCGGATAGCAGTCCAGACCGAACTCCGCGACCTTTTCGCGGATGCGTTCGTCCCATTCGACCAGGTCCTGAAGCGAGTAATTAGCCATTCTCAATGCTCCCGGACGATTGCCAGTTGCGCCGCTTCACTGCGATTTTTCCTTGGCCAGGAAAGCCTTGAAAGAAGGCCAGATATCCTCTTTGCGCTCGATCAGCACGGTCTGGAAATTGGGCGCGTCCAGCCGCCGGAATACGTTGAGCATCGAGGATTCGTAATAACGCGACCCCAGCGGCTTGATCTCGCCGTAGCCGAACAGGTTGCAGACCTCGGACAGCTCCTTGGCCGCCCGCAGCGCGGCAGGATTGTCGGAGTCGAAATTGTCGCCATCCGAGCAGTGGAACGCGTATATGTTCCACAGCGACGGATGATAGCGCTGCTGGATGATTTCCAGCGCCTTCAAATAACCCGACGAAATGAACGTACCGCCCGATTCGCCCTTGTGAAAGAACTCTTCCTCGGTCACCTCGCTGGCTTCCGTGTGATGCCCGATAAAAACGATTTCGACGTTGCGATAGCGCGTGGTGATGAACTGATAGAGCAGAAAGAAGAAGCTGCGCGCCAAATACTTCTTCATCGTGTCCATCGAGCCCGAAGTGTCCATCACGCAGATCACCACCGCGTTGGACTCCTTGCGCATCTCGGTCTCGACGTGGCGGTATTTGAGGTCGTCGTCGTGGAAGGGAAAGCGGTCCTTCTCCTTCTCTCCCGACTCGACTCGATCGTTATGATGGCTGGCGAGCTTGCGCATGATGCGCTGCTTGGCCGTGCGGCGCTTGTCCAAACGCACGCGGATACCGACCTTGCGGTAGCCCTTGCGCTTGCTGCTGCGCTCGGCCTCGATCTCGCGCAGGGCGCGGCGCTCCATATCGGGCAATTCGAGATCCTCGAACATGATCTCGATCAGTTCTTCCAGGGTAACGTCGGTCTCGTAGTAATCAACGCCGGGACGATCGCCGGCGCGGTCCTGACCCTGGCCCTGGCCGTCGCGTCCGGTCTTGCCCACCACCTGCCCGGGCTTGCTGTTGCCGTCGCCCTGGCCGACGCCGGGCGCGTTCTCGCCGTAAACGAAGCGGTATTCCTTGATCCCGCGCAGGGGGACCTTGATGATGCGATCCTTGTCCTTGCCGATAATCGATTCCTCGGCAATGATGTCGGAGATGTTTTCCCGGATGAGTTCGCGCACCTTCTGCCGATGACGCAGGCGGTCGCCCGCCGAGCGGTCGGACCGCTCCGCATCCGAAGGGCGGTATTCACGGAAGATTGATTCGACCAGCGGCATAGCTCACCTGCTGAACCAATTATACGCTGTCATGCTGAAAGGCGCACGATCCCAGCTCAACCAAAGTCGCGCGCCGCTTTACGATGGGATGGCGCGCCGGCGGGACAAAAAAAGGCGGGAGTTCGGGCGGACGCCCTGAGCTGCCCGCCGTCGTCACTCCCGCCGATAGGATCTGCCCGCCGGCTTTGCACACCGCCTAATCGCCTGCCGGAGACGAACGCGGCCCAGGCTCGCGCCCGGCCCGGGGTGGAGTCAGTCCTTCCACAGGTTGTTGGCGGCGTACTTCAGGACCACGTCGACGCACGATTCGCAGTAGCCGTTGTCCAGCAGATTCTGCACCATCGAGCTGTACTTCTCGGTCTGCTCCTCGTCGCGGGTGCGCGCCTTGGTGATGATCCGCGAGATGTCGCGCACCGAAGTCATCAGCTTCTTCTCGATCGCTTCCTTAAGCGGCTCGTAGCTGCGATAGCTGATCTTCTCGCCGCGGCGCGACACCGACCACAGGTAGGCTATCACTTCCTGCCGGAAACCTTCCGCCGCCGAACCGATAATCGCGATCTGCTCCTCGATCGATTTGAGGAAGCCCTCGTCGGGATTGAGTTCCTCCTTGGTGTTGCGGTCGCGCACCTTGGTCTTGTTGACGTAGGCCTCGGCGTGATCGAGGTAGTTCTGGAACAGCGACTCGGCCTGCTCCTGGTAGGAGTAAACGAACGCCCGCGTGATCTCCTTCTCCAGCAGCTCCAGGTATTCCTTGTGCAAAGTGTCCTGCAGGAATTCCAGGTACTGCTTGCGCGTGTCGTCGGGCAGGTCCGCCTCCTTGGTCATCGAGATCAACGCCTCGCGCACGTTGATCGGATTGATGCAGTTGCCCAGCACGTTGTCCGACAGCGCGTTGTCCAGCGCCTTCATGATGAAGCGGGTGGAGATGCCCGACATGCCCTCGCGCTTGGCGTCTTCCTTGAGCTCCTGCACGTCGATCTTCTTGGTGCGCCCCTTCTCGACCACCTCTTCGCCGTTGTACAGCTTGAGCTTGGTCATCAGGTCGCACTTGGAGGTAGGCTCCAGGCGCGACAGAATCGCGAACATCGAGGCCAGTTCCAGCGTATGCGGCGCGACGTGGGCGCGGAAATCCGAGTTGCGGATGATCTTCTGATAGATCTTCACCTCTTCCGAGAGCCGCAGGTTGTAGGGCACCTTCACCACCGCGATGCGGTCGAGGATCGCTTCGTTGGTGTGGTCGGCCTTGAACTTCTGCCACTCGGCCTCGTTGGAATGCGCCACGATGCAGGTATCGACATAGACCATGCCGTGGCGGCCGGGGGCCGGGATCACCTTCTCCTGGGTGGCGGTGATCATCGCGTGGAGGTATTCGGTTTCGTTCTTGAACACCTCGATGAACTCGACCAGGCCGCGATTGCCGACGTTGAGCGCGCCGTTCAGTTCCAGCACCCGCGGGTCGCCTTCGGAATACTGATCCAGCTTGGAAATATCCTCCGAACCGATCAGCACCGAAGTGTCCTGGTTGTTGGGATCGACCGGCGGCACCACGCCGATACCGGCGCGGTTGCGTTTGGAGAAGCTCACCGTCTCAACCGGGAATTCCTCGTAGCGCAGGCCGAATTCCTCCTTGAGGCGATAGCGGCATACCGGGCACAGGTCGCCCTCGATATGCGCGCCGAGCATCTTTTCGAATTCCTTGCGCAGATGACGCGGGATCAGATGCAGCGGCTCTTCATGCATCGGGCAGCCCTCGATCGCGTAGATCGGCGCCGCCTGCTCCAGCCCGCGCTGCAAACGCTCGACCAGCGAACTCTTGCCCGATCCGACCGGTCCCATCAGATACAGGACCTGCCGGCTTTCCTCGCCCTTGAGCGAGGCGGAATGGAAATAGCGGACGAGCTGGGCGATGGTCTTTTCGATGCCGAAAAACTCGTCGGCGAAAAAATTGAACACTTTGATCGGCTCGTCTTTGTACAGCCGCCGGGTCCGCGGATCGTCGCTTTCCTGGATATCCCGCAGCCCTGCTGAAATAATCAGGTCGTAAATCCGAGCATGCGCCAACTTGGTACCGGTGGGATCGGATTTAACTTTCTCGAGGTATTCAAGCAGGGTACCACGCCATTGTTTGGAGGCGCGCAGCGCGCGGTCCTCCTTTATGACACGCTCGAAAGCGTTGACATCGACCATTCGGTAACTCCTTTTTTGCTCCGCTTGACCTCCGTGACTGCGAGGCGGGTTGGTTGCGTCACTCCGGTGGTCTGGGTGGTATGTGCTATTTTTGACACAAGTGTCCAGTAAAATTATAACGAACGCTCTCAGGGACAATCAAGGTGGATTTTTACGCATCTCTCGTCCATGATGCGCTCCGGCGATAGCTTGCCGCGCGCCGGCGGAGCGCCTCCAGCCCATTCCTGTCCCCGCGTTGCATGGTCAATCCACATTTCCGGTCCGGTTTTTTTTCCCTGCACAATCTCCTTGCTCCCAACTCAAATCCGCCCCGCCGGCAAACCGCTGCCGTAATGATCCGGTACGGCAAGCGCGTCGCTCAGCTTTAGTTTACCCTGTTCTCTGACGACATGCGCGGTAAAAATTCGATCGTCATGAGCAAACGAGACCCACCACTTGCCGGCCGCGGCGCGCCCCAAATAGTCCGCCTTGCGTTCCATCGTGGTGAGCGCGTCCAAATCGTACGCCTGATTCCACGGGCCTTTCATATGTGAGCGGGTCGGAACGATATCGGCCAGATGCACGAACGCCTCGCCGCCGTCCTGCGCCATGATCACCTGATGGTCCGTGGTGTGGCCGCCGGTCACCAGCGCCCGCACGCCCGGAATTATGAGGGTGTCGCCGGCAATCGGCTCCAGCATATCCTTAATCGGCTCCAGGCATTCGGCGGCATGCCGGTAAGCGGCGCGCAGCCGCTCGTTGCCGCCCGAGCGCGCGACCTCGATTTCACCGCGCTGCACGAAGCAGCGGGCGCGCGGAAACGCCGCGGCGAAGCCGCCCGTGTCGCGCCGCCGCACCACGCCGCCGCAATGATCGAAATGAAGATGGCTCAGCACCACGTGCGTGACGTCGCCCGGCTCCATGCCCATCGCCTTGAGGCCGTCGGGTAGCCAGCCGTCGTCATGGCCGAAAATCCTGCGCTCCACGTCCCTGAGCCGATTGCCGATTCCGGTATCGACCAGCACCGCGTCGCTTCCGCGGATGATCAGGGGACAGGTCAGATTGAGGCGGATCCGGTTCTGATCGTCCGGCGGATGATCCTTCTTCCACAATTCGCGCGGCACGACGCCGAACATGCATCCGCCGTCGTTTAACCATAGGCCGTCGGTCAGGAATGCCACCTTGAAAGAACCGACTTGAATCTGCGGTGGAGTCTGCACTTCTGGTTCACCCGGCAGGGCAAATTCCGGCTTGGCCCCGCGCATCACCATTGTGCGCTCATTCGCCGGCCAGCCAAACCCCCAGCATCATCGCGCCGGTGCCGGCGATCGCGGCGGCCGCGGCCAGCGCCGCCAATTTTCCGGCGCGCCGGCTCTGCGGGCTGTCGTTGGTGGCGGCTGCGCGCGCCGCCTTGAACGACGCCATCAGCGCCGCCGCCATCACAACGTATAGTCCGGCCTTGGCCGCCAGAATCCAGGTGAATGCGGGAGAAAAATGAAATCGCCGCCGCGCGCCGGCAGCGTAGATGTTGATCACGCCGGTGGCCAGCACAATCGCCGCCGCGGCGGCGTTGGCGCCGTTGAGCCTGGGCACCACCCGGGTCATGAATTCCCTGCCTTCAACGCCCTCCGAACCGACCGCGGCTCCCCCAACCGCAATCGTGACGCTGGCCAGAATCCACCACGAGGCCGCCGCCACGTGCAGCCACAATGCGAGCGTCAGAACCCCGTTCACCTCACGACCGCCCGGCCCGCGCCTGGTTTCATGCGACCCGTCATGCAGGGCCATGTTATCAACCCGATTCAGGCGGCGCAGGCCATGCCGCGGCCGCCGATCTCTTTTTTATCCCCAGCCGACTGGTTGATATTGGCGGCGCCTTCACCCAAAATGTCGGGGCCGGTTAGGTCCGCAACGCAGACAATTTCGCCGGTTTTGAGGATTCGATGGCACATCAAAGCGAACTCATCGTCACCCTGAACGCGATGGTGGAAGAACGCAGCCTGCTCAAGCATCCGTTTTATCAGGCCTGGAGCGCCGGCGGCCTGACGCTTGAGCGCCTGCGCAATTACGCGGTCCAATACTACCGGCACGTGGAAGCCTTTCCCCGTTATCTGAGCGCGATTCACTCACGCTGCGACGACCTGGAAACCCGTCAGGCGCTGCTGGACAACCTGATCGACGAGGAACGCGGCCCCGATAACCATCCGGAGCTGTGGCTGCGGTTTGCCGAAGCATTGGGAACCGCGCGCGAGGCGGTGCTGGCGGCGGCACCCTCGCCTTCCACGCGCACCCTGGTTGATACGTTCGATCGGCTCGCGCGCGAGGGCTCGGTCAGCGCGGGGCTGGCCGCGCTGTATGTGTACGAGGCGCAGATTCCAGCGGTCGCCGCGGCCAAGATCGAAGGGCTGCGCCAATTCTATGGTATCAGCGCCGGGCGCGCTCTGAGCTTCTTCACCGCACATCAGACCGCCGACGTCTATCACGCCCAGACCACCGCGCGATTGCTGGAGCGCCGCGCGGCCGCTCCCGATCAGGCGCGTAGCGCGATCGAAGGCGCCGGCACCGCGCTGGGCGCCCTGTGGACGATGCTGGACGGAGTCTAAGCCGGACCGGCGTGTGGTACCGGATCGGCGTCGGTCAGAGGCCGCCTTGAGATTCCTGCTCCGCACCGGGGCACTTCTCCAAAAACTCAGGACGCGGGCTGACGCCCGCGTCCTGAGTTTTTACTCATTCAGAGCTGAGGCAGGGACAAAAGCCGCGCGGCCCGCGCCGGCTCAAGTCCGGCAGTTTTCGTGCGTCCAATCAGCGCATCACGCGATCGAGACCGCCGGGAAAACCCCATATCTTGGCGTTCTGCAGTTCGGCGTCGACCTCGTTGTCGACCCTGACATCGCTGTTAAGCGAAATACTGGCGTGCGAATCCTGCACGTCCAGTACTGAGGCATCGACGATTCCGTTGATCGTGGTCGATTCTCCGCCGCCGATCGGTACCGGCCGGTACGAGGCCTTGTCGATTTTCCAGAAGTTGCCGTTGTTGTCGTAGACTTCCCACCATACCAGGACCCAGGCGTCGGTGTTGGCGATGTAAGCGATCTTGTGCGGATAACAATAGCGGCCCAGCGCCGGCAGCGGCGTCATGTCCAGGACATAGGCGTCGATTACCTCCCAGGGGCCAAGCTCCGGCTTGGGCCATCCCGGAACCGAACCGGCAATGGTGAAGCAATCCTTCTTGTCCGCCTTCGTACATTGCTTTTCGTGCACCAGGGCAAGAACTTTCTTTTTGCCGAGCACCTTGATGTTGAAATAGGGAACCTGGAAATACATTCCGCCGCCGTTGTCGTCGTATACCCAGTCGCTGCCCGTCAGCGGCGCGCAGCGCGAGGCGGTTGAAAGCCGCAGGGAACGCCTCAGCGAGGGCAGGAATATGTAGGAATCCTGAACGTGCGCCGGGTCGCTGTACAGCATCTGGAGGGTGGTGAGATAGCGGTTCTGTTCGGGGGTAAACTGGGGGTTGCGAATCAGCAGGAAGTACGGACCGGCGTAAGGCATGGTCATCGGCATGTCGCCGTCGCTCAAGTGTGCGACGCGCCAGTTGTTAACCCCGCCGGTGGTCCGGTACACGCTCATGTTGCGGTCAACGCGGTAGAGCGTCGAGAGATAGGTGTAAACATAGGGACGCCAGTAGTACCAGTTGTTATACGCCACCTTGTACCCGAGCTGCGGGTCCCTGGGCCTGGGGAAAGGCAATCCGGCCTGGTAGTTCTCAATCGTGTAGCCGCCGGTTTCGATTTGCTTAAGCCGCGTCTGCCCGGCATATTTTTCGGTGTCCGCAGCGAACTTTTTGGGCATCGGAATGGTGAGCGTCGGTCCGACTTCGATGGTGTAATCCGCTTCGGGCCCGAACTTCCAGAAATATTTCCCCGCGTAAAGCGCCTGCAGGCCCACGGGCATGAAGCGCCGGTATTGCTGCCAATTCTGCAGCGTGATCCGGGTGCCGGGCGGGATCGTGTCGGACGAGCCCGCATCGGCCAGCGCCTCAAAGGCGGCGGGGTCGAATTTGGCCTGGGCCAGCGCGCGCGCCGGCGTCATCGCGATAACCCCCGGCAGCAGGAGTAAACCCGCGGCGGTCAGCACCGCGGACAGAAACGAGGACCAACGGGTTTGCTTACGGCTTGTCATGGTAAATCCTCTCCAAACGGCCAGGCGGCTGCGCCGCAAGATATAGCTGCCACGGAGCGATTGTTCAGGTCCGTAGCACAATTATTATCGAAGAAAAAGCTGAGCCCACATCGGTTTCGGGGCCCGCGGCGCCGGTTTGGCGCTTAAAACGGCCGCGCCGGCGCGCCGATCGTGCCGGGCCTCCGGGAGTTCCCGCGCGCCCTTTCACAGCAGCGAGAAGTTATACTGGAACTGCGAAATAAACATGCTCTTGCCCTTGAAGATCCCGCCGTCCAGACCGTACTTGTCCGATCCCAGGATTCCGATGTACTTAAGGGTGAGGAAATATTTCTCGGTCCACGTGGGCGTCAGCACCAGGCTCGGGAAGAACTCGAAAGTGGTGCCGTTGGGGTTGTAAATCATGGTCCAGGTGGGCGCGATCGCTCCCCAGTACCAGGTGGAGCCCACGTTTAGCAGCATGTTGATATCGTTCTGATACAACCGGTTCAGATAACCGGGGGCGACCTGATCGCTGTTTGCGGAGTTCAAAGTGGTGGTCCCCATCAGCTCCAGGTTGGCGTTCAGCGTACCGGTCTGGGTCAGCCACGGCGCCGAGGCCGAGGACAGGTCCAGCGCGGCCAGCCACAGCAACTGGTCGGAATGAACCGTGAAGCTGCCCAGCGATCCCGCCGGCCACAGCAGGCCCGGCTCCAGGGTGTTGAACTCGTTGTGGTTTTTGTAAAACACCTCGCCGCGCAGCACAAAGGGAAACTGAGAGAGCGCTCCCGGCAGGTAGAGCGGCCGATTGGCGGTCATCGCCGCGCTGGCGAATTTCGGATAATTCAGATTCACCCGCCGCAAACCCGGGACTCCGGGAGCCGGCGCCCGCTCGATCTGCGCCACTTCCGCGGTCGGCGCGTAGTTGTGGCTGTACAGGAAATAAGCGGTCATCTCGGTGTTGAACAACAGCGTATGCAGCCGCGCCCCGACCTGCGAATTCGCCCACGTGGCCCGCGGGATGGTGGTCTGGGTATCGGGCAGGAAGCCATGCAGGATCAGAGTCGAAAACGGGGGCTGGGCGCGGCCAATCCCGCCCACGCACAGACTCAGCGGGCGGTCGCAGCGGAGGTCGGGGCGGCCGGCGAAGCGGCTGCCCGGCGGAGCGTTGACATTGACCCGTCCGGCCACCGCGTCCTGGCCGTCAAGCGTGTCGGTCGGAAGATCGACCTGCGTATAAAGAAAATCAACCCCGGGGATGTAAGCCACTTCGAAGAAGTTGGAAGTGAACGGCCCCGCGTCGGGAAGGTCGAGTATCGGATGCAGCATCCACAGCGGGATCCGGGATTGCTCCAGGTTGGCAAAGCCGAACGCCCAACTGGTGTCGATCGGGTTGATCTGATCGCCCACCCGGAACGAGATTGACTCGCCCCAGGTCAGGATCTGACGGCCGATGAAGAGCTGCAAGGGGCCGCGCGTATCCTGAAGCCACAACTCCCGAATCCCGTACTGGTTGTAAAAATCGGAATTGCAGTCGCCCGGCGGTCCGAATCGCTGCGGGCAGGTGTTTTCGAACGGATAGTTGGGTTCGTAAACGAACCAGTCCCGCATGAAGAAGCGATCGTGCTCGCCGATGGTGTCGTTTACGTCGATCTGCAGCGTCTGGCGCGCGGTTGAGAGCGAATTCTTGCTTTTGTTGTATTCGATCGCCTCGGAATCTATGAAGGTTCCGTAGGTGGCGCTGAGGTAGCCGGTTACGGTCAGATTGCGCGTCAGCGAAAACCCGCCCTTGGCCGCGGTTCCCGCCGCCTGCGGCTCCGCCAGAACATCCGGCACGCCGGCAAGATCCTGCGCCTGAGCGGCGCCCCAAGCCAAACCAATCACCGCCCAAGCCGCCGCCAGACCGAGAAGAGCCGACCTCAGCCGATTGCGCTGCATCATCATCGCCATCACCTCACGCTTCAGGTTTGCGGCTGCGGAGCGCCGCAACCCTGATGATCGACGGAAGTTCCAGATGGAAACATGTTCAGGCGCCCCCTTATTACGCGAACCAATTTGCCATGTCAAACGAGTCAAGCGCAGTTGGGAAAGGTTGCCGTTCGTCCCGTTTTTTTCGGCCAAAAGTTCCGTTCCGCGCACGGACTGCGGCCAGGGCGGAGCGATCGCGGGGCGCCGGCAAAGTGAAACCCGTCTCTTTACGGGTTCCCGCCTTTCATTTACAACGCCGAGCGGAAGCTTTACTATCCGTCATCGGCGGGGATAATTCCACATGGAATTAAGTCCCCTTCCGGATGCCTGATTCGGCGCCGGGTTGTCAAGCCGCGGGCGATGGATGCGCAAACCTGGGGCCGTTTTCGCGCGGGTCTGCACCCCGCCGCGCCGCCCGGCGGCCATCGCGGAATTGGAAAGGAGGGTCAGTCAAATGATGGAATCGCCGGCACGCGTCGAGATCGTTACCCCCACCGATGAACTTCAGTGGGTCCGGTTTGCCGGCTCCGCCTCGGCCACCAAGATCTGCATGGACGGCAGCGCGGGTCCGGAGGCGATGCTGAACCGGCTCGAGAGCGATCGCACCATCGATCCTCACTTTCACCGCACCGCCCAGTTTCAACTGCTGATTGCGGGCGCCATGCGCTTTCCCGGCTACCGGATCGAAGGGGTCGCGGTTCATTACACCGATCATTGCGTCCCCTATGGTCCGTTCGTTCCGCACGGCGGCCAGGAGATGCTGGTGGCGCACGCCAGACCAGGCGGCGTCGCCTTCATGAAAGACAAGGAAGTGCGCAAGGATATCAACCGGCGCGGCCGCGAACTGCATGGCTGCGAGCATGAGGTCCAGTGGCAGGCGGTACCGCAATGCCCCGGAGCGCGGCGCAAGGTTCTGTTGGGCTCGCCCGGAGGTCCGATGACCGAGATCGTGGAATTGCCGGCGCGCGGCCGCCTGGAACGAACGGCGGCGCCCCACGGCCGCTACGAATTGGTCCTGGCCGGCTCAGGGACTATCAACGGCCAGGCGCTGAGCCTCAGGACGCTGCGCTTTTACCGCTGCGCCGAGGCCGACTCGCCTTTGGTTGCCGGGCCGCAGGGGTTGCGCGTGGTGGTGATGACTTTCGACGCCGACGCGGAGATAAGTCTGGGCGGCAGTGTGGCCGAAGATTTCAAACATTTCGGCGAATGGTCGCAGCAGAGCAGACCAGACTGACGCTTAGCGCCGGACTTCGATACTCTGCGCCCGGCTCGCGGCGGGTTTCAAACCACACGGGCTCAAAGGATTGACACCGATGATCCAGCGGGAGCGCCGCAAGTGGACAGTCCTGGGCGGCCTGTTCCTTTGCCTGTTCCTGATAATCGGACCGTCGATCGATTCGATCGGGGTTTATTTCACCCCTTTGCTGCGCGACTTTCACGGGACGCGCGCGCAGCTCTCGCTGGTCTTCAGCATCTTCGCGGCCGCGCTCGGAATAACAACTTTTTTTGTCGGCTGGATGCTCGATCGGGTCGATGCGCGGCCGCTGATGATGGCGGGCGCGGCCGCCGTGGGCGCGGCCTTCTTTAGCGCCGCGCATTCGCATTCGCTGCCGCCCTTGCTGGCCAGCTTTCTGGCCATGGGTATCGGAGTCGGTGCCTGCGGAATGGGTCCGAGCGCGGTGGTGGCCGCGAAGTGGTTCGACCAGCGGCGGGCGCTGGCGATGGCGGTTCTGGTGGCGGGAATGTCAGCCGGCTCAGTGCTGATCACACCGCTTGCGGCCCGCATCCTGACGCTCTGGGGATGGCGCATATGCTTCAAACTGATTGCCATACCAATCTTCGTTATAGCCATTCCGGTTCTGTTTGCCGTGTCCACCTCGCCGCCGCGCGGCGGGAACAATGCCGACAGAGCGGGAATCGATACGCTGCCCGGCCTGGAACT
Source organism: Pseudomonadota bacterium (assembly GCA_021324455.1). Lineage (GTDB taxonomy): Bacteria > Desulfobacterota > Binatia > Binatales > Binataceae > JAJPJA01. The sequence goes on along the minus strand of JAJPJA010000033.1, from coordinate 62,112 downwards.
GTCGCCGGCACTGCATAGCGGCGCTTTCTGGAAACTGGTGAGCGTCACTCTGCTTACGGGAATCGGCATGTACGGGCCGTTCTTTCACTTCATACCGTTCCTGATCACCGCCGGTTACACGACCGCCAATGCGGCGTGGATTTACAGCGCGAAATCGCTGGTGTCGATGATTTGCGGGCCGGCGATTGGGAACCTTGCCGATCGGTGGGGATGCCGCCGCGTGCTGGCCGTGGGCAATGCCGTTACCGGCGCCGGGATGCTGGTGATGCTGGGCGCGGCCAGCCCCAGTCCGCGCATTTCCGCGGCCGCGCTGATCGCTTTCGTTCTCCTCTATGGCTCGTGCGGCGGTACGGTCGTCTCGCTGATTCCGGCGCTGACCGTGGAAAGTATCGGGTTGAGGCGTTTCGGGACGCTGTCAGGTATCCTGCTGTTGACCGCCACCGCCGGCCAGAGCTTGGGGCCGCCGATAGTCGGCAAGCTGTTCGATTTGAGCGGAAGCTACACGATACCGTTCGCGGCAGGGTTCGCACTGGAAATTGCGGCGGCGTTTGTAACCTGGAGAATCTTTCCGGTTCCGGGTTCCACCCGGATTGTGGCGCCCGATCTGCCGCTCGCGTCCGCATACGACTATCCCGGCTGAGCGCGCATCTTGCGGCCACCCTCGAACCAGGTGCTCCAAAACGCGGATGGCTGCGGCCGTTCCAGCCGGCAACACGGACTACATCTCGTCGTGATTGTCGCGGGTGGGTTCGACCACGTTTCGGATTACTTCGGCAAGCTCCGCCGGGTCGACCGGCTTGACCACGTGACTGTCGAAACCCGCTGAAAATACTTTGACCCGGTCTTCGACGCGGCCGTACGCGGTCAGTGCCACCAGCGGCAGATGCCCGGACCCGGTCCTGCGCTCGCGCTGGCGGATTTCTCTGGCCAGCGACAGTCCGTCGCGCCCGGGCATCGCGATGTCCGATACCATCGCATCGGGGCGATGCTCGGAGAGCAGTTGCAGGGCGCGGTCGGCGCCGTCGGCGACAATCGGTTCCGCCCCCAGGGACTTCAATACTCCGCGCAGCGCCTCGGTGGCTTCCTGATCGTCGTCGACGACCATTATCTGGAGTCCGGTCAGACGCGGGATGCGGGCCAGGCCCGGGGTGGTCGTGATGGTCGGATGCGGACGGCGCTGATAGTGAAAGTCTTCCGCCGAAGCCGGCAGCGGCAGACGCACGGTGAACACCGCTCCCTTTTCGACTCCGCCGCTCTCGACCCTGATCGTGCCGCCATGCATCGCAACAATGTACTTGACGATCGTAAGGCCAAGCCCCATGCCTTTCTTCTGCGCCTGCGCGGGCGCTTCGGCCTGCCAGAAACGATCGAACACATGGGGCAGCAAAGCCGGCGCGATACCCTGGCCGGTGTCGCTGACGGCCAGTTCCACGTGCGAGTTGATGCGCGCCAGCTGAACCTGGATGCGGCCGCCGGCGGGCGTGAATTTGACCGCGTTGGAGAGCAGGTTCCACAGCGCCTGCTGCAGGCGGTCGGGGTCGCCGATAATGATGGTGACGCGCGGATCGATAATCGAGCGCAATTCGATTCCGTTGGCTTCGGCCGCCGCGGCCATCGCTTCAACTCCGGCCTTGACCACCGCGCTCAAATCGGTCGGCTGCAGATCAAGGCGCAGGCGTCCGCTCTCAATCTTGGCGAAATCGAGCAGGTCTTCGATCAATTGCGCCTGAGCCTGCGCGGCGCGGTCGATCGAGTTTAGTCCGCGCGTCATTTTGTCTTCGTCGCGTTCGCCCGACAAAAGCAGGCGCGACCACAGCAGAATCAGGTTGAGCGGATTGCGCAGCTCATGCGAAACGGTGGCGAGAAAATTATTGGTTTTGAGGTTTGCCCGCTCGGAATCTTCCAGCACGCGTTCGTACTCGCGCACGATGGCGCCGTTGTTTTTCCACGCCAAATAAATAAGCAGCAGGGCTGCAACCGCGGCCGACACCGGCACCAGCCACATCATGGTTTGCTGTTCGCCCATCCGCCGCTCCGCGCCGGCGGCGCGCAAAGCGGTCTCGGTGTTGACCAGAGCGTCGAGCGAATTCAGCAGGGACGAGGTGGGCGGTGTTATGGCGGCGAGGATTGCTTTGGCTGCCGCAGGCGGCTGAGCTTCCTCCGGCGCCCGCCGCATCGCCTCCAGCCACCGCTGTCTGGCGGCGGCAGTCGCGGCCAGGTCTTTTGCGTCGGAGGGATCGTGGAGGCTGGAAGAGACCAACGTCATCAGGCTTCGGCCGCTGCTCTCCAGGGTGCGCTTGAAGGCCGCGAGATCGGCCGGATCGGCGGAAATGAGGTATTTCTGGTAGGCGCTGTGCGCCGCCAGCACAGCGCTTCTGGCGGACTGCGCCTCATGCAGGACATGCTCGGTCTGGTTAAATCGATCCGCGTACAGCCTTTCGACGCGCAGATGCCACAGCAGCACGACGGTAAGCAAAGCCAATGCGACCGGGGCGCTGATCACGCTGGTGAACAGCCGCTTTTTAACCAGTTCAGGTTGCATGATTCCGTTTCATAACCGCACCCCGCTTGCTTGCCCCCGCTGCAAATGGAAGCCGCCCGCCCGATCTCAAGCCTCCCAACGCTCCGCGGCGCCGGAGCCGCTTCGGTGAGGAGGTTTTGAATGACGCGAATAATCTACTTGGAGTAGCGAGCCAATTTATTATACAGCGTCTTGGGGCTGAACTTCAGGATTTTCGCCGCCAGCGTCTTGTTGCCGCCGGTGAACTCAAGCGTCCTGAGCACCAGCTCGCGCTCCACGTCCTCGGCCGAAGATCCGAGCCTGATCTGGAGCTGTGCCGCGCCGCCGATGGAAACGGAGACGTTCTGAAAATCCGGCGGAAGCTCAGCCACTGTAATGTAGGGTCCTTTGGCGTATATCACCGCCCGCTCGATAACATTTCTCAACTGCCGGATATTGCCCGGCCACGGATGCGCCATCAGCGCCGCCAGGCAGGCGTCGTCCACACCCACGATGCGTTTGCCGCAATCCTCGGCGAACTGCTGGATGAAGCAGTTGACCAGCAGCGGTATGTCGTCGGTGCGTTCGCGCAGCGGCGGCATGCAGATCGACAGCACGTTGAGGCGATAGAACAGGTCCTCGCGAAACCTGCCGTCGCGCACCAGCGCCGCCAGGTCGCGGTTGGAGGCGGCGACGATGCGCACGTCGAAGGGAATTTCGCCGCTGCCCCCGACCCGCCGAAGCTTCCTCTCCTCGATTACGCGCAGGAGTTTGGCCTGGATCTCGGGCCTGGTCTCGGAGATTTCGTCGAGCAGCAGGGTTCCGCCGTTGGCCTGCTCGAAACATCCCTCATGACGGCGTTCGGCGCCGGTAAACGCGCCGCGCTCATGCCCGAACAGTTCGCTTTCGAGCAGGTTGTCGGGAATCGCCGCGCAGTTGATACCGATGTAAGGACCTTCACGGCGCGAGGAAAGATCGTGAATCGTGCGCGCCGCCAGCTCCTTGCCGGTGCCGCTCTCGCCGCTGATCACGACCGACGCCATCGAGTCCGCCATCTGGCGAATCGAGTCCATGATCTTGCGCATCGGCTGCGAGCGCGCGATAAAACCTCAGTCTCGCTGAACGACCCGCTGCGCCGCCGCTGCTGGTACGCCTCTTCCCAGGCCGCCGCCTGCCGCGCCAGATGATCAAGCAGACGCTGCAGATGCGCCCAGTCGATCGGTTTGCGCAGGTAGTCGAGCGCGCCCAGCTTCATTGCCTGAACCGCATCGGCAAAGTCGCCCTTGCCCGAAATAACAATGGTCGGAAGACTCAGTCCGAGCGCATTGATGTTGTGCAGCAAGCCCAGGCCGTCGACCCGCGGCATCTTGATATCGGTCAGCAGAATATGGGGATTATGCCTGCGGATGAGGTCCAGCGCGACTTCACCATCCTCGGCGATGGCGACATCGTAACCCCACGAATTGAGCATTGTGCGCCATCCGTCATGCGCCGCGACGTCATCTTCAGCTACGACAATGCGTGTTTCGACTTCCATCCGTGACCTCCAAACCTGGCGGCGTGTCCTGTGACGAACGCCTCGCTTCCTTTTAGGAACCCGCTGGTGTCCGGTTTGGGTAATTCCTGGTTACAGCTCGTGCATTCAAGCAACGGCCATACCAACGCGAAAAAGACCCTGGTTACAGGAGCTTCCGCAAGCTGAGCCGCGGAGACCCGTAAATCGTGTAATTTTTATAGGAGCTGACGCCGGCGATGTTTCGCGGCACTCCGCATCAGATCGTCGATCGAATTGGTTGCGGATTTGATCGCGGCGAACATCGTACGACAGGCTGCCGCGCCCTTCTGCCACAAACCCACCTTGTTGCCGCCCATTAGCGGCGCCCCGCTGATGGCCGCCTCGATCTTGAGATGACGCCGCAGACGCGCAGTGATATCGGCCGCGGTCCCGGCGTGCGCCATCCCTGGTTTGGCAGCCTGGCCGCGCATCATCCCGGCCGCGCGCGCGATGATGCACCAACAGCGTGCGCCGCGGCCCTGACAGGCCGTGGGCGGATAGCGGCGCGCCGCTGCGCGGCAATTGCCGCCGCTAACGAAATGATATGCCACACAGCGCGACGCTTACTGTCACCGCACCCACGATGGCGCAGCACAGCCACCACGCCAGCCAGGTGTGCAGCAGCAGAATCGCCGCGCACATCAGCAGCATCCCCCCGACCAGGCCGATGCCGGCGAATACCAACTGCAGCAGCCAGTGATCCAAAACTGAGATCAGCGACGGCTGTATGCTGGCTCGCAGCAGGCGCGCTTCGGCCTCCAGAATCCGGGTGAAATCCAGGACCAACTTGCCGAACAGTTCCGGCCATCCATGCGGATGCTCGGGCTCGGGCGCACGCTCGGGGATGCCGGGCCGATGGCTGTCATCGAGCGCCACTGCTGGATGCGCCTTTCGAATCCGGCGACTGCATTACCGCACAGCCCAGCGCCAGAATTCCGAACATTATGGCCGGAGTTCTCCAGCCGCCGGCCGCAAGGCCCAAAGCCATCGCGCCGCATAACGACGCCAACGGATAGCGCCGAATCGGCTGTTCGGGCAGCCGTAGTTCCTGCGCCGTGGCCGCCGCCTTGCGGTTGACTTCCTCCAGGGTACGCAGCAGGTTCTCGCGCGCCTGGTCGACCTCGCGTTCCAGTTCCACGATTTCGCTCATGGCCGTCTCAGCGCCTCCGACAACGCCACCATCGCAGCCTGTCTCACCGCGAAGCGTGCGGCGAATGCAATCAGTCCCTGGCCGATGCGGCTTTGTTGTCCGCCGCCCATCACGAACCCGGTCAGAAATCCGATTCCAACCGCTTCCAGCGGATGGCGCCGGATGGTTTCGCCGACAGTGGTCAGGTACGGAACGGGCCGGTCCCGCTCCGCATAGTCGTTCATGACGAGGAAACCCGGCGCAGCACACGCGCCGCCATGTAGCCGATCAGAAAGGCGCCCGCCACCGCCATCAGCGGCTGCCGCGCCACGAAATCGCTCAGCGAGTTGGTCAGATCGGTCAGCATGTCGAGGCCGTCGTGCATGATGTAGTCCTGGGCCTGTCCGAGAGTTTCTTTGGCCGCGCTGGCGCCCCTGCGGGCCGCGTCCACCCCCTGTCTCAGCGCCTCTTTACCCTGCTTCGCCGCCGCGCCGACGTTGACCCCCGAGTTGCTCATTATGTCAGACACGTTTTCAGTCATCGCTTCCCTTACCTCCGGGAATGAATTCGCGATTGCGTTGCCTCAGAGGAGCAATTCCTCTGCCAGTTCCGATCCTACTCGCGATCGATGCGGGATGCCGGAAAAATCCCGGCGGCCGCGATTGGAGCTCTGCACGGATGGATTATTCACGCCCTCAAGCAGCCACCTTTTGCCGCCAGCAGGCAAAAATTACAGAGCAGCGGCAGAGCGATAGTTGAGTTTCAACCGCTCCGGTGATCGGTTTTATCGGCATGACGGTTGCTCACCTGACAGCTCTGCGTCACTGAGCGCGATTTTCTCAATTCAAGCGCGAGGAGAAAACATAATGCTGGGAACCGTACTTCTGATTATCCTGATTCTTGCCCTGATTGGTTCTGTTCCGGTTTACCCTTACAGCGCCGGTTGGGGTTATTTCCCCAGCGGAATCATCGGCACCATTCTAATCGTCTGGCTGATTCTGGTTCTAGTTGGACGGGTCTGAAATCGCAAGCGGCCGCGTCATTCGGCGATGCGGCCGCTTGCCTCAGCGCAGTGGCTATCTCCCATGACTCTACTCGACATCGTCATCATATTGGTTGTGGTCGGACTGGTGATGTGGCTGATCAACGCTTTTATTCCCATGAGCGCCGGTATCAAGGGATTGCTTAACGCGGTGGTGTTTGTGGTGGTGCTGATCTGGATTTTGCGCGTGTTCGGTCTGGTGGGCGAAATACCCGGCGTCCATATTCCCAGACTGATGTAGCTTCGATCCGCTACGCCGCGGTCAGCGCGGCGTAATCATCGAGCCAGCGCAAAGCGGCGTCGCGTCCCGACGGGGTTACCCCGCAGATCAGGCGATCGATCGCGGCGGCGCCAACCTCGTCGATAGTTGCGCGGCCGGGCACACTCCATCCCCGGGTCACCGCCGCCCAGATCGCGGTGATCTTCAGCGATGCGGGATCGCGTCCGGCCGTTTCGGCGCGATTCCTGAACGTTCGCACCAGACGTGCAAAGTCAGGCGCCACCGCCGGCAGCCATCCGTCGCAATACTGGATCGCGGCGCGCATCGCCTTGAGTCCCTGGCCGCCGAACAGGATGGGCGGATGCGGCTGCTGAATCGGCTTGGGCTCGCTCCAGAGCGGATCGAAATCGACATATTCGCCGTGATAGGCGGCCTCCTGCCGGGTCCAGATTGCTCTTATCGCCTCGGTCTTTTCGCGCGCGATGTCCCATCGCCGGGCAAACTCAACGCCATGATTTTCCATCTCCTCCGCGTTCCATCCCGCGCCGATTCCAAACACCAGCCGTCCGCCGGAGAGGAAATCCACCGTCGCCGCCTGCTTGGCCAGGATGATCGGATCGCGCTGCGCGACCAGGCAGATTGCGGTGCCGAGCAAAAGCTTGCGGGTAACCCCGGCAGCCATCCCCAGCGCCGCGAACGGATCCATCATCGCCCAGTACTCGCGCGGCAATGGCCCGGGGCCCAGCGGCCACGGCGTGCGCCGCGACGCCGGGATATGCGAATGCTCGCACACGAACAGCGACTCCAGCCCGCGCTGCTCGGCAGCACGCGCCAATTCGTCGATCCGGATCGCCTCCGGAGCGGGAAATATCACGACTCCGTACTTCATCGGTTTCACCCGCGGCGCCTTGCGATGTTCGCCGGCTGCGGAGTATGGGATGAACCGGGACCTGCGGTCAAATTCATTCAGCATCGTGGAGACCAGACATGGGCGCAATTCAGGCTCGCCGCGGCGAGAACATCGGATGGGAAGAAAACCGCACCAGCGCGGAGCACGGCCCGCAGCAATGGGGCGTTCGCACCAAGCCCTACTTCGATCCGGCCGAGATCGGGATGATGCTGCGCGTGGTCGAATATGCCCCGCAATGGGTGGTCGAGGCGCACAGCCATGCCGCCTCCGAGGTCATCTATATATTGGACGGCGAGGTCAGTATCGGTGAGGACCGCTTCGGCCCCGGCGACGCGATACACATCGAGCCCAACACCGTGTACGGCCCGCTGCGCGCCGGTCCGCAGGGCGTCCGTTTCGTCCTGCTGTTCACCGGAGCGCCGGGAATGAAATCGGCCTCCTGATCGCGAGGGGAGACAGCGATGTCCACCACGCTATTGACCAAGGATTTTCCGGTCTTCGACTGCGACGCGCATATCAACGACCCGCTCGAAATCTGGGACTGGTACGTTGAGCCGGAGTATCGCGGCGCGGTCCAACAGTCGTACTGGAATACGCCGGGACGAGCCATCCTGAACGGGCGGATGCTGGTGTCGGGCGGGCACGACACGCCGCGCGACCTGATAACCATCAACGGCATCACCATCGGCGGACCCGGCGCGGACAAACGGGTGCAGCGCCGTTTGATGCGGATGCGGCTTACGCCCGAGCAATGCCACTATCTGGACCATCGCGGCGCTTACGAGGCCGGCGCGCGCGTCAAGGAACTCGACGTCATGGGCATCGACCAGGTGCTGGTCATCCCGACGATGATGGTCAACTACTTTCCGTTCATCGAAAATGTCGACGGCGCTTACGGCCTGGCCCGCGCCTATAACAATTGGGTGCGTGACTGGTGCGCAACCGCGCCCGGCCGGCTCTTTCCTGCCGCGCTGATTCCGATTCAAAGCCCGGACTACGCGGTGAAGGAGTTGGAACGCGCGGCCAGACTCGGTTTCCCGGTCGCCCTGGTCAGGCCGATCGACGCGAACGGACATTATCCCAACCGCATTTTCTGGCCCGCGGACAGGATGTCGACCGACGGCTATCCGCCGCTGGATTCTTTTTTCCGCGCGCTGCAGGACACGGGGATGGTGCTGGGGATGCATACTTTTCCCGCGCCCATCGGGATCGAACGCGAGCTGCCGTGGTCGCCCGGCGAACTGATTGAAAAGGCCGCCGCCGGCACCGGCAGGCTGGTGGTCAGCTCCACTTTCAGTTTCATCTTCGAAGCCATCACCTGGACGGCGCAGGTCCTGCTCTCGGGCCTGCTCGACCGCTATCCGAAATTGAAGATGGCGATTTTCGAATCCAACGCGTCGTGGCTGCCCGAGCTTCTCGACCACTGCGATCTGCTGTTCAAGCTCTACGCCAACCAGCGCAAGGCTCGCGCCCGCCGGCTGCCCAGCGAAGCCTTCGCCGCGCAATGCATGATCTCATTCGAGTCCGATGAAAAGCCCGTCTACCGGGATTGGGAGCGGTTCGAAAACGTCGGCATATGGGCGTCCGACGTTTATCATCATGACGCCTCCGACGCATGGACGGCGCTGCGCTTCATGCGCGAGGCCGAGGTTCCGCCTTCGGTCCAGGAAAAGCTGATGGGATCCAATGCGCGCCGTTTCTATGGAATCGAGGGAAAGTGTTTCGTGAAGAACGAGGTAAAGCTGGAGCGTCCGGACTGGTTTCCGAAGCGGGACGCCGAATTTGACCAATGGTGGGAAAAAGAGGCGTTTCCCGGCAAGGCGTTGGCGCAAACTCGCGCCGCTTCCAAATAGCCACCGGGGTGCGGCCGCAGCAGATGAAAAACATCACAGTAATCGACGCCGATAGTCATGTGTTCGAACCGCCGGCGGTTTGGACTCAATATCTTGAACCGGAATACCGCTTCGCCGCGCGCTCGGCGTTTTCATATCACGGCGATGACGCGGGCCGTTTCGCGGTCATCCTGAACGGCAAGCCGGCGCCATGGATTAACCGCGGTATGCTCAATCGCTACGCGATCTGGCGTCCCGGGATGACCCCCGAAACCATCGGCGCGATGGATCCGGCGGCCCCGGCCGAGATCAACCCGGGCGCCAACGACCCCGAAAAGCGTCTGCGCGACATGGACGCGATGAGTATCGAGCGGGCGGTGCTCTTTCCTACCCTGTTCGCCGAGTATTTCCCGCTGGTCGAAAATCCGGATGTCGCGCATGCCCTCGCGCGAGCCTATAACGACTGGATCGCCGATTTCTGCTGCGTCTGTTCCGACCGGCTGATCCCGGCCGCAATCCTGCCCATGCAGGATCCGATATTCGCCGGTCAGGAGCTGCGCCGGGTTGCCGCGGCCGGTTTCAAGGCCTGCTTCATTCGCCCATCGTTCTTCGACGGCCGCTTCCTCAACCATCCGGTTTATGATCCGGTGTGGCAGGAAATCGAGCGCCTCGGTCTGACCGCCTGCATTCATCCGGCGGCGGGCGATACCAATCCGCAGTGGACCTCCGAAGGATCGTTCGTGGAGCGGGTCGCCGCCAACCTGCGCATCGGACATCCGGTGGCGGAGTCGGTCTCCTATTTCATGGATAACGCCGCGGCGCTGACCACCTTCGCTTTATGCGGCCACATGGAACGATATCCGAAGCTCAAGCTTGCCTTCATGCATGGCGGGATTTCCTGGCTGCCGCTGGCGCTGGAAAAAGCGCAAACCTATCTCACCTTCTTCATGATCGAGAACGTGTGTCTGGAGCCGGAAAGCTTCTTTTATGATCGTCCCTACCTGGTCGGCTTCAACCCGTGGGAGCGGTCGGTGGGCAAAATCCATGACATCGTCGAAAATGTGGCGTGCTGGGGCTCTCATTATCCGGCCCATGACACCATGGAACCCGCGCAAACCGCCGCCGAACTGCACAGGTGCGAAGTGCCCGAAGCCGTAATCGCGAAATTCATGGGCGCCAATGCCTCGCGCATCATCGGCTTTGCCCGCTAAGCGCAGCCGCCCTTCATTGCGGCTTTGCGCGACCGCCATGCTTCGCATCCACGCTCAATGAGAGGAACAACGCATTGAAATTCGGATACTTCGCAGAATTCGAGCAGACGCGCGAGACCTCGCACGATGTCGCCGCGATGTACCGCGATCACATCGAACAGGTATGCTTCGCCGAACGCCACGGCTTCGAATCCGTCTGGGTATTGGAGCATCATTTCACCGATACCTATTCGTACTGTTCGGCGCCCGAAATCCTGCTGACCGCGATCGCCGGCCGCACCAGCACAATCAGGATCGGTCCCGGCGTGTGCCTGCTGCCCTATCACAATCCGGTTACGGTCGCGGAGCGCTACGCCACGCTCGACGTGCTTTCCGGCGGGCGGCTGGAGTTCGGCGTCGGCCGCGGCGTGGTCAACTTCGAATGGAACCGGTTTCGCCCCGAACCCTACGAGCACAGCCGCGACATGATGTACGAGGCGCTCGAGTTGATACTCAAATGCTGGACCCGCGACGAGGTGGTCCACCACGGCCGCTACTACCAGTTCAAGGAGCCAATCAACGTAATTCCAAAGCCGCTGCAGAAACCGCATCCGCGGGTGCATATCGCCGGAACCAGCCCCGAATCGGCCGGCTTGTACGGCTCCCTGGGATGGAACGTGCTGGGGATTTGCAGTTTTCATCCGGACGTGGAAATCGCCCGGCAGGCGCGTGCGTTCCGCGAAGGTCAGTCGCGGGCCGCGCGACATCAAAACGCGGAATTCTCAGTCATTATCTTTATCCACTGTGCCAGGACCGACGCCGAAGCCGACGCCCGCATCAGCCCCTATCACAAATGGTTCTACACCACGATGGGCCGCAGCTACGGCCTCGACAAGGATCCGAATCCCGCCAACATGGTCGCCCGATACATGCGCGGCGAGGCCGCATTCGACGACTTCAAGCGGGGCGGAATGATCGTATCGGGCAGCCCCGAAACCTGCATCAAGAGGCTTCAGGCGATGGCGGCCGCGGGGGTGGACCGGGTGATGTGTCAGTTCCGGCTGGGGTTGATGCCCGCTGATGAGGTGATGGAATCATTGAGTCTCTTCTGCCGGGAGGTCGTGCCAGCCTTTGCGCAATCGCCGCGCACGGCGCAAAGCGATGGCGGAGAGGGCGCATGACGCTGCTGGAGGCTAAAATCGCGCTGATCACCGGTGCCGGCGCGGGCATCGGACGCGCCGCCGCGTTCGCCTTTGCTCGCGCAGGAGCCCGGCTGGTGCTCGCTGACCTCGCCGCGGCCGACGCAACGGCGGCTGCCGTCAGCGCCGCTGGCGCAACCGCGGCCGCTTTCAAATGCGACGTCAGTTCCGGCGCCGAGGTTGAACAATTATTCCGCAGCGCGCTCGGCCTTTACGGCCGTATCGACTGCGCGCTGAACAACGCCGGCATCGAAAGCCGCATCTGCAACACCGCCGGCATCACGGAAGCGGAATTCGATCGCCAGATCGCGGTGAATCTCAAAAGCGTATGGCTGTGCCTCAAATACGAGCTGCCGCAAATGGCAAAACAGGGCGGCGGCGCGATCGTCAATACCAGTTCCGGCGCGGGCATCGGCGGCGCTCCGGGTTGGAGCGCATACAGCGCCGCCAAGCATGGCGTGGTCGGAATCACCCGATGCGCCGCGCTGGAATACGCGCGCGCCGGCATCCGCGTCAACGCCATCTGCCCCGGACCCATCGACAGTCCGATGGGCAAGCGCATCGCTGCGAGCAATCCCGGCTACCGCGACATTCTTATCGCCCCCACCGCAAACGGCCGCCTCGGCCAGCCCGAGGAAGTTGCGCAGGCCGCGTTATGGCTCTGTTCCGACGCGGCGTCACTGATAAACGGCACCATCCTGCCGGTCGACGGCGGTATTAGCGCGATGTAGCGCGGCGCGATTGTATTCCCGCGGCGTCCTGATCCCGCTCCGGACTGGAGCAATGGGTGAAGGAACCCGAAACCATTCGGCCGCAGGCGACGCCGGCGCCGCAGCCCTGGCTCATCAAGCCAAAACTGCTCAGGGCCCCACAGCAAGCGGTGCGCTCTCACCGCCAATCATCGCAATTTTGTCAAACTCTGAAATCTTATGCTGAAGGCTTGGCTATTGGCATCTTCTTCGGCAGAATTGTTTTTTTTCGTTCAGTCACGGCTTGACAACTAGTGTGGTAAGTTTTACTTTCCGCGCTGTCGCATCGGTGAGCTGTAGAGGGCGCTCATGGCTCACAACGGTGGAGGTGGAACCCGCTCCGAACGCCTGGCTGGCCTCTTTTTTTCACCTCGATTGGAAATGGCTTCGAATCATAAGTGACCTCAGGCTCTATCCACACGGCTGCGGATCGGCGCGACGCGGGCCTGGCCCGGGCGGATAAAGCGGCTCAGGCAATTCAGGCAATGGGGAATTCTACCGGTCTTTTTTGAATTAGATGACGAATTATGGATAGCTCGCGTCGAGTCATATTCTTTATTGGTCTCTTTCTCACAATTCTGCTTTTGGCCCCGGCTTCGGCTTTGAGCGCTTCGAGAAAAAGGCGAACCCCCACGCCCAAACCGAGCATGACTCCCAGTTCGAGCCCTTCTCCGAGCCCAAGCCCTTCTCCCAGTCCGAGCCCTTCTCCGAGTCCCGCGCTTTGCGTCGCGATCACCGCGCCCGCGCCGAACAGCACGGTCAGCGGAAATATCGGCATATCCACCACTGACACCTGCTCGGGATTGTGGTTCGAAAGTCTCTATGTGGACGGATCGCACATTGCCGATTTCGCGCCGGGGAGCGTGGTGCTGAACAGCGGCAGCTTCTCCAATGGCATTCACACCATCGAGGTGACCAGCCAGAGCGAGAATCCCGGCAGCGTAACGCTGGGCAGCGCGTCGGAGGCGCTGGACATCGAGAACACCGCCGCGACGCCGTCGCCCAGCCCCGGGACTTCCCCGACCAGTACGCCCAACGGGTCGCCCACCGCCACTGCGACGCCGTCGGCCCATTTGAGCAACTTGCCGCCCAACGCGGCGCTGCCATCGGAATCGAGCTGCGCCGCGCTGGCCAATCAGGCGAATTTTCCCGAGACTACGGCGGAGAACGTCAATGACGGCACCGGCTGGGATGCCAACAACCAGCTGTGGACGACGCCCTCGTACTTCTATGCCAACGCGGGCCGCAACGGCCTCGCGCCGGCGTCGGACTTTGCCGCGGTTGACGGAAATTACTCCGGCTCGACCCAGGACATCATCCGCTGGGCCGCATGCAAATGGGGCGTGGATGAGGATTGGGCTTATGCCGAAACCGCGCAAGAGACCGGAGGATGGACCAATGCGTGCGCGCAGATGCATGGCGGCAGCACCTGTCATGAGGGAGGCGACTGCGGCAATTACGATTCGGATTCCGGCGGCGAAACCGCCAACCTGAGCTTCCTCGGCTTCGCGGTCACCAACAGCTCCGCCCAGTTCATCGGCCCCAACGCATACAACGGCCAGAACGCCAACGGCTCGACCTGCTCGTCGGTGTGGTCAAGCTGGAGCATCATCCAGTCCAAAGCGCGTTACTTCGAATGGTACACCTGGCCGATGCTGGCGATCTCGACCGCGTGGGGTGAGGACTATCGATGGGCCAAGTATCGCGCGTGCGTCAACGGCGATTACGCCAACTGGTTCGGCAATTCATCGGATTACCTCAACGCGGTTTCGCGGGCGCAATCCGATCCCAACGGCATAGTCCCGTCAGGCCAAATCGGACCCACCAATCTCTTCGCCAATGAAACCAATCTGCAGTATTTGGCGCTCGGATGCGTCGCGACGCATTTCTCCGGCAACTGGTACGACAGCGGCGCCGTGACCTATCTGACCAACAGCAGCTCGGGGTTCCTCTATCACCTGAACAACTCAGTCTGGCCCGGCGGTTTAAGATGATCCTTCGTGCTGTTGCCCGGAGGGATTTATCCAGAAACGAAACATTGCAGAGTATTGCTCAGTTCCGCGCTGACCGCCTCGCGCGGAAGATGGGGCGCATGGGATCTGCTCGGGTCCAGCTTCGCGTTGACGCAATGAACTGAAACGCGGCTCGGCTATCGGACCGGGGGCGCCGGCCATCGCCGCCGTTTTTCAGCGGATGTCAGTCCGGGCCTTGATGGCACGGGTTGCTGCGGCGCGCCGCCCACCCGGCAGCAATTGGCGGGCGCGAAAGGACCGGTTCAATCCGGGCATCCTAGCGCCCTGCGGCGGAGATCGGTTCTTCCCACACCACGACGCGGTAGCCCATGTAGTCGCGGAAGCGGCCGCAGGCGATCACAACCAGATCGATCAGCCATCCGATGCCGAAAATGCCGCCGGTGAGCAGCCACAGGATTCCGGTTCCGATCTTGCCGACGTAAAACCTGTGGATACCGAGGTAGCCCAAAAAGAAGCATAACAGCAGGGCCACCAGACCCGAGTAGGCGGAGACCGGCTGATCGGGATCGAAGCGGGGGTTGCGGTAGGGCTGGCCGACGGAGTGGCCGCAGCGGTTGCAATAAGCCGCGTCGGGGAGCAGCGCGGCGCCGCATCGCTGGCAATATCCGGGTTGATTCATCGGCTCTGAACGCCGCGCACCCAAATACGGCCTACTCCAGCGGATAGCCTTCTCTGAGCAGCGATTTGGCAATGATCATCCGCTGCACTTCGCTGGTCCCTTCGCCGATTTCGGCCAGCTTGGCGTCGCGCATATAGCGTTCCATCGGGAAGTCCGTCACGTAACCATAGCCGCCGTGGATCTGCACCGCCTTGATCGTGGTCCACATCGCGGTCTCCGACGCGTACAGCTTTGCCATCGCGGCCTGCCGGCCGAACGGACGCCCCTTGTCTTTGAGCGCCGCGGCCCGATACAACAGCATCCACGACGCCTCGATCCGCGTCGCCATGTCGGCCAGCATCCACTGGATCGCCTGCAGGTCGGCAATCGGCCGGCCGAACTGTCTGCGCTCTTTGGCATAGGCCGCGGCCTCTTCGAAGGCGCCGCGCGCGATTCCGATCGCGAATGCGGCGATTCCGATGCGCCCGCCTTCCAGAATCCTGAGCGTCTGCGTATAGCCTTCGCCGGCATTTCCAATCATGTTGCCCGCCGGCACCGCCACGTTGTCGAAAATCACTTCGGCGGTATCCGACGCGCGCAGGCCCAGCTTTTCGATTTTCCTGCCGTTGCTCAGTCCGGGCGCGCCGCGATCGACGATGAACGCGGAGATGCCGGCCTTGCGCGACTCGGCGTCCGTCACCGCCATCACCACGTACACGTCGGCAACGCTGCCATTGGTAATGAACATCTTGGTGCCGGAAATTTTATACCGATCGCCGGCGCGCACGGCGCGCGTACGCATCGCCGCCGCGTCGGAGCCCGAATTCGGCTCGGTCAGACACCAGGCGCCGAGTTTGCGGCCCGCGATCATGTCAGGCAGATAGCGGTCGCGATGCTCATCGGAGGCGAAATTCGCAATATGGCCGCTGGACAGCGACATGTGTGCGGCGCAGGTCAGACCGACCGAAGCGTCGCAGCGGGAGAGCCCTTCGACGACCAGCGCCTGCGACAGCGTATCGGCGCCGCCGCCGCCGAAGCGCTCCGGAAACGAGACGCCGAGGAAACCCAGTTCGCCGATCTTTTCGATCACGCCGCGCGGGAAGTGTTCGGTCCTGTCCCACGCCGCGCAATGGGGTTTGATTTCGCGCTCGGCGAAGTTCGCCACAGTAGCGCGGATTTGGCGATGCTCCTCGGTCAGATCGAAGTTCATTTAGTCAAAAGGCAATACTATGTATCGGCCGTCCTCGCTCCGAACCTCCTCCACGGCCAGCGGTGGAAGAGGCCACAGGATGAATCGGATCACTGGCGCGGGTGGATGTTTTCGCGCACCCATTTGACGATGTCTTCGGTCGACGCCCCCGGAGTGAAGATCTCCTTGACGCCCATGGCCTTGAGTCTGGCGGCGTCGTCTTCGGGGATGATGCCGCCGCCGAACACGGCGACGTCCTCCGCCCCCTTCTCCTTGAGCAGACGCATGATCTCGGGAAACAGCGTCATGTGCGCGCCCGACAGCACGCTGAGACCGACCGCGTCGGCGTCTTCCTGGAGCACGGCTTCGGCGATCATCTCGGGGGTCTGATGCAGCCCGGTGTAAATCACTTCGAAGCCGCCGTCGCGCAGGGCGCGGGCGATGATCTTCGCGCCGCGGTCGTGGCCGTCGAGTCCCGGTTTTGCCACAACTATTCTGAGTCTGTTTTCAGCCATCCTGTAAAGTTCGACCTTTTTGTAGCTTGCGATGGTGCTTTCAAAAGCATTCCTCACCTCCGCCTGACTCTTCCCCTGACCGGGGAGAAGACTGGCGGACAACCGTCAAGGCGTCATTACAGCCAGCCCGGATCCTTGTATACGCCGAACTCGGCGCGGAAGATGTCGCTGATCTCGCCCACCGTGGCTTCACGGCGGACCGCTTCGCAGATCGGGTCCATGAGGTTGTCGCCCGAGCGGCAGGCCTGCGCCACCAGGCGCAGCGCTTCCTTGACGCGCGCGGAGTTGCGCCCCTGCTTCATTTTGCGCACGCGCTGCACCTGTTTTTCTTCCAGCGCGTGATCGATTTTCAGGGTCGGGATGGGAAGCTCCTCGGGCACCGTGTACTTGTTGACGCCGACCACGGTTTTGGTGCGGTCTTCGAGCTGGCGCTGATAATGAAAGGCGGCGTCGGCGATTTCGCGCTGCGGATAGCCGGTATCGATCGCGCGAATCATCCCGCCCATCTCGTCGATCTTGCGGATGTATTGCAGCGCGTCGCGCTCCATCCGATCGGTCAACGCCTCGACCGCGTAGCTGCCGCCCAGCGGGTCGGCGGTATTCGCCACGCCGCTTTCCTCCGCGATAATCTGCTGCGTGCGCAGCGCCACCATCACGGCGCCTTCGGTGGGCAGGGCCAGCGTCTCATCCATCGAATTGGTATGCAGCGACTGCACTCCGCCCATCACGCCGGCCAACGCCTGGATCGCCACGCGCACGATATTGTTGAGCGGCTGTTGCGCGGTGAGCGAGGCGCCCGCGGTCTGCGCATGCGTCCGCAGCAGCATCGAACGCTCCGATTTGGCGTGGAAACGCTCCTTCATCAGGCGGGCCCAGATGCGCCGCGCCGCCCGCAGCTTGGCCACTTCTTCCAAAAAGTCGTTGTGCAGATTGAAAAAGAATGACAGGCGCGGAGCGAAATCGTCGATATCCAGTCCGCGCTTGAGTGCCTCTTCGACGTAGCAGATACCGTCAGCCAGGGTGAACGCCAGCTCCTGCACCGCGGTCGAGCCGGCCTCGCGGATGTGGTAGCCGGAGATCGACACCGGATGCCATCGCGGGGCCTTTTTGGCGCAGAACTCGATCATGTCGGTGACGATGCGCACCGCCGGCTGCGGCGGACAGATCCATTCCTTCTGCGCGATGAACTCCTTAAGCATGTCGTTCTGGATCGTGCCGCCGACGCGCTCCCACGGCACCCCCTGACGCTCCGCATTGACCAGGTACATCGCGAGCAGAATCGACGCCGAGCAGTTGACCGTCATCGACGTGGTCACCTTGTCAACCGGGATGCGGTCGAACAGCCGCGCCATGTCGTGAATCGAAGTCACCGACACGCCTTCGCGGCCGACCTCGCCGCGCGCCCGCTCGTGGTCGGCGTCGTAGCCCATCAGGGTGGGCATGTCGAACGCGGTGGAAAGGCCGTCCTGACCCTGGCTCAGGAGGAAATGAAAGCGGGCGTTGGTATCTTCGGCCAGTCCGAAACCCGCAAACTGGCGCATCGTCCACAGCCGTCCGCGATACATCGAACCATACACGCCGCGCGTGTAGGGATATTCGCCGGGATAGCCGATATCGCGGTCGAAATCGGCGGTCAGGTCCTCCGGTCCGTAAACCGGTTCGATTTCCATATCCGAGACGGTGGAGAAGCGAGCTGGGCGCTGGGCCGCCTTTTTATAAGTCTCTTTGAGCCATTGTTCCCTGGTTCTCATGTTCAAGCTCACCTTTCTCCCAGTACATGGCTGGCGATCACCAGCCGTTGAATCTCAGATGTTCCTTCGTAGATTTCGGTGATCTTGGCGTCGCGGAAAAACCGCTCCACCTTGAATTCCCTGGTATATCCGTAGCCGCCGTGAATCTGCACCGCTTCGGTGGCGGCCTTCATCGCGGTCTCCGCGGCGAACAGCTTCGCCATCGCGGACTGGGTCGTATGCACCGCGCCGGCGTCCTTGAGCGCGGCGGCTTGCAAGGTCAACAGCCGCGCGGCGTCGACCTCGACCGCCATGTCGGCCAGCTTCCATTGAATCGCCTGAAAGCTGCCGATCGGAGCGCCGAACGCGCGCCGCTCGCCGGCGTACTTCAACGACGCTTCGAGCGCGGCCCGCGCAATTCCAACCGCCTGCGCCGCGATTCCGATCCGGCCGCCGTCCAGCGTTTTCATCGCCACCTTGAAGCCTTGACCCTCCTGGGTCAACAGACAATCGGCCGGCACTCTCATGTCCGAAAAGCTGAGCTGCGCGCTGTGGGCGCCGTGGATGCCCATCTTGTCTTCGTTGCGCACCACCTGCCATCCGGGGGTGCCGGTATCGACAATGAAGGCGCTGATCCCCCGATGGCCCGCGGCGGGATCCGTCATCGCGAACACGATCGCGACGCGCGCCTGCGGTCCGTTGGTGATGAAGTTCTTGGTGCCGTTGATTATGTAGCAATCGCCGTCGCGAAGCGCGCGGGTTTTCTGCCCGGCGGCGTCGGAACCCGCTTGCGGTTCGGTCAGCGCGAAGCATCCGAGATGCCGCCCGGCCGCCATCTCGGGCAGAAACCGGCGTTTCTGGTCTTCGGTGCCCAGTCCCAGGATCGGCCACATCGCCAGCGAGGAATGCGCCGACACGATCACGCCGGTGGCCGCGCATTGCACCGACAGCTCCTCGATCGCCAGCGCATAGCTGACGTGATCCATCCCCGCGCCGCCGTAGGTTTCGGGCACGAAGATGCCCATGATGCCAAGTTCGCCCAATTCCTTAATGATGGCGGCCGGGAATTCATGGGTGCGGTCGGTTTCGATGCCGGCCTGATCCAGACGTTCGGCGGCGAAACGGCGCACGGTATCGCGCACCCCCAATTGGCTATCGGTCAGCTCAAGGTCCATCGGGGTTTAGTTTACATGCGCGCATAAATTGAAGCGTGAGGTGCCGCCCCTTTTCAGGCTACCACATAAAGGGGATGAGCGGGGATGGAGGTTATCTCCCCTGCCATTTGGGGTCGCGCTTTTCCACGAACGCTTTGGTGCCCTCCACGCGGTCGGCGCTGCCGAAGCAGACGCCGAATGCCTGCTGCTCCAGCTTCAGCCCGGCATCCTCGGTCATGGTGGCCGCGGCGATCAGGGCGGCCTTGGCCTCGCGCACCGTCAGCGGCGATTTGCCGGCGATTTTCTCGGCCAGTTCGCGCGCGGTCTCGAGCAGCTTGTCGGGCGCCACCACCTGATTTATCAGACCCCATTCCAGGGCCGTTTTGGCATCGATCATCTCGCCGGTCAAAATCAGATGGCGCGCCCGCGGATGACCGATGCGGCGGGGCAGACGCTGGGTGCCGCCGAATCCCGGAATCAGAGCCAGATTGATTTCCGGCTGTCCGAAGCGCGCCTTGTCGCTGGCGATCACCATGTCGCACGCCATCGCCAGCTCCAGTCCGCCGCCCAGCGCGAACCCGTTGACGGCGGCGATAATCGGCACCGGCAATTCCTCCATCGACTGCAGCACTCGATGCCCCAGGCGGCAGAACTCCAGCCCCTGGACCGTGGACATCTCCGCCATCGCGGCGATATCCGCACCGGCCACGAAGGCTCGGTCGCCGGCGCCGGTAATGATCAGCGCCCGCACGGCGGGGTCATGCCGCACGTCCCTGAGCACCTGGGCCAGTTCTTCGACCACCTGCACGTTGAGGGCGTTGAGCGCCCGGGGACGGTTGACGGTGACCAGGGCAATCCGCGCTTTGTCGAAAATCAGGTTCGTAAGTTCCACGGCCTGGCTCCTTCGCTCTGATACCGCCGGTCAAGGCGGAGGTTCTCAGTATTCGGGTTTGAAGTCGAAATGATGAATCGCGCTGATGAAACGGACGGTGCGGGTCTTCGATCGCATCACGACGCTGTTGGTGAGCGCGCCGCCGGAAAAAAACCGCACGCCGCGCAGATAGTCGCCGGTGGTGACGCCGGTGGCCGCGAACATCACGTTGTCGCCGGCCAGCTCTTCCAGCGTATAGCGCCGGTTGAGATCGAGGATGCCGCAGGCCAGGCATTGCTCGGCTTCCTGCTCGTTGCGCGGCTTCAGACGGCATTGCATGTCGCCGCCGGCGGACCGGATCGCGGCGGCGGCGAGCACCCCCTGATGGGCGCCGCCGATTCCAATCAGCATGTCGATGTCGCTTTCCGGATGGGTCGTGGCGAGCGCGGCGGAAAGGTCGCCGGCCGACAGCAATTTGATGCCGGCACCGGCGCGCCGCACTTCGGCCACCAGATTCTCATGCCGCGGGCGGTCAAGAATAGCAACGCGCAAGTCCTCCACGTAAACCTTTTTGGCTTCGGCCAGCGCGCGCAGATTGTCGGCCGGCGAGCGGTCCAGGTCGATCACCCCGCGGCCGATCGGACCAACCGCGATCTTCTCCATGTAAGTGTTGGGACATTGCAGCAGCTTGCCCCGCTCCGCCATCGCGACGCACGACAAGGCGTTGGGTCCGCCGGTGGCGCAAATCAGCGGACCTTCCAGCGCGTCAACCCCCACATCGACCTCGGGCCCCGAACCAATTCCAACGATCTGTCCGTTGTACAGCAGATCGGTTTCGCCCTCGTCGCCCTCGCCGATTACGATTTTACCGTCGACGCCGATTGCGTTGAGCGCGTTGCGCATCGCTTCGGCCGCGGTGCGGTCGGCCAGGCGCTCGTCGCCCTTGCCAATCAGACGGCCAACTGCCAGCGCGGCGGCCTCGGTGGCGCGCACGACTTCGAGTGCAAGGTTACGATCCACTATGATCCCTCGGGTCGCGAACCGGCCTCAAGCCGATGCTTGTTGAAACAGCCTGCCGATAAGGACGTGGCCGTGTTCGAGCTTTAGTCCGGCCGCGGCCGCGTCCTGCTCCGTGTAGCGGCGGTTGATGGAAGGCGGCTGCGTCAGCGCTGTATGTGAAACGATAGCAAAGGGAACCGGCTCGTTCGAGTGCGTCTTGAGTTTGCATGGCGTGGCATGATCGGGCATCAGCAGGATCCGGTACTCGCCCAGACGCGGCAGCCCTTCGAGCAGCGTGCCGATCACCAACTCGTCAATTCGCTCGATCGCTTCGACTTTGAAGTCGGCGCGTCCCATGTGCGCGGCTTCGTCGGGAGCCTCAATATGGACCAGCAGGAAGTCGCGCTGCTTCAACGCCTCCAGACCGCAGCGCCCCTTGGCACCGTAGTCGGTATCGAGAAAGCCGGTCGCGCCGGGCACCTTGATTACGTCCAGACCGGCCAGACGTCCCAAACCGTTGACCAAATCCACCGCGGATATGACCGCGCCTGACGCGCCGAAGCGCTCGCGCAGCGTCGGTACCGCGGGACGCCGCCCCTGCCCCCAGAACCAGACCGAATTGGCGGCGGGCTTGCCGCTCTTGCGGCGGGCTTCGTTGACCGGATGGCGCGCGAGGATAGCGGCCGCCGCCGCGGTCAGTTCGCGCAGCCGATCCGCACCCGGACCCCTGGGCAGGTACTGCGCGATCGGCTGGTCGGTTATGTCGTGCGGCGGCGTCAGGACGGTATCGGTCAGGCCGCGATGCCACACCATTATATGGCGGTAACTTACTCCGGGATGGAATTCGAATTCGCTACCGCCCAGCCGCTGGCCGATATCGCGGACCATCTCCCCCGCCTCTTCGCTGCCGATATGACCGGCGGTGAAATCACCCATGGTTTCGGATCCGTCCGCCGCCGCATTGAGCGACACCAGGTTCATCCGAAAGACGACATCGTCGGGCGCGATATTCAGGCCCATGCTGGCGGCTTCGATCGGGGCGCGTCCGGTATGGTAGCGGCGCGGGTCATAGCCGAGCATCGTCATGGTGCCGACGTCGCTGCCGGGCGGCATTCCATCCGGGATAGTCGCGACCATTCCCAGCTCGCCGCATGCAGCGATTCGATCCATGTTGGGTTTGCGCGCGGCCTGCAGCGGAGTCCGGCCGCCAAGCTCCGGGCACGGCCAGTCCGCCATTCCGTCTCCATGCACGATGACGTATTTCATCATTCGATCTCCGGGTCATTCGATCTCCAGGAGTTTCAGAATCCGGCCGACTTCGGGTTCGACCACGACTGTGTTGCTGAGGTTTTTCAACGCCGTGTCGGGATCCTTCAGGCCATGCCCGGTGAGGGTGCACACCACCGTGGAGCCGGGCTTGATTTTGCCGGTGGCGCCGTACTTGAGCGCGCCCGCCACCGACGCCGCCGAGGCGGGTTCGGCGAAGATGCCTTGGGCGGCGATCATGCGGTAAGCGGCCAGGATTTCCGCGTCCGTCACGATATCGATCGCGCCGCCGGATTCGTCGCGCGCCTGCTCGGCGGCTTTCCAGCTCGCCGGGTTGCCGATTTTGATCGCGGTCGCCACCGTATGCGGATCGTCAATCGGATGCCCGCGTACGATGGGCGCGGATTCCTCGGCTTGATAGCCCATCATTCTGGGCAGCCGGGAGGACAGCCCCGCGGCCTGGTACTCGCGGTAGCCGAGCCAATACGCCGTGATATTGCCCGCGTTGCCGACCGGCAGGAAGTGGAAATCGGGCGCGTCTCCCAGTTGATCGCAAACCTCGAACGCCGCCGTCTTCTGCCCCTGGATGCGATCCGGATTGACGCTGTTGACCAATCGAATGCGGGTGGGGTCGCGCTCGCCCAGGTCGCGCACCATCTTGAGACAGATATCGAAGTTGCCGATCACTTCGACCACCTGCGCCCCATGCATCACGCTTTGCGACAGCTTGCCCAGGGCCACCGCGCCTTTGGGAATCAAAACTAGGGCTTTAAGTCCCGCGCGGCCGGCATAGGCCGCCGCCGACGCCGCGGTATTTCCGGTCGAAGCGCAGATAACCGCCCGGGCGCCCTCCGCCAGCGCCTTGCTGATGGCCATCGTCATGCCCCGATCCTTGAACGATCCGGTCGGATTGACGCCTTCGAATTTCAAGTAAAGCTTCAAGCCGACACCGATTCGATCGGCCAGCGCGGGCGCTTCGATCAGCGGCGTATTGCCTTCATTCAGCGTCACCACCGGCATCTCGGGAGCGACTGGAAGGAAGCGCCGGTAATGCTCGATCAGGCCCGGCCAGCGGGTCAGCCGGGACGGTTGCTGGTTGGATGCGGCCATCGACGTCTTACAATCGCTCCTCGATCCGGATGAAGACCGGCTCCGCCTTGACGATTTTGCGCCGGCGAATCTCGGCCAGCGCGAGGATCAGATCGCGCTCGTAGCATTCATGCGTGCGCATCACCACCGGTACGGTGACCTGCGGCGCCCGCTCCTGCTGAATCACCGACGCAATCGATATCTTATGGCGCCCCAATACGGAAGCAATCCGGCCCAGTACGCCGGGTTTGTCCTCCGCCGTGAAGCGCAAATAATACTGGCACAAAACCCGGGCCATCGGCTTGACCCGGGCCGGTTTGATCGCGGAGTAGGGATAACCCAGCGCGTGATCGCTGGCTTCGGTCGCGCCCACCAGACGCATCCGCGCGATCTCCAGCATGTCTGCCACGACCGCGGTCGCCGTCGGCATCTCACCGGCGCCCAGACCGAAATACATGGTCGAGCCCAGTGCGTCGCCCTGAATATAGATCGCGTTGTATGCGCCGCTCACACCCGCCAGCAGATGGCGGCTGGGCACCATCGTCGGATGCACCCGCGCCTCGATCGCGCCGTCCTCATGCTTGGCGATGGCCAGCAGCTTGACCGTAAAGCCGAACTCGCGCGCGTAGGCGAGATCCTGCATCGTGACCTTTGTGATGCCCTCGGTATGCACCTGGCCGGGCTTGAGCGCGACGCCGAAAGCCAGCGTCACCAGCAGCGACAGCTTGTGCGCGGCGTCGTGTCCGCCGATGTCGAGGGTGGGATCGGCTTCGGCCAGGCCGCTGCGCTGGGCCGCCGCCAACACGTCGGAAAATTCCGCTCCGCTCTCGGCCATCGTGCTCAGAATGTAATTGCAGGTGCCGTTGACGATTCCGTACACCGCGCGCTGGCGGTCGCCGGCCAGCGCCTCGCGCAGCGTTCTGATGATCGGGACGCCGCCGCCGACGCTCGCCTCGAAGCCGATAAAGCGTCCGCTGCGCGCGGCGGCTTTGAAGATGCGGTCGCCATGCTCCGCGAGCAGCGCTTTGTTGGCCGTGACCACGTCCTTGCCCGCATCCAAAGCCTTGAGGATCAAAGTCTGAGCGGGTTCGACCCCGCCGAAAAGTTCAACCACCACATCAATATCGGGGCGGGTGACCAAACGCTCCGAGTCGCGCGTGATCAGATCCGCGCTGACGCCCAGCGACGGATCCGGGGCCAGGCTGCGGTCCGCGATCCCGGCCAGTTCCATCCGCGCGCCCAACCGCGCGGTCAGCATCGCGGCGTTGCGGCGCATCAGCTTGACCACTCCGCCGCCAACCGTGCCGCAGCCGAGCAGGCCGATGCGAACCGTTTTCATCCCTTAACGCGTCCGCGCCGTTCAGCGCAGCCCGCCTGCGGCCTTGATGCGCGGCGCCGCGCCGTGCTGCATCGCATGGCGGATTCCGCGCACCGCCTGGCGAATCCGATGCTCATTTTCGATCAGGCCGAAGCGGACGAAGCCGTCGCCGTCCTCGCCGAAGCCGATCCCGGGCGAAACGGCGACTTTGGCTTGGGCCAGCAGGAACTTGGCGAATTCGAGCGAACCCATGGCGCGGAACGGCTCGGGGATGGGCGCCCATACGAACATCGTGGCGCGCGGCTTTTCCACCTCCCATCCGCAGCGCACCAGCCCCTCGACCAGCACGTCGCGGCGGCGGCGATAGATCTCGTTGATCTCGGTTACGCATTCCTGCGGTCCGTTGAGCGCGGCGATCGCCGCCACCTGGACCGGAGTAAACATGCCGTAATCGAAATAGGACTTGAGCCGCGCCAGCGCCCCGATCATCTGCCGGTTGCCGACCGCGAATCCCACGCGCCATCCCGGCATGTTGTAGCTCTTGGACAAGGTGTAGAACTCGACGCCGACTTCCTTGGCCCCCGGCACCTGCATGAAGGACGGCGCCTGGTAGCCGTCAAAACATAGATCGGCGTAGGCGAAATCGTGCGCGACCATGATCTGGTTGTCGCGCGCGAACTCGACCAGCTTCTTCATGAAGCCGATCTCGACCACCGCCGTGGTCGGATTGTGCGGGAAGTTCATGATGATGAGTTTGGGCCGCGGCCAGCATCGCTTGACCACCGATACCAGCTCCTCGAAGAAATCGCTGCCCTGGCGCATCAGCACGCCATGCACCTCCGCGCCCGCGATTATGCATGCGTATTGATGGATCGGGTAGGTGGGAGTGGGTGCCAGCACCACGTCGCCATGGTCGAGGATCGCCAGCGTCAGGTGGGCGATTCCCTCTTTCGATCCGATTGTAACTATCGCCTCCGAATCGGGGTCGAGTTCGACCCCGAAGCGGCGCTTGTACCAATCCGTTATCGCCAAACGAAGCTTGAAAATGCCGCGCGAGACGGAATAGCGATGGTTGGCGGTTTTGCCGGCGGCGTCAATCAGCTTGTTTACGATGTGAGGCGGAGTGGCGCCGTCGGGATTGCCCATCCCGAAGTCGATGACGTCTTCGCCGCGCCGGCGCGCGGTCTGGCATAGCTCTCCGATGACATTGAAAACGTAAGGCGGCAGGCGCTTGATTCGGGGAAAATCCATTGATGCTCGTTTTGGCTCGTCCCTCGCGGCCAGACGCCGTAGGGAGTGTGTTCGCGCTATTAAACGGAGAACTTAGCACACGACAATCATTGGATCATGCGAGGTCTGAATAACGCCGGCAAATCTGCTGATACAGCCCGCCCGCCTGCGCCTGTCGGCCTCTTCTCAGACCTGTTTCTGCAAGCCGCCCGGAGTATGCCTTTATCGCGACAGGCGCGGGAGCGGGGCCAGGTTTACGCTGGCGCAGAAGCCGCCGTCCACCAGCAGTTCGGTGCCGGTGATGTATGACGCCTGCTCTGAGAGCAGGAACAGCACCGCGTGGGCGACCTCCCACGGCGTGCCCTGACGGCCCATCGGGACCAGCGGCGAGACGGCGGCGTCGCGCCCCTCCCCTCCCGTGCGGCGCGCCAGGGTCGAGTTGATCAGCCCCGGCATCACCGCGTTGCATCGCACCTTGTCCCGGGCATAGCGCACCGCCACCCCGCGGACCATCGAATTGATCGCCGCCTTGCTGGGGCCATACGTGGCGCCGCCGCCCCGGATCGCACCCATCGAGGAGTTCAGCACGATCGCACCGCCGCCGGCCTTGACAATCTCCGGAATCGCGTACTTCAACATCAGGAACTGGCCGCGCAGATTGACGCTCATGATACGGTCGTAGTCGGCGGTCTCCAGACTGAAATCGTCCACCGGATACACGATACCGACGTTGTTGACCATCAGCTGGAGCGCGCCGAATCGCGCTACCGTCTCGGCCACCGCCTTGCGGCAGGCCTGCTCGTCGCTTACGTCGGCTTCCAGCGCATGCGCCTGCCCGCCCCGGCGACTATCGCGGCGGCGGTTTCCCGGGCGGACGCGAGCGAACGATCCGTGACTACCACGCGGGCGCCCTCGCGCGCGCACAGAATTGCGATCGCGCGCCCGTTGCCGATCGCGAGGCTCTCACCCTTGTTGGGCGGTCCGTCAGCTCCGCCGCCGGCCACCAGCAAGGCTTTTCCGTCAAGCCGTTTCATCAGCTTCAACTCCTTTATGCGTCGGCCGCCGCGCGGGTCTCGGCCGCCTGCGAAATTTCGCGATCCACCTCCGGCATCGGCGCCTTTTCACCGCGCAGCATCCAGTAGAAAATCGCCGGGCACAGGCCGATCATTCCCGCCGCCGCCCATCCGGCCAGAAGACCGCTGCGGTCGGAAATCCAGCCGCATAACAGCAGACCCATCGCACCGCCGAAGGTGGCGAAGGTGCTTTGAAACGACAGCAGCGTGGCGCGGTTGCGGGCCGCCAGATGCTCGTTGATCCAGGCCTGCGTCACCGGCTGCATCGCGCCGCTGCAGATGTTCATCGCAAACAGCATCGCCAGCGTCAGCGGCAGACGCCCCACCACCGCGGCGCCCAGCAGCATGCTGCCGGTACCCAGCGCCAACCCGGTCAGCAGAGTCGCGCGGCTGGCGCTGGCCGGCTGGTAGCGCGCGATCAGCTCGGCACCGGTGAGCCGCCCGATACTGAAGAAACAGTAGAGCCATCCGATCATCCAGATCGCGACGCCGAGATTCTCATGGAAATACTGCGGCCATTCCATGAAGTAAGGCGCCCACGCCGCCACCTGCACCGCGCCGGCCAGCGCCAGCAGCAGCACCGGACGGCTGCGAAAGCCCTCGCGCAGACCGGCGCTGGTCCGCGTCCTGACCTCGCCGATCAGTCCGCGCAGAGCGCGACGCGGCCCCGCGCGCTCCTGTCCCCCGCGCATCAACCACGCGCCGGCCATCAAGCTGGTCAGGTATCCGGCGGACCCCAGTATCCACGGCCAGGAGATATCCATATTGGCGACGTAAGCGCCGATCATCGCCGACAGCAGCCATCCGGTGGTCGTCAGTTGAGAGTTGCGCGAGAAGATGCGGTCCTTCAGCCCGGTGAAGCCGGCGGCGTCGAGCGCGTCGACCGCCCATGCGTCCACCGCGCCGTTGCCGAACGTCGTGCCAATCGCGTCGATGCTCTCGGCCGCCAGGAAGAGCAGGTAATGATGCGCGAAGAAGTAAAGTCCGAAGGCGAACACCCGCAGCGCGCATCCGACAATGAACGCGGTGCGGCGGCTCAGCGCGTCGGCAAAGGCGCCGGTCGGAACGTCGGTCAGGAAAGTCATCAGGAAGTAGGTGGCCAGAACGCTGTTGGTTTCCAGCTCCGACAATCCGCGCGAGCGCAGAAATAAAGGATAGACGCCGAACACGAAGCCGCCGCCGAAAGCGTAGAACCACCACAGCAGGTAGTAACGGCGGGTGATGGCCCTGATCAGCGGGTTATTTGAATCCGATGCTCTCATTGTCGGCCGCGGCACCGTCGCGGGCGCCGGTTCGTCTGTTCGCAAAATCAAGGATCGAGTACAATTCAATCAGCGCAGTC
The DNA here is from genome assembly GCA_021324455.1 of Pseudomonadota bacterium. GTDB lineage: Bacteria > Desulfobacterota > Binatia > Binatales > Binataceae > JAJPJA01. The sequence goes on along the minus strand of JAJPJA010000033.1, from coordinate 33,379 downwards.
AAAAAAGAACCGGCGCGGAGGCCGGCACTGCCGAAAACGGGACTCTTCCACGATACTCCGGCGTACGGTCCGGCAACAGCCGCCTGACAATAACGGCATCCGAGGGAGCCCGCAAATTCGCCGCCGCAAGGCGGCTCAGATTGGAGCAAGATCAACCTGAAGGATTCAATTATCGATCACGGACAGGCCGGTCCCGGCCGATGGGAACGGCTATGGCGTTTCCTCACCGTGATGAGCCTGGCGGTCCGTGTTTACGCCGGTTACAAGGCGATACAACTGTGGACCCGGTACGTCAGCAAAGCAAAGGCCGCCGAGCGTTACCGGCGGCAGGATTTGCGCTCCGCGCGCGCCCTGCTCCATACCGCGGTCAAACTCGAAGGGCTGCTGATCAAGGCCTGCCAGTTCATCGCAACGCGGGCCGACATCCTGCCCGACGAATGGGTCAACACGCTCTCGGTGCTGCATGACCGGGTGCCGCCGCGTCCGTTCGAGTTGATTCGGACCCAGATCGAACGCGAACTCGGACGCCCGCTCGACGCCGTCTTCGCGTCATTCGATGAACGCCCGATCGCGTCCGCCTCGCTGGCGCAGGTGCATCAGGCGCGCCTGGAGGATGGGCGCCGATGCGCCGTGAAAGTACAGTACCCGGGAATCGAGGCGCGGGTTGAAGCCGACCTGCGCAACCTGATGTTCGTGCTCAGGATCCTGGCGTGGCTGGAGCGCGATTTCGATTTCAGAGTGGTCGCGCGCGAGATGCTCAAGTACGTTCCGATGGAACTGGACTTCGTCAACGAAGGACGCAACGCCGAGCGGATCGCGGCCAACTTCAGCGCGCGCGGCGACGTAGCCGTGCCGAAGATTTACTGGGAATTCACCTCGCGCCGGGTGCTCACCATGGAATTCATGGAGGGAATGAAGATCACGCGGCTCGAAGGCAGCGGTATCGACCGGCACGAGGTCGCCCAGAAGCTGGTGGAGATCTACTGCGATCAGATCCTGCGCGACGGCTTTTTCCAGGCCGATCCGCATCCCGGAAACATCCTGGTGCAGCCCGGTCCCAAACTGGTGCTGCTGGATTTCGGTCTGGCCAAGGATTTTCCCGCGGCGTTCCGCGAAGGCATCGTGCGGCTGACGCTGGCGATGCTCACCTCGGATCAGGCCGGGATCATCCAGGCCTTTCGCGACCTCGGGTTCAAAACCCGCAACGGCTCGCTCGACGCGATGGTCCAGGTTGCGGATTTGCTGGTTGGCAATGTTATCAAGCGCGGCAAGGCTTACGCCGATCAGGATTTGATGAAGGAGATGTCGGACGAACTGCCGCGCGCGCTGCGCTCCAACCCCATCGTCGAGGTTCCCGGCGACATCCTTTTGGTGAGCCGCGTGATGGGTTTGCTCAGCGGGCTGGGCAAGAGCCTCGATTCGAGAGTCGATATGATGCGGACGATGATGCCGTACGCGCTGATGGGGCCGGCGCAGGGGCGCGCCAGCGGCGCATGAACCGCGCCACAATCCTGCCATCGGGGCGATCGTACGGGACCGCGCTTCCAACTCACCCTGAACCGCATCCATCACATTGGATTCGGTTTGCCCCCCCGCCGGGGCTGGCGTTGCGGCAAAGCTTTACGCCATCATCGCAAAACCGGCTGCAAAATGACGCCGTTATAATAAGGTAGAAACTGCGCATGTCCGACAAACAGCAGCAACTGGTTGAGCTGGCGGGAAGACTGGCGGATGAGTTTGCCGGCCGCGCCGCGCAACACGATCGCGCCAACAGTTTTCCGTTCGAGAATATCGAGGCGCTTAAGCACTCCGGCTACAGCGCGCTGGTGGTGCCGGAGCGCCACGGCGGGATGGGCGCCGATCTGCTCGATTTTATCCTCTGCCAGGAGCGGCTGGCCCAGGGATGCGGTCCGACGGCGCTCGCCATCAACATGCATCTGTTCGGTATCGGCAGCATGGTGGAGCGGGCGGGCCCGCAGCCGCGTCCCGAGCAGGGACTGTTTCTGGAACTGGTCGGACGCCAGCGCAAGATCATCGGCGGCGGGCTGAGCGAGCCCGAGAGCGGCGGCGACTGGGGCCTGTTCGCAACCACAGCGCGCCGCGACGGCGAAGCCTATGTCATAAATGGGCGCAAGGTCTTCACCAGCCTCTCGCCGGTAGTGGATTACTTCATGGTGATGGCGACGGTGGAGGGCGACGGGCCGCCGTCGTCGGCGACCTTTGCCATCGCGCGCAACACTCCGGGGCTTGAACTGGTCGAGACCTGGGACGCGATGGGGATGCGTGCGACCGCCAGCCACGACCTGATCCTGAAGGACGTCAGAGTGGCGGCAGCGGCGATGGCGGATCCGCGGCCGGTCGGGCCGCTGGGCGCCGAAGCGATCTCGCTTTTCGCCTGGTTCGAGCTTTCGATCGCCGCGGTCTATACCGGCGTTGCAATCGCGGCGATGAAATTCACGCGCGAGTTCGCGCAGCGCTTCAAGCCCTTCACGCTCGAACGTCCGATCAATTACCTGCCGGGGGTGCAGTTTGCGATGGCGCAGGCGCAGGTGCTGGCGGCGCAATCGCGCGCGCTCTATACCCAGACCGCGCGGGAGCATCTGGAGGGCCGCGGCGCGGACAATCCGGAGCAGGCGCTGGCCGGTCTGATCGCGGCCAAGTACGCGGCGGTTAACAACGCAATCCGAATCGTGGACTACTGCATGGAAATCACCGGCGCGCACGGTTTTTTGCGCCGCAATCCGCTCGAGCGCCTGTTTCGCGACGTGCGCGCCGGTATCAACCATCCGCTGTCCAACGCCCGCGCCCGCGAATTTATCGGCAAGGTCGCCTTGGGAGTGCCGCTGAGCGCGGTCCCGCGCTGGTGAAAATAAGGATCAGCCTGCGGGAGCGGCTTTCAATCGCCGCGCAGTTCCCGTTCCAACGCTCTCAGCCCGGCGGAACGGCCGGCGGCAATGACCACGTCCCCGGTGCGCAGCTTCTGATCGGGCGGCAACAGTTCGAAGCCGCCAATCGGATCGCTTGCGCTTTGAACGGCCAGGATACTCACTCCGTACCGGGCGCGCGTATCCAGTTCGCGCAGGGTCTTTCCTTCCGCTCCCGGCGGCATTCTTATACGGGTCACGCGATACCCCGTTGACCAGTAGATATGAGTATCGCGCCGGCTGAGCAGCGCGACGGAGCCGGTGGCGCGGGTCAGAGCCTGAGCGATATCGTGACGGGTTACGATACCGGCCAGCTTATCGGTGAAATCGCCCTCCACCACCGGCAATTCTGCCGTCAATTCGTCCTCCATCAGATGCAGCGCTTCTTCGAGGGTGGTTTTCCGCGCCACGTTGGGAAAGTCGCCGCGGCATACATCGGCGGCGTTGACCAGCCCGCGCAGATCTCCGACGTGAAGCAGCAGGCCGACCAGATTGCGCGGCGCGATCACGCCGACCAGCCGCTGCCGCTCTCCAACCACCGGAATAATCTCCTGGGTGCTTTCCTCGGCCACGCGGAAAATCTCTTCGAGGCCCGCGCCGGCGGCGATCGTCGTGGGCCTGGGGTTCATTATCTCTTCGGTGGTGATGCGGGCCAGCGCCAGGCGATCCTTGTCGGCTTCAAGGCTGATACCGCGGCGGGCGAGCGCGTAGGTGTCGATCGATTCGGGTTCGATGGATCGCGCCACCACCACGGCGATGATCGAACTGATAAGCGCGGCCAGGGTGGCGTCGTAACTGCCGGTCATCTCCGTCAACAGGAATATCGCGGTAAGCGGAGCATGAGTGGTGCCGGCCAGAAACGCGCCCAATCCGACCAGCGCGTAGGAACCGCGCACGCCGACCACGTGCGGCAGCATCAGCCCCAGCAGCGGACGCATCGCGCCACCGGCCATCGCGCCGATAAAGAAGATCGGTCCGAACACCCCTCCCGGCATCCCGCATCCGAGCGAGATGGAGGAGGCGGCGAATTTGGCCAAAAACAGCAGGCTCATGGTGAGCGGCGCCAGGCGTCCGTTAAGCGCCTGATCGATTACCGGATAACCGTCGGACAGATTCTGGCGCAGCGGTATCGCAATCAGGCCTACCGCCGCCATCCCGATTGCCACGCGCACCACCGCCGGCACCTGCATCCGGTCGAAGAAAGCCACGGCGGCGTTGAAAAACCTGATGTAAAGCGCCGCCAGGATGCCGAAGGCAACCCCCAGGATGACATAGGTCACGATCTCCCAGTAGCTCTTCATAACAAAGCGCTGCGCCGGCAGCACCGCGAGATCGCCCAGCATCACCCGCGAAGCAACCACTCCCACCGAAGCCGAAATCACCAGCAGGGAGAGATTGCCCAGTTCGGTTTCGCCGAGCAGAACGATTTCCTGGGCGAACAACAGGCCGCCCAGCGGCGCGTTGAACGTGGTCGCGATACCGGCGCCGGCGCCGCACGCGATCAGGACCTTGGATCGCTCGCTGGACAGATGGGTCAGCTGCGCGACCGTGGATCCGATCGCGCCGCCGATCTGCGCAATCGGCCCTTCGCGTCCGACTGAAGCGCCCGCCCCCAGCGACAGCGCGGGGCCCACCGCCTTGCTGATGATCCACCATGGACTGATCCTCGCCTCAGCCAGATGGATCATCTCCAAGAATCTGGGAAAGCCGTAACCGAGGATCTCATGCCGGAAAAGATAATCCACCGCGACGGTAACCAGGCCGCCGGTGATTAGAACAACCGGTATCAGGAGGGCGAACGGCATTCCGGCCGGAATCCGCAGCGCGTTCCATTCCAGCACCTGAAACACGTAGGCCGAGGCGTGAATCAATTCGCGCAGCATCAGATTGCCCAGGGCGGCCAGGACTCCCACCGCGGTCGCGAGCAGGATCAGCCACAGGTACTCCGCCTGGCTGCGGCTCATTGAAAACGGCCGCCATCGCACCATCTCCTTCAGCATTCCCCGTCCGTAGCCTGAATCACGATTAGAAGCTCCTTTTAAGCGGACGGCAGGGTCCGCCGCACCGTATCAAAGCATTGCCGCAGCGTGGCGGCGATAAACTCCACTTCCGCTTCGCCAATCACGAACGGCGGCGCGATCATGATCGCGTCGCCGCCGCCAACTCCCGCCATCCCGGCGGCCGGATACAGGATCAACCCGCGCTCCATCGCGGCGCTGAGCACTTTGCGGGCGGCGTGCAGTGCGGGCGCGAACGGACGCCGCGCGGCGCGGTCGGCCACGATCTCCACGCCCCAGAAGAGGCCCGCGCCGCGGATTTCACCGGTCATCGGATGGCCGCCGAGCTCGGCATTCAGACGCGCGCCCAGATGCGATCCGATCGCGGCCGCATGCTCGACCAGCTGTTCGCGCTCCATGATCTCCAGCACGCGATCGGCGATGGCGCAGGCGAGCGGATGGGCGCTGTAGGTAAAGAACATGAAGTCGGCTTTGGCTTGCTCGCACACTTCGAACAATCTTTCGCCCACCGCGATCATTCCCATCGGAACATAGCCGCCGGTCAGACCTTTGCCGCCGACGATGATATCCGGCATCACTCCCCAATGCTCCACCGCGAAGCGCTTGCCGGTGCGGCCGAAGCCGGTCATCACCTCGTCGGCGATGAGCACGATATCATTGCGGCGGCAAATCTCCGCGATGCGCGGCCAGTACTCGGGAACCGGCGGGAGCACGCCGCCGCTGGCGCCCACCATCGGCTCGGCGATGAACGCCGCAATCCGCTCAGCTCCGTGTTGCGCGATGACCCGCTCCAGAGCCTGGGCGCATTCCAGGCCGCATCCAGGATAGGACCGCCCCCAGGGACATCGGTAGCAGTATGACGGCGGTATCCGGGGCCAATCGAACAGCACGTGCTCGAAATCGGCGCGGCGGGCGCGGTTGCCGCTGGCGGAGAGCGCGCCGAGCGTGTTGCCATGATAGGAAAGATCGCGCGAGATCACTTTGGTTTTGCCGCTGTTGCCGCGCACGCGATGATATAAAAAGGCGAACTTGAGCGCCGACTCAACCGACTCCGAACCGCCGCTGGTAAAGAAGAACCGATCGATTCCCGCCGGAGTCCATCGCGCCAGCCGCGCCACCAGCCGCTCGCGCGCGGGCGAGACCCATAGCGGAAGAACGTAATTCAGATCGAGCAGCTGAGCGCGCGCCAAATCGGCCAGTTCGCTCCGTCCCTGCCCGATATTGACCACGATCGCGCCGCCGGACCCATCCAGCAGCTTGCGCCCGTCGCGTGTATACAAATAGGCGCCCTCGGCGCGCTCTACCGCAAGCGCTTCGCCGTGAGCACCGCTCAGAAACAGCACCTGCCGCTCAGCCATACGGTCATGTTACTTATAGGCGGCGGGGTTTGGAAATGTCGATGAGGCCTGTGTCAGGACTGGGAAAAGCTCGAAAGACAACTTGCGTGAATTCATTATATCTCTGTGTTAGCCTTAAACCTCAGTGAAGGACAAAGCACGAAAATATCGCCGCAACGGCAACAACGAGATCCTGACCACCAGGATGGTTGCTGATTACCTGCACTGCCACTTGAGCACCGTGTACAGGCTTGTCAAGCAGGGCAAGATTCCGCACTTCAAGCTGGGTGGCGATTTGCGTTTCGAAAAGGCAGCCATCGACGAGTGGATTGAAAAGGGCGGCGGCGCGCAGGACTGAGGCGTTCCAATTGCGGCTCCAGCGCACTCGCCGGCTCCGGTCAGGCTCCGGCAATCAAGCGCGCGGGCCTTTTACCCTATCGCGCTGAAGGCGGTTTGCGTTTTTCGCGCCGCTCCCTCCAGCGGCCCCGCATCTCAGCGGGGCTTGTTGAACAGCGAGTCCCTGACCGTCAGGCCAGCGCGCTTTTCAGCGCGGCCACGATCTGATCGAAGGCCCGTTTGCCGACGTCAAGCGTGGCCGCCATGCTGACAAAGCTGTGAATGGTGCCGTCATAGCGGGTGCAGGTCACCGGCACTCCGGCTTCGCGCAGCCGTTGGGCGTACGCCTCGCCCTCGTCGCGCAGCGGGTCGAACTCGGCCGTAATCACCAACGCCGGAGGCAATCCGCGCAGGTCCGGAGCGTTGAGCGGAGCGGCATAGGGATGCAGGCGGTCGCTGTCGCGGTTTACGTACTGTTCCCAGAACCAGGCCATCGACGCCGCGGTCAGGAAATATCCGTGGGCGTTCTCCCGGTACGACCGGGTGTTCATGGAACCGTCGGTGATCGGATATACCAGGACTTGGAATGCAATCGGCGGACGGCCCCGGTCGCGCGCCATCAACGGCACCACGGCGGCCAGGTTGGCGCCCGCGCTGGTCCCCGCAACCGCGATTCGTTTTGCATCGCATCCCAGTTTCGCGGCATTCTCCGTGATCCATAGCGTCGCGGCGTAGCAGTCTTCCGCCGCGGCCGGAAACTTGGCCTCGGGCGCGAGCCGGTAATCGACCGACACCACGATGCCGCGGGCGGCATTGGCCAGCGAGCGGCATTGCGCGTCGGACGCGTCGAGGTTGCCCAGCACCCATCCGCCGCCGTGAAAGTACGCGATCGCGGGCATCGGCGGCGGCGCCTGAGGGGTGTAGATGCGCACTGGCAGTGCGCCGCCGGGCCCCGCAATCGTGCGGTCCTCGACTTTGCCCACCGCCTCGGCGCAACCGCGCGCGACGGGATTCGCTTCCATCCTGCGCCGCGCTTGCGCCGCGGACATGGTTCCGAAATCGAGCGAAGCGCCCGCCTTAGCCATCGCCTGGAGCAGCGCCCTGGTTTGCGGCTCCAGCGGCATTCTACTTCCTGAACGCGGCTTTCAGCGTGGATACGACCTGCTTGATCGCATCTTTGCCCTTGTCGAGGTTGTCCGCCATGCTGACGAACCCGTGAATCGTCCCGTCGTAGCGGGTGCAGGTCACCGGCACGCCGGCCTTGCTCAGCCGGGCCGCGTACGCTTCGCCCTCGTCGCGCAGCGGATCGAATTCGGCGGTGATGATCAGCGCCGGCGGCAGACCTTTCAGTTCGGGGGCGTGGATTGGGGCGGCGTACGGATGCGTACGGTCCTGGTCGTCGCGCAGATAATGGTTCCAGAACCAGACCATCGCACCCCTGGTCAGGAAATAGCCCTCGGCCAATTCCTTCATCGAACCGGTCTCAAGAGTGCCGTCGGTGCAGGGATAGAGCAGGGCCTGGAATGCGATGGGAGGCTTGCCCCGATCGCGCGCCATCAGCGGCACCGCCGCGGCGAGGTTGCCGCCGGCGCTGTCGCCGCATACCGCCAGCCGCTTGGGATCGCATCCCAGCGCGGCGGCGTTTTCCGATACCCACAGCGTCGCGGCGTAGCAATCCTCCGCCGCCGCCGGGAATTTCGATTCGGGCGCCAATCGATAATCGACCGATACCGTGACGCATCCGATAGCATTGGTCAGCTTGCGGCACAGGGCGTCATGGCTCTCGATATTGCCGATGACCCAGCCGCCGCCGTGAAAAAAGACCATCACCGGGAACGGAGCGGAGCCTTCGGGAGTATAAATCCGCACCGGGACGGAGCCGTCGGGACCGGGAATCGATCGGTCCTCGACCTTGGCCACCGGCTCGCCGGGGCCGCGCGTGACCGCCGCCATCTGGTCCATCGCCTGGCGCGCCTGCGGCGCCGTCATCTTTTCGAATTCCAGCACCATCCCGGCCGACTGCATCGCGTCAATCAGGGCCTTGGTCTGTTGATCCAGCGGCATAAGCTCTCACCTTTGTTTATACGGCCGCGCAGCGCGTGGTTGCAGACGCCCGCGGTTCTCAGTCGAACATGATTACCGTACGCACCACCTCGCCCGCTTTCATGGCCCGAAACGCCTCGTCGATGTCGCCCAGCGTGCCTTTGCGCGTGACCATGTCGTCAAGGTTGAGGCGTCCCTGCCGGTAGTATTGGAGAAAGCGCGGCGCGTCGAGGCGAAACCGGCTGGAACCCATGAAGCAGCCTTGCAGCTTGCGCTCCGACAGCAGCGACATCGCGTCCATCTCGACCTTTTCGGTAATCGGGATCATTCCGATCACGGTGGCGGTGCCGCCCGGCTTGAGGCTGGCAATGGCCTGTTCGGCAACTTTCTTCAGTCCGATGCATTCGAAGGAATAGTCGACGCCGCGGCCGGTCAAATTCATGATCGCCTGCACCGGGTCGTTGGCCGACGCGTCCACGGTGTCGGTGGCGCCCAGGCGGCGCGCCATCGCCAGTTTGCTCTCGAACATATCGACCGCGATTATCTGCAGCGCGCCGGCGATTCGTGCGCCCTGCACCGCGGCCAGTCCGATTCCGCCGCAGCCGAAGATCGCCACCGTGGAGCCTGGAAGCACCCTGGCCGTGTTCAGCGCCGCGCCGACGCCGGTGGTAACGCCGCATCCAACCAGCGCCGCCCGGTCCAGCGGGATATCCTCGGGAATCTTGACCACCGCGTTTTCGTGCAGCAGTTGCTTTTCGGCGAAGCCGGCCAGCGACAGGATGCCCTGGATCGGCTTGCCGCGGTAGGTCATGCGCGGCGGCTCGCCCGCTTTGCGATTGGTCGCGCCGGTGTTGAAGCATAGATGCGGATTGCCGCTGAGACATTTCTCGCACGACCCGCAAAACAGCGCCAGACACGCGATCACATGGTCGCCGGGTTTGAATTCGGTAACGTCGCCGCCGACCTCCTCGACAATGCCGGCGGTCTCATGCCCGAGGATCGCCGGCGGCATCATCGGCCACACGCCGTCGGCAAAGTGCAAGTCGCTGTGGCATACGCCGCAGGCAACGCTTTTGACCAGTACCTCTCTACCCCGGGGCCGATCGATATCGACCTGATCGACGCTCTGCGGCTGGCCGGGACCGTTGAAAATCGCTGCGCGCATCAGCTTCTCCGTGGGTCCGGCGGCGCGGATCGGGATTGCCGCACGGACCGATGTGGTTTGCCAATTAGCATGCCGCCAGCGGCGGCTGCAAATCGTCCCACGCCGAAGCCAAGCGACCTGCGCCGCGAGACTTCAGCGCCGCGGCCACAACCGCGAAGAAACAAAGCCGCGGCGGGCGGCCCGCGCAATTCCTCCCCCGAATCCATCGGCGAAAAACGACCCGCGCGAACTCGCGCAAGCGCCGCCGCGTTCGGGCGCCGTTGGTCTCAGCCGCGGCATTTGCGCTATGACATCAGGGCGGCGCGCACAGGCCGCGGAAGGGAGACCTTATGAAAGTCGGCGTATCGGTGTTTGCCAACGAACGAACGGCAAAGCCCGACCTTATGTTTCGCAGAGTCGAGGAACTCGGCTTCGACGCCCTGATTGTCCCCGAACATGCCATCATCCCGGTCAAGCATCGCACACCCTACCCGGCCGGCGGCGGCGAAATTCCCGACTGGTACTCGCGCATGCCCGACCCGTTCGTGCTGCTGGGCATCGCGGCCGCCGTCACCAGCCGGATCAAGTTGATGACCGGCATCTGCCTGGTGCCCGAACATAATCCGCTGGTGCTGGCCAAGGAGGTCGCCACGGTCGACTACTTCTCGGGCGGCCGCATGTGGTTCGGAATCGGCGCCGGATGGCTCGCGGACGAGACCGAAATCATGGGCGTCGAGTTCGCCAAACGATGGCCGGTCACGCGCGAGTATATCCGCGCGATGAAGGAGCTGTGGACCAAAGACGAGGCGAGCTTCGAAGGCAAGTACGTCAGGTTTCCCGCCGTCAGGAGTTATCCGAAACCCGCGCAAAAGCCCCATCCTCCCGTGTTGATCGGAGCCAACGGCGGCGCCAAGGGACCCGATCGCGTGCTGCGCGACGTGGTCGAAATCGGCGACGGATGGATGCCGCTGCGGCTCAAGCCCGCGCAGCTGGCCGCCAACCTGCAGACGCTTCGAAAGCTGTGCGCCGAAGCCGGCCGCGACTTCAGCAAAATGGACGTTACGATGTTCCGTCCCTTCGAGCACGACGACATCAAGCTGACCTACCAGGAGTACGAGGCCGCCGGATGCCATCGGATAGTCGTCGGCACCGAAGCGCTGTATCGCAAAGGCTTCCCCCTGGAACCGGCGACCTGGCAGAAGGAACTGGAGGAACTGGCGCGGCGTTACCTGGTGTGATGGCCCTGCGCGGAGCATCGCCGCAAGTGCCCTCTTATGTTCATTGCCGGCGCAGGCAAAAAGCCCAACCCGGCTCCGCATATCGGCAGGCGCGGCCTTGCGCATCAAGCGCATCAGTCGCCCTAACCCTGACTCCCTCCCACGCAAGATTGCGGGAGAGGGAATCAGGCATTCCACAGCGCGTGGAATAGCGGACCTACTGCACTGAAACTGCGTGGCGCAATCTCCGGCTTCGGGCAGGTGGTCGAGCAGGGGCATCTGCCCGGATGGCGCCGGCGGCCGGACGTCGAGATCGTGGCGATTCATGAACCGGTCGCCGCGCGGCGTCAGGCGGCCTTGCGCGCGATCAGGAATGTCCGCGTTTACGAGGACCTGAACCTGCTGCTGACCGGCGAGGCGCCCGACTTTGTCGATATCGCGAGCCCGCCCGCCTATCACGCCGCCGCCGCGCGCGCCGCACTGGAAGCCGGCGTCCATGTACTGGTCGAAAAGCCGCTATGCCTGGACACGGGCGAACTGACCGCTTTGCAGGCGCTGGCGGCCTCCAGGGATCGGCTGGTGTTCTGCGTCCACAACTGGAAGCATTCGCCGGTGTATCGGCGCGCGCACGAACTGCTCAGCTCGGGACGGCTGGGCGAGCTGCGCTACTGCGCGCTGACGCGGCTGCGCACGCGCCAGGCCGGCGGCGCGCCATGGCGCGTCGATCCGATGATCGGCGGCGGCGGCATCCTGATCGATCACGGATGGCATGTGTTTTACCTGATGCAATGGCTGATGGGCGGGCGGGCGCCGCAATCGATCGCGGCCCGCCTAAGTGTCTTCCCGCCCATAACCGTGGAGCAGGTGGCCGACATCACGGCGGCTTTCCCCAACGGCGCCATCGGCTACATCCATCTGTCATGGCGCGCGCCCGCCCGCCGCACCTCCGCCGTGCTCTATGGAGACGAGGCGATGCTCGAGATCGAAGAGGGTTCGATCCGCCTGACCAGCCGATCCGGCGTGAGCGAAGATTTGTCCGTGCTCGAAGAGGCGGACAACTCCTATCACCCAACCTGGTTCGCGTCGCTGGCGCGGGAATTCGAAACGGCGATCGAGCAGGGACCCGGCGGTGAAATCGCGCGCCGCAACCGGGAGGAAGCCGCCGCCGCCCTCGCGATGCTGAAAGCCGCGCAGGCATCGCACGCCGCCGCCGGCGCTCCCGTGCGCAGCGCCTGAAGGGTTCGGCCGGCTTCACCGCAAGGCCCTCAAACCGCCGCCATGCCTGGGGCGGCTCCGCATTCGCCGTCCTCAACAGAGTGAAGGATCGGGTTGAGGGCTTGCTCGTGAGCCTTCACTGCGAAAGGCCGCGTCCGACCTTGACCCGCGGTCCGGTCCGCTTTCTCACCCTGTCGCGGTAGCGTTGGCGTTCGCGGCGGGCGCGTTCCTGCGCGTGCGCGCCGCGGTAATTGCGGCTGGCGACCTTGTTGGCGCATCGATGACTGCAGTATTTCTGGTTCTTTCTCCCGGCGTAAAAGACCGTCAGACACTGCGCGCAGCGGCCGATTCTCAACGCCGCCTCGGTGTCCTCGTAGATGTCGTCGATCGCCACCCGCAGCATCGCGTCGATCAGCCGCGCGTCGCGATAGCTGAGCGCCCGGCCGCCTTCGCTGCCCAGCCGGCCGGCTTCGAGTATCACGGTGCCGCCGCCGTATGCCGTCTGGAAACGCCTGCGATCCGCGACCGCTTCGATCAGTTGCCGCAGCGCGTCAATCGGCGGCTGCAACCGTGACGGATTTTTCTGCAGGCGGTCAAGCTCCCCATTGAGCGGCTCGCCGGGCTCGAGGTCGAGCCATTGGCGCAACTCGTAAATCAGGTTGGGCAGATCGCCGGGACGGCCGCGAACCAGCGCCGCCGCGTCGGTGCGCGACAGTTCCACCAGCCACGGGATGATGCGCGCCTTGCGCATCGGCTCCGGCCGCTGCGCCGCGGCGAAATCGCCTTGCTCCTTTTCGCGTCCGGCCATTCGCATCTACTGATATCAAACGCTCCTGCCGGCGGCAAATCGTATTACAGGATGGATCAAATCTGACCATATTTACCTGTATTCCGGATATTGCCAGACGACGCAATCGGTATAAAGATCCGCCCAGAACCGTTTTGAGGGGAAGCAGGCTCCGATGGCACACACGATCAGATGGCTGACAATTGCCGCGGTCGCCGGCATTATCGCCGGCACTCCCTTAATCGCCGCCGCGCAGTATTTGGGGCGGTACAGCGCCAATCCCTACGCTCCCGACTCCACCGCCAATCCGTTCGGCACCTACGGCAGTCCGTATTCGTCCGATTCGGTCAACAACCCCTACGGCCCGTTCGGCAGCCCCTACTCCGCGCAAAGCGCGAACAATCCCTTTACCACGGACGCGCCCAAACTCTACAACCAGTCGGGAGAGTATCGCGGCAAACTGAGCAAGAATCCATACGATCCGGATTCCATCAGCAATCCCTACGGACGCTATGGCAGTCCCTATTCGGCCGACAGTGTCAACAATCCGTACGGTGCCGGCAGCCCGTTTCAGGCCGACAGTCCGAAAAACCCGTTCGGCTCGGGATGGTCAATCAAGGGAGACCAGTGAGATGGGTTCGGCGGCATGCTGCCGGCCAGCAGGAGGAACGCGTAAGGCCTCGCGCCGGCCAGCAATGAATGGGAAAGACCAAATCTAAACGGGAGATATCCGGAACCGTGGCTTCAAACGGCAGCCAAGCCAGAAGAACTGCGCCGCGAGAACGCTTTTCAAAAGCCTTGCCAGTCGCGAAAGCCGATTCCATTGAACTGGACGGCCTGTGGTACGCGATATATGGCTCAAGTCTTGGCGGCAACGGATGCGTCTTACTACGGCAAGGCAAAGTCCTGGGCTGTGACAACCAATATTTTATCGAAGGATCTTACCAATTATCCTCCGAGGGTACCGTCACGGTTTCTGTAGTTATAGAGCACTTCTCAGGTGAAGCAAGGACGATATTCGGCGATTGCGAGCCGCTTACATTGACCAAATATACGGTCGAACTAAGCGGAAGGGCCTGCACCTCTTTCGTCGTTCTGACCGGGCACGTCGAGAAGCATCCGGATCTGGTCATCTCCGTTCGGTTGATTAGGTTGCTGCCCCAGAAATAAGCCTTCTGAAATTATGTTTATCGCTGACTATGATTTATCGATCGGCATTTATTGGCGCCTTCAACCGGTGACCGGATCAAGCGATGAGTTTTGTCTTGGATAAAACGATTGCAACGTTCTTTGCGACGACGGCGCGAGTAGTGCGGCGGGCCAATCACCTCACTGGAGGCCTGTGAAATGAGTCCGGCGGTATGCTGCGATCCAGGACCAGGAACGCGTCGGGCATCGCGCTGGGCGGCGATGCTGAAAGCCCATGCGGCCCGCATCGCCGCGCTGATCCTTCTCGCGGCGGCGGTTGCGGTCGATTACACGCTTATGGCGCGGGTCGCACGCGAAATCGCGGGCCATCCCATCTATACGGCTTTGGGGGGAGGTGCAATGGGCAATTCGAATTCCGTTCCGGGTATCCCGCCCGATATGCAGGTGCGGCTGCGCCTCGTGCCGGAGAAGGAGCAGCGTTACGACACCGCGGGCGACTGGCTATGGCACGGCGACACCCTGGAAATACGCGTCAGCAGCGAGGTTAGCCAGCAGGATCCGCGCTACGCCACGCTGCTTTTCGTTCACGAATTGATCGAGGCGATGCTGTGCCGCGGCGCCGGCGTCACCGCGGCCCAGGTGGATTCCTTCGACCTGTCGCATCAGGGGGAGGAGGAGCCGGGAGCCAACCCGGCCGCGCCATACCATTTCCAACACGACGCCGCCCAGGCTGCCGAACGCGCGCTGGCCAAGCGTTTGGGCGTGGACTGGAAAGCATACGTGGCGGCATTGCAGCGCTGATAAAAAGGCGGCCACGCGCGCGAGTTTACATGCTTGCGAGAATGCTTGCACCGCCGCCGCTCGAAGAGGCTTGATCGGCCTTTGTGCCCTCTCGTTCGCGGTATGCCGATACCGGGCTTGTAACTGAGATTCTTATGGTCATCTGTTTCAGTGACTTCATTGTCAACAATAGTTCGATGGACTGTATCGAGACGGCGGCGGCGTTTGCGTTCGACAACGAAGTCCGGGTCATCGACGACCGGCCGGTCGTCACCGCGGTCTATCACGGAAAGCTAGCGCTGCGGCCGCCAGAGCAGAATCGCAACCGGGCGGCCTGCCTGAATGATCGCACTCGATCAGTCGGCGCGCAGGGGTAATGCGTTCAGGCCGCGGGCCATCGTGCTGCCTTTGAAAACAGGCCGCCAGTGCGGGTCGGCCAGCCGCAGCCGCGGGAAATGCTCAAGCAGCATCGTAACCGCCAGACGGCCCTGGATCCTTGCCGGCGCTGCGCCGATGCAGAAATGGATGCCCTCGCCAAAGCTCAGGTGATCGTTGGGATTGCGCGTAATCTCGCAACGGTCGGGATCGGGAAAATGAGCGGGATCGCGGTTGGCGGCGCCCATAATCACGTACACCGGCGACCGCGCCGCGACGCGCACGCCGCCGACCTCGCATTCCTGCGTGGAGAAACGGATAGTGGTGTGGACCGGCGGATCCAGCCGCAAGGCTTCCTCCACCGCGCCCGCGGCCAGCGCCGGGTCGCGCCTGACCATTGCGAGTTGCGCGGGATTTGTCAGCAGGTGGTAGACGGCGGCGGAAATCATGTCGGCGGTGGTCGGCACCGCGCCCAACACCGTGACCATCACGAGACTGAACAATTCGTCGTCGCTGATTTTGCCCTCAACGTCGTGCGCCGCGACGGCATTGCTGATCAGGTCGTCGCCCGGACGGCGGCGGCGCTGATCCATCAGGCCGCCGAAGTAGGCGCGAATCCGGGCGCCGTATTCGAGGAAATCGGCTGGCAGCGGCGCGCCCGGTTTGAGCTGGTTGAGGACGAAGGAAAACTCCACCAGCGGCACCAGGGTGTCGAAATCGCTTTCGGGAACGCCAAGCAGGTCGGTGATGAAATAAAGCGGCAGCCGCTTGCTGAACTCGGCAACCAAATCGAACTCGCGCCCGCCATCGATGCGGCCGAGCAGCTTGCCGGTCATCGCCCGCACACGCGGCTCCAACGCCGCCATCTTGCGCGGCGCGAAGCTGGACGCGGTCAGCCGGCGGAAACGGGTATGCTCGGGCGGGTCGGTCCATAGCGGGTTCTTGACGTCGCCGAACATGTGAAACCGCTCAGTGCCGGGCTGCAGCGGGATAACGCTGGAGAACCGCTTCGGATCGCGCAGCACCTGCAGCGCGTCGCCGTAGCGCGACACCACCGTGCTGAGCGTACCCATCTCTACCTGTACGGGCGGGCCGGCCAGCAGCGCCCGATAGTAGGCCTGGGGATCGGCATGGAATCCGGGGTCGCCGGGATCGAAGTTCCGCCGCAGGCCGGATAGGCCGGCGGGCGATGCCATGGGGGAGGCATGCTCGCTCATGTCTTTACACCTCGGGACACGAAGCGTCAGTTCCCGCTGAGCAGCCGGCTGGCCGCACTCTCCACCGCCGTGCCCTTGAAGAAATCCGGGTTGACCGCGGTCCACAGCCTGACCGCATTGGAAAACACGAACTGCTCGAATTCGTCTTCGCTGATCATCTCCTCTTCCACCATCTCGTAAGCTTCGGGCAGGACCTCGATCATATCGGGGACGTCGAAATGGCCGATGTCGGAGCCGAACACGACGTTCAGTTTTGCTTTGAAGGGGTTGCGCCTGACGTCAAAAGCGGAAGAGGTGACGGGGTCGTCGGCCTCGCATCCGAAATAGAATGAAGGCACGAACAGGTCGCGGATGTCCTGCTTGCGTTGGATACCGCAATGGACAAAGTCGTCGACGCAGGCCGGATCCTCGGCGCGCGCCGGAAAGATCGCGGCCTCGGTCCCCGCGGGCATCTCGCGGAACATCCGGCCGGCGTAGCGCTGGAACAGGGCGGTGAACTGCTCGCGGTCAATCTGGCGCGGATCGTAGGAATAGACGGCGTCGCGGTTGCGCTTCTGCCAATGGCCCTTGATGTCGCCCAGCAGGGTGCGCGCCCAACCCACGCCGCCTTCGAGGAACAGGAATTTGAGTTCGGGAAAGCGCCGGGTCACGCCGCCCAAAAACAGCGATTTGCACACCGCGTCATTGGCCGCGGCGAAATGGCCCATGTGGTTGTAGACATAATTGGAGATGGAGGTGCGGCTGCCCCATCCTTCCCCCGGCCCGTGAAAGGTAGGCACCACTTTCAGTTCGCGGCATTTCGCCCATACCGGATCGTAATCGTACTCGCTGTCAATTCCGTAGGTGTCGAGGCGGAACGCATACCGCGCCATCTCCGGGTATTTTTTGGCGGCGGCCGCGATGGGCCGGCGGATGGTGCTGGGCAGCATCACCACGCGCATCCCGCGCTGTGCCACCGCGTATTCAAGCTCGTCGATCGCTTCCTGCGGCGTGTTCATCGGAATGACCGCCACCGGAGTGATCCGGTCGCCATGGTCCATGAACATGTCGGCATAAAAATCGTTCAGCGCACGGCAGGCGAGCCGGCGGATGTCGTCGTCGACAAACGTCTGCACGCCGATGGCAAGGCTGGGATAAAGCACCGCGAAGTCCAGCCCGATTTCATCCAGCCGCTCATAGAGCAGATCGGGAAACAGCGCGGTCGCAAGGTCCAGGGTATTTTTGGCCGGGCTGCCGTAAAACGGCGGCCGCTTCGCCCATACTTCCCGGCGCTCACTGGGCGTCAGATCGTGCCATTCGGAGGACAGAAAGGTTTTGCTGAAGGCGGCGCCGAAATCGTCCAGAGCTTTTCTGCCGCCGGCCTTGACCAGGTAATCGGTAACCGCCGGGAGGTATTCGATGAAATGGCCGTCCGAATCGATTACCGGATGGGTCAGGCGGCTGCGAATCTCCGCGGTCTTCGATTTCCCCGGCATCTTCGATTCTCCTGAGCGAGCGTTCAAGCGGCAGGATAGCGTTAAGCGCGGCCACCGGCAATGGCCGGCGCGCGATGTCCGCGGTGGAACCTCGCCGGCCGCAAAAGATCTGCGCCGCAATCAAAGCTTAATCTGCGTTTCATGCAGCGCAAATTCTGATTCGCTAAAGCTCGCTTTCGGGAAAGGAGACCCATTCTATGAGCCGAAAGCGATCTTTCACCGCACTGACCTGCATTTTCCTCACAATCGGCGCATTAGCTGCGCCCTATGCTGATGCGGAGGACGCCATTTTGGCCGGCCGCTCGGGAATCAGCCACGTGCTCCTGATAAGCATCGACGGCATGCACGCGGTCGATCTGCTGAACTGTGCAAACGGTCTGAGCGGGGTAAACGGCGGCAAGCCCTATTGTCCGACTCTGGCCGGCTTGCGCAATCACGGCGTCAACTATCTTGAGGCTTCAACTTCTCGTCCATCGGACTCCTTTCCGGGTCTGATGGCGCTGGTGACGGGCGGGACGCCGCGCACGGTGGGCGCTTACTATGATGTCGCCTATGACCGCGTGCTGGCGCCGCCTCAGAACACGACCGGCAACGGATTGCTGGGCGGCAGCTGCAAAAAGAAGGTGGCCAACGGCACCCGAACCGAGTATGAAGAGGGAATCGATCTGGATCAGAGCAGGCTCAACGGCGGCGCGCCCAGCGGCGATGGCGGCGTTAATTCGATCGACGCGACCAGGCTGCCGCGCGACCCCTTCGATAACTGCAATCCGGTTTATCCCAACGATTTCGTACGCACCAACACGATTTTCGGCGTGATACACAAAGCC
Organism: Pseudomonadota bacterium; assembly: GCA_021324455.1. GTDB lineage: Bacteria > Desulfobacterota > Binatia > Binatales > Binataceae > JAJPJA01. The sequence goes on along the minus strand of JAJPJA010000033.1, from coordinate 14,535 downwards.
GGCGGGTACACAGCGTGGGAAGACAAGCATCCGGCTTACATCGCCGTCGCGGGTCCGGGCAACCGCTCCGCTCTCGATGATTTCTACGCCCCGGAAATCAACTCGGACTCGGCCAATTTCATCCCGCTGAGCACGATGCCCGGGGATGTCAACTGCAGTCCGTTGCCGGATCAGGCCGCGGTTACCGCTCACGACGACTATACCGGGAGCTTTCAGAACATTCAGTGCTACGACAATCTCAAGGTGCAGGGAATCCTCAACCAGATCGACGGCAGAACCCACAACAGGAGCGCGCCGGCTCCGGTGCCGTCGATTTTCGGGATGAACTTCCAGGCGGTCAGCGTCGGCCAAAAGCTGATCTATCAGCATGGTTCGCTGCCTTCCGGTTACAGCAAGGCGGGCGGCTACACCGACTCGATTGGCACCCCCAGCCGGTCGCTGCTGAGCGAAATCGAATACGCGGATACCTCCATCGGTCTGATGGTTGAGGAGCTCAAGAAGCAGGGGCTGCTGAAAAGCACCTTGATTGTGATCGCGGCCAAGCACGGGCAGTCGCCCATCGACATCAACCGCTTGCTGCGTATCCCGGCAGATAACGGGGGTGAAGCGCCCTCGGCCATCCTGGGCAGCAGCTATCTGCCGGATTCGGAGCTGAACCAGATCGGACCCACCGAGGACGACGTGTCGCTGCTGTGGCTGTCAGATTCCGGCAAGACCGCGGCGGCAGTGTCGCTGCTCGAAACCGCCTCGGCGGCGCTGCCGGCTTCGGCCAACAGCGCCGGTATCGGAGAGATCCTGAGCGGTCCCGGTATCGCAGAGCTTTTTGGCATTCCGGGTTTGCCGCCCGACGGCGACCCGCGCGTGCCGGATATCGCCGTGGTCACCAATGCCGGCGTGGTTTATACCGGCGGCAAAAAGAAGGTTGCGGAGCACGGCGGCTTCGCTCACGACGATACCAATACCATCCTGCTGTTAAGCAATCCGAGACTTGAATCCTCAACAGTGACAACGCCGGTCACCAACATGCAGGTCGCGCCGACGATATTGGCGGCTCTGGGCCTGGAACCCGGCCAGCTTCAGGCGGTGCTTAAGGAGGGCACGGAAGTCCTCCCCGGACTGGGAGCGATTTGGCGCTGAATTGTGCTCCGCGGTGCGGGCCCCGGCCCGCACCGCGGAAACCGGACTTGATGGATTGCGGACGCCGCTTCACCGCGGCCAATCGACGGCGGATTTCACTGCTTCAGAATCCTGTCGATTTCGGTCAGTTCCTCCGCCGTCATTTTCCAGTCGGCGGCTTTGGCATTGGACGCCACCTGCTCCGGCTTGGTCGCGCCCGCGATTACGCTCGACACGCATGGATTGGACGCCAGCCAGCTCATCGCCAACTCCAGCATACTGTGGCCGCGGGTGCGGGCGAACTCCGCGAGCTGCTCGATTCTTTTCCAGTTAGCTTCGGTTCCGTAGCGTTCGGCGAGCTGCTTCATGGCGCCGAAGCGGGTGTCTTTGGGCGGCTCCACACCGCGGGTGTACTTGCCGGTCAAAAGCCCGCTGGCGAGGGGAAAGTAGGGCAGGATGCCGACGCCGAAACGGCGGCATGCGGGAAGCAGCTCCTTTTCCACCGACCGCTCCAGCAAACTGTATTCGTTCTGCGCCGAAATGTAGGGAGCCAGTTTCCTGCGCTCCGATACCCACATCGCCTCGACCAGCTCCCACGCCGCGAAATTCGAGCATCCGATGTAGCGCACCTTGCCCGCGCGGACCAGGTCAGTGAGCGCCTCCAGCGTCTCCTCCTGCGGGGTTTCCGGATCGGGTTGATGGATCTGGTAGAGGTCGATATAGTCGGTGTTGAGCCGCTTCAAACTGCCCTCGACCTGGGTGAACATGTGACGGCGCGAGCCGCCGCGCAGGTACGGCCCCTTGCCAAAGGGCATCCCGAACTTGGTCGCGACAATCACATTGTGGCGCTGATCGCCCAGCGCCTTGCCGAGCATCTCCTCCGACGCGCCGCGTCCGCCGTAGATGTCGGCGGTGTCAAACAGCGTAATACCCTCGTCGATTGCGCGCGCCACCACAGCGCGCGCCGCTTCGGCGTCGATCCTCATCCCGAAGTTGTTGCATCCCAGACCAACACTGGAGACCTTGAGCCCGGAATTGCCCAGATTACGATATTCCACGATTGTTCCTCACAGCTTGTTTGCCGCAGCGGATGCGTAAGCGACGGCCTGCCGCATCCCGCCGATTGCGCCCGGCGCCGCTCGATATCTGGAATACTTTAACCCGCGGCCTGCTGCAAACAATCCGGCCGCGGAAATTTTCCGCCGCGCTTTTCGGCATGATCGAATCCGGCTTGATGTTAAGATTGGCAGCGAGGAGAGCGCCGCGATGAAATGCCGCCATCAACCGTGTACCTGCCAGACCGAATTGGGACAGCAATTCTGTTCCCCTGAATGCCAATCGGACCTCGCCGACGAGGGCGCCACCGATTGCCATTGCGGACACCAGCAATGCCTGGGAACGACAGAAGCCAATCGCGACAGCGAGCGATGACAGGATCGCGCTGAGGGTTATCCGTCACAGGCTGCCGGCGCTGCCGCTTCCGAATTGGGGCTTGCGCGCAATGCAGGTGTTTGGCCAGGGGGTCAGCGGCGGGCGCGCCTTAAGCAGCGGTCTGACCTGGCGCGGCTCGCCCAAATCCCTCCATTCGACCCCGTTGAGCTCCAGCACGGCCAGATTGAACGGACACTTGACCAGCACCTCTTCGGAGAAGTTGGAGGGACGGATGCGCTCATAGAGCCGGCGCATGCGGCCTGCTTCGGCGGGCGCGCCGAGATCGGCCTCGACCGCGCGAAACGCCTCGTACAACTGCGGCATCGCGATCAGGAACAGGCCCAGAAAGGTGGAAAGCCGTGCAACGATGACGAAGGTGTTCCACAGGCATCCGCCCCACATCAGACGCCGCGCCATCTGGGCCGGCGGTTTCTCCCAGAAGCGCCGCACCTGGCGCACCGGTTCGCATTCGTTGGCCAGAAAATGCCCCGGCTCGATCCATCCGTACTGGGGGTCGGCTTCGGCCGGTTCGACTCCCAGCAAAATGGTTTCTTCCGGACGCGCGTCGGCGGCGCGAAAAGCCGCCTCGACGTGGCGCATAAACTCGCGCTCATCGTCGACAAAATGGTCGGAGGGGAACATCGCCACCGAACAGTTGGGATTGATCTTCTTGAGCCGCATCAGGGCGTAAAGGATAGCCGGCGCGGTGCCGCGATTGGACGGCTGCACCAGCGGCAACTCGCCGCTCATCGTTTCCAGCATCGGGCGATAAAAGCGGGCGTGGCTGGCGGTCAGGACGGTCAGGGTGCGCGCTGGCTCGATCAGCAGCGCGGCGCGCCGGCGGGTCCGCTCGAGCAGCGTATCGCGGCCCCAGAAGCGGCAAAATTGTTTGGGAATCTCCTCGCCAAAAATTTCACGGCTGAGCGCGGACAGGCGCGTGCCGTCGCCGCCGGCCAGAATCACCGCGGCGCGTTCAGACTGAAATTCCGGCATCGCGAGTCTCCTTACGCCGGCGCCGGACCTGCCGCGGTCCGCCGGCGACCAAACCACGATTATCTCCGCCGCGCGGGAAATCGCTTGCGGTTTCACACCAAATCGATGAGTGCTTCAGCGCCGGCGCAGACATGTGCCGCTCTCATGCGGTTTTCTGCAACAGCGTCTTCATATCCTCGGCGTGTTCCTCTTCAATCTTGAGGATGTCTTCCATCAAACGCCGGGTGGTGGGGTCCTTGTCGCCCAGCCAGCGCACGATCTCGCTGTAGGTCTCGATCGCGATACGTTCGGCGAACAGGTCTTCCTTGATCATGCTGACCAGGTCGCGGCCTTCGGCGTATTCGGAATGGCTGCGGGCGGCCAGCCCTTCGGGATTGAAGTTGGGCGCGCCGTTGAGCTGCGTGATGCGGGTGGCGACCCAGTCGGCATGCTCCTGTTCCTGCCTGGCGTGCTGCAAAAACTCCTCCTTGACGGCGTCGGAGTTGATGCCGTAGGCCATGTGATAATGGCGTTGGTAGCGCAGCACGCACACCAGCTCCGTGGCCAGCACGTCGTTGAGGACTTTGATTACCGCCTCGCGGTCGGCCTTGTAATGGTCGGTAACGGCGCCCTGTTCCATGTCCTTGCGCGCCTGCTCTTTGATTTTTTTCAAATCCGTCATGAATTCGTTCATGAAGCCTTCTCCTCCAAGGTTCATGGCTGTCCAATCCGGACCCAGACTGTGCAACTGCTGCGCCGAACGGCGGAGGTGCGAAAGCGCTGAAATAACGCGTTATTTCCAGTCCTGAGGGCGGAGAGAGGAGAACCGATGCCCCGATACAAGGGAATTTTTACGCGGGCAAAAAGGGTAAAGCTCCGTCCGATCCCCGGGTGTTGGGAAAGCGGCGGAAGTCAAGCTGGCGCGACGATGACCGGCGGGACGCCTGTCGGTTCAGCTTTTCGATTGCTCGAACCGGCCGCCGGTGCGGCCAACCAGCGCGGCAATTGCGGCCACCAACTCGTCCCCATTAATCGGCTTGGCCAGATGGGATTGGAAGCCGGCCAGCAGGGCACGACGCCGATCCTCCGGGCGCGACAGCGCAGTCAACGCAATAGCGGGAAGCGTCTGATGGGTGTGGCCGCGCTGGCGAATCTCCCGGATCAGGGAGAAACCGTCGCGCGACGGCATCGCGACGTCGCTGACCAGCACCTGCGGCGCGAATTCGGCCAATTTCGCCAGCGCCGAATCGGCGGATACCGCGCTGGAGACCGCGGCCCCTGACCGTTCCAGTATTCGCGCCATAACGTTGCAGCTATCGGCGTCGTCATCAACGATTAGCACACGAATTCCGCGCAAAATCTGAAGTTCTCTGGCGCCGGTAGCGGCGGGAGGTGCGGATACCGCGGCGGCCACCTGCGGGCTGTCCGAAGCGGCCGCGAGCGGCAGGCGGACCGTGAAAACAGCGCCGCGCCCCTGCCCTTCACTTGCCGCCTCGACGCTGCCGTTATGCAGTTCGGTCAGATGCCTGACGATGGCCAGGCCCAAACCCAGTCCACTGCGCGAGCGGGCGCTTTGCGGCTCGCCCTGACGGAACCGTTGGAACAGATAAGGCATCAGGTCGGGCTTGATCCCCTGGCCGTTGTCGGCAACGGTCATGACCGCCTGATTGCCCTCACCGCGCAGCTTCACCTCGACACGTCCGCCGCGCTGGGTGAACTTGATGGCGTTGCTGACCAGGTTCCAGACAATCTGCCGCAGGCGTGCGGGGTCGCCCCACACCGGTCCAAGTTCGGGGTCGACAACCGTCCGCAGCTCGATTTCCCTGGCCACCGCTCCCGGCACCACTGCTTCGAGCGACGAACTGATGACCGCGGCGAGGTCGGTGGGCTGGAGGTCAAGGTTCAGAGTGCCGGATGTGATGCGGGAGATGTCGAGCAGGTCGGAGACGAGCTGCGCCTGCATCCGGGCGTTGCGCTCGATCGCCTGCAGGCCGCGCAGGAGCTGATCCTTCTTTTCCAGATGTTCCTGGAGCGACGTTGCGTACAGCAGGATGGCGTTAAGCGGAGTACGCAACTCGTGCGACACGTTGCTTAGGAATTCGTCCTTGAGCCGGTTGGCGCGCTCGGCTTCGGCGCGGGCCACCCGTTCGTCGGCGAGCAGCTCACGGCGGCGGTGCTCCAAATCCACGCGGTCGGAAATGTCGGTGGCAACGCCCACCGCATGGTCGCGGTTGGCTGAGATATGCCACTCCAGATGCGCCTCGGAGCCGTTGGGCCGCGTCAGCGAAAGTCTTCCGTTCCACCGCGAGCCATTGGCCACAGCCTGGGCCAGGCGTGCGGGCTTGCCCCCGTACCCGGCGCCGGCCAAAGCCAGCATGGGACTGCCGAGCAGCTCCTCGCGCGACCGGTTCAGGATCCGGCACAAAGCCGGATTGACCTCGATGAAATGCAGATTACGGTCGAGGATTACGATTCCATTTTGCGCGTTTTCGAACACCTCCCGGAATTTGCCCTCGCTTTCGCGCAGTTGCTGCTCCGCCCTGCGGGCGCGCAGAAAAGCGTTGACGGTGGCGATCAGGACCGGGGGTTCGACCGGATGGGTCAGATAGCCGTCGCTGCCGGCGTTCATGCCCTGCGCCTTGTCGCTCTCTTTGACGAAGGTGGCTGACAGATGAATGATCGGCAACAGCACGGTGCGCGGGTCGCTGCGCAACCGCCGGCAGACATCGAAACCGTGAATATCGGGCAGGTTGACGTCGAGCATCATCAGGTCTGTACCCTGCAACGCGAGCTCCAACGCGTCCTGTCCGGTGGCCGCCTCGGTTACCTCGAAATGGGCGGAGCGCAGCACGCGCGCGGTCGAGTAGAGGGTGGCGGGGTTGTCGTCAACCACCAGCACCCGTGCGCAAGTTTCAGCGGATATCGCAGCCATCTTGCACTCTATTTATTCTTCGCCTTATGGCCGTTGGCCGCCTTGCGCAGATAGGCCGGCGCTTTTGGGCGGCTGCGGATCGGCCGCCTCAAGTTCGCCCGGGGCGGCGTCGAGCCGCACCGGAATGGTCAGCGAGAAGGTGGAACCGCGGCCCACTTCGCTCACCACCGCGACGCTCCCGCCGAGCAACGCGGCCAGTTTTTTACTTAATGACAGGCCAAGTCCGGTGCCGCGCCATCGCTTTTGCACCGGCGACTCGATCTGGACGAAGTCGGAAAACAGCACGTCCAAATGCTCAGGGGCGATTCCGATTCCGGTATCGGCAACGGCAAAAGTCACCCATCCGGGCGTGGCGCATTGAGCGCTCACCCGCACCGCACCCCGGAGCGTGAACTTGAGTGCGTTGGAAATAAAGTTGCGCAAAATCTGCGACAGCCGCTTGTCGTCGGAGTAAATGCGCGGAACACCGGCCGGTTCTTCGAAGATCAGCGAAACCGCGGTGTTGATCACGATTGGCTTGAACATCCCGCGCAGCGCCGCAAACAAGTCCACCATATCGAACCACGCGGGAGAGATTGAAATACGGCCGGCTTCGATCTTGGCCAGGTCGAGCAGGTCGTTGACCATATCGGTGAGTTCGAGCGCGGAGCTCTGAATGAAATCGACCTGCTTTTCCTGCTCCGGCGTCAATTCCCCGTCCATTCGATTGAGCAGCAGTTGGGTCATGCTGCGAATCGCGCCCAACGGGGTGCGAAACTCGTGGCTCATATACGAAAGAAAGCGGCTCTTGAGTTCAGATACTTCGCGCAGGGCGGCGGCCTTGTCGTCGAGTTCGGCGTACAGCGCGACCACGCCGCGATTGGTTTCGTCCAGCTCCTCGCGCAGCGCCTTGACCTCTTCGCCGCGGCGGGCCAACTCGGCCTCGAGCAGCTCGCGCTCCTCGCGCAGACTCCGCAGGTCCTCCTCCGCCTGCTCCCGATCTTTACCATGGGAATTCATTGCAACCTTACCACCAGCACCGTCGCGTCATCGCGCTTGCGGTTGAGGTCCCGATAGAGCACCGCCGCGACCAGGGCCGGGATGCGGCTCCATAGACCGGGGTAATCCGAGGGCTTCCAGCGCGCGGTAAGACCGTCGGAATGCATCACCAGCAGGTCGCCGGCGCGCACCGGATATTCAAACTGACGCACCTGGCCGATCTGAAGGCCCACGGTGCCGTTGTAGGAGGGCAAACTTCTTCCCTGATGCGAATGGTTATCGATGATGCTGGAGCTGATGTTGCCGATTCCAGCGTAAATCATGGTGCCGCGATCGTAATCCACGCGCGCGCAAGCCACCGCCGCCCCGCGCGTCGAATGCAGCGCCTGATGCGCCATTTTGAGGTAGAGGTCGGGCGGGCTGAAGGGCGACTGCTCGAACACCAGCATGGATTGAAGGGCGGCTTTGGCGGCCAATGGCCCATGTCCGAGTCCGTCGGCGACCGCGGCCGCGATCCGGTTGTGGCCGGCCGCCACCCGGCAATCGTCGCCGCATTCCACCTCTCCGAACGCCGGCACGCGGATTGAGAACCATGAGGACGGTGTCTGCGAGGACGGTGTCTGCTGCGATGCGGGGGCGCCGCGCGCGGCGGCCTCGATCCGAGCATAAATGGCGGCGCCGCGTCCGGGCCCCGAGTAGACGTCCATCGCGTCTGAAAGCCGCCCGATGGCGCCCAGCCCCTGGCCCAAAGATGCGCCCGATGAATAGCCGTCCGTCATGCATCGGCCCAAATCGCGTATGCCCGGACCGCGATCGATGGCGATTAGCTCGATGGCGGGACGCGTCTGGTCCGCCGCCGCTCCGAGCAGGATTTCCCCGCCCTGGCCATGCCTGATTACGTTGCTGGCCAGCTCGGTGGCGATGATTGAAACCCGGCCGCAATCGGTCTCTCCCATACCGGCGCAATGCGCGGCACGCATCGCCATCCGGCGCGCCTCTCCGATTTGGCTGCTGTCGTGCAGGTCGATTGGATGCAGTTGGGGAATCATCCGGCACTACCTGCGCAAAAAACGGGGGTTCATTTCCATTTGGTTATTGTAACCCGCGTCCCGCGTCCAGGCCGGGATTCGATTTCGAACTCGTTGACCAGCCGTTTGGTGCCGGAAAGACCCATCCCCAATCCCTTGCCGGTGCTCCAGCCGTCCTTGAGCGCCAGCTGGACGTCGGCGATACCCGGGCCGCAGTCGTGAAAGGTAAGGCGGATGCCCTCCCTACCCTCCTCCGCAATGCATTCCCAACTGAGCCGGCCGCCCCCGCCATGCACCACGGTGTTGCGTGCCAACTCGCTCGCCGCCGTCACCAGTTTAGTCTGGTCCACCAGTCTGAAACCCATCTCCGAAGACAGCCTGCGCACGAGTTGACGAGCGTGCACTATATCGGACTCCGCGCGAACCTCCACCCAATCAGTCCTGATCGGCGGCATCACCGTCCTCTAAGGCAGCGGCCAGCAGCTCCATGCCCTTTTCCACATCCAGAGCGGTCTTCACCCCGCGCAGTGAAAGCCCCAATTCGACCAGCGTAATCGCGACCGCGGGACGCATCCCGACCAGCACGGTGCGGGCATGCAGCAATTTCGACATCATCGAAATATCGGCAATCATCCGTCCGATGTAGGAATCGACCACGTCGAGAGCGGAGATATCGATCAGCACGCCGCGCGCTCCGGACCGCGCGATCTTTGCCATCAGATCGTCCTGCAGCGCCAGCGCGGTGGTGTCATGCATGTCGACCTGGATTGTAATCAGAAGAAACTTCCCCATGCGGAGAATTGGAATCCGTTCCATACGGCCCGCCCTACGACGGCCTGGTTCCGGCTATGGTTTGACCGGAACGGCGCAGCGCCAACGCCAGCGCGTCAGCCAGAGTGGCGCGGGTGGTGACGCCTTCGAGCGTGATACCCAGTTGAACGATGGTCTGAGCGATTTGCGGACGGATTCCGCTGATGATGCATTCCGCGCCCATCAACCGTATGGCGGCGACGGTCTTGAGCAGATGCTGCGCGACCAGGGTATCGACGGTTGGAACGCCGGTGATATCGATGATGGCGATGGTGGAGCCGGTTTCGATAATCCGCTCCAGCAGCGATTCCATCACGGTCTGCGCGCGGGCGCTGTCGACCGTGCCGATCATCGGCAGCGCCAGAATTCCTTCCCACAGCTTGACCACCGGAGTGGAAAGTTCAAGCATCTCGGTGCGCTGGCGATTGATCACCTCTTCTCGCGTCCGCTGATAGGCCTTGAAGGTGTGAATTCCAAGACTGTCGATCAATTCGGTGGCGGTCCACAGGGCATCGGCGAGGGTTTTGGGGTCGGCTTCGAAGCGGCGCCGCAAGTGGTCGAACACCGGCCTTTTAAGCGAAAAGACAAAGGTGGCGGTTTCTTCAGGAGTAAAACCCCTGATTGCGCGCGAGCGCGAAACCTCATCCAGGAAAGAGAGCACCGGCCGCAGCTGCGGCGATTGCGGCCCGTCCCACACGCCCTCGCGCGCCGCCTCGGACAGGATGCGCAAAAACTCGCCGGTTTGTTCCGACAACTCGGTGGCGCCGATCCTGGAATCGGCGCGCAGCCCCGCCGCCAGTTCGGCCATCCACTGCGCGTGTAACTGTTTGGTCTGATTTCTGAGGAGGTCGGTCAAGCCTGATTGCGCGAGCAATGTCCTGCGTTCCTTTCCCTGCGGCCAGACGCGCGTCTGCGGACCCGAGGGCGCATCGCCGCGGCGTACCGCGGCCCGTTACCGACGGCTACGGCCGTTAGCCGGAATCAAGACTATAAAGCCTAGCATGGCAGGGTCGGTAACACATTCCAAAATGTCGCGTCAATTTTTTTTATCCGGCCGAAGCTCATCAATGGGCATAAGCTCATCAATATGTAATGCAGCTATAATTTACTTTGTATTCAGTCGGCCGGCGCCTCAATCCGCTTATTGCCAGATATAATTGAAAATTCAATCAAGAAAGACAAAAGAAGTTCCGGCTTTGCCCGGATCGCACCGATGCGCCGCTTCGCCCGATCGCGCATCTCAGGCGGCGCGCTCGACCGTGAACAGACGCGCACCTGCGGCCAGTTCGCCGGCGCGCCGCGGATTGGGATGGCGCAGCGCCAGCACGCACAGATAAAGCACAGGCACCGCTCCGCCGGCAATGAACAGGGCGTCGCCCGGCAGGCGCAGCCATTCAAGAACGTGCACCCACGGTGAGGCGATGAATTGGGGCGTGCGCGCATGCCAGTAGCCGATCGCGACCGCGTCATAAAGCTGGACAATTCCGACCGGGAACAGGTTGCAGAACGCCATCCAACCAAGCCCCGCGTTGAGTGAAATGAAAGAGATTTGCGCGGCGCGATCGCTCCACGCCTGCGGCCGCATCAGGTAGCGCAGACAGAACAGCAGCAGTCCGATCGCCAGCATCCCATACACACCCATCATCGAGGTGTGCGCGTGATTGGCCGTCAGTCCGGTTCCGATTTCGTAGTAGCTGACGACCGGAAGATTGATTACGAAGCCGAACACTCCGGCACCCAGAAAATTCCAGAAGCCGGTCGCGATCAGAAACCATACCGCCCAGCGATGCGGATGGGCGGCGCCCATGGTGCTCTGGCCGCCCGAGCGGATAAAGGCCCACGCCTCCAGCGTCAGCATCAGCAGCGGAATCACTTCCATCGCGGAGAACGCCGCGCCCAGCGCCATATGCGCGGCCGGCATCCCGCTGAAATACAAATGATGCATGGTGCCCACCACACCGCCCATCGAATACAGCACAATGTCAAGATAAATCACCCGCAACGCGGTGCGCTCCGATACCATGCCGAGCAGAACAAAGAGATAGGCCACCACCACGGTGGTGAACAGTTCGAGGAAGTCCTCGACCCAAAGATGCACGACCCAGAAGCGCCAGAAGTCGGTAATTGCAAAGCCGCCGCGCGGATTGACCAGCAGGCCGACGGCGTAAAACGCGGGAATCGCCAGCGCCGCGTAAAACAGCATCCAGGGCAGATTCCCATGGCGCTGCGCGTCCAGCGCCCCCTTAAGCCCGCGCCACAGGATAAACACCCACAGCGCCAGACCGGCAACCAGGCCTATCTGCCACAGCCGGCCCAAATCGAGGTACTCGAAACCCTGATCCCCGATCCAGAACCATCCCCGATGCAGCCATCCGCGGATGCTGGCGTACTCGCCGGCCAGAGAGCCGAATATTACGATCGCCACGGCGATCAGCAGGATAATGGTCAGGGCGAACTGGCCGCGCGGTTCGCGTCCGCTGATAATCGGCGCGATAAAGATGCCGGTGGCGAGGTAAGACGCCGCGACCCAGAAAATCGCCAGCTGCACGTGCCAGGTGCGGACCACGTTATAAGGCAGCACGGTGGATATATCGAGGCCGAAAAAATTGGCCGGCTCGGCCCGGTAATGCGCCGCCAAACCGCCCACCAGGGTCTGAATCAGGAATAACAGCGAGGATACCAGCAGGAACCACACCACCGCGCGCTGCGCCGGAGTGGGCGCGAACTCGTCCACCGCCACAAAGCGCAGCGGGCGATGCTCCGCCGTCCATCCCAGCCAGTCGTAGCGGCCGAAAAAAAACAGCACCAAACCGGCGCCGCCCAGCAGGAAAACGATCGAAATGGCGCTCCACGTGACCGCGTCCGCGGTGACCTGATTGCCGGCCAACGGCTCGGGCGGCCAGTTGTTGGTATAGGAGTAGGAATATCCGGGCCGATTGGCCGCCGCCGTCCACGCCGTCCAGGCGAAAAAGTCGGTCATCTTGTCGATGTCCTGCGGATTGGCGATCGAGCGCGCCTGCAAGCCCGCCGCCGCACGCCCGGCGGAAAACATCTGGCGATAGTAATTCAGCAGCGCTCGATGAGCATCGGCCCGCGCCTGACTCCAGCGCAGGATGCCGGTGGCGGGATCATAGGTGTTGGCATGCAGTTCGGCGGCGGCGCGCACCGTGGCCATCGGTGCGCCGGCGCTCGACCGGTAGCGATCCACCAGGAATTGAGCCTCGCGATGAAGATAGTCGGCGGTGAAATCGGGACCCAGATAGGCGCCGTGGCCGTAAATCGTTCCGTACTCCATCATGCCGTAGCGCTCGAACACATTCATCCCGTCCACGATGTCGGCGCGCTTCATCAGGGTTTCTCCGCCCGCTCCGGTAACCCGAACGGGCAGCGGCGGCTGCTCCTGATAGGCCAAATAGGCGAGAATCCCCAGGATACAGAAACCCACCAGATAGGTGAGAATGGCGCCCTGCAGCCACCATCGGGAAATCGGCATTTCGCGCCTCGGCATCCCTGCACCTCCATTAAGATGTGCGAACAAGAAGTTCAGCCGATATTGCCGGCGGCATCAAGCCTGCGCCCAGCGGCGCACCCGGGGACGCCGCGGCCGCGTCACTTGAGGGGAAGCTTGAGCGCGCGGGTGCCGCCCAGAACGAACCTCGTGATCAGTTCGGCCAGCTCGTCGCTCGACTCGGCGCTGACGCGTCCGTCGGGAAAGAGCTGCTTCAGATAGTTCTGAAGGGTGCGGAAGGAGCCGCAGAATGAGATGGCGGCGAAGGCGGAAAAGCGGATCAGATTCTGCTCGACCTGAGGACCGACCACATCGCGAATCATCGATTCGATCAGCTCCTGGTATGGGCGCATCCGCTCCTCGACCAGGGAGTTGAAAACGTCGCTGGGCTCGAGCATCTCGCGAAAGAACATCATCGCCTGCCACGGCGCCCGTTCCTGCGAGAACATGACGTCGAGGTAGCGGCGCAGTTCCAGCTTCAGTTTGTGGGCGGGCCGGCGTTCCGAACTATCCACGGGATAAGAGACGTATCGCTCCTGGCTTTGTTCCAACGCATAGCGAAAAACTTCGCGATAAAGCGTCTCCTTGTCGCGGAAATGGTAATTTACGCTGGCGATGTTCGCGCCGGCGCGCTGCGAAATTTCCTGAATGGTCGCCGCTTTGAAACCGCGCTGCGCAAACACTTCGCCCGCGGCTTCCAGCAGGCGTTGACGCTTATCGTGCGAACCCCGTCTTTCTCCTTCAGCGGCCGACACCGTCCCATTACCCCGACGGCAACTAAAGTCTAAACCAATAGATGAAGTCAAGAGAACGCGCCGAATGCAATTTGAAGCGAAGGGTGGCAGCCGGGCGGGGGGTAAGGCCGCCCGGCTGCCGAGCGCGTTCAAGCGGGGTAAAGCACCTAACGCGCGAGACCTGATTCAGTTTCTAAAGCAGCGAGAAGTTGTACTGGAATTGGGCGAATATAAGATCCTTGCCTTTGAACACTCCGCCGTCAAGTCCGAACTTGTTGGTGCCCTGCACGTCCACCCACTCCAGCTTCACGAAGTACTTGTTGGTCCACGGCGGTGTGAGCTGGATGCTCGGGAAGGACAGGAAGGTCAGGCCGTCCGGATTGAAAATCGTGGTCCAGCCCGGAGCTATGGCCCCCCACCACCAGCTCGTGCTGACGCTGCCGAGCAGGTTGACGTCGTTGTGATAGGCGTGCTCGAAGAAGCCCGCCGCACCCTGCATCCGGTTGCTGTAGCTGAGGATCGTGGTGCCCATCGCCTCGAAGTTAGCCGTCAGGTTGCCGGTGGTGGTCAACCACGGCGTATAGGCGGAGTCGAGGTCAAGCGCGAACAGCCACAGCAGCGTGTCGGAACGCGTGACACCGTCGGGGGAGAAGTTGCGCACTCCGATTCCACCAAAACCCGTCGCCGGAGTCCCCGGAATCGCCAAGGTGTTGAACGCGTCGTGGTTCTTGTACAGCGTCTCGGCCCGGATCACGAACGGCAACTGAGCCAGCGCGCCGGGCAGGTAAATCGGCCGGTTCACGGTGAAGCCGACCGCCTGGTACTGCGGATAGAACAGGTCAGTGCGGCGCAGGAACAGCGCGCCCGGAATGATCGGCGTTACCACGCGATTGTTGATGCGCGCCACTGGGTTGTAGTCGTGGTTCCACAGGTAGAAGGCCGTGACTTCGGCGTTCTCGACCAGCGTATGCAGACGCACGCCAATCTGGGAGTTGCCCCAGGTGGCGCTCGGAATCACCTGCTGTA